>NZ_CP073720.1:0-580000 GCF_025137375.1 Dactylosporangium fulvum
GTGACGGACACCGACCTCGCAGCAGTGTGGCATGCCGCTACGGACGAGCTCGCCGACGAGATCGTGTCGGCACAGCAGCGTGCGTACCTGCGGCTGACCCGGCTGCGGGCCATCGTCGAAGACACCGCGCTGCTCTCCGTGCCGGACGCCTTCGCCCGTGACGTGATCGAGACGAAACTACGGCCGGTGATCACCGAGGCCCTGTCGCGGCAGCTAGGCCGGGCGATCCAGGTCGCGGTGACCGTACGACCGCCGGAGGATGCGCCGCAGTTGCCGGCGCCGTCGGCGTCCCACTGGTCCAACGGAGCGGCCGCACGACGGGAGTTGTCGCTCGACGAGCCGCCGCCCGCGTCGCGGGAGCCGAGCGACGGGCTGTTCGACCTGCCGAGCACGACGCCCGAGCGGGGGCGTGGCCTGGACAACGGTCGCGGCCTGGACACGCCGCGCGGGCTGGACGGACCGTCCCGAGGGCTGGAGGGTTCGCGGGGTCTGGACCCCCGCAGCATGGACTCACGGGGCATGGACGCTCGGGACGTGGACTCGCGGGGGCCGGACAGCTCCCGCGGGTATGAGGGCTCCCGGGGATACGAGGGCTCGCGGGGGTACGACGGGTCCCGTGGGGTCGACAGCGGCCGCGGTCTCGACGTCAGCCGTGGTCACGACGGGCCGCGCGGGGAGCACTCGGGGTCGGCCTTCGAGGCGGCCCGCGACGAGCTGCTGTCACCGCTGGACGAGGCGCCGCCGCCCCGGCCGCCGTCGCCCGGGACCGGACGGGACGACCGGCGCGGAGCGACGACGCCCGCCGGGGACTCGGCGGGGAACCGGCTGAACCCGAAGTACACCTTTGAGACCTTTGTCATCGGCTCCTCGAACCGCTTCGCGCACGCGGCCTCGGTCGCGGTGGCCGAGTCGCCGGCGAAGGCCTACAACCCGCTGTTCATCTACGGCGGGTCCGGGCTGGGCAAGACGCACCTGCTACACGCCATCGGTCAGTACGCCACGATGCTGGGCAACGCCCGGTTCGTGCGGTACGTGTCGACCGAGGAGTTCACGAACGACTTCATCAACTCGCTGCGGGACGACAAGACGCAGGCGTTCCAGCGCCGGTACCGCGACGTGGACATCCTCCTGATCGACGACATCCAGTTCCTGGAGACCCGGGAGCGGACGCAGGAGGAGTTCTTCCACACCTTCAACACGCTCCACAACGCCAACAAGCAGATCGTCATCAGCTCGGACCGCTCGCCGCGCCAGCTGGCGACGCTGGAGGACCGGCTGCGAACCCGGTTCGAGTGGGGCCTGCTGGCGGACATCCAGCCGCCGGACCTCGAGACACGCATCGCGATCCTGCAGAAGAAGGCGGCGCAGGAGCGGCTGTTCGCGCCGCCGGACGTGCTGGAGTTCATCGCCTCCCGGATCGCGTCGTCGATCCGCGAACTCGAGGGTGCGCTGATCCGGGTCACCGCGTTCGCGAACCTGACCCGGTCCCCGGTCGAGCTCAGCCTCGCCGAAGAGGTGCTGCGCGACTTCATCCCCGACGGCTCCGGTCCGGAGATCACGGCCGACCAGATCATGGCGTCGACGGCCGACTACTTCGGGGTCAGCCTGGAGGACCTGCGCGGGCACAGCCGGTCGCGGGTGCTGGTGAACGCCCGTCAGGTGGCGATGTACCTCTGCCGCGAACTGACGGACCTGTCCCTGCCGCGCATCGGCCAGGCGTTCGGCGGCCGTGACCACACGACGGTGATGCACGCCGACCGCAAGATCCGGCAGCAGATGGCGGAGCGGCGGTCGCTGTACAACCAGATCGCCGAACTGACGAACCGGATCAAGCAGACGGCGTGACGGCTTCGGGCTGCTGCTTGGCGGCTCTCATGGCTTCACGGCTCGCCGGTGTGCTGCACGACAACGCGCTTTCATGATCACGGACGTTTCGGTGGGCTGGAACCCCGCGGAACGTCCATGATCATGAAGACGCCCTCACCTCCAGGCCTCGGCTGCACCCCGCCCGGCGGCAAGACCCGGCGCGCCGGCACATCGAGCCGCGGCGCATGACCCGCTCGCCGAAGCCCCGAATCCGCCTCGCCGGAGCCATGGCCGAGGCTCCACAGGCCGATCCGACACGGAATGGCACAGGAGCCAGCCGACCCCGTCGAAGGGGCTCCCAGCGCGATATCCACAGGCTCAGAGACGGTTCTGCAAGAAATGTGCGTCGTCCACTGCGTTGACCACAGCATGTGGACAACCGACGTTGTCCACCGTGTCCACAGGCCACCTGGCTGCAATGATGGCCATGTGGCCGCAAGTTTTCCACACTCCGTCCCCAGCCGAGTCCACAGGTTGTGCACACGGTCCAGCAGGGAGTTCTCCACAGACCCCCACAGGCAGTCCACAGATTTGCTGTGGATAACTCCGTTTGTGCCAACTTTCGACCCCGCCGAGGGTCCGGGTCACCAACCGACTACAAGTTGCACACAGCCGCCTTCCACAGCCTGTGGATAACTCCTGGGGAAGGTGTGTGGATTCCATGTGGACGATTCCAGAGCGTCACCAATCACGATACAGAACGTGACGGCGTCTCGCTGCCCTTTATCCCCAGCCGGTGGACGAACCCTGGGGATTACCGGTGGACAACCGGTGGACAACGCCTGTGGAAAATCGGTAATCCACAATCCACAAGGATGTACACAGGGGTTCATGCACACCTCATCCACCGGTCCGCACGACGCTGACCAGCGGATATGTGGGTTTTCCACAGAATCCACACCACCGATGACTACGAAGGAAATTTCTTTTAAGAAGAGAAAAAAGCAATCATCAGCAGGTGGAAAACTTTTGAGGTCCTGATTTGGCGGGGTCGGTGCACGACCGCCGCCCGGAAGCCCTAAGGTTCATAGGCGGTCACCGGACGGCCCACGAGCCCCAGGCGCCGCACCACGCTTGAGACGAGACGACGCGGGAGGACCGCGATGAAGTTCCGAGTCGAGCGCGACGCGCTCGCCGATGCCGTCGCCTGGACGGCCAAAAGCCTGCCCAGCCGCCCCTCCGTTCCGGTGCTCGCCGGTGTTCTGCTGCGGGTCGCCGACGGACGCCTGCAGGTGTCCGGCTTCGACTACGAGGTTTCCAGCCAGGTGACCGTCGAGGTGCACGCGGACGCCGACGGCGCCACGCTCGTCTCCGGTCGCCTGCTCGCCGAGATCACCAAGGCGCTGCCGGCCAAGCCGGTCGACGTCGCCGCGGTGGGCTCACACGTCGAGATCACCTGTGGCAGTGCCCGGTTCACGCTGCCGACGATGCCCGTCGAGGACTACCCGACGCTGCCGGAGATGCCCGAGCTCGCCGGCACCGTCGAGGCCGCCGTGTTCGCCGGTGCGGTCTCCCAGGTGGCCATCGCCGCCGGACGTGACGACACGCTGCCGATGCTCACCGGTGTCCGGATCGAGCTGGAGGGCACCAAACTGACCCTGCTGGCGACCGACCGCTACCGGCTGGCCGTGCGCGAGCTGGAGTGGCGCCCCGACGAGGCCGACGTCAGCCTCGCCGCACTGGTGCCCGCCCGCACGCTCGACGACACCGCGAAGACCCTCGGGCCGCTCGGCGGTTCGGTGTCGGTCGCGTTGTCCCGCGGCAAGCTCGGCGAGGGCATGATCGGTTTTGCCGGCGGCACCCGACGCACGACGTCGCGCCTGCTCGACGGCGACTTCCCGAAGGTGCGGGCCCTGCTGCCCGACACCCACAACGCGCAGGCCCGTGTCTCGGTGTCCGCGCTCAACGAGGTGGTCCGCCGCGTCGGCCTGGTCGCCGAGAAGCAGACCCCGGTCCGGCTGTCGTTCAGCGCCGATGGCCTCGTCGTCGAGGCGAGCGGCAGCGAGGACGCCCGGGCGAGCGAGGCGATGGACTGCACATATGAGGGCGAGCCGATGACGATCGCCTTCAACCACCAATATCTGCTTGACGGACTCAAGGCGCTCGACGCACCGATCGCCGTGCTGTCATTCACTGACCCGAAGAAGCCTGCGGTCATGTCCCCGGCCAAGGATGATGGAGAAATCGTTCCTGGTTACTGGTACTTGATCATGCCGGTTCGCATCGGCAGCTGAAGCAGCTGAATCGGAGGCACTGCAAATGCAGCTCGGTCTCATCGGCCTGGGCAGGATGGGCTTCAACATGCGCGAGCGGCTACGGGCCGCCGGGCATGAGGTCATCGGCTACGACCACCACCCCGACGTCACCGATGTCTCGTCGCTCAACGAGCTGGTCGAGAAGCTCGCCGCGCCGCGGGTAGTGTGGATCATGGTCCCGGTGCAGTACACCGAGCCCACCATCGACGAGCTTGCCGGCCTGCTGTCTTCCGGTGACATCGTCATCGACGGCGGCAACTCGCGGTTCAGCAACGACAGGCCGCGCGCCGAGCGGCTCGGTGCACACGGCATCGGATACCTCGACGTCGGCGTTTCGGGCGGCATCTGGGGCCGCACCAACGGCTATGCGCTGATGGTCGGCGGCGAGAAGAAGTACGTCGAACACTGCATGCCGATCTTCGAGGCGTTGAAGCCGGCCGGCGAGTTCGGCTTCGCGCATGCGGGCGGCCCCGGTGCCGGGCACTACGCGAAGATGGTTCACAACGGCATCGAATACGGCATGATGCACGCCTTCGCCGAGGGCTATGAGCTGCTCGAGGCGTCGGAATACGTCGAGAACATCCCCGAGGTCATCAAGTCGTGGCGGGCCGGCTCGGTCGTCCAGTCCTGGCTCCTTGATCTTCTGGACCGCGCCCTCGACGAGGACCCCAACCTGTCGGGTCTCAAGGGCTACGCCGACGACACCG
The DNA here is from genome assembly GCF_025137375.1 of Dactylosporangium fulvum. Lineage (GTDB taxonomy): Bacteria > Actinomycetota > Actinomycetes > Mycobacteriales > Micromonosporaceae > Dactylosporangium > Dactylosporangium fulvum. Next base: position 4,829 of record NZ_CP073720.1, read on the forward strand.
GCGAGGGCCGGTGGACCGTCGAGGAGGCGATCCGCCTCGCGGTGCCGATGAACGTCATCGCCGCGTCGCTCTTCGCCCGATTTGCGTCGCGCCAGGACGACTCGCCGGCGATGAAGGCCGTGGCCGCGCTGCGCCAGCAGTTCGGCGGCCACGCCGTGAAGAAGGACTAGTTGTAGTTGTACGTCAGGGGTCTCGAGCTTGTCGACTTCCGCAGCTACGAGCGGGTGGTCGTCGAGCTCGACCCGGGCGCGTGCGTGCTCGTCGGCCCCAACGGGGTCGGCAAGACCAACCTCGTCGAGGCGCTGGCCTACATCGCGACGCTCGAGTCGCACCGGGTCGCGACCGACGCGCCACTGGTGCGGTTCGGTGCCACCCGGGCCGTGGTCCGCTGCGCCGTTGTGCACGACGAGCGGGAGCTGCTGGTCGAGCTTGCGATCGAGCCGGGCAAGGCCAACAAGGCGCGGCTCGGCCGTTCGCCGGTCACCCGGGCCCGTGACATCCTCGGCGCGCTGAAGCTCGTCCTGTTCGCACCGGAGGATCTGGCGCTCGTCCGCGGGGATCCCTCGGAGCGGCGGCGGTACCTCGACGAGCTGCTGGTCGCCCGGCAGCCACGCTTCGCCGGCGTCCGTTCCGACTACGACCGGGTGCTCAAGCAGCGCAACGCGCTCCTGCGCAGCGCATATCTGGCCCGCAAGACCGGCGGCAGCCGCGGTGGCGACCTGTCGACGCTCGATGTGTGGGACACGCACCTCGCCCGGCACGGCGCGCAGCTGGTCAAGGCGCGGCTCGACCTGGTCGCCGGGCTGACACCACATGTCGCCAAGGCGTACGCCGCGGTGAGTGCCAGCCGCTCCGACGCCAGAATCGCCTACAATGCGTCATGGGCTGATGACACCACGCAGGACAATGTCGAGCAGACGATCCTCCAGGCGCTCGGTGAGGTGCGCAAGCAGGAGATCGAGCGGGGCGTCACCCTCGTCGGCCCGCACCGTGACGAGCTGGTGCTGACGCTCGGCGAGCTGCCCGTCAAGGGGTACGCCAGCCACGGCGAGTCGTGGTCGTTCGCCCTGGCGCTGCGTCTGGCCGCCTACGATCTGCTGCGCGACGACGGCGTGGAGCCGGTGCTGGTCCTCGACGACGTGTTCGCCGAGCTCGACGCCGGACGGCGGGACAGGCTCGCGGAGTTGGTCGGCGCGGCGAGCCAAGTGATCGTGACCTGCGCCGTGGATGATGACGTTCCGAGAACCCTGCGTGGTGCGCGCTACGAGGTGGGTGGAGGCGAGGTGCGCCGTGTCTGAGCCGTCCGGGCCGGCCGAGCCGACGGGCCCCGAGCTGGCCCGGGCCGCGGTCGAGGCCGCGCTCGCCAAGCATCGGGCCAAGCCGCCGCGCAAGACCGTCCGCGACCAGCCCGTGCGCCGGCGCGGCGGCTATACCGGGCCGGGTCCGGATCCGCGCGACCCGCAGCTGTTCGGCACGGTGCTGGAGCGGCTCGTCAAGCAGCGCGGCTGGCAGCGCCCCACGGCGGAGGCGAAGGTCTTCGGCGAGTGGGAGCGGGTGGTCGGCACCGACGTCGCGGCACACTGCCGACCACTCAAGCTGGAGCAGGGTGAGCTGACGATCGAGGCGGAGTCGACGGCCTGGGCGACCCAGCTGCGGATGCTCGCCGGCAAACTGCTGGCTCGCATTGCGGGAGAGGTCGGCCACAACGTGGTCAAGAAGCTGCACATCCAGGGTCCGAGCACCCCGTCGTGGAGTCGCGGCCCGCGCCGGATCCGGGGCCGAGGGCCCCGGGACACGTACGGCTGAGGCCCGGTGGACGCCGCGCTAGAAGTCGGCGTAGACGGCGAATCCGCGATCGGCGCACCGCCGGTAGAACTTGGCGAGGACGTCGAGCTCGGCGATCGAGTAGCTCCACTGCGGAGCGTTGCCCGAGTCGTCACGAAGCGCATCGAGTCTGCTCTGCAGCCACCGCAGCTGCTGCTCCGCCAGGCGGGAGCCCTCCAGTGCCTTGCGCAGCACAGTGCTCACCGTCTCGAAGGTGATCTCTTCGCCATACGGCTGATGGCCGTTGACGAAGCGCTCCAGCCCGCCGGCGATCCACGCGCAGTCGTCGGGGCTGATCACCGGGTCCTCGTCCTCTGCGGCGGCGTCAGTGGCGAACAACACGCCATTGAGCCCGAAGAGTAGGTCGACCAGCTCCGTGTAGCCGGTCACCCGCACGGTGCCGGTCTTCGCGACGTGGTCGGCCAGCGCCGCGGCCGGCCCGGCGTGCAGCGGCAGCTTTTCGGCGAGCCCGGCGAAGTCGACGAACTCGGCCGGCGCCACCGGATCGTAGAACCGGCCGGTGCGCGGCCACTGCACGGCGACGTTGTCGAGTCCCATCGCGCCCCACCCTCACTTTTTTCCTGACCCCCGTGCGCCCCGCGGCGGGGAACATACGGCACGAACGGCCTCTTGCGCGACCCCCGGACGTTCGAAAACCCAAAACCCGGCTCCGGTACGCGCTGTGCCGCCCGTCATTCCGCATCCAGACCCCTCCTGCGTGGGGGGACCTTCGGACCGCACCGTTCGGGCCGCTACGGGGACTACAGGCGCCGTCCCGGTGCGAAAATGTCGGTCGCACACAGTAAGATTGGGGCGGCTCACATGAAGCCAGCCGATCACATCCCCGCGTGTGCGTCACAGCGGTGGTCGGCCCGCTGGAGGTCGGAGCGCTCTGTAGCACGAGTGCGGACTACCGGCGTGCCCACAACCGCCCCGACGTGCCCGCACGACTCCGCACGAGACCCGGGGCGCCATCCGCGTGGCCGGCCAGTGCGAGAAAGCGACCGAGGGTGGCAGCTAACAAGCCCGAACAGTCCTACGACTCCTCTTCGATCACCGTGCTCGAAGGGCTCGAGGCGGTCCGCAAACGTCCAGGTATGTATATCGGCTCGACCGGCGAACGTGGCCTGCACCACCTGGTGTGGGAGGTCGTGGACAACGCGGTCGACGAGGCCCTGGCCGGATACTGCGACACCATCGAGGTCACACTGCTGGCGGACGGCGGTGTGCGCGTCGTGGACAACGGCCGTGGCATTCCGGTCGACATCCACCCCAAGGAGAAGCGGCCCACCGTCGAGGTCGTGCTGACCGTTCTGCACGCCGGCGGCAAGTTCGACGGCCAGGCCTACGCGGTCTCCGGCGGTCTGCACGGCGTCGGCATCTCGGTCGTCAACGCGCTGTCCACGCGTATCGACCTGGAGATCCACAAGGACGGATACGTCTGGCGGCAGACCTACCGCAACTCCAAGCCCGACCCCCTACAGAAGGGCGAGGCGACCGACCGCACGGGCACGAGCGTCACGTTCTGGCCGGATCCGACGATCTTCGAAACCACGACGTACGTGTACGAGACGATCTACCGGCGCATCCAGGAGTACGCCTTCCTCAACCGCGGGCTCACGATCGCGCTGCGCGACGCGCGTCCCGACGTGCCGGAGGAGAAGAAAGAGGTCGTCTTCTGCTACAAGGGCGGCATCGCCGACTTCGTGCGTCACCTCAACGCCACCAAGACCCCGATCCACCGCTCGGTGGTCGAGTTCGGCTCGGAGGGCGAGGGCATCGCGGTCGAGATCGCCATGCAGTGGAACGAGTCGTACGGCGAGAGTGTCTACACGTTCGCCAACACGATCAACACGCACGAGGGCGGCACCCACGAGGAGGGCTTCCGCAGTGCGCTGACCAGTGTCGTGAACAAGTACGGCGCGGACAAGAAACTGCTCAAGGGCGACGAGAAGCTGACCGGTGAGGACATCCGCGAGGGTCTCGCGGCGATCATCTCGGTCAAGCTCTCCAACCCGCAGTTCGAAGGCCAGACGAAGACCAAGCTCGGCAACACCGAGGCCCGCAGCTTCGTGCAGAAGGTCTGCAACGAGTGGCTGGTCGACTGGTTCGACCGCAATCCGGCCGAGGTGAAGACCATCATCACCAAGGCGTCGCAGGCCGCACGGGCCCGGGTCGCCGCCGCGCAGGCGCGCAAGCTGGCCCGGCGCAAGTCGCTGCTCGAGTCCGGCTCGATGCCGGGCAAGCTGGCCGACTGCCAGTCCAACGACCCCCGTGTCTGCGAAGTGTTCATCGTCGAGGGTGACTCCGCCGGCGGCTCGGCCAAGCAGGGCCGTGACCCGCGGGTCCAGGCGATCCTGCCGATCCGCGGCAAGATCCTCAACGTGGAGAAGGCGCGCATCGACCGCGTGCTGAAGAACAACGAGGTCCAGGCGCTGATCACGGCGCTGGGCACCGGCATCCACGACGAGTTCGACATCGACAAGCTGCGGTATCACAAGTTGATCCTGATGGCCGACGCCGACGTCGACGGCCAGCACATCCAGACGCTGCTGCTCACACTGGTCTTCCGGTTCATGCGACCGCTGATCGAGCTGGGCCACGTCTACCTGGCGGCGCCGCCGCTGTACAAGATCAAGTGGAACAAGAAGGGTGACGACGCGCAGTACGCGTACACCGACCGCGAACGCGACGGGCTGATCGAGCTGCGCCAGCAGACCAAGCCCAACGCGAAGCCGGACGACATCCAGCGGTTCAAGGGTCTCGGCGAGATGAACTACCCCGAGCTCTGGGAGACCACGATGAACCCGGCGACACGGATGCTCCGTCAGGTAACCCTCGACGACGCTGCAACCGCGGACGAGTTGTTCAGCGTCCTCATGGGCGAAGACGTGGAAGCGCGCCGCTCGTTCATCCAAAGGAATGCCAAGGACGTCCGGTTCCTCGACATCTGACCTGCGGATTCTAGAAAAGGGATAAAGCGTGACGGAACCGACTTCCACTCCTGGTATTCCCGAAGCGGGTGGTTCTGCGGTCGCCAGCCGGATCGAGCCGGTCGGCATCGAAGTCGAGATGCAGCGCTCGTACCTCGACTACGCCATGAGCGTGATCGTGGGCCGGGCCCTGCCCGACGTGCGTGACGGCCTCAAGCCGGTGCACCGCAAGATCCTCTATGCCATGTTCGACGGCGGGTACCGGCCCGACCGCGGCTATGTGAAGTGCGCCCGCGTCGTCGGCGACGTGATGGGTAACTACCACCCGCACGGCGACGCCTCGATCTACGACGCGCTGGTCCGCATGGCGCAGAACTGGTCGCTGCGATACCCGCTGATCGACGGCAACGGCAACTTCGGCTCCCCCGGCAACGACCCGGCGGCCGCCATGCGGTACACCGAGGCCCGCCTCGACCCGCTCGCCATGGAGATGCTGCGGGACATCGACGAGGAGACCGTCGACTTCGTCCCCAACTACGACGGCCGGGCACAGGAGCCCACGATCCTGCCGTCGCGCATCCCCAACCTGCTCGTCAACGGCAGCACGGGCATCGCGGTCGGCATGGCGACCAACATCCCGCCGCACAACCTGCGGGAGATCGCCGCCGCCGTGCAGTGGTGCCTCGACCACCCCGAAGCCGACGAGGCCGAGACGCTCGACGAGCTGATCAAGATCGTCAAGGGGCCGGACTTCCCGACGAAGGGCCTCATCGTCGGCACGGCCAGCATCATCGACGCATACCGCACCGGTCGTGGCTCGATCCGGATGCGCGCCGTGGTCGAGGTCGAAGAGGACGCGCGTGGCCGCACGACGCTCGTCGTGACCGAGCTGCCCTACGCGGTCAACCCCGACAACCTCGCCGAGCGCATCGCCGACCTGGTCAAGGAGGGCAAGCTCGCCGGCATCGCCGACATCCGCGAGGAGTCCTCCGGCCGCACCGGCATGCGGCTGGTGATCGTGCTCAAGCGTGACGCGGTCGCCAAGGTCGTGCTGAACAACCTGTACAAGCACACCCAGCTGCAGGAGACGTTCGGCGCAAACATGCTGGCGCTGGTCGACGGCGTGCCGCGCACGCTCAACCTGGCGCAGTTCGTGCGGCACTACGTCCAGCACCAGATCGAGGTCATCGTCCGCCGGACGCGGTACCGGCTGCGCAAGGCCGAGGAGCGCGCACACATCCTGCGCGGTCTGGTCAAGGCCCTCGACATGCTCGACGAGGTCATCGCCCTCATCCGGCGCTCGCCGAGCGCGGAGGAGTCGAAGACCGGCCTGATGAACCTGCTGGAGATCGACGACATCCAGGCCACCGCGATCCTCGACATGCAGCTGCGGCGCCTCGCCGCACTCGAGCGGCAGCGCATCTTCGACGAGCTGGCGAAGATCGAGCTCGAGATCGCGGACTACAAGGACATCCTGGCGACGCCGGCCCGGCAGCGGCAGATCGTCTCCGAGGAACTCGCCGAGATCGTCGCCCGCCGTGGTGATGACCGCCGGACCCAGATCATCCCGTTCGACGGCGAGGTCTCCATGGAGGACCTCATCGCGCGCGAGGACGTTGTGGTGACGATCACTCGGACGGGATACGCGAAGCGCACGAAGGTCGACCTGTACCGCTCCCAGAAGCGCGGCGGCAAGGGTGTATCGGGTGCGACACTGAGGCAGGACGACATCGTCAGCCACTTTTTCGTCTGCTCGACCCACGACTGGATGCTGTTCTTCACGAATAAAGGGCGGGTCTACCGGGCAAAGGCCTACGAGTTGCCCGAGGCGAGCCGGGCAGCGAAGGGCCAGCACGTCGCCAACCTGCTGGCTTTCCAGCCGGACGAGCACATCGCGCAGGTGATCGAGATCCCGAACTACCAGGTGGCGCCATACCTGGTGCTGGCGACCAAGGACGGCCTGGTCAAGAAGACCAAGCTGGAGGAGTTCGACTCCAACCGGTCGGGCGGCATCATCGGCATCAACCTGCGTGAGGACGACGAACTGGTGGGCGCAGCACTCCTCGGCCCGGAGGACGACCTCCTCCTGGTGAGCAAGGGGGCGCAGGCCATCCGATTCACGGCCAACGACGAGACGCTGCGTCCGATGGGACGGGCGACGTCCGGTGTGATCGGTATGCGGTTCACCGACGGTGACGAGTTGCTCGCCATGGAAGTGGTGCGTGAGGGGATGGATCTGGACGTTCTGGTGGCCACCGACGGGGGTTTTGCCAAGCGGACTCCCATCGAGGAGTATCCGATCCAAGGTCGCGGCGGCAAGGGTGTGCTCACCGCTAAAATCACGTCGCGTCGCGGTGGTCTCGTGGGCGCGGTGGTCATCAGCCCGGATGACGAGCTGTTTGCCATCACCTCCAATGGTGGCGTGATCCGGACTCCGGTGAAGCCTGTACGCCGTACGAGGGATCGGAACACAATGGGGGTCAAGCTCATGGACCTTCCGGAGGGTGTGACCATCGTCGCGATCGCCCGTAACGCCGATGAACCCGACGAACAGGACTAGTTGATGACAGACACACAGGCGAAGTCGGGGACCGCCTCGGCAGCAGCCGACGAGGCCGAGCCGGCCGGAGAGGCTGCCATGACGGGATCTGACTCGGGGGCGCCTGCCGCCAGCGGTGACGCAGGCGCGATCAACGGGAGCGGCGAGACCACCTCTGGTGGCACGCCGAAGTTCACACGAGCACCAGGCATGGCGCCGCCGCCCGACTCGCTGACGGTGCCGATCCAGTCGCCGGCGTCGGCCGTGGGTTCGTCCACGACTCAGCCGGTGTCGATCCAGAGCGGCGCGAAGCCGACGAGCGGCTCGGCAACGGGCACCGCGAGTGTCTCGGCGATCGCTCGGGCGGCGGTGCGCACACCGGCTGCGGCCACCCAGGCGATCAACGCGCCGGCCGCGCCGGTCACCGGCTCGGCCCGCGTCACCGAGGCCGTGCGTGCGGCCCGCAAGACGGTCAGCTCGGCCGTCGGCCGCGGCCCGCGCCGGGCCCGGCTGCACCTGAAGCGGATCGACCCGTGGTCTGTGATGAAATTCGCGTTCGCGGTGTCGTTCGTGCTCTTTGTGGTCGTCATCGTGGCGACCTCGGTGCTGTACCTCGCACTCGACGCGATGGACGTCTTCAACAGCGTCAACAAGATGCTGGCCGACATCGTCAGCTCGACCGGTGGTGAGGCGAACAACAGCTTCCGCATCACCGCCAAGGGCATCATCGGCGGCGCCGCGCTCCTGGGCGTGGTCAACGTCGTGCTCTTCACCGCCCTCGCGACCCTCGGCTCGTTCATCTACAACGTGTGCGCTGACCTGGTCGGCGGCATCGAGCTGACGCTCGCCGAGAAGGACTGACGACGGGTCCCCCGGCGCGTTTCCGGCGCGCCGGGGGAACCGGTTTGGGACTGACGGCACGGGTACGGTAACCTTGCTCGGTCGCAACGGGATGGCGTGAAAACGCAGCCGTTGGAACGGGGCTATAGCTCAGTCGGTTAGAGCGCAGAGCTGATAACTCTGAGGTCGCTGGTTCGATTCCAGCTAGCCCCACATGTGGAAAAAGGTGCTGCTGGTGGTCGCCGTTGTCGGAGCCGCCGCCTACGTCGCCAAGCGCGTCCGCTCCGCGAACGAGGAGCGCGCCCTCTGGCACGAGGCGACCACCGCACCCGACCTGCGCTAGTCCTCCACACCGGTTTCGACCGGTGCTGGTGTGCCAACCCCGGCACGCGGGGGCGTAGCTCAACTGGCAGAGCACCGCCTTTGCAAGGCGGGGGTTAGGGGTTCGAGTCCCCTCGCTTCCACTCCGCGCAGGCTGTGGCCTGCGCTTTCTTCTGCTCCATGATCGCTTGGACCAAACCGGGACCAACTCAGTCTCGATCTTGTTCTAGCGATGAGCAGCTCGCCGAGCCTCAGCAGCCGTCAACGCGGCGCCGATGATGCCCCGTCGGCTGGAGCGCTTCGGCCACCAATGAACGTACGTCTCCAGCGTGATGCTGAGCGTCTTGTGGCGCAGTGCACGCTGAACCTCCTGCGGCTCGACATGCTGCGCGATCAACATGGTGGCGAAGAAGTGCCGCAGCGCGTGGAATGTGCCGTGGTCCTCCGGCCAGCCGGCCGCCGTCCGCCACTTCGCCCACTCCCGCGACCAGATCTTGTCGTTGATCGGATTGCCGTGTCGGGTTGTGAACAGTAGGGACACGGTCCGGCGGACCGGCTCCCCGGTCGTCGTGTCGACGAGCTCGATCGGCGTCGGCGGGAACTCCTTCATGTGGGTCTTGATCTGTTCCGCGACGACCGCGTCCAGGTCAACCGTTCCCGACGAGCCTGACTTCGGCTGGCTCAGGTAGAAGCCGTCATAGGTCTGCGGCGAATAGCGCAGTTGCTGAACGACGTGGAGCTGTTCCTCCTCGAAGTCGAAGCAGCGCTCACCCTCTTCAACACCGAGCGCCTCCGCGAGCCGTAGACCTTGACCACCGCCGAGCCACAGCGCGCCGTGGTACCGCTCCGGGGCCGCATCAAACAGCCGGAGAACCTGATCTTCAGTCGGAACCCACTTCGGCGTCCGAGATACTCCGCTCAGCACCTTGGACAGCCGCACGCCGGAGCACGGGTTGTCCGGGATGACCTTGTCCGTGACGCCGGCGGCGAGGATCGCATCGAGCAGCTCGAAGTACAGCTTGATCGAGGACTTCGGCTTGCCGTCGGCGAGTTGCCGAGCGAGCCACTCCAGCACGACCGTGAGTGTGATCGCCCGCATCGCCGAGTTGCCGAAGGCGGGGAAGAGGTGGTTCCGGAGGTTGGACTCCACCCGTCGGCGCGTCTCCAGCGCCCAGCCGGCCTCCCGCGACAGCCGCCAGCGAGTGGCGTACTCCCGGAAGCCGACGTTCCGTGCCGGCTGCTCTACCTGTGTCTCGGGAGCCAGCCGGGCACGCGCCTGGATGTCGAAGTCCTCCGCATCCGCCTTCCGCGCGAAGAGCCTTGCCCGCGGATTGCCGAGCGCGTCTTCGTACCGGCACCGCCAGCGCTTGCCGCGGCCGTGCTTTGACGACTTGACCCGCTCGCCGTTCGGGCCGGGCTTCGCGAGGTACCAGAGATCATCAACCGGCATAGTCAGGCCGCCTCCTGATCCCTGAACCACGCCTGTACGTCCGCCGGGTCGTAGCGCAAGTGCCGGCCGACCTTCCTCGCCTTCGGTCCCTTCCGCCGCGACCGCCACTGGTAGAGCGTGCCCTTCGGTACGCGAAGGATCGCGGCCACTTCATCGATCGACAGTGTCTTGTCCACCCTCAGCCCTTCACCCCGTGGTTGTCGGTTGCCTCAGTGGTGTTGCCGTCGTACTGCGCCGCGCGGTCCTTGGCGGCGTTGAGCGCGTTGCGCCACTGGATGCGTTGGGCGAGCGCGCGCAGGAGTCGGTGCCGCATCGGCGGCATGTCCGGGTCGTTGGGCCGGGCCAGCTCCCAGGCGACCGGGACCGGGGTGCCGGGCTCCGGCTCGTCGACGACCGGGACCTGGTCGACGCCGGCCGAGGCGCCGAGGAGTGCGCGGACCCAGGCCCGGGCGTCGTAACGGTGATCGGCGAGGGTCTTGCCGGACCAGTCGCGGGAGACGAGGATGCGCCGGCCGCCGATGCCAAGGGTCGAGCGTTGGTGGACGCGGCCCTTGCAGTTGCCGGGGCGGAGCTTGCCGTGCGCCTTCTTGGGCTGGATGCCGTAGAGCAGCCAGTTCGCGCAGCGGTCCGAGCATGGGATGACCCGCAGCTCTTGCCAGAACCGCTCCAGGTGGTCGCGTTGCCGGTCGGTCGTGATGGCGTGGCAGTCAGCCGCGGACTTGGTGATGTACTTCGTGATGTAGCCGATCGTGCGGTCGACGTTCTTGTCGTCCGCCGTGACGCCCTCGGCGTGGACGTGGGTGCCGAACCGGATCACGTGCGCCGGCTCCGCGTCGGGGTCGGCGTCGATCGCGTCGAGCGCCTCGTCCCAGGTGGTCAGTGGGAGTCCGGTTTCGGCGTCGCACCACGTCTCGGCGTCGCTGTCCCAGACCGGCCGGCACGTCGGCGCGTCGATCTTGGGCCACCACACCTGGTGGTAGGTTGCGGCGGCCACCTCCCGCAGCACCGCCCGGGGGAGGGTGCCCCGGATGGCGAAGTGTGCGTGTGGGGCGAGGCGGCGCTGTGGCTCGACGCAGCCGGCGTACTGGACGTTCCAGCCGACGCAGCGGCGCAGGTTCTGCCAGAACCGGTCGAGCAGCCGGGGGAAGGCGATCGCGTCCAAGGCCGCGCGACGGTAGTCGTATGTGGTCGGGTCGACGGGTGAGCCGTCCGGTCGTACGGGGCCGTACGAGTCGAGGGTGACCGTCAGCCACATCGACGGCCGGTACTCCGTGCCGTCTGGCGCGGTGTAGACGCGGCCGACGGTGCGTGGCTGGACCTTCTGCCGGGGCAGTGCCGGGGCGTCTTGCCGCCGCCGGGTGGAGCGCTGTCGTTTGGGCTCCGTGACGTGGTCGACGCGGTGCGGGGGTGCGACTGTGCCGCGTAGGCCCTCCGTTGCGATGGCTTCCTCAACCTCGCGGATCGCGTCGTCGATCTCCTCGACCTGGTCCCACTCGGAGGCGCGGACGGCCTGGTCGCGGTAGTGCTCGAGATGCGCCCGCAGGCTGATCAGCGCCCGCTGTCCCTCGGTCGCCGGCTGCGGCCCGGGAGCGGGTTCGTCAGTGCGGTGCCAGCCCTCGCGGATCTGGGTCTTGCGCAGTCGGCGAGCCCGCTTCGCGCACGGTGGGCACTTGTCCTCCCGGGTGGCACCGCATGGCACGTCGATGATCTCGGTCTGGCCGGTGGCCAGGTCGGTACGGCGCAGCCCGACCGGGCGTAGGCACACGCCGTACTCGGCGGCCATGTCCTTGACGACGTTGGCGGCGAGCGGGATCAGCATGCGGGCCGCCCGCGAGCCGGGCCGAGGTTCGTCGGCCAGGCCCGGGAGCGGTTCGGTGGTGAGGGTCAACGGTGACCACACCCCGAGCAGTGCGAGCGACCGCCACGTGATGACTTCGAAGAGGCGCCGAGGAGGAACAGGCCCACGATGCCGACCAGGGCAACGAGCCAGACGTGTGCCCGGACCCATTCGATGACGAGGATGACGCCCCAGCCGAAGAGGCCGAGCGCGGTCAGCCCAGCCACGACGGCGGCCACCCGTCCGGCGATGCGAAGCCGGTGACGCCAGACGTCACGGCCGGGCGGGGGTTCGAGCAGCGTTATGGCGATCGAGTACCGATCGGCGCCGAGGTTGACCGGGGTGCCCCAGCGGACGAGATGCCCCCGGGCGTGCGCCGAGCGCAGGACGTTGGCTAGCTCGGGGCCGGTACCGATGAGGTGGTGTTCGACGGGGCGAAGGTCGGTGGTCATCGCACGACTCCCGAGGGGATGGCGCCGTTGATGGCGCGCGGCAGCGGCTCGACGGGGATCTCGGTTGCGGGCATCGGTTCCGGCGCAGTCGAGGTCGGCGCCGGCGGCTCGATCGGCTTTGGCTGTCGACGTGCGCCCGAGGCGAGCAGCGCGGCGGCGGCCATGACCATCAGGCCGTCAACCGCAGCCGGTCCAGCGACAGTGGTCAGCGGGTCTTCGCCGTAGTGGCGCAACAGACTGGATAGGTGCCGGTACGACACCACCGCGGCGACGAGCGCGACGGGTAGCAGCCCCCCGAACCGGGCCAGCAGCCACCAGCCGCCCGTCGGCCACGGGGTACGGGCGAGGATCTCGACCGCGATGAACAGCGCGACCGGCCAGAACATCGCGCTGATGACCGCGCCGACCTCCGGCGACCAGCCGGCCGGAGCGTCGGTTGGTGGGACGTAGCAGTGTGCGATATTCGCGGCGAGAGAGGCGAGGCCGCCGACGAGGGTGCCGATGTAGGCCCAGATCCGGCCGTGGGGTTTGGGGTGCATGGTCAGCGGCCTTTCGGGGTGATCGGGACGCGGATCCAGTCGGGTGGTTCGCCGGTGGAGGCGACCGCTTCGGACAGGCAGCGCCACAGCGCCCATGCCTCGGCCGGGGTCAGGTACATGCGACGCCGGCCCGCCCCGACGGCGAGGTACAGGTCTTCGCCGTCGGTGACGCGGACCGTGACCGCCGACGAGCCACGCTCGACGTCCGGCGCGCGGAGCCGGTAGAAGCGGCGGGTGGTCATGCCGACTCACCGCCGTCGAGGAGGGTCGCCAGGCTGTCCGGCAGCAACGGCCCGGCAGCGTGCCGACCTGGCCGGTACGTGTGCCGGCGTGGTTCCTTCCGCGGCTCCGGCACCTTCTCGACCGCCGGGGTAGCCGACGCAGCGTAGGTCTGGGCCATGGCGCGGATCTCGTCGTCGGTGACGTAGCTGAACCGCACCCGGGCCGGCTCCGGTCGGTCGTCGAGCACGACGTACCCAACGCCGCGCATCGACGGGTGCGCCGGGATCTGGTCGCACAGCGCGCCACGGTTGCGGGCGCCGTCACCGAGGACCAGGTCGACCTGGTTGGGTTCGTTGAGCCGCATGGCGACGCGGGTCGGGAAGAAGTCGCGCAGTTCGACGACTTCCTTGCGCGGGTCCTGGGTGGAACCGACGACGAGGATGCCGAGGCCAGCGCCCTGAGTGAGCAGCAGCGCGAGCGCGGCCCGTGCCCGGTTGCGTAGCTCGATGTCCAGCAGCAGCGCGACGAGGGCGAGCATCTCGTCGACCATCAGCACGTACAGCGGCTCATCGAGCGTCGGCGCGTGGACGCGGACTTTGCCCTGCATCCGGGCCTGCCGTGCCCGCATGATTCCGACGAGTTCCTCCAGCATGTCGACCATCGGGGCGGGGTCGGCGTACTCGTACCGGCTGAACAGCTCCCGGCCGATGGACAGCTCGACGCCGCCCTTCGGGTCGATGCCCCACAACCTGACCAGCCCTGAGCGGATGCCGCTCGCCAGGGCGCGGATCAGCGACCACTGCACCGAGCCCTTCCCGGACCGGGTGGCGCCGACGATGAGCAGATGTGTTGCCAGCAGGCGGAGGAGGAACGTCTCCAGGTCTTCGCGCAGCGCCAGCGGCAGCGCGGTGAAGTCCGGCTCCTCCGGGACCGGGAAGGCCGGGACGGTGCGCTGTAGCGGGTCGCGGCGGATGAACACCAGCCAGACCAGCCGGGGCCGGTCGCGGTACCGCACCCGGTCGACCGCCCGCAGCAGCGGCGCCCAACGCCCGGACCGCACCGGCGGGTGAGTGCGTCGTCCGGGGTAGACCCGGCAGGTACGGGAGTTGAACGAGTACGCCAGGTTTGCCGCCGCTTTGTGGTACAGGTCCGGGTTCTGGCCGCGCGGCATCCGCAACAGCACCTCGTCGGTGGCAAAGGTGCAGCGAACCCCCAGCAGCTTCGGCACGGTGAGCCGGCCGTCAAATCGTTCCGCGAGCCGGCAGACGGTCAGCGCCTCACGCCAATGCCAGGTGTAGACGAACAACCGCCGCCACCAGGCCAGTAGCGGCAGCACCACGAACCGCTCACACGAGCCGCGCCAGCGCCACCACCACAACCCACCCAGCCCGGCCACGGCGACGAGGACCAGGACCAGCACGAGCCAGCCGTGCTGGTGCCACAGCCACAGGCCACCGGCGGTCAGCGTCAGCGAGCGCCAGTTGCGGCCGGCGACCGGCACCAGCCGGGCCAGCGCGCGGGCGGTCTTCCACAGCAGGTACGGGATGACGATCCACATGACCAGCCACCACGGCAGCGGGATGGACAGCCTGCGGAAGTTGACCAGCGGAGCATTGTTCTTCACTTTCGACCCTCCCCATTCGTCGCTGGTCACCGGACCGGCGCCAGACACGCGAACCGGCCGCGGGCGTCGCGGCGGAACGCGAGCAGTTGCAACGGCATGCCGGTGAACCAGCGGGTGAAGCGCCCGTGTGCGTCGCGCGCTATGGGCATGAGCAGCAGCAGTTGGCCGCGACAAGCGGAGCGGCGGCCGTGCTGGATCGAGGGGCCGGATTTGGGCATGATGAAGCCCGCCTTCCTTGCCTCAGCAGGGGTTTCGGGAGGAGCGGGGCGGTCTGTATGCCGTAGGAAGCCGGACCGCCCCGCACCACGTACGTTCAGGCCGCCGTCCGCAGGTCGTTGGCCGCGTGCAGCGCGTCGACGACTCGGGCGAGCCCGTCACGGTCGAGGAACAGCGCCACCGACCCGTCAGATCGGCCGATCTCCAACCAGACCCGGTCACCGGCGCTGGTGCGGTGGGTCTGCAACGGCGTCTCGGCGCCGATGTGGACGTTGACCGAGATCATGGCCGCGCTCACTTGCCAGCCTTGCCGGCCGAGCGGAAGCCGGTCGCGCGGTAGGAGTAGGTGAGCCGGCCGGTGTTGCCGACGTACGGCGTGACCGTCATCCCCTCGAACTCCACCGGCGCGAACGGCGTGCTGCTGTCCGGCACCGGCTGCACGTTCGCCGAGATCTTGACCGACACCTCACGCGACCGGCCCGCCAGCTCCGGGTCCATGTCCATGACCCGCACGGTCCAGACCCGCAGCCCGGACACCTTGTCCACGCTCGGGGTCCGAGTGCGGGTCGCTTCGTTGTAGTCCTGCGCCTCCGTGATCGAGTCCGGGACCAGCACACAGCCGGCCGAGAAGACGTCCTCGAACCGGACAGAGAACCGGGTGCCACCCTTCAGAGCCACTGACCTCTCCTCGTTCGTAGGTTCATACCTAGACAACAACTTAACTTGTCATGTGTCTCGATGGTAGCTCGCAAACCTAACTTGTTAAGTGGGCGAGTCCGGTTGAGTGATTGAAGACTCCGGATTGAGTAACACCGACGCCACTCGGATTGCAGAATGCACATTCAGCGCGCCGGCCGTGCCCCACCCACTGCAGTCCGCCCTGCACAATGATTGCCGTGAAGATGTCGGGCGCTGATTGGATCACGATCGCGGCCTACGAGAACCAGCCTGGCTGCCTTCAGCCGATGGCGGCCGTACGCGCTTGACTGCGCGACCGCGGCATCGACTGGATGCCGTTCGATCAGGACGAGATCCGTTGGGGACTCGCCTGCAGCATCGCCGAGGACGGCCACTGGCACGGGTGGTTCGATATCCGCGTCCAGGCCGACGCGCTGCGGCGGATCGGTCTACACCCCGACCAGCCAACTGCCAAGGTCATCGGCCCGTCCCCACCTGGGTGGTGGCACGCCGACGCAGAACGCCGCGCCCATTAACACCCCAGAAGACAATTTCTGAGACACGGCTTAGCAATCAGGTAAGCGGGAAGGAGTCCTCGAACTCGTGCCGTGCCGGCGGTACCACCACATCGAGCGCGAACGCTGGCAGGCCTTCACGGGTGTAGACCGAGAACAGTGCGGTCAACACCCAGTCGTTCCGGTCGATCTCCAGAAGTTGCCGCTCCTCGGCCGTCGCCGGCCGCGCCGAGATCCGTTCGGTGGCGTGGCCGAACTGCAGGCCCTTCCGCGTTGCGAGGTGTTGGAGCAAGCCCTCGGGCAGAGGGTCGGTCGACCCGACAGCCGTACCCTCGGCCAGGTCCGCCGGCACGTACGCCGTGCCCAGCTCGACCGGCCCCAGCCCGTCGACGCTCACCAGGCGGCGCCGCACCACGACGGGCGAGCCTTCGCGGATGTCGAGCGCTGAAGCGGCCCGCGTCGGTGCCGGGACCTCGGCGACGTCGATGATCCGTACGCGGCCCTCGGCTTCGTCTGCCAGCAGAGCGGCGGCATGGGCTGGCATGGTGCGGGGTTCCGGCGGCTTCGACCGGACGAACCGGCCCTTGCCCTGCTGCGTATCGATCCACCCGTCCTGGCGGAGGATCTCCAGCGCCCGGACGACCGTCGGCCGGGACGTGTCGAACTCCTTCATCAGCGCGCTTTCGCTGGGCAGCATCACGCCGGACGGGTACGTGCCGTCCTCGATGCGCGCCTGGAGCGTGTTGACGATCGTGATGTATTTGGGCGGCGCATACTCGATCGGCATCGAGACCACCGTTCAAGAAGACGACAACATAGCTTGTCAAGAGCTTAACTGCAGGGGTAAACCCCTGTCGATTCGGCCGTTCAGCCGACGGGCAGCACGTAGCCCGACCTGGCGACAGCCACGCCGCTCGGCCGGGGTCACGGCGAGCTACTGCCGAGCGTCGAGGTCGGCTTCGCGGAGCTTGATCGACTCGACGTGACGACGCCAGACGATCTCCATCGCAGCCTCGTAGCCGTGCGCTTGATACTCGCCCTTGTCGGGTTCGCGCGCCTCGATCTCGTCCACGTAGTCCGTTGTGAACTCTGCGATCGCGGCGGCGCGGTCCTGGGCGTACCGGCTGCGTTGCTTCGGCTGCAGCTCGCGCCAGCAGCGAGCAACCTCCCGCACGAGAACACGGCGATCATGTGGATCGTCGAGCCGGTTGGCCCGCAGAGCCACCTCACGGCCGCCGTTCAACTCGGCGCAGCGCCCGATCAGCGGCAACAGCGTGAGCGCGACCTCCAGTTGCAGCTCAGCGTCAGCTGCTTGTCCTTGCCCAGCCATGTTGCGACCCCCTCTGAGCCTGGCCCGCACCGAACTGGCGCGGGATGGGACGATGGGGCGCGGTCCCTTGGTGCTACCGACATCAAGGGGCCGCCCCGAATTACGAGCCCTGTTCGTTCTCAGCCGGCGCGATGACATCGACCGACTCTGCTTCTTCTCTGGTCAGTGCCTCGCGCAGCGTCGCAGCGTGTGCCGTCAACTCCGCACTCAATCGCTCAAGCGGCTTGATCACCGAGTCCGACGGACCCTGGTGCCCGAACTCCAGAATCACCGTCGAGTCGTCGTCTTTGACCACCACGACTACCGAGCCGTCATCCTCGACCGCCCGCCAGGCCCACAGTGTCCGGGCGTCGAGGTAGACGTCGCCCCTGGGCGCCTTCCGTACAGTCGCCACCCGGAAACTCATAGACTCCGCGCCTTCGTCTGGTTGGCCCGCCATGCCTGACCCCGCGTCAGGCGAAACTCTTGCATCAGCACCGTTGGGCTGTTCCAGTCGACGACGGCCGAGCCGAGACCCTCCTGATACGGCCGAGGCATGTCCTGGCAATGAACCCGCCCGCGTGGCCACGACGCGCCGCAGGCTCTGCACCGGAACCCCCACCGCCACCAACTCCAGACACGAACGTGCATCTGCCCTCCCTTGGATTTCGTTTG
Organism: Dactylosporangium fulvum; assembly: GCF_025137375.1. Lineage (GTDB taxonomy): Bacteria > Actinomycetota > Actinomycetes > Mycobacteriales > Micromonosporaceae > Dactylosporangium > Dactylosporangium fulvum. The sequence goes on from NZ_CP073720.1 coordinate 22,803, forward strand.
CAGACAGCCGGCTACGACTTCGACGGCGAGGTACGGCTCTGATCCATGGCCGTGCCGTTGCAGTCCACGCATGATCCGACCGCGAGTACCGCAGCGTTTTCGCCGGTTCGAAGCCGTCCCCGCAGACTGATCACCTTCCAGCCGCGGCCCTCGCACGAACCACACGAAGAAGACGGATTGCGGTGCGTCACCAGGCACCACCTACGCGAGCCGCCCGAATCATGAGTCGAGCGTCTACCCAGATTCGGCATTTACCCCGGAAAATTGTTCCGGGGTCAACTCGGAGGGCGGTGCGACGCTTACAGCATGCGCGGGATGACGAACACATTGACCATCGGCGAACGAGTCGCCTGGTACCGCCGCCGACGCGGCATGTCGCAGGAGGTCCTGGCCGGCCTCGTCGGCCGAACGGTCGACTGGCTGAGCAAGGTCGAGAACAACCGCATCGACCTCGACCGGCTCTCCGTCATCAAGTCCCTCGCCGACATGCTGGACGTCGCCCTCGCCGACCTGGTCGCCGAGCCGTCGCTGATGGAGTGGACCAGCGACAGTGGCATGCGCACCGTGCCCGCCCTGCGCGCCGCCCTCATGGACTACCGCAACGTCACCCCGTTCGGCGCCAGCATCAGCGCCGTCGAGCCACCCACCGTCCCGGTGCTGCAGCATGAGCTGTCGACGCTGTGGGACGCCTACCAGTCCGCCCGCTTCGGCTACGTCACCGGCCGGCTCCCCAGTCTCATCGCCCACGCCGAGGCCGCCGTCAGCACCTTCACCGGCGACGACCTCGACGCGGCCCGCCGAGTCCTCGGCCTGGCGTACCAGCTCGCCGCCGTACAGCTGACGAAGATCGGCGAAGCCGACCTCGCCTGGATCGCCGCCGACCGCGGACTCGGCGCCGCCCGGGCCGCTGGCGACATCGTGCTGACCGGCACGCTCCTGCGCTCCGTCACCCACGCGCTCCAGGCCACCGGCCGCTACCGCGAGGCCGTACAGCTCACCAACGACGCCGCGAACTACCTGGAGCCGAACCTCAGCGACCCGTCACCCGAGATGCTGTCGGTGTACGGCACGCTGTTCCTCGCCGGCTCCATCGCCGCCGCCCGCGCCAACGACGCGATCACCACCCGGACCTTCCTCCAAGCCGCCGACGAGGCCGCCACCCGGCTCGGCAAGGACGCCAACCACCTCTGGACCGCGTTCGGCCCCACCAACGTCGCCATCCACCGGGTCGCTACTGCCGCCGAGCTCGGCGACGTCCAGGTCGCCGTCGACCTCGGCCCGCAGGTGGATACTTCCGGCATGCCGATGGAGCGGCGCGTACGGCACGCACTCGAGGTCGCCCGCGCATACAGTGCGTGGAACCGCGCTGATGAGGCGCTCGACACGCTGCTCGAGGCCGAGCGGATGGCCCCGGAGCAGGTCCGGTACCACGTGCTGAGCCGCCAGTTGGTCCTCACATGGGTCCGGCAGCAGCGAACCAAGCCGTCGACGGCGCTGGTCGAGCTGGCCCGCCGGCTCGACGTCATGGACTGAGCGGCCCGCGCCGGCACCGCTTACTGTGTGGGCGTGACGCATGCCGAGGAGAGCACCGCAGCGACCACGATCCCGGAAGAACACCGCGCCGACGTCGAGACGTTGTGGGAGTACCACAACATGCACCACGAACCCCGCCCGTGCGACGTCGGCATCGGCCTCGGCAGCCACGACCTGGGCGTCGCCATCATCGCGACCGACCTCTACCACCGCGGCATGTACCCGCTACTGGTCTTCACCGGCGCAAACGCCCCGACCACGGTCAAACGCTTCCCGCGTGGCGAAGCCGTCCATTATGCCGAGTACGCCATCGAGCACGGCGTGCCGGTTGATGTGGTGTTCGTCGAGCCCGAGGCGACCAACACCCAGCAGAACTTCGAGCTGACTCGCAAGCTCCTCGACGACTGAGGTGTCGCCGCCCGCTCAGCGATCGTCATGTCCCGCCCCTACCAGCAGCGCCGCGCGTATGCGACCGCCAAGAAGCTCTGGCCCGAGCTGGACGTCATCTGCGCCTCTAACCCGCTGGGGCTGGACGACTACGTACGCAGTATCGGCGATACCAACAAGGTCATCAGCATGCTGGTAGGCGATACCCAGAGGGTGAGGGTCTACGCTGACCGTGGGTTCGCGGTCGCGCAGCACATTCCGACGAGCGTCTCCGCTGCGTATGAACGACTGGCTGCTGCTGGTTTTACCAGCCGCCTAATAGCACCCGAGAGACCGACAGGGGCGGGTCGATGAAGCCACCGAATGAGAACGGCACAGCTCACGAGCCGGCCAACGGCACGGGGAACACCAACCCTTAACCTAATAGGGCCACTAGACGCCTCCGAGAGTTCGCGAATCGGCGGTTGCACCAAGCCTCTACCGTTGCCGTATGGCTCCTGATGCAAGGGAATCGGCAGCAAGTAAAAGTGGTGCTGCGATATTGGGCGCACTATCCGCCGCTGCATTGACCGCATATACGGGCGAGCCCGTGAGTAGCTCGGCGGCAGGCGCCGCGCTCGGCGCAGTCCTCGACGATATCGGCGAACGCATGCTAAGCAAGCGAGAGCAGCGCAGAGTTAAGACTGTCGTCACGCACGCAGCACGATCGATCAAGCAGAGATGGGTTGAGGGTCACGACCTGCGTGAAGACGGATTCTTTGCGGCCGACACGGATAGTCGATCATTCTTCGAAGAGATCACGGAAGGCGTACTCCTTGCTGCGCAGCGTGAGTACCAGGAACGGAAGCTCCCGTATCTTGGCAACCTGATTGCGAATGTTGCTTACACCCCCAACATCGACCGGGCGAGTGCGAATTGGGCGGTACGAACCGCGTCAGAACTGGGCTGGACGCAATACATGCTGCTATCGACCGTTGGCCGAGAGAGCATCTCCTTGCCGGACGTTGAGATCGGCAAAAGCAACCAAAACTGGCATAGCTGGTCTATCCATCACGAGCTACACGATTTGAGTTGGACGAGATCTCTTGTGGGCGCTCCACCACTGCAAACCGAGTCGCTGCGCCTAACCAAAATTAACACCAACGCCGCTGCGATGCGTCTTAACTCAGGTGGGACCCTCCTGTTCCACCTGCTCGAACTGAACGAGGTCCCTCTCCAGGAGCTCGAAGATCTGCTGAATCGAATGACGAGGGAGGCGCCGGAAGAAGGGCCGGCTACTTAGTCAGCGGGAGTGGCTTGTCCGCGTGGCATGCTGCCTGGCCGCCGCAATTCTGGTCGCAATCCGGAGCTGATAGTGCGGCGGGCCGCCCTTCGCCGCCGTTGCTCAGGTTGACGTGGCGCGTGTGTACACGCTTGATGACTATGGCGACCGCTGCCCGGGTATTGCGTCGATCCGCGATACCTTGCGAGAAATTTCTCAGCATTGTGGCGCCTGGTGTACGCGAGACAATTTGATCAGTGGAGCGGGGCGACCGCCCGACCTCTTGTCAACGGTGCAGACCATTCGTGACTTCACCTTATCCGCTTTCACATAAACAACCTCGCGGTCCTCTTCCCGTAGGATCACGTGCCAGCCGTCTTTTGCAGATAGCGTGTACCCCACGATCACCTCATTGGAATCGTTTGAGATTTTCTCGGCTGGAAACCAAGGATATCTGGCAATGCTGGCGAGGCCACGAATTTCGTGCGGATTGTCGTATACCTTGGATGCTGAGACGAACATAACAAAGCAAACGACAGCCATCGCTGTAGCGCACACCAGGCAGACACTCTGACGACCAGCGAAACGGCCCACACGGTTCGATAGTCGGCGCCGACGTTCACGCCTTCCCTTCTCCCTTCGCCTTGAGTCAGAGTCCGTGTAGTGTCTCCTTCTATCTTCCTCCCGCGTATGAGCTCTCAACTGAATTCGATTTAAGGTCGCACGCCAGGCCAGGATGCCGGCAAGTGTGCAGTACGCCACTGTCTGCATCTGCCAGCTGTTGGTCACGTAGCCGACGCCTTCTCCGCTAAAACCGTGTAGCGTATGGCGCCATATAGCGGCGTCGCAAAGGTCGCCACTTCGGATGTGGTGCCAGGATGATTGGGCTGTCTTGGCTAGTTCAATAGCCCGAAATCTTACTTCATTAAGAACCGCCTTGGGTGTCCGAACGTACGCCGGACTGGCGATCAGACACGCGACGGCGCTCAGAGTCGCGAGCTGAAAACGCCGAAAGAGAGCCAGGCCGAGTGTCAATGCCGGCAGGAACGGGGGAATTAGCGGAATCACAGTCCCTAGAAGGGTGTCGACGGCCCCCTTCTCCGATGCGAGGGTGCTGGCCGTTGTAGTGTCGTAATTGGATATGACGATAAGGCGGATTCCGGTAGCGACTAAGATCACTGCGGGAGAAGCTATCAAAATCCGAATCGGTCGGGAGAGTCTTTTGGTCGGAGCCGACTCGGGCTGAGGTAGGTCTCGAGGTTGATCTTTCGTGCTGTTCGAAGGCATGCTCCACCAAACGACGTCAATCGAAGTATGCCCAATACATCACAATTCATGGGTGCTGTGTCAATGACCCAAAGTTGGAAGAAGTTACCTGGTAGGACGATGTCGGAACCGTTCGACGATCTCCGCAATGGATATGTGGCTGAGCGATTCCGGCAACGAACCGGGCGAGCCGCCCAGGACTCGTCGGATCTGCGGACGCTGAAACCGGGTGGCCACCACGTCTGACGTTTGCGTCGGCAGCGGACCAAGGAAGTCGACGCGGCTAGGAGAGCCCGTGCAGGCTCGTGGCATGACGCATGCTGAGGAGAACATCGCAGCTATCACGATCCCGGAAGGACACCGCGCAGACGTAGTGCATGTTGCCGGAGTATCACAACATGCACCACGAACTGCGCCCGTGTGGCGTCGGCATCGGTCTCGGCAGTCCCGACCTGGGCGTGGCCATCATCGCCACCCACCTCTACCACCACGTTGTACCCGCAGCTGGTCTGCACCGGCGCCAACGTCCCAAAGACATCGAACGCTTCCCACACGGCGAGGCGGTGCACTATGCCGAGTACGCCATCGAGCACGGCGCGCCGGCCGACAGCCGTGCTCGTCGAGCCCGACGCGACGAACGCGCAGCACGTTAAGCATCTGGTGGGACGCGAGTGTCAAGCATGTGCCGGGACCGGACAGTGTCGCGTGCAAACGCATTGCCGAATTGGGCTGTACTAGATCAAGGCGCCTACGGCGCAGCCCGCGCACGGTCGCCGGCCCAGCGTGCGACCGGCGCCCGCGCTCCGCGTCGGCGCCGTAATCCCGCCCGGCCGGAACGCCGCGCACGGACTGCGTGGCCTGGTCTTGAAAGAGCTCGGTCAGCTTGCGGCCTCCGATGGTTCGGCAGCTTTTGACCTCGGTCCGTTGGGCTACATGACGTAGCTCCCGCGGGCACCGGTCGGCGCTGGGGCACCTCCCTGCCGACTCTGCGTGTAGTTCCGCTCTTGCCTCCGGCGGGGCCTCCAGCCGGGGCCTCAGGGTTCCGGTGGGAGTCCCGCCGCACACCCGACGTCCGGGCAAGCCAACGGGCCGGCGACGGGGGCCGCCAAGCGTGGTCGCGGACGTTGCCGTCGGTACTCACGAGGGCAGCCCCCGCCGCCGGCCCGTTCCCGAGAGGCAGACGACGGGTATACGGCGGGGTCGGGTGGCGTTACGGCGTTGTTGGTTCGCGGCGCATGGACCATTGGTCGTCCGCGAACCTCACCACGGCGTTGATCTGGTCAATCTTCAGCGGCGCGACCGCAAGGACCAGCTCGCCCACGGCCCGAAGTCTGGGAACCCGATCCTGCACGGACGGACGTGGAGGCGGTCCCTCGGTTGTGCGAGCGGCCATCGCTTCAAGGTCGTCGGCGCGGACACACAGCGTCGCGGCCATTAGCTCCAGCCGTTCGGGCATCGGCACGCGGCCGTTGCCCATCGCCATCGCGACCGTGCTCTCAGCGGACCACGTCGCATAAGCCACGGCTCGTCGGCTGAGGTTTCGGACCAGGAGCAGCCGTCTGAACACCGCCCCGAATGTCACCGTCTCCAGTTCTGCCAGGGATGCTGGGCCGCCTGTGATCTCTGTTCTGGGCAGCGACCGGGCGTAGTCCCGGACCGCTTCGGCTTCCGAGATCTGTAATCCGTACTTGATCAACGACTCCACAAGGCCCGTGACATCGGGCTCGGCGGGCATGTACTCAGCAGGGATCTCGGCGCCGGCGATGGCGAGTACGTCGGCGGGCCGCAGGTCGAGTATCGGCGCCAGGTCGAGCAGCTGTCCGTGTGCCGGCACTGCGACTCCACGATGCGCGCAGAGTCGCTCCAGCGGGGTCGCAGTCATATCTGCCAATCTACCGGTAGGCCTGTCCAAGATCATCGGGACCAGATCCGGACCAAATGAGAGCGAGAAGAGCTGTCAAACGATCACAAGGGTTGACAGTGTTCTGCCTGTTCAAGGGCCGGATCTGCCCGATACACGCGATCTTCAACGGCCGTCCGAGGTTAGGGGTTCGAGTCCCCTCGCTTCCACTCAATCCTCGCTCTGATCTGCGGCGTTCCGATCGCCAAGATCGACCGGTAACCCCGGGTAAAGTCAGGTCTGATCTTGCTTCCGTCGCGCGGCCATCAGTGCGCCGCCGACCAGGCCGTGCACCTTGATCCGCTGTGGTACCTCAACTGGATCGAAGCGGCACAGCAGGCGGCCAATGCAGGTGGTCTTCGCGGCCTCCGTTGAGCCGAAGAACGACCGCCAGGTCAGCGGCGGTCTGCCGCGCCTCAATTCGATAAGTTTCGCTGGTCCATCCCTGATGCCATGGCCCACCCGGACCGGCTACGAAGATCAGCGCCTCCAGAGCGGACGCGGCAAGGTCTGGAACGGGTTCGGGCAGTATCGCGGTATGCGGCCCGTCGGATGCCTCGGCAAGAAGGGGATGCAGATACTCGCCGCCGGGCAAGGTGGCGGCCACGAGAGCTTTCCGCTCGCTCAAGGCCGGGGGCCCACCCCGCACCCCCCAATGCCGCGCTTCGCGTGGCAACGGCGCCGGATCAACCAACCGTTCGGTACGGCGTCTGATCGTCAGCTGTCTGTGGACAGGCGGGCGTGGAGATGCATGTCGTGCCAGCCGTCGTCATGCAGGGCCTCGCTGCGTTTGGTGCCCTCGGCGGGGAAGTCGGCCTTGAGCGCGACCCGGCACGACGCCGGGTTGGCCGTCGAGTGGTTCAGTTCTACCCGGTGCAGGCCGAGCGTCGCGAAACACCACGATACGAAGGCGGTCAGCGCGCGTGGGGCCACGCCCCGGCCGCGGGAGGACGGCAGCACCCAGTACGACACCTCGGCCGAACCCTCGGCCAGCGCGATCCGGCGCAGGCGGGCGATCCCCGAGGAGCGTGCGGTGCTCGTCGACGCGCGTGATCTCGACCCCGCCGAGGTTGAATATCTCGCCGGGGCGCGCACCATCAGATACGACATCAGCGACATCATGCTCCGGACGGGTCGTCGCTGTCGACGTGGCGTGCACATGGCAGCCCGACGGTGGCAATCCGCGACATCGCCGACTGCTCGATGCGATCACCAAAAGGATTCCAAAAGGAAACTCTCAGGGTTTCCGACTGAACGTGATCAAGGAAATGCGGAGTGTACGCGCATCGCTCAAATCCGGCGTACGAATAGCCGAACGCGTGACCCACGATCGGCTTAACTAGGGAATATTGGTAGCCGTGAGAGGACGGCACCGGGCGACAGACCTGAGAAGCAACGGGTTCGTCGCCCTCGCAGCCGGCATGGTCCTGCCCCTCGTCGTGATCGGTGCCGTCTACAGCGGCTATCGAGTGATGTCGACGTCGGGCTGCTCGGGAACAGTGCGACTGTCGGTCGCGGCGAGCCCGGAGATCGCGCCGGCCATCAAGGACGCCGCAACCCGCTGGCTGAAGACGGAGCCGCGGGTCAACAACGAATGCGTGGCGGTCGACGTGGCGCCGGTCGCTTCGGCGGAGGTTGCCGCCGCGATCGCCGGTGAGCACGGCGTCAACATCCCCAGCCTCGGCCAGGCCGACGGCAAGACCCACGTCCCGCAGGTCTGGATCCCGGACTCCTCGATGTGGCTGCAGCGCATGCGTGCCACACGCGAGGATCTCGTGCCGCAGGCCACGCCGTCGCTGGCCCGCAGCCCCATCGTCCTCGCCGTGCCCGAACCGACCGCCAAGTCGCTCGGCTGGCTGGAGAACAAGCTGACCTGGAAGCAGGTGCTCCAGCAGATCGTCGGGGACACCCGCATCACACCGGGCATCGTGGACCCCAACCGCGACTCGGTCGGTGTGTCGACGCTTGTGGCGATGGCCTCGGTGCGTGACCAGTTCGGCCCGGAGGGTGACTCGCTGACGGTCGGCGCGGTGAAGTCGCTGATGACCGGCAAGTCGGAGCAGCCGTCCGGGCTGATCGCCCGGTTCCCGCGTGACGCCGACCCGAGAACGCTGTCGACCGCGGTCACCCTGGCACCGCTGTCGGAGCAGGCGCTGCACGCCTACAACGCCGGCGGTCCGGCGGTACCGCTGATCGCCGTCTACCCTGATCCGGCGCCGATCGCGCTCGACTTCCCGTACGCGGCGATGCCGCGGCTGTCGCCGAACCGCGCCGCCGCGGCGGAGCAGTTCCGGTCGGTCCTGACCGGGTCCGAGTTCCGCAACCTGCTGGCCGCGCACCACCTGCGTGCCAACGACGGCTCGGTCGGCGTGGGCATGACCCTCGGGCCGAGCGCCGCGAGCGGCGGAGGGGTCACCCCGGTTCCCGATCCGGCGGTGATCAACAAGGCGTTGCAGATGTGGGTGGAGATCACCCAGCCGTCGCGGATGCTCGCGGTGATCGACACGTCGTCGGCGATGAAGGCTTCCGTGCCGTCGGCCGGCGGGCTGACAAAGGGACAGGTCGCGGTCCAGGCCGCCCAGGGTGGTCTGGACCTGTTCCCCGACTCGTGGGCCGTCGGGCTGTGGTCGTTCTCCGTGGGCCATCGCGAGCTCGTCCCGATCGGCCCGCTGACCGCCCAGCGCGACCAGTTGCGCGGCGCGATCGGCGGGCTCAAGCCGGACACCAAGGGCGGCAGCGGGTTGTACGACACGATCTTCGCCGCCTACCAGACGGTTCAACAGGGCTGGGATCCCGGCCGGGGCAACTCCGTCGTCGTCATCACGGGCGGGCGGAACAACAGCCCCGGCGGCATCTCGCTCGACTCGCTGGTCGGCTCGCTGCAGCAGGCGGAGAAGCCGGACCAGCCGGTGCAGATCATCATCATCGGCGTCGGCTCCGAGATGAACCAGGCGGAGATGCAGAAGGTCGTCGACGCGACCGGCGGCGCGGTCTTCATCGCCTCCGACCCCTCCAAGATCGGTGAGATCTTCATGCGGGCGCTCGCCCTGGATGACGGGCGATAGAACTGCAGCATGAGCAAACTCGAGACCGTTGCTGCACTGTCCGCGCCCGACCTTCTCGCACCACCCGTCCTCGCCGCGCTGCGGCAGTGGAATGCTGCCGACCAGGTCCTGGTCGCGCCGATCGACGCGGCACTCGCGGACACGGCGGAGTTCTGTGCGGCCTACGACGTCGGTCTGGAGGAGTCGGCCAACTGCGTCGTGATCTCGGGCAAGCGCGAAGGTGAGGTCCGCTACGCGGCCTGCGTGGTCCTCGCCACCACGCGCGCCGACGTGAACGGCATCGGCCGCAAGCGGCTCGACGTGCGCAAGGCGAGCTTCGCGCCGATGGAGTCGGCGGTCAGTGAGACCGGCATGGAGTACGGCGGGATCACGCCGATCGGCCTGCCCGGCGGCTGGCCGGTGCTCGTCGACTCGCGGGTGCTGGATGTGCCGGAGGCGGTCGTCGGCAGCGGGTTGCGCCGCTCGAAGATCGTGTTGCCGGGTGCCCTGCTGGCGGAGTTGCCGGGTGCGTCAGTGGTCGAGGGCCTCGGCCGCGCCCTGTGAGGTCGCGTGCTCCGACACCTGGCGCTTGAGCCGGGTGAGCACGGCGGTGCCGCCGCGCACGCGCAGTGGGCTGATCACCGCGGCGAGCCCCATCCGCTGGTAGATGTCGGCGGGCACGGCGAGCACCTCCTCGACCGTGGCCCCTTCGAGCCCCTCGCTGAGGATGCCGGCGAACGCCCTGGTCGTCGGCGCCTCGGGCGGGCAGTCGAAGAACAGGTCGACGGTGCCCTGCGGGGTCACGTCCGCCTTGAGGAAGAACGGCGTCTGGCACTCCGGCACCGGCTCCATCCCGGTGTGCCCCGCGAGCTCGGGCGGCAGCGGCCGGACCGCGTCCGCATACTCGAGCAGCATCTCCAGCACCACGTCACGCGGTGCCGAGGCGAACTCGTCGATGATCGCGGTGAGCTTGTCCGGCATGTCCACGGATCCAACGCTATCGCGCCGGCCTCGATACGCCGTTGATCATGCACTGGTAATGCCTGGCGAACCCAGGCAGACACGGAGTGTCGAGGCACCACAAGTGCATGATCAACGCGGATCTGTGGGGGCTAGTTGTTGGGGGAGGCCTTGCTGATGCCGCCCAGGACGGATTCGGGGTCGATCTCCTCGGCCAGATCGCCGATCGACACGATGCCCACCAGGCCCTGGTTGTCGTCGCAGACCAGCACACGCCGCACGGCCTGGTCACGCATCAGCAGCGCCGCCGAGTGGATCGAGTCGTCCGGGCGTACCGTCACCAGCTCTTTCGAGACGATCTCGCCGATCGTCGTCGCGGCCGGGTCGCACCGTTCGGCGACGGCGCGGACCACGATGTCACGGTCGGTCACCACTCCGGTGAGCTCGGGGCCGTCCGCCACCACCACGTCGCCGATGTCCTGCTCACGCATGGTTCTGGCGGCTTCCGCCAGGGTGGTCTCACTCGGCAGGTAGACCACGTTGGTGGTCATGACCTCACGAACCGTCTGCATCGTCATGGTTTGAACCTCCCAAGTGGTGGATGAGGTCGTGTTACCCAGGGTGAAAGATGCCTAACGATCATGAAATGTGAGTGCCTGGTGTGGTGTGCGGCAAAGTCGCTTCCACCGCACCGGGCGCCCTGACAGGATGCGAACCGGGGACGAACACACGGGGAGGTATTCCAGGGTGGCGGGGTGGACGAGTTTCGTAGCGGTCGGTGACAGTTTTACGGAAGGGCTCGACGACCCACGGTCGGACGGGCAGGGGTATCGCGGCTGGGCCGATCTCGTCGCCGGCGTGCTCGCGGCCCGGACCGACGACTTCCGGTATGCGAACCTGGCCGTCCGCGGCCGGCTGTTCGACAACATCGTCGCTGAGCAGGTGCCGCTTGCCGTCGCGATGAAGCCCGACCTCGTCAGCTTCGCCGGCGGCGGCAACGACGCGCTGCGCCGCTCGTTCGAGCCCGACGCCCTGGTGGCGCGATTCGACAGGACGATCGAGAAACTGCGCGGCACCGGCGCCGACGTGGTGCTGTTTCGCTGGGCGGACCTGACCGGCCGCATGCCCGGCGGGAAGATGCTCCGCCCGCGGGTCGACCTGCTCAACACCGCGATCGAGGAGGTCGGCGCGAAGCACGGCGCCCACGTGGTGAGCCTGTGGGACGACGCGGAGTTCACCAATTCGCGGCTGTGGAGCATCGACCGGCTGCACCTGTCACCGGCCGGGCACCGGCGGGTGGCGGCACACGTGCTCACCGAGCTCGGTGTCGAGTGCGACCCGGACTGGCTGGCCGCACCGCCGCCGCCGGAGGAGCTGTCGTGGGTGTCGCGCAAGGCCGCCGACGCGAAGTGGGCGACCCAGCACCTGGCGCCCTGGGTGAAGCGGCGGCTGACCGGCAAGTCGTCGGGCGACATGGTGACCGCGAAGCGCCCTGAGCTGGCTCCGCTCCGCGACGCCTAGAGGGAGCTAGGGTCGGAATCATGGCAGTTGCTAATGATCCAGCGCCCGAGCTGAGCGCATACGCGCACCCGGAACGGCTGGTCACCACGGCGTGGCTCGCCGAGCATCTCGACGACCCGGGGCTCGTCGTCGTCGAGTCCGACGAGGACGTGCTGCTCTACGGCACCGGACACATCCCCGGTGCGGTGAAGGTCGACTGGCACACCGAGCTCAACGACCAGACGACCCGCGACTACCTCGACGCCGAGGGCTTTGCCGCGCTCTGCAGCGCCAAGGGCATCGGCCCCGATGACACCGTCGTGTTCTACGGCGACAACTTCAACTGGTGGGCCACCTACGCGCTGTGGGTCTTCGCCCTCTTCGGCCACCGCGACCTGCGCATCCTCGACGGCGGCCGGGCGAAGTGGATCGCCGAGGGGCGGCCGGTCACCCGCGAGGTGCCGCAGCGGAAGCCGACCGACTACCCGGCAGTGCCGCGCAACGACGAGGTGATCAGGGCGTTTCGCGACCAGGTCTCGCAGCACATCAGGGACGGCCGGCCGCTCGTCGACGTGCGGTCCCCGGGTGAATACACGGGCGAGCTGCTGCACATGCCCGACTACCCGCAGGAGGGCGCGCTGCGTGGCGGCCACATCCCGGGTGCGGTGAACAAGCCCTGGAAGCAGGCGGCCCGCGACGACGGCTCGTTCAAGCCGGTCGACCAGCTGCGCAAGATCTACGCCGACGAGCTCGGCCTCGGTGCCGGTGACGACATCATCGCGTACTGCCGCATCGGCGAACGCTCGTCCCACACCTGGTTCGTGCTCACCCACCTGCTCGGCTACGAGCGCGTGCGCAACTACGACGGATCGTGGACGGAGTGGGGCAACCTCGTACGGGCGCCCGTCGTCAAGGGCAGTAACCCGAAGTAAGGACGGAGTGAGCGGCGGTCGCGCGGGCCGCCGCTCACCGTGTCCGTGGTCGCTACTCGCCCTCGGGTGGGAGCGAGATCAGGTAGTCGACGACCTCGGAGTACCGCGCGCTGGCCATCGCGACCGTCAGGTCCGCCGCGCCGTAGTACAGCCGCAGCTCGTCACGCGCCTCGTCGTGGACGAGGCCGGTGGGGAAGACGACGTTGGGCACGTCGCCGACCCGCTCGTAGTCGGCCTCCGGGCCGAGGACCCAGCTCGGTGTGCGCCGGATGACCTTCGTCGGGTCGTCGAGGTCGAGCATGACCAGGCCGACCCGGTAGATCGAGGTCGCCACCATCGCCTTGACGCCGTGGTAGACGGCGAGCCAGCCGTGCGGCGTCTCGACCGGGGGCGGCCCCATGCCGATCCGGGCCGCGTCCCACCAAGGGCCGGAGCGTGCCTGCATCACCGGCTCGGGGGTCGTCCACGAGCGCAGGTCCGTAGACTTCGACAGCCACACGTCGGCGCGCGCCGACAGCACCGAGACCGGGCGGTGGAACAGCACGTAGTGCCCGTCGATCTTGCGGGGCAGCAGCGACGCGTTTTTGTCCTCGGGCGGCATCACGATCCCGAGCGACTCGACGGACTGGAAGTCCTCGGTGCGGGCGAGCGCCACGCAGGGCCCGCCCGGCCCGTACGACGTATACGCGATGACGTATCCGCCCAGGTCCTCGACGTAGGTGATCCGTGGGTCCTCCACTCCCCAGCAGCTGTGGGCGTCGGTCGGATCGTCGGCGATGAGCGGTTTGCCCTCGACGACCCAGTTGGTGCGCCCGTCTTTGCTCCGGGCGACGGTGAGGTGCGAGATGCCGCGGCGGTCCTCGATCCGGCAGAGCAGGACCGTGTCGCCGTTGTGCATGCACGCGCCAGGGTTGAACACGCTGTTGATCGGATAGGGCCAATCCCCCGCACTCAGCAGGGGATTGGTCGCTTCTCGATGGAAGAGCTCCGCGTCAAAGTGCATCGGGCTGGCCCTCCGTGGTGCGCGAGCGGGGCGGTGTTGCGGTCGCGCTGAACCCGGCCGAAGCCCGGCCGACAGCTCGTCCCTGATTGCCCGACTTCGTCGCCATCGACGTGACGGGCAGGGACGTCGGGACCGGCGCTGTCGCGACCACCGGATGGGGTAGAGCGGCCAAACCGGCCCTGAGCAGGCTGAGTAGCGCTTGGTAATAGGCTAGCGTGGACTCGGCACCTTGGTTCCCATTTGGCTCAGTAGCAGACAAACCATCGTGGCAGGCGCCGGTGGCGTCGACGTAGAGCCGCGCTCCGGCCCGGTTGCGGCCGAGGAACCACGCGAAGCCCCAGCCGGCCAGTCGGGCCAGGACCGGCTCGGCGGTGTGCTGCCACGCGTCGACCAGCGCCTCGGTGATCGCCGCCGCGTCCAGGGGCTGCTCGTCGCCGTCGTCGGCGAGCCACAGCGCCGGCGACTCACCCCGGCGGTGCCAGTGGTTGCCCACACAGCGCAGGGTTCCGTCGGCGAGGCCGACGTGCTGCACGTACCAGTCCAGGGCGGCGATCGCCCGGCCCGCGGCGGCGTCGTCCTCGAGCAGTGCCGCACCGAGCAGCATGGCCTGCGCCAGGCGTGCGTTGTCGTACGTCAGCTCCGGCTCGAACCAGCGCCAGCCCGGGTCGGCCGACGACGTCTCCACCAGCGCCTCGTCGAGACGGCGCAGCAGCGGTGCGGCCTGGTCGGTGCGCCCGGCGCGGGCGAGACCGATCAGCGCGTAGGCCGCGGACCGCAGCCCCAGCTCGGGCAGCGCGGCGGTGCGCGGGCCCAGCTCGTCGAGCAGGGCGGAGGCCGGCCGGCGGATGTCGTCGGGCACCGCCGGGGTGCCGACGAGCACGCCGAGCGTCCACACGGTGCGGCCGACGTGGTCACCCAGGTGCGGCCAGTCCTGCCACGTGCCGCCGTAGCTGAGCACGTTGTGCATCGCGCCGGACGGATCGTAGGCGGCGATGAGGAACCGCATCGACTGCCGCAGCCAGCGCGTCGCCAGTGCGGTCTGCTTGGCGTCGGTACCGACGGCGAGGAGATCGGCGGCGACGATCGCCAACCGTGCCACGTCGTCGACGCAGTACCCGGACGACATGTCCGGGTTCGGCCCGCGGGAGAACTGGATGATTCCGATCTCGTCGGTGAGCTTCTCGAGGTGCGCGAGGTTGAGCGCCGGCGCCGCCGCGGTGGCGTGGCCGGGGCGCGCGGCCGCGGCCTGCGTCTGGCGCACCACGTCGGCGAAGAGGTCGGCCTCGCGGGCGGCGACGGCCGGCCAGGGCAGCCACGCCGCGCAGGCCTCGGCCACCGACTTGGCGGCGGCGAGCGCCCGGGCGTCGCTGAGCAGGTCGATGATCTCGGTGGCGAGCGCCGTGCCGTCGCCGATCGGCACCACCCGGCCGGCACCGCCGGCGAGCATGTCCTCGGCGTAGCTGTAGGACGTCGAGACCGCGGGCAGGCCGGCGCCGAGCGCGAACGTCAGGGCGCCCGAGCAGATCTGCTCCGGTTGCCGGTACGGCGTGACGAACAGCGTGCTGGCGTGCAGGATCGCCGACAGTTCGTCGAGGGCCAGGAAGGCGTCGACGAAGTGCACGTTGTCGCTCAGGCCCAGTTGCTGGACCTGTGCCTGCAGGCTCTCGCGGTAGACCTCACCCTCCTGCCGCTTGATCTCCGGGTGGGTGGTGCCCGCGACGATGTACTGCGTCTCCGGGTGCTTCTTGACCACCTCGGCCAGCGCGTCGATCGCGATGTCGATGCCCTTGCCCTTGCCGAGTAGCCCGAAGGTGGTGAGCGTCGGCTTGCCGGACACGGCGTCGAGCAGGTCGCGCAGTTCGGGCCGCAGCGTCTCCGGGTCCGGGCCGTGGCGCATCGCCTCGGGCGCGCCGTGCGGCACCACCACGAGCTGGTGGCCGGCGGCGATGCCGGTGCGGATCGCGACGCGGCGCGCGGTCTCGGTGAAGACGGTGACCCGGGCCGCGCGGGCGCAGAGGGCGCGCAGTGTCGCGGCCTGGCCCGGCGAGGGCCGGGGCAGCACGGTGTGCAAGGTCAGCAGGTATGGGATGCCGCAGGCGTTGAGCGCGCGGGTGAGCTCCAGCAGGTGCGAGCCGTCCGGCCCGCCGAAGATGCCGTACTCGTGCTGGATCAGCACGACCTGGACGCCGGCCTCGCGCAGGACGCGGGCCGCCGCCGAATAGTCCTCGATGCGGTCCTGGTTGATGGTGACGACGACCTCGTCGCCGTACGTGTGCCCGTCACGGTCGATGGCCACGACGACTGTCTCCAGATCGTCGGTGGCGACACCTAGTGCCTCGCGCAGATCCGCGGTGTAGGTCGCGAGCCCGCATTGGCGCGGCAGATAGGTCGACACGATACCGAGTCGATAGGTCGCGGCAGGGTGTGACATGAACACATTGTTACCCCCGGCGACCTCAAAAAACCTTCATACGCGCGGATGAGGGTCACTGGACCGCTGTGCCGTCTGGGGCAATCCGGCCAGGCTATCCGATTTTCCGTGCAGGTCAGCCAGGATTTGCAGAAAAATCACCCGAACCAAGTAAAACTATGGCCGTCAATTTATAGCATTCGACCAGAGGGGTGACTAACGGTAACGTACTGTGATCACGGACTCTGGCTCCATTCCGGGAGCGGTTCACGGGAGCCGATCCACTCGGGCGGTATGCCGGCGACGCCGGTGTGGGCCGCCACCACCCCGCCGGCGATCGCGCACATCGAGTCGACGTCCCCACCGGCCCGCACGCACGCCTCGATCGCCGCCGGATAGTCGTCGAAGCGGGTCGCGGCGACCCACAAGGCGTAGGGAACGGTGTCCTGAGCAAGGGCGTGCGAGCCGTTGCCCAGTTCGTCCGCGACCTCGCACGGGTCCGTGGCGGTGAGGAGCCGGGCCGCCCGGGCGACACCGTCGCGGACGTCGGACGGCGGCAGCTGGTTGAGCACCAGTCGCAGCAGTGTGCCGGGCTCGGCGTGCCGGGCCGCGTGCGCGGCGGCCAGCGCCACCGCGACCGCGCCGGCGACACCTTCGGGGTGCTGGTGGGTCACCTCCGCCGACAGTGCCGCCTGCCGGGCCGCGAGATCGGGATCGTCGGCGAAGAACGCGCCGAGCGGTGCGACGCGCATCGCCGCGCCGTTGCCGCTGGAGCCGCAGCCGGAGAACAGTGCGCCCGCCGCGGTGCGCCACGGCACCCCGTCGCGGATGCTCGACATCAGGGAGACCGCGCCCCGGCCGTACCCCCGGTCGGCGCTCCATCGCAGCGCGAACGCGAGCGCCAGCTGATCCTGGTCGACCCGCCCGTCGCGACGCAGGGCCTGGACCAGCGAGCACGCCATCTCGGTGTCGTCGGTCCAGCGCCACGGCGCCGGCGGCAGGACCAGGTCGCCTTCGAGCCGCGGACGCATCTCGAACGGCGCACCGATCGCGTCGCCGACGGAGAGGCCGGTCAGGCTGTCGAGCGCGGCGCGGAGATCCACCTGCCGAAAATAGTCGATGATCCCCGGGAACGGCTCGGCCGTCCGGCGGCTCGTCGTGGTCATGAAACGACGGGATCTGCTGGGTCTGGGCGGTGTGGCGCTCCTCGCGGCCTGCACGTCGCCCCGCCCTGTCACCAAGTCTCAGCGGGGGGAACTCCTCGCCGTCTCCCTGACCGACGGGATGACGGTGCTGGACTCCGGCACCGCCGGCCGGGTCGCCGGCGGCGCACTGCTCACCGGCAACCGCCTGGTCGGCGTCGATCCGGACGGGCGGGTCGTGGTCCGGGACGCGGCGACCGGCGCCGTCGTCACCGCGGCCGCGGTGCGCGGCAGGATGCGGCTCGCGGCCGCCTCGCCCGACGCGGATCTCGTCGCGCTTGTCGACGGCGACCCGGCGGGCCGCACCGAGACGACGATCGTGGTCGCCGGGGCGACGGGGGAGCGGCACCGCCTGACGCTTCCCGGGTTCGTCCAGCCGGAGGCGTTCTCCTCGAGCGGTACCGAACTGTTTGTCCTCGACATGCTGCCGCCGGAGCATCCCGACCGGTACCGCGTGCGCGTGCTGGACCTCGCCGCCGGCCAGATCAGGGCGTTGAACCTGCCCGGGGAGAACGCCGGGATCAAGGTCCTCGTGCCGCAGGGTGCCGAGGAGGAGATGCGCGGCGAGGGCCGGCAGGCGGTGTTCGACCCGCACCGGGAGCGGCTCTTCACGCTGTACAGCCACCAGCCGGACCATCAGCACGTACGGGACCTGATCAACCCGGGTGCCCGGGACGGGAAGCCGGACGTCCACGCGTTTGTGCACACCCTGAGCGTGCGGGACGGCTGGGCGGTCTGCGTGGACCTGCCCGGCACCTTCGGCACCGGGCCCGTCGAAGGGCTGACCCTCGCACAGAGCGCCGAGGAGGTCTGGGTGGCCGATGCCGGCAAGGGTGCCCTGGCGGTGGTCCACGCCGACGCCCTCGCGGTGATGCAGGAGCTGACCTTCGAGCCGGCCGCCGGCCGGGCCGCCCTCGCCGGCGGCGTCAGCGAGGTCTACCTCGCCGTCGGGCAGCGGGTCCTGGTCTTCGCCCGGGACACCAAGATCCACACGGCGACCTGGAAGTTGCCCGCCGACGCGCGGGGCATCGCGGTGTCGAGCCAGCACGTGTACGTCGGGCAGCCCGACGCCGTTCTCCGCCTCGACCGGGGCAGCGGAGCGGTCACCGGGACCACCGGCGTGACCGGGCTCAGCGGCGTGGAGCGCGTCATCACGTGAGATCGGGTCGGAAAATTGTCGGTCGGGCGCGGTAGCGTGCCCGCGTGGATCGGACGTTCCAAGTAGACCTGCGCGGCGTTGTCGACCTGTTGAGTCATCACCTCTATGCGAGCCCTCGTGTCTACGTGCGCGAGCTGCTGCAGAACGCGGTCGACGCGATCACCGCCCGGCGGTCCGCCGACCCGGACGCGCCCGCCCGGGTGCGGTTCGAGCCGCCCGACCTCACCGGCGACGGCACGCTGCGCGTGTCCGACACCGGCGTCGGGCTGACCGAGGCGCAGGTCCACCAGTTCCTCGCCACGATCGGGCGCAGCTCCAAGCGTGACGACTTCGGCTTCGCCCGGCACGACTTCCTCGGCCAGTTCGGCATCGGGCTGCTCTCCTGCTTCCTCGTCGCCGACGAGATCCGCGTGCTCACCCGCGCCGAGGGCAGCCCGACCGTGCTGTGGCGGGGCTTCGCCGACGGCCGCTACAGCGTGGTGCCCGCCGACACCGAGCGGTCCGAGGTCGGCACCACCGTCACCCTCGTACCGCGACGCGACGCCGAGCAGTGGCTGCTCCGCCGCACCGTGGTCGAGCTGGTCGAGCTCTACGGGTCGTTGCTGCCGGTGACCGTCGAGGTCGACGACCTGCCGGTCACCGGCGCCGGGCTGCCGTGGCAGGGCACCGGCGAGGCCCGCCGGCAGCGGCTCGGTTCGTACTGTCAGGAGCTCTTCGGGTTCGTCCCCTTCGACGTCGTGGACCTCTCCGTGCCGGCCGCCGGGCTCACCGGGGTCGCGTTCGTCCTGCCCATGCCGGCCAATCCGGCGGCGCGGGCCGGGCACCGCGTTTATCTCAAGCGCATGCTGCTCGCCGAGGGGGCCGAGGGGGTGCTGCCCGACTGGGCGTTCTTCGCCCGGTGCGTGATCGACACCACCGAGCTGCGCCCGACCGCGAGCCGTGAGGCGCTCTACGAGGACCAGCTGCTCGACGACACCCGCGAGGCGCTGGGCGACCAGCTGCGCGGCTGGCTCATGCGGCTGGCCGGGCGCGACTCGCGCCGGCTGCTGGAGTTCCTCGACATCCACCACCTCGGGGTCAAGGCGCTCGCGCTGCACGACGACGAGATGCTGCGGCTGGTCGAGCGCTGGTGGCCGATGGAGACCAACAACGGCCGCATGACGCTCGCCGACTTCCGCGCCCAGCACGGCCTGGTGCGATACACGGCCCAGGTCGACGAGTTCCGGCAGATCGGCGCCGTCGCCGCGGCGCAGGGCATGCCGGTCGTCAACGCCGGCTACACCTACGACACGCAGCTCATCGAGCGGCTGCCGGTCGTCGAGCCCGGCGCGCTCATCGAGCGGGTCGAGCCGAGCGACCTCAGCACCCACTTCGACGCGCTGGAGCCCGCGGTCGAGCTGGCCAAGCGACCGTTCCTCGCACGGGCGCAGCGGGCCGTCGACCGGCTCGGTTGCGAGGTCGTCCTGCGCTCCTACGACCCGGCCGCCATGCCCGCGATGTATCTGGCCAACCGGTCCGCCGCCTTCGCCGCCGAGCTGCGGGCCACCCGCGAGCGGGTCGACGAGGTGTGGGCCGACGTCCTCGACGCGCTCGCCCGCACCGACGACCAGGACCGGCCGCAGCTGGTGCTCAACTACCGCAACCCGCTCGTGCGGCGGATCACCGAGCTCGCCGACGACGACCTCGTCCGGCTCTCGGTCGAGGGGCTCTACGGCCAGGCGCTCCTCCTCGGCCACCACCCCCTGCGGCCGGCCGATGCCGCGCTGCTCAACAGCTCGTTCCTGGGTCTGCTCAACAAGGCGGTCGCGCATGAAGACTGAAGAAGAACTCTGGGGCCTGCTCCGCGAGGCCTACCACATGCCGTATGGCAGCGGCCAGATCGCGCTGGTCGAGCAGATCGTGCAGCACGCCGACGCCGGTGGCTTCGACGAGCTGCGCTTCGCCGCGCGGCTGCACGCGACCACCGCCTACGTGCACGGCGGGGAGACCGCGAAGTCGTTCGTCACGTTCTCCTGGTGCCGTTCGGAGTACGACGCGCATCCCGAGCGGTTCGACCGCCAGGACGAGCACCTGCTGCTGTGGCAGTTCAAGTACATGGTGGCGGGGCTGCTGAAGTTCCCGACCGTGCCGCTCGGGCGCACCTACGACGTGCTCGACGACATGGAGCGCCGGTTCCGGGCCGGCGGGCACAGCCTGCACGCCGTGTATGCGTATCGGCACCGCGTCGCCGAGTATCTGGGTGACCCGGCGTCGGACGAGTGGTTCGCCAAGTGGAACGCCGCACCGCGCGACAGCAACTCCGACTGCGTCGGCTGCGACCCGACCTCGAAGGTCTACCACCTGGTGTCCCGCAAGCTCGACGACGAGGCCGTCGAACTGGCCCAGTCGGTGCTGGCCGGGCAGCTCACCTGCGCCGAGCAGCCGCAGTCGATCCTCACCGCGCTGCTGCTGCCCTACCTGCGCACCGGCCGGCTCAGTGAGGCCGCCGACGCGCACCGCCGGGCGTATCGCACCATGCGGGGCAACCTGGCCGACCTGCAGAGCATCGGCGAGCACGTGGCCTTCTGCGCCCGCACCGGCAACGAGGTGCGCGGCCTGGAGATCGTCCAGCGGCACCTCGGGTGGCTCGACAAGGCGCCGCACCCGCAGGCCGAGATGTGGTTCGCGGCGTCGGCGGCGCTGCTGCTCGGCCGGCTCGACGACAGCGTCACTGTCGGGGAGACATCCGCCGCGGTTCTCGCCGACCGGCTCGCCGCCCGGGCGCGCGACCTGGCCGCCCGGTTCGACGAGCGCAACGGCACCCCGACCGTCGGGCGCAACATCGAGGCGCTGCTCACCGCGGAGCCGCTGGTCGAATACCTGCCGCTGAGCGCCGTGGCGCGCAAGCAGGTCACCGCTGCGGCGCCCCGGCCGGTCGAGCCGCTGCCGGTCGACGCCGCCGAGCTGCTCGACCGCGCGACGGCGCTCTTCGACGAATACCGGATCACGGAGGCGCGCGCCGCCTGGGAACGGTTCGACGAGTTGCACCCCGAGCCGGCGGCTGACCTGGTCGCCCGCCGGCTCGACGGGCGGGCGCGGATCGCGGCCGTCGAGCAGCGCGACGAGGAGGCCGCCGAGCTGTTCCGCGCGGCGTCCGCCGCGCACCGCGCTCTGGGTCACGAGCTCGACGCGCTGGTCGCCGAGGCCCGTGCGGCGCTGGCCGCCGACCAGCTCGAGGAGCTCGAGGCGGTCACCGCACGGATCCTGGAGCTGGGCGATGCGGACGTCCGAGCGGAGGCGCGGCTGCGGATGGAGTATCCGCTGCTCGCCCTCGACCGCCTCGACGACGCTCTCGCCACCGTCGAGGCGGCGATCGCGGAGGAGCCGCAGCGCCCTGCGCTGCGCGCCGAGCTGAGCGGCCGGCGGGCCCGGTGCCTGCTGGTCCTGGAGCGATACGACGAGGCGGCAGCCGCTGCGGGTGAGGCCCGCGAGCAGTACGGGAAGCTCGGCGACCCGCCGCCGGTCGCGCTGTCCGCGCTCATCCACGGCCACGCACTGGCCAACCTCGAGCGGTTCGACCAGGCCGTCGACGCCTTCGACGCGGCACTGGGCGCGGCTGTCGAGCGCGAGCCGCGGCTCTCCGCGCTGGTCGGGCGCGGCCGGGCGCGGCTCGCCGGCGGCCGCCCGGTCGAGGCGATCGACGACCTCGTCGAGGTGATCGCCGACCACGTCGCCCACGGCGAGGACCCTCCCGCCGCCCTGTTGCGATACGACCTGGCCACCGCCTACCTGGAGGCCGGCCAGCTCCTCGACGCCGCCGAGGCCGCGGAGAGCGCGGTCGACGTGCTCGACCGGATCGGCGCGCAGGAAGCGGCGGACAACACCCGATACCTGCTGTCGCGCATCTATCGCGGGCTCGACGAGCCGGACCAGGCGCTGGCGCTGCTGGAGACGCTGGCGGAAAACCTCGACGGCTTCGACAACCTGCAGTCGCGGGGCCGGATGCTGCAGGAGGCCGCACAGCTGCTCTACGGCGCCGACCGCGACGCCCAGGCGGCAGAGCGGTTCGCGGCGGCGGCCGAGGCGTTTCGTGCGGCCGGCGTCGTGCAGGCGGAGCTGTACAACCGCCGCATGCGCGCGCTGTCCCTGCGCTGGGCGGGCGACGTCCCCGGGTCGTTGAGCGCGCTGGCCGAGGCCGACGCCCTGGCGGCAGCGCTGTCGGGCAGCGCCGATCCCGGCGAGCCGTGGCTGGTCTGGCAGCGGGCGATGCTCGACTGCGACGCGGCCCGGGTGCATCTCGGCGCAGGCCAGGGCGACGAGGCCATCACCCGCGTGCAGGGCGCCGCCGACGCGCTGCGCGGCATCGGCGCCCTGGGCGAGGCGCTCGACGCCGACTTCCTGCACGCGGAGTTGCTCATGCGGGCCGGCTCGCCGACGGAGGCCGAGCCTCTGCTGCGCTCGGTGCTCGGCGCGGCCCCGAAGGATTCGCAGATCCGGCAGAACTCGGCCTGGATGCTCGCCGAGTGCCTCGAGGCGCAGGATCGCTCGGACGAGGCGGCAGCGATCCGCGCCGAGCACCTGGACCAGTAGCCCCCGTGTCGCGCCGTGGCGACGGCGGTCATGATCCGGAAGAGTCTGTGCTGAACAGCGGCGTCAAGTCTTCCGGATCATGAAACCGGGAGCGGCCCGGGGAGATCGCTGTCCCGATCATTGGACGGCGGCGTGTATGTGGCACGAAGAGGGTGCAGGCTGGGGCTTTGCGCCACGACGAGGGTGCCGTGGTGACAACTTCCACTTAACGATCGTTCAGTGATTGTCTTGACACGAGGTTAGGCTTTCCCCATGACGCTGGAACAGCAAACCGTTCGTCCGCCTGCGCAGTCCCGAGGCGCGGGGAACGGTGGCCAGCAGCCACGACGGCGGTCCCGGCGCGAGGAGATCCTGGAGATCGCGGTCGGGCTGTTCGCCACCCGCGGCTACCACGGCGTCTCGATGGACGACATCGGGGCGGCCGCCGGAGTGACCGGCCCGGCGCTCTATCACCACTTCGCGGGCAAAGAGGCGATGCTCGTGGCCGCCCTCATCCCGGTGAGTGAACAACTGCTCGCCGGCGGGAAGGCGCGCATCGCCGAGGCCGCCGACGACCCGAAGACCGCGCTCGCCGCGCTCGTGGAGTTCCACGTCGAGTTCGCGCTGGCGAATCCGGCCGTCATCGCCCTGCATCTCCACGAGCTCGATAGGCTGCCTGAGGAGCCGCGGCGGCAGATCCGCCGGCTCCAGCGACTCTACGTCGAGGAGTGGGTCAACACGTTGACCGCTCTACGCGACGGATACCTTACCGATGGTGAAGCCCGGGTGTTGGCCCACGCCGCGTTCGGTCTCATGAACTCGACACCCTTCCTCGGTGGTGAGGTCGATCGCGCACGTCGTGCCGAATTGCTGCGCGCAGCGACACTCTCCGCACTCCAGGGGTAGCCGTTCGAGTGACTCCACAGGGTTATCCACAGCCTTGCCGCGTTCCCACCCACAGAGTTATCCACAGGAGATCCGCCGAATGCTGAGCTCACTGCTCGTCGCCAATCGCGGAGAGATCGCCCGCCGGATCATCCGCACCGCGCGCCACCTGCAGATCCGCACCATTGCGGTCTACTCGGAGGCCGACGCGACGCTGCCGTTCGTCAGCGAGGCAGACGAAGCGGTCCTGATCGGCCCGGCCAACCCCGCCCAGTCGTACCGTAACACCGAAGCGATCCTGGCCGCGGCCAAGTCGACCGGTGCGGAGGCGATCCATCCCGGGTACGGGTTCCTGTCGGAGAACGCGGCGTTCGCGGCGACGATCCAGGAGCACGGGCTGATCTGGGTCGGGCCCGGTGCCGACGCGATCGACGCCATGGGCGACAAGATCAACGCGCGCAACCTGATGGCCGCCGCCGGCGTGCCGGTCGCGCCCGGCACCACCGACCCGGCCACCACGGTTGAGGCGGCGATCGAGGCGGCTGCGGCCATCGGGTTCCCGGTCATGGTCAAGGCCGCCGCCGGTGGCGGTGGCATGGGCATGTCGGTCGCGAACGACGAGGCCGGCCTGCGCACCGAGTTCGACAAGGTCCGTGGCTTCGCCGAGCGGATGTTCGGCGACGGTTCCGTGCTGATCGAGCGGTATTTCCCGCGCGTGCGCCACATTGAGGTACAGATCCTCGGCCTGGCGGACGGGCGCGTGATCGCACTCGGCGAGCGCGAATGCTCCGTACAGCGGCGCAATCAGAAGCTCGTGGAGGAGACCCCGTCGCCGGCGCTCACCCCGCAACAGCGCGCCGACCTGCTGGCCGCCGCCGTCCGGGCCGGCGAGGCGGTCGGCTACCGCAACGCCGGCACCGTCGAGTGCCTGTTCGACCCGACCAGTGGGCAGTTCTTCTTCCTGGAGATGAACACCCGCCTCCAGGTCGAGCACCCGGTCACCGAGGCCGTGTTCGGCGTCGACCTGGTCGAGGAGCAGTTGCGGATCGCCTCGGGGCTCGCGCCGACCTTTGACCCCGACACGCTGACGGTCACCGGCCACGCGATCGAGGTCCGGGTCAACGCCGAGGACCCCAAGCGGTTCATGCCCGGACCGGGCGCGATCACGACCTGGGTCGAGCCGACCGGTGAGGGAGTGCGGGTCGACTCGGGATACGCGGCCGGCACCACGGTGACGCCCAGCTACGACTCGCTGATGGCCAAGCTGATCGTGCACGGCGCCGACCGGGCCGACGCGCTGGCGAAGCTGCGCACCGCGGTCGCCGGGTTCGAGGTCGTCGGGCCGAAGGTCAACCTTCCGTTCTTCACCGAACTGCTCGACAACGCCGAGTTCATCTCCGGCGACTACGACACAGCAATTGTGGGCAGGATGCGATGAGCGGTCCGGAGCGCAGCGGAGGTGACGACATGAGCTTCATCTCGATCCGCGAGGTCGGACCCCGCGACGGACTGCAGAACGAGGACCCGGTGCCGGCCGACGCGAAGGTGCGGCTGCTCGACGCCCTGTCGGCCACCGGGGCCCAGCGGATCGAGGCGGTCTCCTTCGTCCATCCGAAGGCGATCCCGCAGATGGCCGACGCCGACGAGGTGTGGGCCCGCGCGGCGAAGAACCCGGCGGTGCGGTACTCCGCTCTTGTGCCCAACTCGAAGGGCGCCCAGCGGGCGCTGGCGGCCGGGTTCACCGAGATCGAAGTGGTCGTGTCCGCGTCGGACACCCACAACCAGCGCAACGTCAACCGCTCGACCGACGAGTCCCTCGACGACATCGCCGGCCTCATCGACCTGCTGCACACGGCCGGCGCGACCGCCGAGGTCATCATCTCGACGAGCTTCGGCTGCCCGTTCGAGGGTGACGTCGACCCGGCGCGGGTCGCCGGGATCGTCGACCGGGTGGTCGCCGACGGCGCGGACCGGGTGGCGTTCGGCGACACGACCGGCATGGGCACCCCCCGGCGGGTCGAGGAGGTCGTGGGCCGGGTCCGCGAGCGCCACCCCGACCTGCCGCTGCTGCTGCACTTCCACAACACCCGCGGCACGGCCCTGGCCAACGTCCTGACCGCGCTGCGGCTGGGCATCACCGAGTTCGACGCCAGCGTCGGCGGCCTGGGCGGCTGCCCGTATGCGCCGGGCGCCACCGGCAACGTGGCCACCGAGGAGGTCGTGCACATGCTGCACGACATGGGGTACGAAACGGGGATCGATCTGAGGGCACTGATCGAGGCGGCCCGGATCGCGCAGGAGATCGCCGGACGGGAACTGCCCTCCGGAGTGCTCCGAGCCGGGCCGCGACTGCCCTTCTGAGCACCCTGGACCACTTGTGTCCGATTCGCCGGGGTTGTGGCGTGTCCCCGGCTCGGGCGGTTCGTTGGTCAGTACGGAAAAGTCACATGCGGTGCGATTGGTACCGCATTGAGCCGTACTGAGAGGCGGACATGGTCCAGTCGAAGAGCGAGCGCAACCCGCGCACGGCTTCGCTGCCGACCGCCTCACGCTGCGCCCGGTATGCCGTCCGGGGCCTGGTCGTGGCCGGTTTCGCCGGCGTGGCCTGGCTGCTGTCGGCGTCGGCGGCGAACGCCTCGGACGGTTCCGACGGCCTCGACCACCAGCGGTTCGGACTGCTGACGTCGGTGACCAGCCTGCTTGTCGGCGACGGTCACCGGCACGACGAGGCGCGGGACACCGGGCACGGCGAGCGTGACCACCGCGGCGACCTGGTCACCAGCACCGTGTTGACCGTGCTGAGCCCGGTGGACACGGTGACCTCGGTGGTCACGTCGAGCCGGGTCGCCGACACGCAGGCGCCGGTCCAAACCGTGGACCGTGCGGCCCACTCGGCGACGGCGGACGCGCCGAGTGTCCAGCACTCCAGCACCAAGAGGCCGGCAAAGGCCGGCATCAAGAAGACCCACCCGAAGCGGGCGCAGGAGCCGGTCGTCCAGGCCGTACCGGTCCGCCTCGGGTCCGGCGGCGACGTCACCGCCGCGGCGACCGGCGCCTCTGTCGCCGGCGTCGACCGGACCGACGCTGTCGTCGTCTCCCGTGCCGCCGACCGGCTCGACGCCGAGGACGGCACGGTCGAAACGCCGGTCGTGAGCCGGACAGACGCGCAGGGTACGCACCACGTGCCGCTGCTGCCCCGCCCGGCGCCCGTTCCGGCGTCGCCGGCGGTCGGCCTCGCCTCGGGGGCGCCGAGCACCGGCTCGGGCCTCAACCACGACGGTGGTGCCGCCGCCGTGCTGCCCGCCGCACCGGCCGGTGCGAAGGTGGTGACCTTCCGGCCGGTGGCGGTCGAGGACGACGAGCTGCGGTTGTCAGCAGCCGAGAAACCGACAGTCTCACCTGACTGAGGCCGGTCCGGCCAGCCGACGCGACGCCATGCGGGCAGCCGGAACCCGAGCCTTGGTCCCAGCGGACCCGCATCGACCACATCGCGGCATCTCGCAACACCGAACACGCACCATCCGGGCGCACGTCGACAGGGCGGAGCCGGGCAGAGCCTGCCCGCACGCTGGCTCACGGCACCGCGCCGCGCCCATCAGGCAGTACTGAACATCGAAAAACCTACCGAAGGGTCTCATTTCCACATGAAGACGTGGGTTCGTAAGTCGCTCAACGTGGGCGTGCTTTCCGCGGGCTTCCTGCTCGTCTCGGGTGGGGCTGCGCACGCCGACTGGACGACGGGCTACAACGCCGGCCTGCTGAACGGCAATCAGTTCGACACCACCGTGCAGGTGCCGGTCAACGTCTGCGGCAACTCGATCGCCATCCTCGGCTTCGCCGACGCCTCCTGCGGCGGCGGTGCGGCGGCGGTCGACACGGAGAGCGCGACGACCGAGGACTGGACCACCGGTTACAACGCCGGTGTGCTCAACGGCAACCAGTTCGACACCACCCTGCAGGTGCCGGTCAACGTCAGCGGCAACTCGCTGGGCCTGCTCGGCTTCTCGAGCGCCTCGAGCCAGGGCGGCGCGTACGCCGTCAAGGGCGACGCCGACTTCGGCAAGGGCAAGGGCAAGGGCAAGGGCCGCGGTCACGGCAACGGAAGCGGCAACGGCGGCTACAACAACGCCGGCGCCGACGGCTACACCGAGAGCGCCGCGAACCGTACCGAGGACTGGACCTCCGGCTACAACGCCGGCCTGCTGAACGGCAACCAGCTCGACACCACGCTGCAGGCGCCGATCAACCTCAGTGGCAACTCGATCGCCCTGCTCGGCTTCTCCAGCGCGTCCAGCCAGGGCGGCGCGTGGGCGGTCAAGACCGAGGGCGCGACCACCGAGGACTTCACCACGGGGTACAACGCCGGCATCCTGAACGGCAACCAGCTCCAGACGGTGCTCCAGGCGCCCATCAACGTGTGCGGCAACTCGATCGCCATCCTCGGCTTCGCGAGCGCGAGCTGCGACGGCGGCGCGACCGCCGTCAACGGCGGTGGCCGGGGCAACGGCGGCGGCCGCGGTGACGTGGACGACGACGACAACGGCTACGGCGACGTGGACGACGACGGCTACGGCTGGGGCGGCAACGCCAACAACAACGCCTACGGCAACTCGCACGGCAACGCCAGCGCGAAGCCGACCGGCATGGCCGCTCACGGCAAGGCCCACAAGGCCAAGAAGGCCAAGCGTGGCGTCCAGAGCATCAACCTGGACGAGCACGGCCGCCGCCACGGCACCGGCACCGCCAACAACAACGGCTACGGCAACGGCAACGGCTCGGGCAACAACAACGGCGGCTACGGCAACGGGTCGGGCAACAACAACGGCGGCTACGGCAACGGGTCCGGTAACGGGTCCGGCGCCGACGACAACGGCCGGGGCCGTGGCCGCGGGCACGGTGGCGCGACGGCCGTCCGCGGCGGCTGCAGCGACTGGACCACGGGCTACAACGCCGGTCTGCTCAACGGCAACCAGCTGAGCACCGTCGTCCAGCTGCCGATCAACATCAGCGGCAACTCGATCGGCATCCTGGGCTTCTCGCAGGCCCAGAGCTCCGGCGGGGCGGTCGCCTTCTCCTGCTGATCTCGGTACCGGGATCCCTCTGATCCGCAGGGGGTCCCCAGGGCCCTGTGAGCACACACCGACCCGTGTCCGCAAGTGGTCCACCGGGAGCGTTGGAACTTCACCTCCGCGTCGGCTAACCTGAACGATCGTTAGGGGTAAACGATCGTTCAGGCAGCCGACGCGGAGGTCGCACCATGGAGGGTGATGCCCTCAACCAGACGCGCAAGCGGATCGAGGCCGGGGGTGCGGAGAAGTACCACGCGGCCAACGCGGCGCGCGGCAAGCTCTTTGCACGCGAACGGGTCGCGATGCTCGTCGACGAGGGGTCGTTCGTCGAGGACGGGCTGTTCGCCAACGCGCTCGCCGAGGGACTTCCCGCCGACGGGGTGATCACCGGCGCCGCCACGGTCGACGGCCGGCCGGTCTGCCTCATGGCGAACGACTCGACGGTCAAGGCCGGCTCCTGGGGCGCCCGCACCGTCGAGAAGATCATCCGCATCATCGAGCGGGCCTACAACGACGGTGTCCCGATGGTGTACCTCGTGGACTCCGCCGGTGCGCGCATCACCGACCAGGTCGACCTGTTCCCCGGCCGGCGCGGTGCCGGTCGCATCTTCCACACGCAGGTGCGCGCCAGCGGCAGCATCCCGCAGGCCTGCGCCCTCTTCGGGCCCTCCGCCGCCGGCGGTGCGTACATCCCGGCGTTCTGCGACGTCGTCGCGATGGTCGAGGGCAACGCCTCGATGTATCTCGGCTCCGACCGCATGGTCGAGATGGTCACCGGCGAGAAGACCACGCTCGAGGCGATGGGTGGCGCCCGGGTGCACTGCGCCGAGTCCGGCGTCGGGCACTTCCTGTGCAAGACCGAGGCCGACGCCGTCGAGACCGTCCGGCGATACCTCTCCTATCTGCCGTCCAACTACTCGCAGCGGCCTCCCGTCGTTGACGCCCGCCCGGCGACCGGTGTCCCGGACATCCCCGCCAGCGAACGGCAGGCCTTCGACATGCGGCGCTTCGTGAAGGGGCTGCTCGACGAGGACTCGTTCTTCGAGATCCAGGCGCTGTGGGCCAAGGAGCTCACCGTCGGCTTCGGGCGGATCGACGGCAAGCCGGTCGGCGTGGTGGCCAACAACTCGATGTTCAAGGGCGGGGTGCTCTTCGTCGACTCCGCCGACAAGGCGACCCGGTTCGTCCAGCTCTGCGACGCGTTCAACGTGCCGCTGATCTTCCTCGCCGACGTGCCCGGCTTCATGGTCGGCTCCGCGGTCGAGAAGCAGGGCATCATCCGGCACGGCGCCAAGATGATCACCGCGATCTCCGAGGCCACGGTGCCGAAGATCTGCGTGGTGGTCCGCAAGGCGTACGGCGCCGGTCTCTACGCCATGGCCGGTCCCGGCTTCGAGCCCGACGCCACGATCGCCCTGCCCACCGCGAAGATCGCCGTCATGGGCGCCGAGGCCGCGGTCAACGCCGTTTACGCCAACAAGATCGCGGCGCTGGGCAGCGACGAGGAGCGCGCCGAGTTCGTCGCGCAGAAGCGGGCCGAATACGAGCGGGACATCGACATCATGCGGCTGGCCAGCGAGCTCGTCATCGACACGATCGTCGAGCCGTCCGCACTGCGCGGTGAGATCATCCGCCGCCTCGCCGCGGCACAGGGCAAGGACCGTCACTTCTCGCGCCGCCGTCACGGCGTGACCCCGGTCTGACCTCACGGAGGGATGCATCATGGTTGACTTCACGCTCGGCGAAGACCTGGAGGCGCTCCGTGCGAGTGTCCGGGAGTTCGCCCACGACGTCGTGGCGCCCGTCATCGGCGACTACTACGAGCGCCACGCCTTCCCCTACGACCTGGTCCGCCAGATGGGCAAGATGGGCCTGTTCGGCCTGCCCTTCCCCGAGGAGTACGGCGGGATGGGCGGCGACTACTTCGCGCTGTGCATCGCCCTCGAGGAACTGGCCCGCGTCGACTCGTCGATCGCGGTGACCCTCGAGGCGGGCATCTCCCTCGGCGCCATGCCGATCTATCGGTACGGCACCGAGGAGCAGCGCCGGCGCTGGCTGCCCAAGCTCACCTCCGGCGAGGCCCTGGCCGCGTTCGGGCTGACCGAGCCGGGTGCCGGCTCCGACGCGAGCGGCACGCAGACCCGCGCGGTGCTCGACGAGGCGACCGGCGAGTGGGTGATCAACGGATCCAAGGCGTTCATCACCAACTCGGGCACCGACATTACCGCGCTGGTGACGGTCACCGCGGTCACCGGGGTCAACCCGGACGGGACGAAGGAGCTGTCGACGGTCATCGTCCCGAGCGGCACTCCCGGGTTCAGCGTCCAGCCCGGTTATTCCAAGGTCGGCTGGTGCGCCTCGGACACCCACGAGCTGAGCTTCGACGACGTGCGGGTCCCGGCCGAAAACCTCCTCGGCACCCGCGGCCGTGGATATGCGCAGTTCCTGCGGATCCTCGACGAGGGCCGGGTGGCGTTCGCGGCGCTCGGCGTCGGGCTCGCGCAGGGCTGCGTCGACGAGTCGCTGGCCTACGCCAGGCAGCGGCGCGCCTTCGGCAAGCCGATCGGGGACTACCAGGCGATCCAGTTCAAGATCGCGGACATGGAGGCGCGGGCGCACACCGCGCGGCTCGCGTACTACGACGCGGCGAGCCGGCTGGTCAACGGCCGCGACTTCAAGCGGCAGGCGGCGATCGCGAAGCTGCAGGCCAGCGACGCGGCCGTGGTCAACGCCCGGGAGGCCACCCAGGTCCACGGCGGATACGGCTTCATGAACGAGACGCCGGTGGCCCGCATGTGGCGCGACGCCAAGATCCTGGAGATCGGCGAGGGCACCTCGGAGGTCCAGCGGATGATCATCTCCCGCTCGCTGGGACTCTAGAGCGACAGGAGGATGTTCGCGCGGCCGTGGGACGTGCTTGCATACTCCGATGTTCGCGAAACTGGGCACGCTCATGGACCGCCACCGGTGGCCCGTCATCGGGCTGTGGCTGGCGGTCACGGTGGCCGGCGCTGTCTTCGGGGGCGGCCTGTTCGACCGGCTCGTCGAGACGAGCACGAACCGGGCCGACAGCGAGTCCGCGGTCGCCCAGCGCCGCATCGACGAGCTGGCCCCGCAGGGCTCCATGGTCATCGCCGTCATCGAGGGCCGTGAGGTCTACGACGGCGGCCTCAACGCGAGCGTGAGCAAGGCCGCCCAGGAGATCCGCGGGATGCCCGGGGTCAAGGAGGTCAACGACCTCTACACCGGGCCCGGCGGCCAGATCGGCGCCGACAACATGAGCACCACCGTGCGGGTCGAGCTGGACCCGAAGCTCGGCGACGCCGACCGCGAGCAACTCGAGGACAAGGTGAAGGCCCGCCTCGAGCAGATCGAGGCGCCCAGCGTGAAGGTCGGCGGCACGAAGATCGCCGAGCGCGCGTTCGCCGAGCAGTCGGTGCACGACCTGGCGATCGGCGAGAGCGTCGCGTTCGCCGCGCTGCTCGTCGCGCTCGTGCTGATCTTCGGCGGCGTCATCGCGGCCAGCCTGCCGCTCGCGGTCGCGATCGTCGGCGTGACCGGCTCGCTGCTGCTTCTGCTCGGGCTGAGTCATGTGACGAAGGTCAGCGAGTATTCACTCAACGTCGTCACGCTTCTCGGCATCGGGCTCGCCGTCGACTACTCGCTGCTGATCGTCGCCCGCTTCCGTGAGGAGCTGCTGCAACACGAGCCGACCGAAGCGCTCGTGACCGCGGTGGCCCGGTCCGGGCGTGCGGTCGCCATCTCGGGCATCGCGGTCGCGCTGACGCTCGCCGGGCTGACCGCGTTCGCCGAGCCGCTGCTCGCGGCGGTCGCGCTGGGTGGCGCCGCGGTGGTGGTGCTGGCGACGCTGGCCGCCCTCACGCTCGTGCCGGCCCTGCTCGCCGTGGCGAAGAACAAGATCAAGCCGGCGGGCGAGGGCCTGTGGAAGCCGCGCGGCGACCGGAACCTGCTGGCCCGCCTCGCCACCCGCGCGCAGAAGGCCCCCGGGCCCGTCGCCCTCGGCGTGACCATCGGCCTGCTGGTCCTGGCCGCCCCGCTGCTCGGGGCCAACTTCGCGAACTCCGACGCCCGAGCCCTGCCGCACAGCAACGAGGCCCGCCAGGCGTACGACGCGTTGCAGTCGAAGTTCAACAACAACCAGCCCGAAGACGTCGTGGTGCTCGTCGAGGCCGGCCCGGAGCGCGCCGACGTCCGCATGTTCATGAACCAGATCAACGGCGAGTTGCAGACCTACGTGTTCCGGCTCGAGGTGCGGCCCGACGTCCCGAAGGGCTACACGATCCTCGACCTGACGCCGAAGGGTGAGGTCGGCGGTGCGGAGTCCGGTGAGCTGGTCCGCAGGATCCGGGCCATGCAGACGCCGTTCGCGAAGTCCGTGACCGGGCCGACCGCCGAGGTCATCGACTACCGGCAGTCGCTGGCCGAGCGTCTGCCGCTCGCCGGGCTCGTCGTGCTGCTGGTGACCGTCGTGTTGCTGTTCGCGCTGACCGGCTCGGTGATCATCCCGCTCAAGGCCGTGCTGATGAACCTGCTGACCCTGCTCGCCACGCTGGGTGTCCTGGTCGTGGTGTTCCAGTGGGGCTGGGGACAGATTCCGCTCTTCTTCGACTCCTGGGGCGGCGTCGATCTGACCACGCCGGTGCTGCTGTTCGTGTTCATCTTCGGCCTGTCGATGGACTACGAGGTCTTCCTGCTGGCTCGGATCAAGGAGGAGTACGACCAGCGCCCGGACACCAACCGGGCCGTGCTGCGCGGCATCACCCGATCCGGCCCCGTGGTCACCGCGGCCGCGATCTGTATCGGCATCGTGTTCCTGGGCTTCACGTTCGGCGGCCTGGTCGCCGTCAAGGAGATCGGTGTCGGCATGACGGTCGCGGTGCTGATCGACGTCACCGTCGTGCGTGGCCTGCTGCTGCCGGCGCTGATGACGATGCTGGACAGCTGGAACTGGTGGGCCCCGCCGTTCCTGCGCCGCCGCCCGGCGCCTCCCACCCGGTCGACGGTGGTTGTATAGACGATCGTCGTGGTTCCGACGCCCAGCTTCTGGGTACCAGCGCAAATAAGTACGCTTCATCAACATGTCTCCAGGTCCGGGCCATGATTCGCAGAATGCCGGGGCAAGGTTCGCCGCGACGCTGCGGGCCCGTCGCCTCGCCCGCGGACTGACCCAGGAGGAACTCGCCAGCCGGACCGGTCTGGGCGTGCGGACGCTGCGCGAACTGGAGCGCGGCCGGGTCGCCCGTCCGCAGCGCAACACGGTGTCGCTGCTGGCCGAGGCCCTGTCACTGAGCGGCCCGGACCGCGACGACTTCGTGGCCAGCGCCGGCGGTCGGGGTGGCCCGAGCGGCGTCTCTGATCACCCGTGGGGCCGGCCCCACCCTCGGAGCATCCCGGGTCTGCCGGCGGGCGGCCCCGGCCAGATCTTTCCGGACCAGGCCCTCCCGGGCAGGGACGCCCAGGGTCGAGACACATCCGGTCAGAGCATCCCGGGCCAGGCTGTCCCGGGCAGCGGCGTGCCGAGGCGGGCCGGGCCGGTCGGCGGCGTGCAGGACCGGGCCACGCCGGGGAGCGGTGTCCCGGGACGGGCTGCTCCTGGCAGCGGCACGCGGGGCGGGGCCGCACCGGGCGATGGTGTGCGGGAGCGGACCATGCCGGGCGGCGGTGCGCCGGGCCCGGGCACATCGGACGGCGGCGCGTCGGGCCGGGCCATGCCAGGTGGTGTGCCAGAGCAGATCGTGGCAGGCGGCGTGCGGGGCCGAGCTGTCCCGGACACTGACGCGCCGAACGGCAGCGGCGTCCCGGGCGGGGAAGTCCTCGGAACGGGTGTCCTCGGCAGCGGTGGCCCTCCGACGGGTCGGGTCTCCGGGCGCGGTGTCCCCGCCCGGGCGGCTGCGGGCAGCACTGCCGGTGAGGTCACGCCGACCCTGCCCCTGCCGACCCACCCGCCCCTCGTCGGGCGTGACGCGGACGTTGCGGAGCTGCTCACGCTGCTCGGCGGCCCCTACGGCGCCGAGCTCATCGCGCTCGTCGGGCTGGCCGGCATCGGCAAGACCGGGCTCGCCCACGCCGTGGCGCAGCGGGTCGCGGCGGCCGGTGCCACCGCCGTCTCCGTCACCATCACCAACGTATCCCGACCCACCGACATCTTCGCCGCCGTCGCCGCGGTGTTCGGGGTCGCACGGGCTGAGGAACTCGTCGACCGGTACGCCGGCCGGCCCGCCCTCCTGGTCCTCGACGGAATCGACCGGTCGCCGAGGGCGGCGGTCGAGGCGATGCACTGGCTGCGCTCACGGGTGCCGGCGGTGCGGATCCTCGCGACCAGCCGCCGGCCGCTCGCCGGGGAGGTGCCAGGTGCCGTCGACTGGCGCGTGGAGCCGCTCGATCTTCCCCCGCCCGGGCCGTACGCGGACCCCGCGGCCCTGCGGCGCGTGCCGTCCGTCGCGCTGTTCCTCGACCGGCTGCGCCAGGTGCGCCGCGAACCCGTCGCGGACCAGGAGGTCGGCGCGGTCGCCGAGCTGGTACGCCGGCTGGACGGGCTGCCGCTCGCGATCGAGCTCGCCGCCGCGCGGGGCCGGGTGCTGGAGCTGCCGGAGCTGCTTTCGCGGTACGGCCACCGCGTCCTCGACCTGGCGCCGACCGACGCCGGCGGCCGGCGGCTCCGTGACGCCGTCGCCGCCAGTTACCACCTGCTCGACGAGCGGGAACAGGCCGCGCTGCGCAGGCTGTCGGTGTTCCGCGGCCGGTGGTCGCTGGAGCTGGCCGAGGCGCTGCTCGACGACACCGTCGACGTCGAGGCGATCCTCGACCGGTTGGTCGGGCTGGGGCTCGTCAGCGTCAGAGGACCGGGCGACCTGCGGTTCCGGCTGCTCGACGTGGTCATGGACTTCGCCGCCGAACAGTGCGCGAACCACAGTGAGCTGCGGGACACCCGGCTGCGGCACGCCGAGGTCGTCACCCGGGTCGCGGTCCGCATCTCGGCGGAGTTCACCGGACCGGGCAGCGCGCTGGCGGTGTCGCGGCTCGACTACCTCAACAGCGACATCCGGTCGGCACTGCGGTACACCTCCGTCCGTGATCCGGCGATCGCCTTGCGCCTGGCGGGGGCGATTCCCCGGTGGTGCCGGCTGCGCGGGCGGGACGTCGAGGCGCACCGCCTGCTGCGGCGGCTGCTCGACGACCGGCGCGCGCAGGACTGCGACCCGCTCGTGCGAGCCGTCGCGCAGGTGGGTGCGGCGATGCTCGCCAGCGCGCACGGCCGCGGGGTGGTCGAGCTCTGCGCGACGGAGGCGGCGCTCGAGGTGCTGGTGGCGTGCGGCGACACGAGCGCGGAGCTGACCGCCCGGGCGCTGCTGGCCGGCATCTGGCAGGCGGTGGGCGGCGCCGAGGAGTCGCGCCGGCACCTCGAGACCATGCTCGGGCTGGCGATCCGCACCGGACGGGTCCGGGAGATCGGGGTCGCGCAGAACAACCTGGCGTGGCACGACATCAGGACCGGTGACCTGGCGACGGCGGCACGGCGGCTCACCGCGGCCGGCCGGCGTGCGGTGGAGGCCGGCGACGCGCGGATCCGGGCACTGACCCAGGCGAACCTGGCGGAGGTGGCGCGGCTCGACGGACGGTTCGACGACGCCGTCGACCTGGGCCGGCGGGCGGCGGCCACGATCGCCGAGATCGGCGACCCGACGCACCGGGTGCGGGCGCTGGGCACGCTGGGTCAGGCACTGGCCGAGTCGGGCCGGCCCGATGACGCGGCGGACGTGCTGGTGGAGCTCGCCGAGATGCCGGGTGGCGCGGGGATGTCCGACATGATCACGGCCTATCTGGCGGTGGGGCGCGGTGACCGTACCGCTGCCGCCCGTGCCTTCGAGTCCGCGGCGAACCTGCTGGCCGGTCGTGACGACATCCGGGACGTGCTGGAGGCGCTGACGGGGCTGGCCGCGTGCGGGGAGCCCGAGGTCCGGCGGCGCGCACTCGACGAGCTCAACGGCATCCGGGAGCGGGGCGGCCTGGCGCTGCTGCCGCGGGAACGGGCCTTGCTCGGCGAACGGCCGCTGCCGGAAACGGCACGGACGAAGGCCCCTGGAGCGCGTTGACGCCCCTCCCACCTTGCTTCGTCCGTGCCGGCCCCCTGCGGGGGTGCGGTGCCTCCCCGGCCGTGGAGGCTATCCGAGTCGTTCGGGAGGTACGGACGGATATACCGGATTTATGGATCGATGGGAGTTGAAGCTGCCGGTGGTCCTGCCGGTTACTCACCCGACAACAAGTCCATTACTTATGTCGACGGACAAACCGCACGTCGCGGCGCTATGCGGCGGCCCGCACGTCCTGCGGCTGACCCTGCACACCCGAGGTCGCGCCCGGGCGGACCGCGTCACGAATCGTCCGCAGGCTGCTGAGCAGCTGATCGAGTGCCTCCGGTGAGAGCCTGCCGGTGAACCACTCCTCGATGAGCGCGACGTGACCGGGCAGCACCTCGTGCATCTTCGCCACGCCGGCCGGGGTCACCACGGTGAACGAGCCGCGCCGGTCGGTCGGACAGGCCCGCCGGGTGGCGAAGCCGTCGCGCTCCAGGCGGTCGACGACGCGGGTCACGCCGCTGGTCGACAGGCCGGTCTGCGCGGCGAGGTCGGTCATCCGCAGCTCGCCGCCGGGTGAGCGGGACAGTCGGACGAGCACCTCGAAGTCGACGCTGCCGAGGCCGTGCTCGGCCAGCTGGATGTTGAGCCGCGCGTTGATTCCCGTGAAGGCCTCCACGAACAGGCCCATGGCGGTGATTCGCGGATCTTTCAGCAGCTTGTCGGTCACAAGGCGAGTCTAGCAAGAGAGTGCTTGACAAACGAGACTCTGCCGAGAGTATATTTGCGGCGACAACCTTCTTCACCGCAGCACATTTGAGGGGACCCATCATGACCGCACCCGCGAACACCCGCGAGTTCAACGGGCTCACCATCCCGACTCCGGGCAAGTTCGAGCTCGACCCGGCTCACACCCGCGTGAGCTTCGTCGCCCGCCACATGATGGTGAGCAAGGTCCGCGGCGGCTTCACGAGTGCCAGCGGCAGCATCGTCGTGGCCGAGGACCCGCTGCAGTCGCACGTCGAGGTCAGCATCGACGCCGCCAGCATCGACACCGGGGTGGCCGACCGCGACGGCCACCTGCGCAGCCCCGACTTCCTCGACGTGGAGAAGTTCCCGGCGCTGACCTTCAAGAGCACCCGCGTGGAGAGTGCGTCCGGCAACGAGTTCAAGGTCGTCGGCGACCTGACCATCCGCGACGTGACCCGCGAGGTCGTGCTCGACGTCGAGTTCGAGGGTCACGCGAAGAGCCCGTGGGGCCAGGAGGTCATCGGCTTTGCCGCCACGACCGAGATCGACCGCGAGGAGTTCGGCATCACGTGGAACCAGGCGCTGGAGACCGGCGGCGTTCTCGTGGGCAAGAAGGTCAAGATCGAGATCGGCGCCGAAGGCGTCCGTCAGGGCTGATTCCGGTTATGCCGGAGTTCGACCGTCGTGCAGAGGGTGGGCGAAATCTCCCACCCTCCGCAAGGTCGCGCTTACCCTCGGCTGCATTGGCGTCCGTTTTGTCCCTAGCGGTACACCCGGCCCACTCCTAACGTGGAGGGTCCAAGAGGGGCAGCGGTTGGGGACAGCATGGGCCAGGACGTCACACGGGGAGCATTCTCGCGTGCGGACCGCGCTCGATATCGGCAGAAGGTGCGCCGCTGTCTCGACGTCTTCGCCCTCATGCTCAACGACTTCCGGTTCGACTCCGACCGGCCGATGACGGGTCTCGAGATCGAGCTCAACCTCATCGACCCCGGCGCCCAACCGGCGATGCGCAACGCCGAGGTGCTCGCGGATCTCGCCGATCCGTCGTTCCAGACCGAGCTCGGCCAGTTCAACCTGGAGATCAACGTCGCGCCGAGGGTCATCGAGGGTGATGGGCTCGACGTGTACGAGCGGGAGGTCCTCGCCAGCCTCGTCCACGCCGACGAGCGTGCCCGCAAGTCCGACGCCCAGCTGGTGCTGATCGGCATCCTGCCCACCCTGCGGCAGGAGCACGCGGTGCTCGACAACCTGTCGAACAATCCGCGATACCGGCTGCTCAACGAGCAGATCATCAACGCGCGCGGCGAGGACATCACGCTCGACATCCGCGGGCAGGAGCGGCTGCAGGCGCAGTCCGACTCGATCGCCGCCGAGTCGGCGTGCACAAGCGTCCAGTTCCACCTCCAGGTGGCCCCCGAGGACTTCGCCCTGCACTGGAACGCCTCGCAGGCCATCGCCGGTATGCAGGTGGCGGTGGGGGCGAACTCGCCGTACCTCTTCGGGAAGCGACTCTGGGCGG
This sequence comes from Dactylosporangium fulvum, assembly GCF_025137375.1. Taxonomy (GTDB): domain Bacteria; phylum Actinomycetota; class Actinomycetes; order Mycobacteriales; family Micromonosporaceae; genus Dactylosporangium; species Dactylosporangium fulvum. The sequence goes on from NZ_CP073720.1 coordinate 62,230, forward strand.
AGACCCGCATCGCACTGTTCGAGCAGGCCACCGACACCCGGCCCGAGGAGCTCAAGGCACAGGGCGTGCGGCCCCGGGTGTGGTTCGGCGAGCGGTGGATCACGTCGATCTTCGACCTGTTCGAGGAGAACGTTCGGTACTTCCCGCCGCTGCTGCCGATCACCGACGACGAGGACCCGGTGGCGGTGCTCGAGGCCGGCGGCGTGCCGCACCTCGGTGAGCTGCGGCTGCACAACGGCACCATCTACCGCTGGAACCGGCCGATCTACGACATCATGAACGGCCGCCCTCACCTACGTGTGGAAAACCGGGTGCTGCCCGCCGGACCGACGGTGGTCGACCAGCTGGCCAACGCCGCGTTCTACTTCGGGCTCGTCGGCGAACTGGTCCAGCACGACCGGCCGATCTGGACGCAGCTGCCGTTCTCCTCCGCCGAGGAGAACTTCCACACCGCCGCCCGGGAGGGCCTCGATGCGCGCCTGTGGTGGCCGGGCCTCGGTGAGGTACGCGCCGGTGAACTGGTCCTCGACGAGATGCTCCCGATGGCGTCGGCCGGCCTGGACCGCTTCGGTGTGCAGCCGGCGACCCGCGACCGGCTGCTGGGCGTCATCGAAGGACGCTGCCGCACCGGCCACAACGGCGCCGCCTGGCAGACCGAGGTGGTGCGCGACCTCCAGGAGCGGCACCATCTCGACCGGACGTCGGCCCTGCGGCAGATGCTGCTGCGCTACAGCGAAGGCCTGCACGCCAACGAGCCGGTCCACACCTGGCCCGTGTAGGGTTCGCTACTCGGCGGGCTTGCCCCGGCCCCGGCTCTTGCGGCCCGACGTGGGCTTGGCCGGCGCGGGATCGGCCGGCGACTCGGGCCACAGCGGGGTGACCGGGGCACGGCCGGCCTGGCCCGACGACGAGCCGGCCGGGACGGCCGGCTCGTCCACAGTGTCCTCGGCGTAGGCGCGGTTCGCCGACTCCGACGTGTAGGTGCGGCCGGACTTCTCACCGCTGCCGTAGGCCCGGGCCGGTGCGTAGGCGTCCGACTCCAGATCCTTGGCCGAGTCGACGTCGGCGCCGACCGTCACCGGCTCCTTCTCCGTGTCCTCGGGCGCCGTCCACGGGTCGTCGACGCTCTCACCGGCGGCCGACCGGCGGCGTGCCTCGGCGGTGTCCGCATCGGCCAGGGCCGCGGTCCAGTCGGAGTATTCGGCGGCGGAGCGCGTGTCACGATCTTCGGCGGACGCCTTGCGGGCGGCACGGGCCTGGGCGCGGGAGCGTGGCGTGCCGATCGCGGAGACGATGACCGAGCCGGCGAGGCCGGCGAGCACCGCATAGGGCGCGATGACAAACGCCGACAGGTGCTGGTCACGCTCGCCGAGGGCGGGCACGGCCAGGAAGTAGGCGATCGCCACGAGTAACGGTCCGGCGGCTCCGGAGATCGCGACGCCGACCCGGTTGTCGCCGCGGCGGCCGGCGGGCCAGGCCGCCAGCGCGCCGATGATCAGCGCGGTGGCCAGCATGAGCAGCGCACCTGGGAGGTTGACCATGCCGCGGATCCAGACCGCGTCGGTGAACTGCCAGGTGCCGAGCTGGGCGGCGATGGCCGTGTCGCCCTCGACCCGCACGACGTCGGCGACCGCGACGACGGCGAGTGTCCACAGCCAGGCCGACGAGGCGATGATGTTGGCCGCGATCGCCCGGGCGGTCAGCGCGCCGATCGCGAGCAGCAGGCCGACGATGATGCCGGCGACCGCATATCCACCGGCGGTGAAGTATGGCGCGGCGTTGTCGGGCCGGGGCGTCCGCGCGGGGATCGCCACCAGCGGCACGATGATGAGTGAGCCCACGGCCGCGGCGAGCGCGGTCACGACCCGCCAGGCGATCATCAGGGCCTGTCCGGCGGCGCTGTGCGGATTGGCCGGGACCGGTGCTCCGCCTGCGGCGAGCCGGTCGGCGCATATGGCGCCGATGACGGTCGAGGTCGCCGCCAGCCAGGCCACCCAGGCCAGACTGCTGACCCAGACGGTGGCGCTGTCGTCGGCCGGCTGCCACGAGATGATGCCCAGTCCGTAGCCGAGACCGAGCTGCGCGGCACCCGCGCCCGCCGCGACACCGATCGCGGTGAATATTGAGGTTGCCCAGCTTCGTGCCGCCATGCCGCGCAGCGTACGCCCAGCTGTCCAACCAGGCGAGTCGATGTCGTGGGAACGTCAGCCGCACTACGGAGGGTGGGTTACAGGTGGCGCAGCGGCGGGAATCAGTACGTCGCGGCGCCTTCGTGGCGCCGGGACAAGGTGGTGAACTGGACCTATGCCGCACAGCCCGGACCAGTCGTCCGAGCCGGACCGGACACAGCCGTTCGGGCAGCCGGGACCGGAGTCGGACCAGACCCGGCCGTTTCGCCCGCTCGACGAGCAGGGGCCGGACGAGACGGTGCACGATGTGCCACCGCCGCCGGCGGCGGATCCGACCGCGGTCCAGCCGCCGGTCGACGACGCGCCGCGCTGGTCCGCCCGGGCCAACGTGCCGCGGCCCGGGGACCCCGGTTTCCGCCGTCCTGCCCCGCAGGAGTGGGTCACCGAAGAGGAGGACCCGTATCAGGGGCGGTCGTGGCTGACCCCGGTGATCGTCGGCATGGTGGCCCTTGTCCTGGTGGCCGTCCTGACCACCGGCATCTGGCTGATCTACCGTGCGACGGAGCAGGGTGCGAACACGCCGGAAGACCCGGCGCCGGCGCTGTCGGTGGGCAGCTCGGCCGTACCGTTGCCGACAACCGCGGCCACGACGGAGGAGGTGCCCTCGTCCGAGCCGGCGCCCACGACCACCGCGCCGTCACCCGCCGGCCCGGTCGTCGTGCCCCGCCTGCGCGGTGCGACGCTCGCGGAGGCGACCGTAAAGCTGCAGGTGCTGGGGCTGAACGTGGCCGTCGAGCGCAAGGCCGACGGCTCGGTGGCGCCCGGGGAGGTGCTGTCGACACGGCCCGGTGAGGGCGAGGCGGTCGAGCCGGGTGACACGGTCACGCTGGTGGTCGCCACCGCGCCGGTCACCGTCTCGCCGCCGTCGGTGCCGGCGCCGTCGGCGTCATGAACAAGCTCTCGCCCGTCAGACCAGGCGAAAAAAGTGATCGAAGGACGGACCCCGGCTCTTCGACAGCCTGGGATCCACCCTTCGATCGCGGTGTGCGGGAAGATGCGGACTATCCCACCGGCACTGGCATGCGGGCGGCCGGGACGCGCGAGGTTCGCGTGATGAAGCCGGGCTGCAGGCCCTGGAGCAGGACGAAGATGGACCGGCGCTCGACGGCGTCGCCGCTGGCGTTGAGTTGGTAGCCGTCCAGCCATGCCCAGCCGTCGTAGGTCTGCCAGTCGTGAACCCTGATCACCCGGAACAGCATCGGCGACGTGAACTGCACACTCGCGGTCTTTGTCACGCGCAGGACGTCACCGGTTCTCGGTAACACAGTAGGACTCCCGTCTTCCGTCGGCGTGTCGGGGAAGGTCGGTGGCGGCCAGGTTTCGCGTCCAGAGCCATCACCGCCGATCGGTCCGATCGTTTGTCGCTGCGTCCGCAAAGGTGAAAGTGTTCCGCCCAGGTGAACACTCCGTAACCTCGGCCACACGGACAGGTTGCCCCAGAACCTCAAGACATGCAACTTGCAAGACGAACTTTCCATCGTGCGTATGAGTTGCCGGATGTTGTGCCGTCGTCGCCTTGCGCGGTCCTAGGATGTTGCCCTGATCTATACGTGACGTGACTACGTACGATCTCGGCGCGGAGGTGCGACAGCGTGGCAAGTCGTCGAGGCAGTCCGACCCTGCGGCGCCGGCAGCTCGGGATGGAGCTGCGCCGGCTCCGGGAGGCTGCGCACGTCACGATCGATCAGGTCGCCGAGCGCCTGGAGTGCTCCGGCTCCAAGATCTCCCGCATCGAGACCGGGCAGACCGGCGTGACCCCGCGGGACGTGCGGGACATGCTCGACATCTACGGCGTGGACCCGGACTACGCCGACCAGTTGCTGAAGATCGCGCGCGAGGCGCGGCAGAAGGGTTGGTGGCAGCTCTACGGCGACGTGCTGACGGGTGCCTATGTCGGGCTCGAGGCGGCCGCCGATCACATACGCTCCTATGAGGCGCTCGTCGTGCCTGGCCTGTTGCAGACGGAGGAGTACGCGCAGGCCATGATCCACGCGGCCCGGCCGGACATCAGCGCCACCGAGGTGGAGAAGCGGGTCCGTGTCCGAATGGGGCGACAGTCGTTACTCACTCAGGATGACCCGATCGATCTCTGGGTGGTGCTGGACGAAGCCGTCCTGCGCCGCCCGGTCGGTGGCGGGGCGGTCATGCGCCGGCAACTCGAGCATCTGAGCCTGGCGGCGAGTTGGCCGAACGTGACCCTTCAGGTGCTGCCCTTTGCCGCCGGAGCTCACGCCGGGATGGACGGGACATTCACGATGTTGCTGTACGACGAGTCCGCCGGACAGAATTTCGTGTTCGCTTCGAACGCTGCCGGCGGTCTCTTTCTCGAGAAGGACGACGAGCTTCAGCGCTACGGATTCATCTTTGACTACTTGCGCGCCAACGCACTCCGTCCTGACGAGTCAGAGTCTCTGATCGTGAAGCTGGCAAAGGAGCTGTAGTGAAGATCGAAGCCAAGGGCTTCAGCGTGAGCCTCGACGGTGCCGTTTGGCGCAAAAGTACCCGCAGCGGTCCCTACTCCGACAACTGTGTCGAGGTGGCGTTCGTCGGCGGGGCGGTCGCCCTGCGCGATTCGAAGGACCGGGCCGGGGCGGTGCTGCTGTTCACCCCGGAAGAGTGGCTGGCCTTCGTCGACGGCACCAAGGACGGGGAGTTCGACCTGGCGTAGGAATGCGCCGGGCGCGTCGACCGGTCCGTTTCCGCACGCGCGGAGCGGGCCGGTCGTTTTTGTGTTTTCTGCCGGGAGCGTGGCCGTTGCGCCCGGATCGTCGTTGTATGTGTGAGTGTCGCACCTCGGCATTTCCCCCGAGTGAGATAAGGCTTGCACCGATGAACATTGGCCCCGACAACTTCGGCAACGGATCGTCGAAGACCGACGACCGTTTCTCCGGGCAGCTGGGCAGTTACCGCCCGGGCGGTCGCCGGGACGCCGGCATCGGCGACGGGCCGATCGACGACCTGTCGCCGCGCAACGGCTCGCTGGACAGCTCTTTGATCGGCGGGTCGCTGACGCCGCCCAAGCTGCCCGAATCCTCACTGGTGGCGGACATGGGACCGCTGACCGGAGGATCACTCTCCTCGGGTTCACTGTCCTCGGGTTCGTTGTCCTCGGGTTCGTTGTCCTCGGGTTCGTTGTCCTCGGGTTCGTTGTCCTCGGGTTCGTTGTCCTCGGGTTCGTTGTCCTCGGGCCCGCTGGACGAGCCCATGTTCGGCCGGGACCCCTGGCTCGACGCGGCGCCCAGCGGATCGATGGCCGATCACCCGCTGCTGCGCGGCCTGCTCATGGAGTTGCCGCCGAAGGGCACGTTGCCGCAGCAGGAGTGGCTGGACCGCTGGTTCGAGGCGGCCCGGTCGATCCTCGAGCTGATCTACTCCCACGAGGCCCGTTCCCTGAAGTAGCAGGTCCGTCGCACAGCCCGCCGTCTATCGACAGGTCGATCTCCAGCCTGTACAAAGCATGGAGGACTCGACCTGGGGAGGTCGGACGGGCTCCGGTGCGCCGAACGGGTGACCGGGGCCCGTCGTTACGTTGGGACCATGACGCATCCGAAGATCGAGCTGCACGTTCATCTCGAAGGCGCCGTGCCGCCGGCGACCCTCCTGGAGATCGCGCGCCGCAACGAACTGCCGCTGCCCGCCGACACCGTCGAGGGCGTGCAGGAACTCTACGAGTTCACCGACTTCGCGAAGTTCGTCCAGGTGTGGATCCTGACCACCAACTGCCTGCGCACGGCGGCGGACTTCCGGCAGATCGTGGTCGACTACGCGGGCGTGGCGGCCGGTCACGGCGCGGTCTACCTGGAGGCGATCTTCTCGCCCGGCGAGCGGGTCCAGCGCGGCGTCGCCTGGGAGGACCTGTTCGAGGGCTACACCGATGGCATCGTCGAGGCGCGGGAGCGGCACGGGGTCATCGTGCGGCTGACCCCCGACCTCTACCGTGGCATGCCTGTCGAACTGGCCGAGGACGTGGCCCGCTGGAGTGCGCGGTACCGCGACCGCGGGATCGTCGGGCTCGGCCTGGGCGGCGACGAGCGGGCCAGTTCGGCGCTGCTCTACGCGAAGGCGTTCGAGATCGCCCGTGACGGCGGTCTCGCGGTGGTGCCCCACGCCGGGGAGTCGGCGGGTGCCGAGTCGGTGCGGGAGATGCTCAGCCTGGAACCCGACCGGCTGCGGCACGGCATTCGTGCCGTGGAGGATGCGGCCGTACTGGCCGAGATCGTCGACCGCGGCCTCGTGCTGGACGTCTGCCCCACCTCGAACCTGCGCACCCGGTCGGTCCCGTCGCTGGCCGAGCACCCCCTGCCTGCGCTGGTCGCGGCCGGCGTGCCGTGCACCGTCAACACCGACGACCCGGCTATGTTCAACACGGATCTGGCTCAAGAACACCGGATCGCGGCCGATCTCGGACTCGGTGCGCGTGAGGCCTACCTGGCCGGCGTGGCCGGTGCCGCCTGCGACGAAGAGACGCGCGCTCTACTGCTGAGCAAGATCAGTTGAATCGGTCGAACGGTTGATCGGGTGCCGCCGTCCGGACGACGCGGATGTCGCAAAGTTGATGGTCGATCTTGAAATGTCCGCTTAGCTTAGTTCGAGTTTGCTGCTGGTAACGGGGAGGCAAGGGTGAGTGACGTGACCGATTTGATCTTCGCGTTGATGAGCGGTGGCGGCCTCCTGGCCCTCAGCATCGGCGCCTTCGGTGTTCTCGACGCCTACAACAAGCGCGGGATCGGCGAGAAGCGCGTCGACTGGCTCATCGCGCTCTACGCGTTCGGCGTTGTCATGAACATCGTTGCCTATGTCATGCTCGACCGCTGGTACATCGCAGCGCCGCTGGCCCTCATGCTGGTGCCGGCCGAGCGCGCGCTGGACAAGCGGGGCACGTTCAAGCGGCGTGGCGCCAAGGTCAACGCCATCACCGGCCGCAACTGAGACGTCAAGGGCCGGCTGCCTCCCGGAGCCGGCCCTTTTCATTGCACTTCGCTGGTCAGCCTTGATCGTCGGACGGATTCGGCTCCCCGGCCACGGATTTCGACCAAGGTCGACGTTTTGATCGCTCTGCCCTTCAGGGGCCAGCACACATGATCGCGAACTTGCCGCAATCATGGCCAGGCACCGGCCGAAGTGCACGGGACCGAGCGTTCGGCGAGCTCGCGCCACGACAGTCCTCGGCCTCCCGCAATCAGTTTCAGATCACGAAAACCCGGTGCTGTTCCAGCAATACCGAGTCTCCGTGATCATGAAGCAGGCCGGCAACTCGTCCCGGGCTACAGCATTCGACCAAGGCCGCCCCGCCGATCGCAGCTGCTGCGGAGTCCGGCCGCAACTGCGACCAGCCTCAGCCGCCGCGCTCGGTGATCGCGAACATCTCGCGATCATGGGCGCGGTGGTTGAGCGCGGCCGGGTGGTGCGGCTGCGGTTCGTAGATCAAGGGAAAACTTCGGGTTGCCTGGGAGCCTGTTGCGCAATTCGCTGGGACGGCGTCGGCGGCCCAACTACGCGCCGATCTTGGAGTTGTGGCGCCATGAACCTCCGAATTTGTCCGGATTTGTCAAGGACCACAACTCCAAGATCGGCGCGGTTGTCGGGGTTGACGCGCGAGGGATCCGAATTACGCAACAGGCTCCTGGACAGCCAGATGTTTCCGATGATCAAGCAACCCGGGTCAGGCCAAGCGCGGAGCGCGGCCGCCCCGGACGGCGGGCTCCGGACGGCGGGCTCCGGACGGCGGGCTCCGGACGGCGGGCTCCGGACGGCGGGCTCCGGACGGCGGCCCCGGACGCCGCGAACCGGCACCGCGAACCGGCACCGCGAGGGCACGGCTGGGTGCGCGGCCCGGCACCGCTTGACAAGATCTTTCGCAGATCACGGAACTTCTGAGGGGCTGGAGCCCCGCGAAACGTCCGTGATCATGGACCGCAGCCGGACCGCCCAGCCGTGCTCAGCCGCTGCACCGGTGTCGCCGGTGTCGCCGGGGCCGGTCGCCAGGACCGGTCGCCAGGACCGGTCGCCAGGACCGGTCGCCAGGACCGGTCGCCAGGACCGGTCGCCAGGACCGGTCGCCGGGGCCGGCTCCGCTGCCGTGCTCGTGATCGCGAATGTATCGCGATCATGGCCGTCACCGGCCGGAATCCGTGGAGGCTGACCTCCGCGATCACGAAACCTGACCGGCGACCGGCCCGGCGGGGCGCCGACCGTGGTGGAGTTCGGCGACCCGGCAGGGTGCCGACGTGGGGTGTGGCGGGTCTGGCCGGCCTGGTGGTGTGGAGTTCGGCGGCCAAGCGAACCGGAACCGCCCATGGATCAATGATCGCTGGGCGGTGTCCACCTACGCCCGTTCGCCGGTTTGTGGCGCCTGACAAACCGGGTATTCAGGGAGTGTCTCGGCGCCGCAACTGCAAGATTGACGATGGGTGGGTCCGGTTGGCGTCGGTGGACACCGCGCTAGACCGCGAAGGTCTTCAGCGGCTCCGTCGCCGGTGACGGCGGGGCCGCTCGCCACAGGCGCACCTTCTGGGCCGTGAGGCGGGCCAAGTAGTTCGGGTTGAGCAGGATGTAGCGCCGCCAGAGCCGCTTGGGCTCGAGGCCGAGCCGCCACAGCCACTCCAGTGCGTATTTCTGCATCCACGCCGGCGGGTTCTTCAGGCCGCCGGCGTGATAGTCGAACGCGGCGCCGACCGCGAGCATGGGCGCATCAATGAGGTGCCGCATGCCGTAGACGAAGATCTCCTGGCGTGGGCAGCCCAGACCCACCATGACCACACGCGCGCCGGACTCCTTGATGCGCGCCGCGATCTGCTCGGGCTCACCCGGCTGGGCCGAACGGAACTTCGACGGCTCCATGCCGGCGATCTTCAGGCCCGGGAACCGCTGGGGCAGCTTTTCGGCCAGCTTGTCGAGCGTCTCCTGGGTCGAGCCGTACATGTAAACCGGCAGGCCTTCGTCGGCGCTCGCCTTGATCACCCGCAGCGTGAGCTCCGGACCGTAGACCCGGTCGGCGAGTCGCGCGCCGTGCAGCACGTTGAGCGCCCAGCGGACCGGCTGACCGTCGGGGGTCACCAGGTCGAACGCGTTGAGCCGCGCACCGTGTGCCTTGTCCTGCACGCCGGTCATCACGCCGTGGACGGCGAGCGCGGTGACCGCGAGCGACCGACCTTCGCGGGCGGCGCTCATCACCTTGTCGACGGCGCTGTCGTAGTCGACGGCGCTGACCTGGACGCCGAGGACGTTGCGCTTGCCCTGGTCGATCACGGCGCTATGCCTCGGGAGTCCACTTGTCGACGTTGGCCTCGTAGATCTCCTGGCAGATCATCGGGATGTCGTAGACCTGCTTCCAGTCGGGGTAGTCCTGCTGGAAGCGTTCGTTGGAGCCGATCCACCACTGGTGGTCGCCGACCCGGTTGGCCTCGTGGTACTCGGTCCGCATCTCGTTGCCGGTGATCCGCTCGGCGAGCGCGAACACCTCCAGGTGCGAGGTGTTGGAGTGGCGGCCACCGCCGAGGTTGTAGATGGCGGCGCTGCGCGGCGCGCGGAAGAACGCCTCGAACGCGGCGACCACGTCGTGCGAGTGGATCGCGTCGCGGACCATCTTGCCCTTGTAGCCGAAGATCTTGTACGTGCGGCGCTCCATCGCGCAGCGCATGACGTAACCGAGGAAGCCGTGCAGCTCGGTCGCCGAGTGGGCCGGTCCGGTCAGCGTGCCGCCGCGGAAGCAGGCGGTTCTCATGTCGAAGTAGCGGCCGTACTCCTGCACCATCACGTCCGCGGCGACCTTGGAGGCGCCGAAGACGGAGTGGAGGCACGCGTCGATCGACATGTCCTCCTTGATGCCGTTTTCGTACGGATGGCCGGGCTCGATCTCCCAGCGCGTCTCCAGCTCCTGCAGCGGCAGGCTGTTGGGCCGGTCGCCGTAGACCTTGTTGGTCGAGCAGTGGATGAACGGCGCCTCGATGCAGTGCTCACGCACGTTCTGCAGCAGGTTGAGCGTGCCGCCGGCGTTGACGTCGAAGTCGGTGAACGGGTCGCGGACCGCCCAGTCGTGGCTCGGCTGTGCCGCGGTGTGGATGACGACGGCGATGTCCTTGCCGTATCGCTTGAAGATCCCCGCCAGCGCGTCACGGTCGCGGATGTCGACGTCGTGGTGGGTGTAGGACTCGCCCAGGTCGCTGGTCAGCCGCACCACGTTCCACGCTGTCGAGGCCTCGGCCCCGAAGAACCGCTTACGCATGTCGTTGTCGATGCCGACGACATCGAGCCCGAGCGATGCAAAATGACGGACCGCTTCCGAGCCGATGAGGCCGGCCGAGCCGGTGACGAGTGCGACGCTCACGACGAAAGAGCTCCCTGTGGTGTGCGGCGGTGTCGGACCGGTTCGGAGCATACCGTGATGTGCTGGTCCCCCCGATGCTCACAGGCTGCCCCCTTGAGCACGGCTCTCTGACCTGCCAGCCCCCATGTTCGCGGCATCCCGGCGCGGCGTAGATCGCCGAACGCTCCGTAACGACCTGACCCCAACTTTTTCCGCGCTCCGCGAACGCGGGCGCTGCTTGTCGCGGCCGTCAGGCCGCGGGCCCTTGCCACGACGGTGATGGCAGGGAGGGCCGCCAAGGCCCGACCGGTGTCTGACGGGAGCAACGGCCCGCAAGTTGCACAAACCGGAGCCATAAAAAAGAAGATCGGAAGGAAGGTATGAACCTATTCCGGGTCGGCATTATGACTGCCAGCAGGAGGACGGTATGCGGACGATCAACGGCGAGACGCGATTGGGGGTGGTGGGGCGAAGTGAGCGCGAGGAATCCACCGCTGAAACGGCAAGTGGCCCCGCCACGAAGCAAGGGCCACTCTCAGCGGTGGGGAAGGAGGGAGTTGAACCCTCACGCCCTTTCGGGCACACGGACCTGAACCGTGCGCGTCTGCCATTCCGCCACTTCCCCCAGCGGTCGAAACCGCCTGGCGCGCCAAAGCATACCGTGTCCTCACTCGGCGAAATGACCGGGTAGGCACTAGGCTTCCCTGGGCGCCACGGAAGAGTAGCACGGGCCGACCGGTCAGCTTGCATACGGGCGTGCGACGTCCGGATACCATCATGACCTCGGAACCCGAGGAGGAACCGGTGAGTGTGCTGCAGCGCTTCGAGAAGCGCCTTGAAGGCCTGGTCGAGGGGGCCTTCGCCAAGGTCTTCAAGGGGGTCGTCCACCCCGTGGAGATCCTCAACGCCATGCAACGGGAGGCGGAAGCCCACAAGGCGATTCTGGCCGGCGGACGCACGCTGGTGCCGAATCGCTACGTCATCGATCTTTCGCCCTATGACCACAGCCGGCTGGCGCCCTATGCCGCCGCGCTTGCGCAGGAGCTCGCCCAGTCGCAGGCCGAGTTCATCGGTGAGCAGGGCTGGACGGTCTACGGCGACGTGATCGTCGAGATCGAGCGGGGGGATGGCCTCGACACCGGCATGTTCCGGGTCACGGCCGAGGTCTACACCGGTGGTGACGCCGCACCGCCGCCCGTCCCCGACCCGTATGGGGGATACAACCAGGGTGGCGGCTACGGCCCGCCCGGCATGGGCGGCCCGGGTGGCCCGGCTCGAAACGTTCGACTGGTGTCGGGCGACGGGCGCAGCTACCCTCTGTCGATCGGCTCGACCGTCATCGGCCGGGGCGATCAGGCCAACATGCGCCTGCCGGACGTCGGCATCTCGCGTCGTCACGCGCGGCTCGACTTCGACGGTGCGCAGGTTGTGCTGACGGATCTCGGCTCCACCAACGGCACGATGGTCAACGGTCAACGCGTCTCTGCGGTCGCGTTGAACCCAGGTGACATGATCCAGCTCGGCACGACCACGCTCACGTATCGCGTGGATGGTTGATCGTTCTGCATGCGTGGTCGACGTTAGGCGGATCTGAATGAGCGCGTCGTAGATGGAATTTGTCATTACGGTGGCCCGCTACGGGTTGCTCGTGCTGCTGTGGATCTTCGTGTTCACGGTGGTCGGGGTGATCCGGCGGGACTTGTTCGCGGGCTCGCGTTCGAGCCGAATCGTCGCCGCACCCCGGGGGGTTGGTGCGGTGACGGCTCCCGGCCGTCCGGCGAAGGTCAAGCGCGGTAAGGCCGCCCACCAGCTCTTTGTCACCGCCGGTGCGCTGGCGGGCACTCGCATCACCCTCGGCGAGGCGCCCATCACCATCGGCCGGGCCGAGGACTCGACCCTGGTGATCACCGACGACTACGCCTCGGCCAAGCACGCCCGACTCGTGCCTCGTGCCGGCCAGTGGTATCTCGAGGACCTCGGCTCCACCAACGGCACCTACCTCGACAAGACCAAGGTCAGCGCACCCACCCCCGTCCCCCTCGGCGTGCCGATTCGCATCGGCCGCACTTCACTCGAGTTACGGCCATGACCCTCACCTTGCGCTATGCGGCCCGCAGTGACCGCGGTCTGATTCGGAGTGGCAACCAGGACTCCGTCTACGCCGGACCACGGCTGCTCGCCGTTGCCGACGGCATGGGCGGCATGGCCGCCGGTGACGTCGCCAGCAACATCGTCATCGCCACCATGGCGCCTCTCGACGAGGACGTGCCGGGCAACGCCATGATCGACACGCTGCGGAGCGCGGTCGATCTGGCGAACCAGCAGATCCGGGACGCCGTCGAAGAGAACCCGGCCATGGAGGGCATGGGCACGACCCTGACCGCCATGCTGTTCTCCGGCAGCAAGATGGGCATGGTTCACATCGGTGACTCGCGGGCATATCTCGTGCGCGACGGCGAGTTCAACCAGGTGACCAAGGACGACACCTACGTCCAGATGCTCGTCGACGAGGGTCGCATCAGCTTGGAGGAGGCCAACAGCCACCCCCAGCGGTCCCTGCTGACCCGTGCGCTCGACGGACGTGACGCGGATCCCGAATATTCGGTCAGGCAGGTCAAAACGGGCGACCGCTATCTGCTCTGCAGCGACGGGCTGTCCGGCGTCGTGAGTGCCGAGACCATCGAGGCGACCCTGCGGGAGTACGTCGACCCCAACCAGTGCGCCAGCCGGCTCGTCGAGCTGGCCCTGCGCGGTGGCGGGCCCGACAACATCACCGTGATCGTCGCCGACGTGACCGACGAGGACATCGTCGAGGAGCGGCCCATCGTGGGCGGTGCGGCCGCCCAGGACCGCGGCATGGCGACGTCGGCGGATCAGTCGATGTCCTCGGCCCGGGGCGCCGCCCTCGCCGCGCCCCGCCCGCCGGTGCCGGAGTCCGAAGAGGAGCAGCGCGCGGCCAACTCGGCGCAGGCTTCCCGGGACGACAGCGAGCGGTCGCGCCGCCACCCGGTGCGCACCGCGGTCCTGCTCGTCGTGCTGCTCGGGCTGCTCGGCGGCGGTTTGTGGTACGGCTGGAGCGTGACTCAGTCGCGGTACTACGTCGGCACGACCGACGACGGGACGGTGGCGATCTTCAAGGGCGTGCCCGGCAAGATCGCCTGGATCAAGCTGTCCGAGGTCTACGAGTCGAGCGAGCTGAAGGTCGACGACCTCACGCCGGCGGCGCAGGGCACGGTCAAGCAGGGCATCCAGGCCGACAACCTTCAGGAGGCCAAGAACAAGCTGGCGGCGTTGCAGGACCCGAGCAACCCGTCGCGCAAGCAGGCCTGCCCGAGCATCGAGCCGTCCGCCGACGCCTCTTCCTCCGCCGCCGTGATCGAGACCGCCAGCCCGGCAGCGTCGACCTCCGCCGGTGCGTCACCGAGCGCATCCGTGCCTGTGTCCGTGTCGCCGATGTCCGTGTCGCCGAGCACCGAGACGTCCCCGACCATGTCGAACCCGACCCCCGCAGCCAGTTGCTGACCGCGAGGCCAAGAGGAAACGTGTCGTGACCGCCCCCGCCTACCCGGCCCCGTCGCCCTCCAACCCGGGCGACGGCTCGGCCGTGTCCGCGCCGGCCCGGCAGCGCACACGCCGCAACGTCGAGCTCGGACTGCTCCTGTTCGTCGCGGCCATCCTCATGGTCTACGCCGCCGTCGTCGAAGGCAACAGCGTCGGCAAGGTCACGCCCGACTTCTGGGTCCAGACCGCAATCCTTGCGGCCATCTTCGCGGTCGCGCACGTGGCGATCCGTTTCATCGCGCCGTACGCCGACCCGGTGATCCTGCCGGCCGTCGCGCTCATCAACGGGCTCGGCGTCGGTTTCCTGCGCCGTCTCGACCTCGGCAGGGAGAAGGCGGGGCTGCGCGCCGACCTGAGCGTCTTCGGCGGCGACGGTTTCCGCCAGCTCGGTTGGACCGCGGCGGCTGTCGTCGGCGCCGTCATCCTGATGATCATCGTGCGTGACCACCGCTCCCTGTCGCGGTATGCGTACACGCTGGGCCTCGCCGGCATCGTGCTGGTGCTGATCCCGGCCATGCTGCCGTCCCGGTTCTCCTCGATCAACGGCGCCAAGCTGTGGATCAAGTTCCCGGGCTTCTCGATCCAGCCCGGTGAGTTCGCCAAGATCTGCCTGCTGGTGTTCTTCGCGTACTACCTGGTGCGCAAGCGCGAGGTGTTGTCGCTGGCGAGCAAGCGGTTCCTCGGGATCGACTTCCCCCGAGGCCGTGACCTCGGGCCGGTCGTCCTGGTGTGGCTGCTCTCGCTCATGGTCCTGATCTTCGAGAAGGACCTCGGCACCTCGCTCATGTACTTCGGCTTGTTCGTCGTGACGCTGTACATCGCCACCGAGCGGGTCAGCTGGCTGATCATCGGTCTCGGCTTCTTCCTCGGCGGCGCCTTCCTCGCGTACTTCCTGGGCAAGACCGTCGGCGGTCCCTTCCTCAACTTCTCCGAGCGCGCCACCACCTGGCTCGACCCGTTCGCCGATGCGGACAACAAGGGCTACCAGTTGGTGCAGTCGCTGCTCGGCCTGGGCACCGGCGGCCTCACCGGTGCCGGTCCCGGCGCCGGGCAGCCGACCAAGGTGCCCGAGGTCCGCACCGACTTCATCTTCTCCGGCCTCGGCGAGGAGATCGGGCTCTTCGGCCTGACCGCGCTCCTCGTCGTCTACCTGCTGCTCGTCGAGCGCGGCCTGCGCGCCGCGATCAACGTGCGCGACTCCTTCGGCAAGCTGTTCGCCGGTGGCCTCGCGTTCACGCTGGGGTTGCAGGTGTTCGTCATCGTGGGTGGCATCAGCCAGCTGATCCCGCTGACCGGGCAGACCACGCCGTTCCTCTCGGCGGGTGGCTCGTCACTGGTGGCCAACTGGCTGCTGATCGGTCTGCTGCTGCGCATCTCCGACGCGTCGCGTCGCCCGGCCGGTGGATCCCCGTCGATCAACCTGGGCGGCGTGTCCACCGGCGGTGGTGGCGGCGCCCCGGTCCAGATCAAAGAACTGCCCACGGAGGTTGTGCGATGAACGCCCCGCTTCGCCGGGTCGGCGTCGTGGTGCTTGTGCTGTTCGCGATGCTGTTTGTCAACCTGAACTACCGCCAGGTGGTCAAGGCCGACGACTACCGGACCCACCCGCGCAACGGCCGGGTCCAGGCCAGCGAATACGAGCGCGCCCGCGGAAAGATCGTCAATGCTCAGGGCATCGCCGTGGCCGATGCCCAGGAGACCAGCGACTCGCTGAAGTTCCTGCGGACCTATCCGCTGAAGGACCAGTACGCGCACGTCATCGGATTCAAGCCGGTCAACCTCGGTGCGACCTCGCAGGAGAAGCTCAACAACGACTTCCTGACCGGCACCTCGGACAAGCAGGCGGCGGACCGCATCGCCGGCCTCTTCACCGGCAAGGAGCCGGCCGGTGGCAACGTGCTGCTGACGATCTCCAAGGCGGCGCAGGAAACGGCGTACACCCAGCTCGGCACCAACAAGAAGGGCGCCAAGGTCGGGGCAGTCGTGGCGCTCGATCCGGCGACGGGCGCGGTCCTCGCCGAGGTGTCGATGCCGAGCTTCGACCCCAACCTGCTCAGCACGCACGACACCAACGCCGCGTTCGCGAACTACAACAAGCTGGACAAAGACCCCACCAAGCCGATGCTCAACCGCGCGGTGTCGGAGGTCTACCCACCCGGTTCGACCTTCAAGGTCATTACTTCGGCGGCCGCACTCAGTGCGGACTCGTCGCTCACGCCCGACTCGCTCGTGGACGGCGGCGAGTTCTACCAGCCGCCGCAGACCTCCACGTTCCGCATCAAGAACGCGCATGAGGGCATCTGCCCGGACAAAATCACGCTCAAGCAGGCGCTCACCGTTTCGTGCAACACCGTGTACGCCCGGATGGGTGTCGAGCGGATCGGCGCCGACAAGCTCAAGTCGATGGCGCAGGCCTTCGGCTTCGAGTCGGAACCTCGATACATCGAGGACCAGGACCGCAACTACTGCGGCATCGTGGCCAGCCACACCGGCCCGATGACCGCGGGTTCCGACAACCGCGTCGACCCGCCTGCCGTTGCTCAGTCGAGCATCGGACAGCGCGAGGTGAAGATGTCCCCGCTGCAAGGCGCCATGATTGCGGCGACGGTTGCCAACGGCGGTCGAGAGATGCGGCCATACGTGGTGGACCGTCTGCAAAACGCCGACCTTTCCAACGCCGACCGGACCGAACCCAAGGAACTGGGCCGCCCGATCAGCCGCGACGTCGCCGTCAAGCTGCAGGACATGATGCTCAGCGTCGTCACCTCCCGGGACGGCACGGGCCGCAACGCCAACATCTCCGGCTTGCAGGTGGGTGGTAAGACCGGAACCGCGGAGAACGGTGAGGGGACGGAGGACCACGGCTGGTTCATCGGCTTCGCACTGAAAGACGGCAAGCCGATCATCTCGGTCGCGGTGTTCCTCGAGCACGCCGGCCAGGGTGGCAGCGGGGAGGCGGCTCGCATCGCCGGTCAGGTCATGAAGGCATACGCGGACGAAAAGGGCATCCGATAACAATGAGGTGCGCGACATGTTGAGCGCCGGCACCACGCTGGGCGGGCGTTACCGCTTGGACGAGCGCATCGCCGGTGGCGGTATGGGCGATGTGTGGCGCGGCACCGATGAGGTGCTCGGCCGCACCGTCGCGATCAAGGTTCTGCTGCCCGCGCTGCTGGAAGAGCCCGGTTTCGCCGAGCGCTTCCGGGGCGAAGCGCGCACGATGGCCACGATCAACCACCCCGGCGTCGTGGACATCTACGACTACGGCAGCGAGAATGGCACGGCCTTTCTGATCATGGAGTATGTGGAGGGCGACGCGCTCTCCCGCACCCTGTCCCGGGTGGGTCGGCTCACCCCGGCACGGGCCATGGCCCTGATCGCGCAGGCCGCCGACGCGCTGCACGCCGCGCACGAGAAGGGCATCGTCCACCGGGACGTGAAGCCCGGCAACCTGCTTGTGCGCCCCAACGGCACGCTCGTGCTCACCGACTTCGGCATCGCCCGCTCGGCCGCGGTCGCGCAGCTGACCGCCGCCGGTTCGGTGCTCGGCACCGCCTCGTACATCTCGCCCGAGCAGGCGTCCGGCGCGCAGGCGACGCCGCTGTCCGACGTCTACGCACTCGGTGTCGTCGCCTATCAGTGCCTGTCCGGCCAGCGCCCGTTCGAGGGGGAAAACCCGCTCGAGATCGCGATGCGGCACGTCCGTGAGATGCCGCCGCCGCTGCCGTCCGACGTCCCGACGCCGGCGGTGCAGCTGGTCGAGCGGGCCATGGCGAAGGACCCGGCCGCCCGCTGGCAGAGCGCCGCCGCGCTGGCGCAGGCCGCCCGCCGGGTGTCCGCGCAGCTCAGCGGCAGCACGGCCGCGGGGCCCGTGGTGCCGCCCGTCGGACCGCCCGTCTCGGGCGCACCTGTCTCCCCGCCGGTCTCCGGCGGCCCGTCCTACGGTCAGCCGACGTCGGGTTCACCGATGTCGGGCCCGCCGATCTCCGGCGGCCCGGTCTCGCCCGGTGCCGGTGGCACCCGCGTGATGCCGGGCGCGGCCGTCCCGCCGCTGGCGGGTGCGGGCGCGGCGGCTGTCGGTGGGCACGCCGCGCGAGGTGCGGCGGGCGTGCCGCCACCGCCGCCCAGTGGTGACACCGCCACGTTCCTCGGTGGGACCGGCGGCTACCAGCCGCCACCGCCGCCGCCCGGTCCGGGCTCGAGCGGCCGCAGCGGCGGCAACCGCAACAATCTGGTGCTCGTCGGTATCGCCGCGATCGTGCTGCTGGTGCTGGTCGGCATCGGCGGCATCTACCTCGCCACGCAGAGCGACGAAAAGCCGAACAACCAGGTCGGCAACGGTGGACCGACGACCGTGGCGACCTCGGCATCGCCGACGCCCTCGGCAAAACCGACCGGCAAGCTGGTCATGGTCAACTGCAAGGTCGTCGGACAACCGAAATCGTTCGTGGAAAACGATCTCAGGCGCAAGGGGTTCGAGGTCGAGACCGTGGTCGACGAGGAAGCCGAGACGCGAATTCCTGGGACGGTCACCAAGATCGAGCCGTGCAACGAGCAGCCGCAGGGCAGCAAGATCACGCTGACGGTCAGTAAGGGTTCGGGTGGTCCGGGGAGCAAGAGCAGTTCTGCGCCAGCGCCGGGCACCTCGGCGAGCGGTGGCTCGGGCGACAGTTCGCCCGAGCCGAACGGTAACGCGACGTCGTGCCCGCCCGGGAAGATGCCCGTGAACGGCGTGTGTGTCGGCGCATAGCCGGAGTGATCGGAATGGGTTCTCGTCGCAAGACGTGGCAAGGTAAGAGTCGATGACCGAAGGACGACACGACATGACCGCCCAGCCGCGCCTCCTCGGCGGCCGTTACCAGGTCGGGGAGCTCCTCGGCTATGGCGGCATGGCCGAGGTCCACCGGGGTCGTGACCTGCGCCTCGGCCGCGACGTCGCGATCAAGACCCTCCGGACGGACCTCGCCCGCGACGCCACCTTCCAGTTGCGGTTCCGCAGGGAGGCGCAGAACGCCGCCTCCCTCAACCACCCCGCGATCGTCGCCGTCTACGACACCGGCGAGGAGCGCGGTCCGGCGGGCGAGGAACTGCCCTACATCGTCATGGAGTTCGTCAACGGTCGCACCCTCAAGGAGGTGCTCGCGGCCGAGGGACGGCTTATGCCCCGGCGGGCTCTGGAGATCACCGCGGACATCTGCGCCGCGCTGGAGTTCAGTCACCGGCACGGCATCATTCACCGTGACATCAAGCCGGGCAACGTGATGCTCACGCAGACCGGTCAGGTCAAGGTCATGGACTTCGGCATCGCCCGGGCCCTGGCCAGCGGTGCGACGACGATGACGCAGACGTCGGCCGTGATCGGCACCGCGCAGTATCTCTCCCCGGAGCAGGCCCGCGGCGAGCCGGTCGACGCCCGCAGTGACGTCTACGCCACCGGCTGTGTGCTCTTCGAGCTGCTCTGCGGCCACCCGCCGTTCGTGGGGGACAACCCCGTGTCGGTGGCCTACCAGCATGTCCGTGAGGATCCGAGGCCGCCGAGCACGAGCAACCGCGACGTCACGCCCGAGATCGACGCCGTGGTCCTCAAGGCGCTCGCGAAGAACCCCTTGAACCGGTATCAGAGCGCCGGCGAGATGCGGGCCGACGTTCTGCGTGCGGCCGCAGGCCGTCCGGTCTCCGCGCCGCCGGTGATGACCGAGGACGAGATGGCGACGGTGCTGGCGGCGCAGACCGCCTACCGGCCGCAGCCCGTCTCGCGGCAGCCGGCCCGGGCTGCCCAGCGGCAGAAGCGGAAGAGCTCGACCGGGGTGATTGTGGCGCTCACCACACTGGCCCTCCTCGCGGTCGCCGCATTGTCGATCGGGCTCTATCTCGCCAACCAGGATCCGCTGGCCCGGGTGCCCGATCTGACCGGCCAGACCGAGGCCGAGGCCAACAAGGCGCTGAGCCAGGTCAATCTGCAGGGCGACCCGCACCCCGTCCCTAACGAGAGCTGCCAGCCCGGGAGGGTCGTCAGGCAGAGCCCGCGGGCCGACGCCGAGGTCAAGCAGGGCTCGCAGGTCGACTTCGACGTCTGCGGCCAGCCGACGCTGCTGTCGGTGCCGCCCCTGATCCGGCTGACCGAGGAGCAGGCGAAGCAGACGCTGCAGAACATGAACCTCAAGCCCGAATCCGTGCCGACGGACAGCTACGAGAAGAAGGGCGAGGTCGTCGGCAGCGACCCGCAGGCCGGCAACCAGGTCAAGCCCGGTGACACGGTGAAGATCCTCATCTCGAAGAACAACCAGGCGCTCATGCCGGAGGTGGCCGGCAAGTCGCCCGAGGACGCCCGCCAACTGTTGGAGGACGCCGGCTTCACCAACATCAACACCGAGCCGAGTGAGGTCACCGATCCGGACAAGGACGGTGTCGTGTTGAACTCCAACAAGTCGACCGGCAAGCCCGTGTTGAAGACCGACCGGATCGTCCTGCGGGTCGGCAAGCTGGTTGACAACGGGCCGCCGAACCCGTCCGGGTCGCCGAAGCCGAGTAACAGCGCCTCACCCAGCGGCTGATCCACTACTACCGTGCGTGCCCTGTGGATAACTGGCTAGTTATCCACAGGGTTGTGCACAGCTTTTTACCGGCTTATCCGGCAAATGCGGCAATCCGCCGCGCTTCGACCTCGGCGACCAGATCGGGTGCCTTCTCCAGCGCGTCCGGCAGGCCGCACGAGGCGAGCCAGTTCGCGAGCATCTGATGCCCGCCCTGGGTCAGCACCGATTCGGGGTGGAACTGCACACCCTCGATCGGCAGCTCGCGGTGCCGCATCGCCATGACGACCCCGGACTCGGTCCGGCCGGTCACCTCGATCTCCGGCGGAAGCGTCGACTCGACGACGGCGAGAGAGTGGTACCGAGTGGCGATGAACGGATCGGGCAGGCCCGCCAGCACGCCCTGGCCATCGTGGGTGACCAGCGACGTTTTGCCGTGCAGCAGCTCGGGGGCGCGGGTCACGGTGGCACCGAACGCCGCCCCGAACGCCTGGTGACCCAGGCAGACACCGAAGATCGGCAACTTCCCCGCGTATTCCTGGATGACCGCCATGCAGATCCCGGCGCGTTCCGGCGTGCCGGGCCCCGGTGATAGCAGCACGCCGGCCGGGTTGGCCGCACCGACCTCACGCACGCTGATCTCGTCGTTACGCCGGACGTCGCACTCGACGCCGAGCTGACCGAGGTACTGGACGAGGTTGAAGACGAAGGAGTCGTAGTTGTCGATGACGAGGACGCGCAAATCGGTCACCTAGCTCGGTAGCACTTGTCGGGCACTGCCGGTCGGCACGGCACTGGTGGCGGCTGGGCCGAGGGGTGCGCCGGTCGGCTGCGGCGGCAGCGGGTTGCTGCCCGGGTCGGTCGTTTCCACCTGCACGTCGTCGAAGGGCAGCAGCGGCTCGACGGCGGGGAACACCTGATACCACAACAGTGCCCCGACGGCGCCGGCCAGCACCACCGAGACGAGTGCCTTGAGCTGCCACTGCTTGAAGGGGATGTGTCGCCAGATCCATCCGTACATCGGCTCAGCCCTTCAGCTCGGTCGGGTCGCCCTCGGCGACCGGCTGGCTGCGCTTGAGCTCGGCATGCACCACGAGACGCTGGTAGTTGTTGTACTTCGGGTTGCACGTGGTCATCGTGAGCATCGCCTTGGTCGGCGTCTCACCGGGCTTGTCGGGCACCGGCGCCACCACCTGCACCGCCGTCGGCAGCACGATCTCCTGGCTGGTCACGCGGTACACGTACCAGGTGTCGGCGGTCTTGATGACCACCGGATCGCCGGGCTTGAGCTTGTCGAGGTCCCACCAGATGGCGGGAGTGCGGTGGCCGGCCATCGAGAAGTTGCCGATCTGGCCGGGCATCGCCGTGTCGGGATAATGGCCCGGCGCGTAGCGGATGTCCGCCGGGGTCACGCCCTGGACGATGGCCCACTTCTTCTTCAGCTTCGGGATGTGCGCCGAGGCGATGACCGCGCCGTTCGGCGGCTTCGCCACCTGGGCCGGCGGCCCGGACGCCGAGACCGTCGGGCTGGGCTCCGGTTGTGCCCACTGTTGCTCGAGTTGGCGGTTGAGATCGTCCTGGTGCGCGTCCACGATGGCCGCCTTGCCCCAGACTTCGTAGCCGGCGAACAGCAGCACGATGAGGCCGAACGTGATGAGCAGCTCGCCGGTGCCGCGGCTGACCGCGCGCACCACGGTGCCGAACGTGGTCCTCGTGTATTCCGAATACACGCTGCGATAACCCTCCTCGGTACGGACCGGGCGCAGCGGGACGACTGTGACCCCCTTCTCTTCCGGGGGCCCGTCCTTCGCGTCCGGCGTGGCCTGAGGGGTGGCAGCCGGTTCGGTGTGTGTAACTTTCGGCAGCACCGTGGTGGCGGGTTCCTCGCTCACGATGTGCCGTGGGGGTTTGTCGAATCGCGGGATGATCGCGGTCGCGTCCTCGGGCGGGACCAAGGGGATCACGCGGGTCGCGATGTCGTCCTGGTCGAGGGCGCGGTGGCGGGGACGGGGGCGGTGATGCGGTTCCACGGCGCTACGACCCGGTGCGGGCAGAGCGCAGCGCCGTGGAACCGTCGTATGCTCCGGCCTGCACGTCTGCCTCCACTCTGACCTGGTAACCGAGCCCGAAGTTGTCCGCGGCCTCCTTGAACAGCCGGACCCCTTCCGCCTCGTTGAGGGAGTGCTGGAGGCGTGTCTGGTCGCCGATGGCGGCGATTTCGAACGGGGGCGAGTAGACCTGACCGTCGAGGAGGAGGGTGTTACCGACGCAGCGTACCGCGCTGGTGGCGATCACCCGGATGCCCATGAGCGTCATGGCTTCGGCGCCGCCGGCCCAGAGCGCATTGACCACCGCCTGCACGTCCTGCTGGTGAACAACCAGATCGTCGGGCGTGGCGCCGGCCGGTCGGCTGCCGTCGGGACGGCGCGGTGCGTCGTTGAGCACAACCACGACCCCGGGTCCGTGCACGGCGGTCAGCCCGGCCGCCGCCTGCTGGTCGTTGCCGCGGCGGCGCTGCGCGTCGACCCGGTCGTCGGCGCCGGCCTGTTGCTGCTGTTGTGCGTCGATCTCGGCGCGCAGCCGGCCGGCCCGGTCGCGGCCGGCGGCGATCTCCTGCTTGCGTTCGCTGATGAGGTTGGTCAACTCGGGCCGGCGGTCCTCGCGCAGATCGGTGCCCTGGGCGGTGGCGGCGGACAGTGAGAACAGCATTCCGGCTGCGGCCAGGACCACCGGGGTCAGCACTGACCAGGCAAAACCGTGCGGGCGGTGACGGCGGAGTAGCATAGCGCTACCGAGGCGGCGAAGGGCGCGAGCCCATGAGGAGTCGCCTGATGTGT
Organism: Dactylosporangium fulvum; assembly: GCF_025137375.1. GTDB lineage: Bacteria > Actinomycetota > Actinomycetes > Mycobacteriales > Micromonosporaceae > Dactylosporangium > Dactylosporangium fulvum. Next base: position 85,655 of record NZ_CP073720.1, read on the forward strand.
ACTCCACCACGACCCCTCCCCGCGCGCGCGTGCCGACTTGACTACGCTAGTCGTAGAACATTATTCAGGCCGACGCTGGCGGAGGTGGCGGCGTCACATGGATAGTGTTGACCAGACAACCCCTCCAGGAGAGCGCCGTGCCGAAGTCGACAGTTCGGAAGAAGAAGGTCTATACGCCGCCGGCGGAGATGCGTCCGCAGGAAACGGCAGCTGTCAAGCGCCGACCGAGTCCGGTCTGGGTGCCCGCCCTGGCGGTGGGCCTGGTCGTGATCGGCATCGTGTGGCTGGTGGCCTACTACCTCACGCAGGGCTTCTTCGATGTGGAGGCATTCTCCGCACTGGCCAAGCTGGAGTATTGGAACCTGGCCATCGGCTTCGGCTTCCTCGTGGCGTCGCTCGCCGTGTTCTCCAAGTGGCGTTGACCAACGGTTGATCCGTGTTCGCCCCCTCTGTCCGAGGGGGCGAATGTGTCACAACTTGCGGTGTCGCCACCTGGCTGCGGTTTTCGGTGTCCTAGCGTGTGCTGCGACCTACTTCACGTTACTCATGGGTAACTAGAGGGACTAAGGTTTCGGTACATCGCTCTTGAGGCGTCGGCAGTGTTGGAGGCATCGGCATGGGCCCAGTGCAGATCGTCGCGACGTCCGTCGCGGCGGCCATCACCGTCGTCGCAGTGGCACTCGTCGTGCGCACCGTGCGTCGGATGCTCGCTGTGGTCCGGCTGGGACAGCCGGACCCGTCCCGTGGCGGCGACCGGGCCCAGCGCCTGAAGACGATGCTGGCCGAGACCCTCGGCCACACCAGGATGCTGCGCTGGACGGTTGTCGGTGCGGCGCACTGGTTCGTGATGATCGCCTTCATCGCGCTGTCCTCGTTGGTCCTCGAGGCGTACTTCGAGGTCGCCGTCCCTGACCACGGTCTGCCGCTGATCGGCGGCTGGAGCCTCTACGGCCTGCTCACCGAGTGGATCGGCGTGCTCGGTTTCATCGGCATCCTGGTGCTGATCGGCATCCGGCTGCGCAACCTGCCGAGCAACCCCGAGCGGCGCTCCCGCTTCACCGGCTCGACGATGTGGCAGGCGTACTACGTCGAGTACACGATCCTGGCCGTGCTGCTCTGCGGCTTTTTCATCCGCGGGTTCAAGGCCGCCAACGACACGCTGGAGTGGCCGGTCTGGGCCGCCCCGGTGAGCCACGCCCTGGGCGGGGTGCTCCCGGCGAGCGCGGCCGCGGTCAGCCTGGTCGCCATGGTGAAGATCATCGTGTCGATGACCTGGGTGATCGTCATCGCCAGCAACATCACGATGGGTGTCGCCTGGCACCGGTTCCTGGCGTTCTTCAACATCTACTTCAAGCGCTCGCCCGGCCGGAAGGGCTCCGGCCTCGGCGCGCTGCGGCCGATGACGAGCGAGGGCAAGCCCCTCGACTTCGAGGAAGCCGACCCGGAGAAGGACCAGTTCGGCGTCGCGCAGGTCGAGCAGTTCACCTGGAAGGGCATGCTCGACTTCACCACCTGCACCGAGTGCGGGCGGTGCCAGTCGCAGTGCCCGGCGTGGAACACCGGTAAGCCGCTGTCGCCGAAGCTGCTGATCCTCAACCTGCGTGACCACGCGTACGCGAAGGCGCCATACCTGCTGGCCGGCGGCGGCAAGACGCTCACCGGCGACGAGAAGGCCACCCAGGAGCAGTTGGCGAAGGTGGACGTCCTCGCCCTCGCCGAGGCCGAGCGCCCGCTGATCGGCGGCGTCGACGAGAACGGCGTCATCGATCCCGACGTGCTGTGGTCCTGCACCACCTGTGGCGCCTGCGTCGAGCAGTGCCCGGTGGACATCGAGCACGTCGACCACATCGTCGACATGCGCCGCTACCAGGTGCTCATCGAGTCGAACTTCCCGACCGAGGCCGGCGTCATGCTGCGCAACCTGGAGAACAAGGGCAACCCGTGGGGCGCCGCGCAGTCGACGCGTGAGGACTGGACCAAGGGGCTCGACTTCCCGGTGCCGAACGTCGCCGACGGCGGCGACTTCGAGTACCTCTTCTGGGTCGGCTGCGCCGGCGCCTTCGAGGACCGGGCCAAGAAGACCACCCGCGCGGTGGCCACGCTGCTGAACGAGGCGGGCGTCAGCTTCGCGATCCTCGGCCAGGGCGAGACCTGCACCGGCGACCCGGCGCGCCGGATCGGCAACGAGTTCGTGTTCCAGATGCTCGCCCAGCAGAACGTCGAGACGCTCAACGAGGCGGGCGTGAAGAAGATCGTGGCGACCTGCCCGCACTGCTTCAACACGCTGGCCAACGAGTACGGCCAGTTGGGCGGCCACTTCGAGGTCATACACCACACGCAACTGCTGGCCCAGCTCGTCTCCGCCGGCAAGCTGACGCCGATCCAGCCGCTCGACGGCGCGGTGACCTACCACGACCCGTGCTACCTCGGCCGTCACAACCGCGTGTTCGCCCCGCCGCGCGAGGTCCTCGGTGCCGTCACGGCCACCGCTGACGGCGCCGCCGACGGCGCCGGCCTGGTCGAGATGGACCGGTTCGCCGAGCGCTCCTTCTGCTGCGGCGCCGGTGGCGCCCGCATGTGGATGGAAGAGCGGATCGGCAAGCGGATCAACGTCGAGCGCGTCGAGGAGGCCCTGTCGACCGGCGCCAAGACGGTCGCGGTGTCCTGCCCCTTCTGCCTGACCATGCTCGGCGACGGCGTCACCGGCAAGAAGGCCGCCGGCGCCGCGCCCGACGACGTCGAGGTGGTCGACGTGGCGTCCGTCCTGCTCCGGGCGGTGCAGAAGTAGTCGCCGGTGCCGTCATCGCTGGCCGATGACGTTCATCGCGAGGCCGAGGGCCACGAGCACGGCGGTCACCGTGGCGATGACACGCAGCCCGCGCAGGCTCTCCGCCCAGGCCAGCTTGCGCGCGGCCGGGACCAGCGCCTTTGTGCGGCGGTAGTCGAGACGGGCCCGCTTCGCGCGAGTGTTCGCGCTGCCCACTGCCAGTCCGGCGACGAGTGCGATACAGGCACTGATCAGCGCTGCTCCCATCAGCCCTCCTCCACGGGCGCTGTGCTTGCTGCCCTCAGCATCCGCGCTGCTCACCTGGGCGCACAGCCCCCGAAAGGAGGAGGGTGATCTACGTGTCTCGATGGCAGGTTTCCGCAGCGGCTGCCGCCGGTGCGGCAGCTGGCTGCGGACCTCGGGCTGGCCGTCGGGACGGTGGCCCGGGCATACCGCGAGCTGGAGCTGGCGGGTCTGGTGCTCGCCCGGCGCGGGGGCGGCATCCGGGTCGCTGACGGGGGCCGGGTCGAGCCCGGCGCCGAGCGGATCCGGCTGCTGGACGAGCAGGCCGCGGCGTATCTCGCGTTCGCCGAGCGGGTCGGGGCAACACAGGAGGAGGCGCTGGCCGCGGTCGGTCGGGCTGCCGGTCGAGGCGTGTTCGGCACATGACGGACGCACGTGGAAGAATTCGGCAGACACCTGAAGGGACCTCCGCGCGAGCGTGTTGACCACACTGTTGCCCCTATTGGCGTTCGCGCTGCTCACCGCGGCGAACGCAGGCTTTGTCGCCGCCGAGTTCTCGCTCGTCACCGTCGACCGGGCCGAGATCGAGCAGCGGGCGAACGCCGGCGACCGCAAGGCACGCACCGTGCGCCGCGCGCTGCGTGAGCTGTCCTTCCAGCTGTCGGGGGCCCAGCTCGGGATCACCATCACCGCGCTGCTCGCCGGTTACCTCGCGGAGCCGGCGCTCGCCCACCTGTTCGAGCCGCTGCTGCACCCGGTGTTCGGCACCATGACGCAGGGCGCCGGGCACATCGTCGCCCTGATCGCTGCCACGCTGCTCTCCATGCTGTTCGGCGAGCTGGTGCCGAAGAACGCGGCGCTGGCCCGGCCGATGCCGGTGGCCCGTGCGACGGCCGGGCCGCAGCGGATGTTCTCGCGGCTGTTCTCCTGGCTGATCGGGCTGCTCAACGGCTCGGCCAACTGGGTGGTGCGGCGGTTCGGCATCGAGCCGCAGGAGGAGCTCGCGAGTGCCCGGTCGCCGGAGGAGTTGGGCCTGCTCGCGGCGATCTCCGCCCAGGCCGGCGCCCTGCCGCGGGAGACCGCGGTGCTGCTCCAGAGGACCATCCGGTTCGGCGACAAGCGGGCGGCCGAGGCGATGACCCCCCGGGTCGACGTCATCTCGCTGCGTGCCGACGCCACCGTCGCCGATCTGCTGGCCACGTCGGTCCAGACCGGCTACAGCCGCTTCCCGATCTACGTGCAGACCCTCGACCAGGTCACCGGGGTGGTCACGGTCACCGACGCACTCGGGGTGCCCCCGGTGCGCCGGCCGACGACGAAGGTCGGGGCCGTGGCGCGCGAGCCGGTCTTCGTGCCCGAGAGCCTTGACCTCGACGGCGTGCTCGGGGCGCTGCGCAGGGGTAATTCCGACGTTGCGATCGTCGTGGACGAATACGGCGGGACCGACGGTGTGGTCACCATCGAGGACCTGGTCGAGGAACTCGTCGGTGAGATCGTCGACGAGCACGACGTGGAAGAGGAGCCCACCACCGCGCACGGCATGCCCGACCTGACCGCACCCGGCGACGAACGGACGCTGCTGGTCGACGGGGTGCTGCGGGAGGACGAGCTGGCCGAGCTCACCGGGTTCAGGGTTCCGGAAGGGCCCTACGAGACGCTCGCCGGGTTCCTGATGGCCAGGCTCGGACACATCCCGTCGGTCGGCGAGACGTGGAAGGAAGACGGCTGGGAGTTCACCGTCGTCGAGGTGGACCGGCGCCGGATCGAGCAGGTGCGGGTCGTCCGGCCGGAGGCCATCCATGACTGACCTGCTGATCACGATCCTGCTGCTGCTCGGCAACGCATTCTTCGTCGGTAGCGAGTTCGCGCTGATCGCGTCCCGGCGCACGGTGATCGAGCCGCTGGCCGCCACCTCGCGCCGGGCGCGGACGGCACTGCGAGCCATGAACGAGATCCCGTTGATGATTGCCGGTGCGCAGCTGGGCGTCACGATCTGCTCGCTCGGACTCGGCGCCCTGGCCGAGCCGGCACTGGCCCACGGCCTCGAAGGGCCGTTCCACGCGATGCACCTGCCCGAGCAGCTCGTGCACCCGGTCGCCTTCGTGCTGGCGCTCGGCGTGGTCGTGTTCGCCCACACGGTCGTCGGCGAGATGGTGCCGAAGAACCTCACGCTGGCCTCGCCGGAGCGTGCCGTGCTGTGGCTCGGCCCGTTGATGTATGCGTTCTGCATCGCGACCAAGCCGGTGCTCGTGGCGATGAAGTGGGCGTCGCGGATGATCCTCTCGCTGTGGCGGATCGAGACGACCGGCTCCGTGAAGACGGTTTTCACCGCCGAGGAGCTCGCCGGCCTGGCCGCGCAGGCGACGACCGAGGGGCTGCTGGCGCCGGAGGAGCACGCGCGGATCACCGGCGCGCTGGCACTCAGCCAGCGGACCGCCCGCGACGCGCTGCGGCCCTGGTCCGAGGTGACGACGGTCGCCGAGGACGTGTCGCCGGCGTCGCTGGAGGTGCTGGCCACGCGGACGAACCGTTCACGGTTCCCGGTGGTGGAACGGACGTCACGCCGGGTCCTCGGCTTCGTGCACGTCAAGGACGTGATCGGATTCGTCGGGCCACAGCGGCGGGCGCCGATTCCGCTCGACCTGATCCGGCCGTTGGGCATCGTGCCGCCGACCCGGACGCTGGCCGAGCTGCTGCTGGCGATGCGCCGCGAACGTCAGCACATCGTGCTGGTGAGCGACGGCCGGGTGCCGATCGGCGTGGTGACGCTCGACGACGTGCTCATGGCCGTGGTGGGCGAGAGCATCAGGGACGAATCCCCGGCTGCGCAGTCGTCGTTGAGTCCTGCGCAGCGCTGAATCACGGGCGGGCACCCTGGCGATCGGTGTCACGCGGACGTGCGACGGAACCGGCGAAACGCCACGAGTTCTGTCGTGTTGTCGGCATAATGCCCGGTTATGCGTACGTTGGCCCTCCGGCGGCGGTTTGTCCTATCCGTAGCGCTCGTGCCGATCGTCGCTGCCGCCGCCTGGATAGCTCACCGGAGTGTCAGCGGTGGAGGGCCCGACGCCGTGAGTGTCGAGCCGAGCGCCGGACCGCACGCCGTCGCGTCCGCCAACGTTCCGGGTGAGCCCGCCGTCCAGCCGTCCGAGGCGAAGGCCACGAGTGCGGCGCCCAAGGGGAGCACCGCGCTGCGGTACAGCTTCGACGGCGGGCTGTCCGCGCCGATCGTCGACGCCGGCGGGCGGCTGCCGCTGAAGGTGCGCAAGGTGGCCGGGGGTGAGCTGTCGGCCGTGCCGCACGCCGGCGGACTGGCGGTGCGTTTCCCGCCACGGTGTGACCATTACGGTGCGGAGAGTTGTGCGCGGGCCATCTTGCAGAGCGGTCCGGCGGACTTTCTCAATCCCGGCCAGGCCGACTTCTCGTATGGTGCGAGCGTTCTTGTCAAGTCATCGGAAACTTCCAAGGGCGCCAATGTCATGCAAAAAGGGTTCTCAGTCGGTGACAGTCAGTTCAAGTTGCAGGTGGACGGCGTCGCCGGGCGGCCGAGTTGTGTGGTTGTCGGCACCGGCCGCTCCACCATTTACGTAGCGCTCGCATCGCGCAGCGTCGCTGACGGGCGCTGGCACCGGATCGAGTGTTCGCGCAGTAGCGCGCTGCTCACGGTGGCTGTCGACGGTGCGGTCGTCGGGCAGGCCGCGATTCCGCCGTCACTGTCGATAGTGAACACCGGTCCACTCTGTATTGGCGGTAAGGGAACCAGTGCGAACAACGACCAGTTCGTGGGTGTAATTGACGACGTGTTCGTCACTCGAAGCGCGTGACTTTCGCGACAAATCAGACAACAACCGGACATCTACTTGAACCTGGGAAGCACTGCCCCTTAACGTGAATTCCCGTCGGATGGATGTCCGCACCCAACACGGGTGCGCCAGACGGCACCGCCGAGTCGAAATCCGAGCCGGGGAACCAGTGCGCCATCGGGGTGAATCCGCATCTTGTCTGCGGTAGGGCGAACTTCCCGTCCGAACCCGTCAGCTAACCCGGTAGGCGGCCACGGAAGAAGGAGCATCTCCTCGGTGGACACCCATCTGAGGTGGACGAAGCGGCCCCACCGTCTGGTCCGGGTTCTCGTCGCCGCTCTTGGCGGACTGTCGCTCGCCTTCGGGGTCACCGGCTACGCACACGCGGAACCGACCCCCGCTGAGCTCGAAGCGCAGATCGACAAGAAGTGGAACGAAGTCGAGCCGATCATCGAGCAGCACAACCACCTCAAAGCCGAGCTGAACAACAACAAGGCCAAGCAGAAGCAGCTGCAGAACCAGATCCTGCCGCTCCAGCTCCAGGTGGACAACGCCCTGACCCGCGTGAGCGCCTTCTCGGTCATGCAGTTCAAGGCTGGGCGGGCGTCGAGCTTCAACGCGCTGCTGACCACCGGATCGCCGGACACCTTCGCCGAGCAGCTGATGATGCTCAACATGCTGGCGAAGGACGAACAGGCCCGGATCAAGGACGTCCTCGCGGCCAAGAAGGCGTACGACGAACAGAAGAAGCCGCTCGACGAGCTCATCGCCCAGCAGGTCGAGCAAGAGGCCGCGATGGCTCAGAAAGAGCAGCAGATCAACGCCGAGATCAAGACCCTCAACGAGATGCGCGTCCGGGCGTACGGGTCGGGCAACGGCACCGGCGTGCTGAAGCCGGTCGCCTGCCCGGTGGAGTACACCGGCGGCCCCGGCGCGAAGGCGGCGCAGACGGCCTGCAACCAGATCGGCAAGCCCTACGTCTGGGCGGCCGAGGGCCCGGGCTCGTTCGACTGCTCCGGCCTGACGCTCTACGCGTGGAAGGCCGCCGGCTACACGCTGCGGCACTACACAAAATGGCAGTACCAGGACACCAAGCGCGTCAGCCGCGCGGACCTCAAGCCCGGTGACCTGGTCTTCTACTACAGCGATCTGCACCACATCGGCATGTACGTGGGCGGCGGCTGGATCGTCCACGCGCCGACCTCGGGTGACAAGGTCCGGATGAAGAAGATCGACGACGGGCCGATCTCCGGATACGGCCGAGTCGCATAGACGTCGAACATCAAAAGGGGGCGGGCCCGTCAGGACCCGCCCCTTTTTGTCGTCCGTCAGTGGGTCGGCCAGGTGCGCCAGTTCTGCCACGAGCGGCTCGGTGTCGGACCGCGCTGGCCCTGGTACCGCGAGCCGTAGACCGCCGAGCCGTAAGGGTGCTCCGACGGCGAGGACAGCCGGAAGATGCAGAGCTGGCCGATCTTCATGCCCGGCCAGAGCATGATCGGCAGATTGGCCACGTTCGACAGCTCGAGCGTCACGTGCCCGGAGAACCCGGGGTCGATGAAGCCCGCCGTGGAGTGCGTCAGCAGGCCCAGCCGGCCGAGGCTGGACTTGCCCTCCAGTCGCCCGGCGAGCTGGTCGCCGAGGGTGATGACCTCAAGCGTCGAGGCGAGCACGAACTCGCCCGGGTGCAGCACGAACGGCTGTCCGTCCTCGACCTCGACCATCGAGGTCAGGTCGTCCTGCTGGATCGCGGGATCGATGTGCGTATACAGGTGGTTGTTGAAGACCCGGAACCACCGGTCGAGCCGCACGTCGATACTCGACGGCTGGACGAGCGCCCGATCGAACGGCTCGAGCGTCAACTGCCCGCCCTCGAGCTCCTTGGTCAGGTCACGGTCGGATAGCAGCACCCGTACGACCTTACGGGACGGGCTCCTCGGCCTCGTCGGCTGCTGCCGCGGTCGCTGCCAGTACCTTTTCCATCACCCGCGACGCGGTCTCCAGTTCTTTGTCGTCGAACTCGGCGAACGCGGAGCGGAGATGTTCACCGAGCGGGGTGAAGAACGCGAGCGCCAGGGCCCGGGCCGACGGCAGCATGTCGAGATGCACCCGCCGCCGGTCGGTGGTGTCGTGGTTGCGCTCGATGTGGCCGGCCCGCTCCAGCCGGCCGAGCAGCGCGGTGGTCGCCGCCGGGCTCAGCGACAGCATGCGGGCCAACTCGCCGGGGGTCAGCGGATGGCCGTCCTCCGCGGCCCGCCAGATGTGCGCGACCGCGTTCATGTCGGTGCGGTGCAGGCCGTGGGCGCGCGTGAACACGTCGACGAAGCGATCGGCCTCCACGTTGAATCGGCGGAGGAGGTCGATCAACGTGTCGGCTGCCTGCACCGGTTCAGTTTGCCGTGCCCGTCGCAACGCTCTAGGTTCCTCGCTGGAATATTTCCGTGATGGTACTGACCGCGAAGGGTGATGGCGAGAGCCCATGACTCGCCGGCGGCTGACTACCCGGTTCCGTCCGAAGTGACGCCTCCTCCGTTCGGGGAAATCGCGGTCAATCGTACATGTGTACGAGTACATTTGACGCATGAGCTCGTGGGCTGACTTCGCCGCGGCCGAGCCCCTCCTGGCGACGGCCATCCGCACGCTTGTGTGCCAGTACGGGCCAGGCCTCGGCTACCTGGCAACCGTGCGCCCCGACGGCGGGCCGCGCATTCACCCGGTGTCCCCGGTGGTCACCGACGACGGCCTCTTCTGCTTCGTGCTCGCCTCACCCAAGCGGCACGACCTCGACCGCGACGGCCGCTACTCGCTGCACAGCTTCCCCGCCACCGACTCCGACGACGAGGCGTACCTGTCGGGCTGCGCGACCGCGGTGACGGACCCGGCCGTGATCGGCCCGCTGGCCCGCCAGATGCGCGCCGCACCGGGGGTCGATTGGAAGCTGTACGAGCTGACGGTCGACGTGGCGATGGTGGTCCGCCACGACACCCCGACCACCTCGACCCGCACGGTCTGGAAGGACCGCCCCGGCCACGTCCCGAGAGCAAGGCAGAATGGTCCGTGCGCGACGGCCGTTGATTCGGTACAGTAGGCGTCGCTCGCGGGTGTAGTTCAATGGCAGAACATCAGCTTCCCAAGCTGACAGTGAGGGTTCGATTCCCTTCACCCGCTCCACCACAGAGGCCCTGGTCAGGACGTAAGTCCAGACCAGGGCCTGTTACATGTCCGGTCACTCGAGACCCGCTGCGGGCCATTAGCGTGCCATTGCGACGACTGTCAGCTGTTCCCGGCGCTTGCGGGTGCCTCAGGCGGCGACGTCGCGGTGAGGTTTGAAGGTGATGTCAAGCTCCGCGTCGAGTGCAGCCGCGAGTCTGGCCAGCAGCGGCACGGTGGGCGTGGCGCCGCCTGATTCCAGACGGGACAGTTGCGGTTGGGTCATGCCGGCGCGCTCGGCGAGTTCGCCCTGTGTGAGCCCGAGTTCGGTGCGACGGTCGTGGACCATCTGGCCGAGCAGGAGCGCTGCCCGTGCCTCCTCGTAGGCGGAGTTGTGCTGCTCGGCGCCGGTGCGCTCCCAGCGAGAGTGACGTGCCGTCATAGCCCTTCCGTCTTTCCGTTGTGCTTCATTGCCATTTTCGCTCGAAGGTCTCGGTTGCTGGCGCATGTTCTTCATGCCCCAACTCGCATGTCTGCTGGGCGGCGATAGCCCGCATAACCTCGGCGCGCTCGACCTGGCGGGTCTTGCGGAACACAGTCAGCAGCACCACCCGAGTCTGGGGCGCGAGCCAGTAGCTGATGCGGACGGCCGACCTGTCCAGGTAGAACCGCAGCTCGCGTGTCTTGCCGCCGAGGTGTCGCGAGTAGGGTTCGCCGAGCGTCTCGGCCCGCTCGGCAAGAATGTCGGCCATCGCTTCGACCTTGGCATACTCCGTGAGCCGCAAGGTTTCGAGCCAGTCTCGTACTTCTGGCTCCAACTCGATCACGTAGCGTCTCACCTCCCACACAATATACCGTCCGTGGTATGTCAACAAGCAGCGGCCAGCCATTAGCGGGCCATTAGCTCAGGCGACAGTTGGCCGTCCCGGGCCGCTCGCTAGCCGAGTGACCTGGTGGCCGGCGCGTGCAGTGAGGGGGACTTGTACGGTTCCCAAGCTGACAGTGAGGGTTCGATTCCCTTCACCCGCTCCAAACGCTCCGGCCCAGGTAGACGGCATGATCGCCGCCCCTGCATCGCCTTCTTGATCTCTGTCGGGTAAGCGTGCCGTTAGCGGGCCGTTCGGCGACTGTCAGCTGTCCCTGCGACGCTCACTGCAGGGGCTGCGGATGGTCGTTGAGCAACTGTTGACGCCAGTCAGCGAATCGCGCCCGCAGGGCTGCGAGGTGGTTGGCGTCTACGCCGTAGAAGGCGAACCTTCTGTCGGGGTAGCGCTTCAGCATGGCGAAGAGGTCGGCGAGGGTTCGACGGTCGAAGCCGGCGTCGGCCTGCTCGGCGAGCTCGCACAGGCGCTGCCGGGTGTAGCGCCCTGACGTGATCGCGGCGTCGACGTCAAGAAAGTCGCGAGGTTCGGCTCTGGTGTACAGGGCGGACATCTTGCCTGCGACGACGTCGTCGGGATGCAGCACCGGGCCGATGGCCATCTGAACCGGTGGCAAGGCTCGCCAGTTGGCGGCCAGCTCGACCTTGTACGAGTGTCCCGGTTCGCTGGGCTCGATGACCGCAAGCCGCGCGAACGTCTCGAACTGTTGTGTGATCTCGACGGCGTAGCCGTGCTCGGTGTAGGCGTTCACGACAGCGTCCACCGCTGCAGCGAAATCTGCTCGACGTTCCCAGGCGGTGAACAGGTCGATGTCTTCGCTCGGCCGGTGCAGGATGCCGTGTGCCTGCACGGCGTAGCCGCCAGCGAGAGCGAACCCGTACTGGCCGGCTACCTGTAGTCCGATTTCTGCCAGCCGGAGGTGGACTGGCTCCACTAACTGGCCAGTGCCGTCGGAGGTGCTCCGAGCTCCGGAAAACGGGCGTGCCAGAGTGCCCGCAGCCGGCCGGGTAGCCAGAGGTCGTGCCACACGCGGCGGAGGGTGGCCTCGTCAAGCCATCGGCACAGCTCGTCGGCGGTGGCAGCCTGGTTTAGGACGGTCTGGTAGAGCACCTGGAGATCCCCGGGATCGTCGAGGTTGTATCGCCCGTCGCCTGACCAGTCAATCCGCTGATCGAGGACGATGACGCCGGCCGCGGGTCCGCGCAGGTCGGTGAGCCGCGCTGGAACCGCGTAGTGCCGCTGCTCGGCGTACGTCGACCCCGGCGGTGCGATTCGCTCAGCCGTCATGGCGTCCTCCCATCCACATCTCAGATCGTACGGTCTATCGTCCGCTCACTGGGAAGCGTGGACGTCCGGGGGTTTGGACGAGGATCTGGCACGCGATCAGGCGTCCGATCACCTAAAAGGCGTAGTAACGTCTCAGAGGCACTTCAAGTTGATCTTGCCTAGGACGGCAGGCACTCGCTCCCAGGTGGGAGTGATGCTGCCGTGGCTTGGATACATCGTCAGACCGCGGACGCCGGACGAGATCGTCGGTGACGTCAGTCTGTACGAGATTCGGGGGCAGCAGCGTCTCGACGTCTTCTGCGAATTCTTGCGGAGACTCGGCAGGACGTTGGGCAAGCGGGTCCTGCTGTCGGCGAGGGCGCCTACGACGACTACGCGCCGATGATGGCGCACGAAGTGGAGGGGACCGAGTGGTGTTCCTTGCCGGCCTTGGCGGTAGGCGAACGCCATAGGCCGTTGACGCGTGGGGTCGATCAGAGCGAGCCCTTGGCCACCACCCATTCGACGGGCTGACCGGTGATGGCGGCGATGCGGTCATAGTCGGCGTCATAGTGCAGCACGGTCGCACCGTGCAGTTCAGCGGTGGCCGCGATGATGAGGTCGGGTAGGCGGAAGTGGCGGTGCTGGCTGGTGGTCGCAAGCGCCCGGTGCGTCGCAAGCGCCCGGGTCATCGCCTGTGTGGTCACGTCGATCCAGCGGTGTCCGTGCAATGCGGCCCACAGCACCTCGTAGCTCTTCGGGTCCGGTGCGTTGTTGAGGTACTCAAGGGAGGTCATTTGGCAGGCGGCCAATCGTCCTTCCGTGAGCAGCGTTTCGAACCGGCGGCGCACCTGTGGATGCTGTCCCTGCAGTACATACACCGATGTGTCTGCGAGATAGATGGGCCCGGACATCAGGCCGCGTCGGCCTCTCGTGCGTCCTCAGCGAGCCGGGACAGGTCACGCCCGCCGCCATAGCCCCAGGCTTGGTGGGAGTCGCTGAAGTCCATCTGCACGCTGTCGAAGGCCGCAACGATCTCGGCGGCCTTGCGGCGCATCGCAAAGGCGTGGAGAGCGGCGTTGATGGTCGCGACCTTGGTGTCCGTGCCGAGTTCCTCGCGGGCAGCCTCCAGCCACTCGTCGTTGACGTCGACCGTGATGCGTGTCATGAGAAGATCGTAGCACCAATCTATCCGATTTTTAGGCACCAAGATCGCTGTAGTTGGCGCACCAATATTCGATGTCGGCTGGTCGGCCGACACGTTCATGAGGTCATCGAGGCTCGTTCGGTACCACACGCAGGTCAGGTCCTCGGCAGGTGGAGCGCAGGCGCTGTGCCTCTATACCGTCCGGCGCATCGAGCCGGCACTGCGGACCGGCCGCCTCGATGCGGTCCTGCCGTAGGCGGAACAGGGTCCGTACTCGACCCGGGGCCGTTGATCAACGCTCCGTCTCTGCCCTGTCGCCTCGATCATGAGGTGCTCGCTGGAAGTGGTGCACCCGTCGGGTGGTGTCGGTGTGGGTCCGCAACCTGGCCTATCGACCTGCAGCGACCGGACAAGCCGGCGCTGATGCGGGAGGCTGCCCAAAGTCTGGCCCGGCCCTGAGTGCCGCGCCGACGCGGTGGAAGCGAGACGACACCGGCTTACCGCCGGCGCAGTGCCCGGCGTCCGATCCGGCCGGCTGCCCAGATGCCACCGACCGTCATGACGAGGCCGCACAGGCCCAGCAGCATCTCGTAGGTGCGGTCGGAGTCGCTCAGTGGCGGTCCGGCCGGTGGCAGCGGGTCCCAGGCGTTCCACGCGGAGACCGTCAACAGCACGCCGAGCGCCGCTGTTGCGACCGCGAGCAACATCGATGCGCTCCGCCCCGTCGGAGTTGCCATCGCGGCAGTGTACCGTTGGCGGGTCGCCGCTTCAGGAGCCCCAGCCGGGCGAGGGGTGAGTGCCTGTACCACCAGGGCGCCGGCCGCGACCCGTTCGACGGGCTGGCGGCGATGACGAGGCCGGGCAGGCTGAAGTGGCGGTGTCCGCACGTCGAATGCGGCCTGCTCGATCACTCCTGGCACACCGGCAGCCTCGGCCACATACCGTGCCGATCGGACCGGGTATCGTCACCGTGAGTGTGCCGAGAAATCCGGCTTCGGAGGTAGACGAAGATGGTCCTGAAGATGTCCACGCTGTTCCTTCGGACCCTGCGGGAAGACCCTGCGGACGCCGAGGTGACCAGCCACCGCCTGCTCGTCCGCGCGGGTTACGTGCGCCGAGCGGCGCCGGGCATCTTCACGCTGCTGCCAATGGGCCTGCGGGTGATGCGCAACGTCGAGCGGGTGATCCGCGACGAGATGGACGCGATCGGCGGCCAGGAGCTGATCTTCCCTGCGCTGCTGCCCCGGGAGCCCTACGAGGCGACCGGCCGCTGGACCGAATACGGCGACACCCTCTTCCGGTTGAAGGACCGCCGCGGCACCGACTACCTGCTCGGGCCGACCCACGAGGAGATGTTCACCCTCGCGGTCAAGGACTTCTACTCGTCGTACAAGGACCTGCCGCTCACGCTGTACCAGATCCAGTCGAAATACCGCGACGAGGCGCGCCCGCGAGCCGGCATCCTGCGCGGCCGGGAGTTCGTCATGAAGGACTCCTACTCCTTCGACGTCGATGACGACGGGCTCCGCGCGGCGTACGAGCGGCACCGGTCCGCCTACGTCAAGATTTTCGACCGGCTCGGCCTCGACTACGTCATCTGCTCCGCGATGAGCGGCGCGATGGGCGGCAGCGCCTCCGAGGAGTTCCTCGCCGTCTGCGACATCGGCGAGGACACCTTTGTGCGCTGCACCAACGGCGACTACGCGGCCAACGTCGAGGCGGTCACCACGCCCGCGCCGCAGCCGCTACCCATCGAGGGCCAGCCCGCGGCGAAGGTTGCCGACACCCCTGACACGCCGACCATCGAGACGCTGGTCGACCTGTTCAACACCCGCGAGGACCTGCGCCGCGCCGACCGGCCGTGGACGGCCGGCGACACGCTGAAGAACGTCATGGTCATGCTGACCATGCCCGACGGCAAGCGGGAGCCCCTCGCCGTCGGCGTGCCCGGCGACCGCGAGGTCGACCTGCGCCGGCTGGAGGCCCAGGTGGCACCGGCCGAAGTGCAGCCGATGTCGGAGGCCGAGTTCGCGCAGCACCCGGCGCTGGTGCGAGGTTACATCGGCCCCGGCGTGCTGGGTGAGAAGAACTCGTCCGGGATCCGGTATCTCGTGGACCCGCGTGTGGTCGAGGGCACCGGCTGGATCACGGGCGCGGACCAGCCCGGCAAGCACGTGGTCAACCTGGTCGCCGGCCGTGACTTCACGCCTGACGGCACGGTCGAGGCGGTTGTCATCCAGAACGGCGACGTCTGCCCGGTCGACGGTGGCGCGCTGGAGCTCGCTCGCGGCATCGAGATCGGCCACATCTTCCAGCTCGGCCGGAAGTACGCGCAGGCGTTCAACCTCACGGTCCTCGACGCCAACGGCAAGTCGCAGGTCGTGACGATGGGCTCCTACGGCATCGGCGTGTCCCGCGCGGTCGCCGTGATCGCCGAGCAGACCGCCGACGAGCGCGGCCTGTGCTGGCCCCGCGAGCTGGCCCCGGCCGACGTCCACGTGGTGGCGGCGGGCAAGACGGAGGAGATCCGCGGCGGCGCCGAGCGCCTGGCCGACGCGCTCGAGGCGGCCGGCCTGACGGTGCTGCTCGACGACCGCAAGGACGTCTCACCCGGCGTGAAGTTCAACGACTCCGAGCTCGTCGGCGTCCCGACGATCGTCGTGGTGGGCAAGCGCCTGGCCGACGGCATGGTGGAGATCCGTGACCGCAAGACGGGTGACAAGGAAGAGGTCGCCTTCGACGCCGCGGTCGACCGGATCCGGTCCGTCGTCCGCGAGTCCTGACGGTTCCTCGGCACGCTGCGCGGCCCCGCCCTTTCCGCAAGGGTGGGGCCGCGGTTCCACGTGAATCCAGCGCGCCAGGTCGGAAATGCATATGGCTGACGGTCGCATTACTCACCGTGTGGAGGTCGGCCGAAAGGATCCTCTGCGGGTCGTCCTTTCGGACGGAACTATCGGCGCAAAACGGCATATGGCCCACGGATTCGTTTGACTGATGCCCGGGAGTGGTCGATACGTTCGGTCACGGCCTTGCAGTCGACGAAGGGTGCTGGCATTGTCCGGCAAGCATTCCGCTGAGCGTCGCCGTCTTCTTGTTCCGCTGATCGCCGGAGCCGTCGCGGTTGCCGCACTGGTCGGCGGAGCGGTGGCCACGGTCAATCTCAGCTCGGACCCCAAGCCCACCGCCGCCGCCGGCGGCATCGACGCGAGTCGCAGTCCTGACGAGCGGGCCGACCGGGGCGACCGGCCGGTCCCGAGCGCCGATCCGAGCGAGTCCCCGCAGGTCGTGGCCTCGGCATCGCCGTCGAAGAGCACAACCAAGAGCCCAACCAAGAGCCCGACCATGAGCCCGTCGAAGAAGCCGTCGACGAGCAGCGCGGTGACCAACACCGGCACCTGCCAGGCGTCTTACTATGCCAGTGGGTCGAAGACCGCCAACGGGGAGAACTTCGATCCCGACGGGCTGACGGCGGCCCACAAGACGCTGCCGTTCAACACCAAGGTGCGGGTCACCAACCTCGCCAACGGCAAGTCCGTGGTCGTGCGGATCAACGATCGGGGGCCGTTCGTATCCGGACGGTGTCTGGATCTGGCTCGCGGGGCCTTCGTGACGATCGCCTCGGTGAGTTCCGGTGTCATCAACGCGCGGTACGAGGTACTCAAGTAAGCACAACCCGGCCGTTTGTTTGAGCGGATCGGCGGTGGGTTGGTGGCATGCTGTTGGCCGGACCTATGAAACGTCAACTGCTTCCCGAGGCCCGCGCCGGAGTCGGCGCGGCCTTCGTGCTGCTCGTCCTGGTCCTGGCGACCGAGGTCGCCGACGGATCGCAGGCGAACTACATCGGGCTGTTCGCCGCAGCGCCGTTCCTGGCGGCCGCATTCGCCTCCTGGCCGGAGGTGCTGGCGGTCGGCGGCGCCTCGACCCTGTTCGCGTTCCTGTTCAGCTCGATCGAGCTGATGCGCAGCCGCGACCGTGTGCTGGTCCTCATGCTGAACCTCGGCGGCGTGATCGTCGCGAGCGGCATCGCTTGTGCGGTCGGCGCCATCCGCCAGCGGCAGATCGCGCGGTATGCGGAGCTGTCCCGCCTCGCGTCCGTCGCGCAGGGTGCGGTGCTGCGCCCGCTCGGGCCGCAGCTGGGGCCGTTGACGATCGCCGCGCGGTATATCTCTGCGAGCGCCGCCGCCGACATCGGCGGTGACCTGTATGAGGCGGTCGAGACGCCGTACGGCGTGCGGATGATCATCGGAGACGTGCGAGGCAAGGGTCTCGACGCGGTACGCCTGGCGAGCATCGTGCTCGGGTCCTATCGGCACGTGGCGTTCGAGCGGGCCGACCTGCGCGCGATCGTGGCGGACCTCGATCGGGCGGTCGCCAGGTCGGTCGGTGACGAGGACTTCGTGACCGCGGCACTGATCGAGGAGCGTGGCGGCACGCTGACGATCGTCAACTGCGGCCATCCGGCGCCGTTGCTGCTGCGCCGCGGGCGGGTCATCCCGCTCGACCCGCCGGCCAACGCGCCGCCGCTCGGGTTCATGCCGGTGGTCAAGCCACGGGTCGAGCGGCTGGAGCCGGGCGACCGGCTGCTGTTCTTCACCGACGGGCTCGCCGAGGCGCGCCGCGACGGGCAGTTCTTCCCCACCGCCGAGCGGGCGCAGCGGCTGGTCGGGCACGGCACGGTCGCCGACGGGCTGAAGTCCCTGGAGAGCGCACTGCTGGAGTGGGTGCGCGGGCGTCTCGACGACGACATCGCGCTGGTCCTGGTCGAGTATCAGGGAGTCAAGGCGCCGGCGACGGTCCCCAGCTGGGAGATCGGCGGCGCCGGAGTGACGTCCTCCTAGGCCTGACTTTCCGCAGGGCGTTGGCGCGGCACGAAGCGGCGCATCGGCGCTCGGTGCCGCCCGGTGTAGAACCGGGGGTACTTGGGGGCGAACAACGAGCCCATCAGGCGGACGATCATCGCGCGGCCCTCCTCGTCGACCTGCGACTGCTGCGAGTAACCGCTCAACGACCACGTCACCCACTGGTGACGGCGTGTCCGCTACTCAACCGCACCGTTTTGATGCTCAATCGGGCCTGCTGTGGCGTGGTTCACTCCTGGGTGCGCAAGGGGCGGCTTGTTCATGGTTACTTGCCAGTAATAAAATGACTGTTACCGACTGGTAACCTCGGTCGTCCATGCTCGATCGCACCGTTCGCGACATCACCAGAGACGGGGGCCACTCCGCAATGACCCATTACAAAAGCAACCTGCGGGACCTCGAGTTCAACCTCTTCGAGGTGTTCGGTGTCGACAAGGTCCTCGGTCAGGGCCCATACAGCGACGTTGACGTGGACACCGCCCGCAGCATCCTCGCCGAGGTCGACCGGCTGGCGCGGGAGGACCTCGCGGCCAGCTACATCGACGGTGACCGCAACCCGCCGGTGTTCGACCCGGCCACGCACAGCGTGAAGATGCCGGAGAAGTTCCGGAGGTCTTACGAGGCGTTCATGTCCGCCGAGTTCTGGCGCCTCGACCTGCCCTCCGAGCTGGGCGGCACCGCCGCGCCGCGGGCCCTGTGGTGGGCGCTCGCCGAGATGGTCCTCGGCTCCAACGCGCCGGTGTGGATGTACGCCTCCGGTCCCTCGTTCGCGCACACGCTGCACATCGAGGGCACCGAGGAGCAGAAGAAGTGGGCCAAGCTGTTCGTCGAGAAGCAGTGGGGCTCGACGATGGTGCTGACCGAGCCCGACGCGGGCTCCGACGTCGGCGCCGGCCGGACCAAGGCGATCCCGCAGGCCGACGGTTCCTGGCACATCGAGGGTGTCAAGCGGTTCATTACCAGCGGTGAGCACGACCTCACCGACAACATCGTGCACTACGTGCTCGCCCGCCCGGTCGACACGCCCGGCGCCGGTGGCCCCGGCACCAAGGGCCTCTCGCTGTTCGTCGTGCCGAAGTTCCACTTCGACGCCGACACCGGCGACCTCAAGGACCGCAACGGCGTGTTCGTCACCAACGTCGAGCACAAGATGGGCCTGAAGGTCTCCACCACGTGTGAGGTCACGTTCGGCGGCCACGGTGTGCCTGCCAAGGGCTGGCTGCTCGGCGACGTGCACGAGGGCATCCGGCAGATGTTCCTCATCATCGAGTACGCGCGGATGATGGTCGGCACGAAGGCGATCGCGACCCTGTCGACGGGCTACCTCAACGCCCTCGACTACGCGAAGAGCCGCATCCAGGGCGCCGACCTGATCTCCACCGACAAGACCGCGCCGCGCGTCACGATCATCAACCACCCTGACGTCCGGCGCTCGCTGCTGATGCAGAAGTCGTACGTGGAGGGTCTGCGCGCGCTCGTCGCGTACACGGCGACCTGGCAGGACAGGGTCGCGCTGGCCGAGGCCGCCGGTGACGAGAAGGCCGCGAAGATCGCCAAGCGGGTCAACGACCTTCTGCTGCCGCTGGTCAAGGGCGTCGGCTCCGAGCGGGCCTACGAGCTGCTCGGCCACGAAGCGCTGCAGACCTTCGGCGGCTCCGGCTTCCTCCAGGACTACCCGCTGGAGCAGTACGTCCGCGACGCGAAGATCGACACCCTGTACGAGGGCACGACCGCGATCCAGAGCCTCGACCTGGTTTTCCGCAAGATCGTGAAGGACCAGGGCAAGGCGCTGCTGACGGTGGCGGCGGAGATCCAGCAGTTCCTCGAGGCCGAGGGCGGCAACGGGCAGCTGAAGCTCGAGCGGGTCGCGCTGGGCAAGGCGCTCGCCGAGGTCCAGCAGATCCTGGGCATCTTCACCGGCTGGCTGGGCGAGGCGCAGGGCGGCGACCCGCAGGCCCTCTACAAGGTCGGCCTGAACACCCGCCGCTTCCTGCTCGCGCTCGGCGACATCGTGGTCGGCTGGCTGCTCCAGAGGCAGGCCGAGGTGGCACTGCAGGCGCTGGCCGGTGACGTGTCCGTCGCCGACAAGGCGTTCTACGAGGGCAAGGTCGCGGCCGCGAAGTTCTTCGCGCACGAGATCCTGCCGCGCATCGGCGCCGACCGCCGGATCGTCGAGTCGACGAACCTCGACGCGATGCAGCTGCCGGAGGACGCGTTCTAGGACGCCACGAGCCAAAGGGGGAGGGCAACGGTGCCTTCCCCCTTTTCGCGTCAGCCCCGGGCGGTGTGCTGCGCGGACAGTGCCGCGCGGTCCAGGTCGCGCCACGTGCCGCCGAACCGGTGGACGGCGATGCCCGCGGTGGCGAGCCCGTTGTCCGGGAGTTCGTCCGGCGCGAGCAGGTCGGACAGGACCGACAGGGTCGGGTTGTGGCCGATCACCAGCAGCGTCGAGACGTCGGCGTCGGTCTGCCGGACGAGGTCCAGTGTGTCCGGGGCCGGCCCGTGGTAGATCCGCTGTTCGAACACCACCGGGACCGTCTCCAGGCCGAGCTCCTGCAGGGTCTCCCGGGTGCGGACCGCGGTCGAGCACAGCACGGCGTCGGGCACGAGGCCCTCGCTGTGCAGCCACGTCCCGGCGGCCGAGGCGTCCCGCCGGCCCCGGGGACTCAGCGGGCGCTCGATGTCGGTGGCGTAGTCGTCGGGGTCGGCGGCCTTCGCATGGCGGAGCAGGATCAGCGTGCGCACGGTCATGCGCATAGCGTGCCCGATTGAAGAACGTCGCAGATGGGTATCCCGACGCACAGACAGACAGTGACCCAACAGATGCCCGGGAGGCCCTCGATGGGTATCGGCGGCAGCATTCTTCTGATCGTCGTCGGCGCGATCCTCACGTTCGGGCTGGACGACACCGACCTGGGACCGTTCAACCTCGACACGATCGGCTGGATCCTTCAGCTCGCTGGGCTGGTCGGCCTGCTCCTGACCTTGTACTTCTGGAACTCCCGCCGCCGCACGGTGGTGCGTGAGGTCCCGCCCCCGCCGCCTGCCGGCAACACCGCGATCCCGCCGGCCACCGGCGAAGAGGTCATCGAGCAGCGGCGCCGCCGCTACTGACACATCGGACATCGCGGCCGCACCGCCGGGAGAAGGCGGCGCGGCCGCGTCCGGCGTTATGCGTACAACGCGAAGTAGATCGCGATGTGGTGGCAGATCGCGGCGACCAGAGTGCAGGCGTGGAAGAACTCGTGGTGCCCGAACACGGTCGGCCACGGGTTGGGCCTGCGCAACGCGTAGAACACCGCACCGACGGTGTAGAAGGCCCCGCCGACGAGCGTCAGCACCAGGGCGGTGACGCCGCCGTTGCGCAAGAGATCGGGGAGCACCACGATCGCGACCCAGCCCAGCGCGAGGTAGAGCGGCGCGGACAGCCACCGCGGCGCGTTCGGCGTGATCAGCTTCATGCCGACGCCGAGGATCGCGCCGCCCCAGACCACCGCCAGGATGATCTTCGCCGTGGTGCCGGGCAGCAGCAGCACACTGAACGGCGTGTAGGTCCCGGCGATGAACACGAAGATCATCGAGTGGTCGAGGCGCCGCATGATCTTGTATCCGCGCTGGGACCACACTCGCCGGTGGTAGAGCGCGCTCGTGCCGAACAGCGCCACAACCGTGAGGCTGTAGACGAGACAGCTGACGAACGGGGCCCAGCCCGGCCTGGCCGCCGCGAGCGAGCACAACACGATCCCGCAGATGACGGCGACGCCGGCCGCATACGCGTGCAGCCAGCCGCGCATCCGCGGCTTGCCGAGATCAACCGGACGCAGGCGGGTTTCGGTCTTCACGGTCACGCCCTCCAGGTTACGGTACCGTAGGTTACTCACAAGTATCATGCGGCCGTCTATCGTGACGGCATGCACGTCCGGCCGATCGGCACCAGCGCGCTCCGCATCGAGGTCGACGACCCGCTGGCCTGGTTCGCGTTCCTCGACGGCGAGCGGCACGCCGGACGGCTGGCCGTGGTCGACATCATCCCCGGTGCCCGGACCGTCCTCCTCGACGGCGTCACCGACCCCGCCGCGGCGACCGCACTCATCCGCACCGCCCCGCCGCCCGCCGCACCGCCCGTCGAGACGGCACCCGTCACGCTGCACGTCCACTTCGACGGCGAAGACCTGCCGTTCGTCGCCGACCACGCCGGCACCACCGTCGACACCGTCATCCGTACCTTGACCGGCACCGACCTGACCGTCGCCTTCTGCGGCTTCGCACCCGGCTTCGCCTACCTCACCGGCCTGCCGTGGACAATGCCACGCCTGCCCAGCCCACGACCCCGCGTGCCCGTCGGGTCCGTCGCCCTCGCCGCCGAATACGCCGGCATCTACCCCACCGCATCACCCGGCGGCTGGCGGCTCGTCGGCCGCACCGACACCGCGCTGTTCGACATCGACCGCGACCCACCCGCCCTGCTGACACCGGGCCGTACCGTCAGATTCACCGCCGCATGATCGTCACCAACGCCGGACCGCTGACCACCGTGCAGGATCTCGGCCGGCCCGGCTACGCGCACCTCGGCGTCCCCCGCTCCGGCGCCCTCGACCAGCCCGCACTGCTCCTGGCCAACCGCCTCGTCGGCAACCCGCCCAGCGCCGCCGGCCTCGAGATCACGCTCGGACCGTTCGCCGCCACCATGCCGGCCGCCGGCACCATCGCACTCACCGGCGCCGCCGCGCCGCTGCGGGTGGGAGGCAAACCCGCACCGCTCAACGCGCCCGTCGCGGTCCGCGCCGGGGACCGCGTCGAGATCGGGCCCGCGGTGCTCGGCCTCCGCGCCTACCTCGCCGTCGCCGGCGGTCTTGCCGTGGCAGCGGTACTGACCAGCCGCGCGACCGACACCCTGTCGTTCCTGGGCCCGCCCGTCGTCCGCACCGGCGACCGGCTGCCGATCGGGCCCCGGCCCGGCGAACCGGCCGCCGTCGACGTCGCACCCCGCCCCGCACTCGGCGGCGACATCACCCTGCGGATCACGTGGGGGCCCCACGCCGACCGCTTCACGGACACCGCCGTGCTCGGCAGCACGAAGTACACCATCGGCACAAACAGCAACCGCGTCGGCGCACGCCTCAACGGCAGGCCGCTGACCCCGATCGACGGCCGTGAACTGCCCAGCGAAGGCATCGTCCTCGGCGCCGTCCAGGTCCCCGCCGACGGCCGGCCCCTGGTCTTCCTCGCCGACCACCCCACCACCGGCGGCTACCCGGTCGTCGCCGTCGTCGACCCCGGCGACCTGCCACTGCTCGCACAGGCACGCCCCGGCGATACCGTCACGTTCCATGGATCTCAACAGTGACCTGGGCGAGGGGTTCGGCATCTGGCGCCTCGGCGACGACGACGCCCTGCTGGCGATCGTGACCAGTGCCAACGTCGCCTGCGGCTTCCACGCCGGCGACCCCACCACCATGCGCCGCATCAGCACCTTCGCCGCCGAACTCGGCGTCCGCGTCGGCGCCCAGGTCAGCTACCGCGACCTGGCTGGCTTCGGCCGCCGCCGGATCGACGTCCCGCCCGGCGAACTCGAAGACGAACTGCGGTACCAGATCGGCGCGTTGTCCGCGTTCGGGCCGGTCTCCTACATCAAGCCGCACGGCGCCCTGTACAACACCGCCGCGACCGACGAGGCCCACGCCTCCGCCGTCGTCGCTGCCGCCCGTCCGTCCGGGCTGCCCGTGCTCTGCCAACCCGGCTCGGCACTCGCGCGGCTGGCGACCGACGCCGGTCTACGGGTCGTCACCGAAGGGTTCATCGACCGCGGTTACCTGCCCGACGGCCGCCTCGTCCCCCGTAACTCCCCGGGCGCCCTGATCACCGACGTCGACACGGTCATCGCGCGAGCTGTGCGGATGGCCATCGACGGTGTGGTCCAGGCCGTCGACGGATCCGTCATCCCCATGCCCGTCGAGTCGCTGTGCGTCCACGGCGACACCCCCGGCGCCGTCGCCATGGCGACCGCCGTGCGCGCCGGCCTGCTCGCGGCCGGCATCACGGTCACGTCGTTCTGCTAGGCGTCCATACCGCGCAGGATCAACGGCAGACGCGCCGCGCCGCCCTTGACCACCCGGATCGGCACACCCCAGTCCTGCCGGGTCAGGTGGCACGCCGGGAACTCCGCGTCGATGTCGCAGGTCGCCGCCTGCGCGACCACCTGCAGTACACCCTCCGCGACATCCCCCGAGAGGACCAGGCGCCGACGCAGGTCCGTCGTCACGCCGGCACCCTCCAGCAGCAGCTCCGGTGGCGACGCCGACACCTCCAGCCGGGTCGACGGCCCGAACGACTCGTCCAGCTTCTGGCCCGGCGCCGGCTCGAAGATGAGGTCCAGCTCGACCTCACCGGGCGCCAGCATGGTCGACGGGCGCTCGGTGCGGTGCCGCACGCCGCTCACGTCGACGCCGGCCGCCGCCAGCGTGCCCGGCGCCAACCGGACCAGCCGGTGCGCACCCGACTCGACGACCACGACCGCACCCGTCGCGGTGCTGACGATGTCGCTGGGCTCCTTGAGCCCGTCGACCACCGTGGTGACCTTGTTGTCGGCGATCCGGCGGATCGCGCCGTTGTAGGTGTCGGCGACCAGCACACTGCCGTCGGCGAGCGCGAGCAGACCCAGCGGATGCTGCAGCAACGCCTGGTCGGCCGGGCCGTCGACGTGACCGAAGTCGAACAGCCCCTGCCCGACCGCGGTGTGCATCTCGCCGTCCTCGATCCAGCGCACCGCCGACGACTCGCTGTCGGCGACCCACAGCCGCTGCCCGTCCGGGGAGGCCGACAGTCCCGACGGCTGCGCCATCCACACCTCGTGCAGCGGCCCGTCCTTGAGCGCCTCGACCGTCGTTCCGGCGTACATCCCGGCGGTCCGCCGCACCGGATCGAACCACCACAGCTGGTGAATGCCGGCCATCGCGATCACGACCCGGTCGTCGTACCACGCGACGTCCCACGGCGACGACAGGTCCACCGCCAGCGAGTCATGCTGGTCGAAGTCGACGGTCCCGCGCCATTGCCGCCCGCTGCCGGCCACCGTCGACACCTCGCCGGTGGCGAGACGCAGACCGCGCAGCAGGTGGTTGACCGTGTCGGCGACCACCACGTCGTAGCCGGCGATCTCCGCGACGTGCGGCGGCAGCAGGCACAGGCCGCCGGGCTCGGAGAACTCCGGCTCGGTGCCGTCCTTGCGGCCGCGCTCACCGGTCCCGATGCGCCGCACGAGGGTCTCGTTGTCGGCGTCGAGCTCGATCAGCGAGTGGTGCGTCGAGTCGGCGACCAGGAAGTGCCCGTCGGGCAGCGCCAGCGCCTTGCCGGGGAACCGCAGCGTGGTGGCGTCGGCCTTGGCCGCGGCCGGATGCGGGGCGTCGCCCCGGCGGAGGGTGCCGCGCGCCTCGTGGACCCGGACC
Organism: Dactylosporangium fulvum; assembly: GCF_025137375.1. Taxonomy (GTDB): domain Bacteria; phylum Actinomycetota; class Actinomycetes; order Mycobacteriales; family Micromonosporaceae; genus Dactylosporangium; species Dactylosporangium fulvum. The sequence goes on from NZ_CP073720.1 coordinate 111,213, forward strand.
AGTTCCTCGATGAGCCGGGCCAGCCCTTCGGCGTGTCCTTCGCCGGCCATGGTGGCGACGACGTAGCCCTCGGGGTCGATGACCGTGAGCGTCGGCCAGGCTTTGGCGGCGTACTGCTGCCACATGTTCATGTCCGGGTCGTCGAGCACGGGATGATCAACGCCGTAGCGCTCGACGGCGGCCGCCAGCGCCGCGGCGTCCTTCTCGTGCTCAAACTTGGGCGAGTGCACCCCGATGGTCACGAGGACGTCGGCGAAGCGCTGCTCGAGGGGCCGCAGTTCGTCGAGCACGTGCAGACAGTTGATGCAGCAGAAGGTCCAGAAGTCCAAGATCGCAATGCGACCTTTGAGGTCGGCCAGGGTCAGCGCCTTGCCACCGGTGTTGAGCCAGCCCCTGCCGCGCAACTCGGGTGCGCGGACGCGGGCCTGCAACAACGGTGATTGTGCCGGGTCGGTCATGAACTCACTTCTGGTTCGCTGGACGGAGGCAGAGGACCTGGTCCTTCTGGCCCTTGTGCTGCAGGACGATGTACGGCTGGCTGGCGTCGGAGCAGCTCTCCGGCTTGTCGACCTTCGAAACGATGGTGAAGGCGCCGTCGTCGGAGCAGCCGGCCTTCTTCGCGGAGTCGCCGTCCTGTTTCACGCAGGAGTTGACGGCGAAGCTCGTGCTGCCGGCGTTGTTGAGCGCCACGACGATGGCCGTGCCGGCGACCGCCAGCAGGAACACCACGACCACGATCACCAGGCCGAGCAGCAGGCTGCGACGGTTCTTCGGGGCCGGTGGCGGGGTCGGCACCCCGGTGTCGCCCTCGGCCGGCGGCGGCGTCGACGGCGGGGCGGTTTCGCCGGGCATCGTGACGAGGTCGCTGAACTTCGGCCCGGTGGGCGCGGCGGCACTGGGAACGGACGCCTGGTACACGCCGGTCGCCGGGGGCGGGGCGGCCTGGTAGACCCCGGTCGCGTGCGGCGCCGAGGCCTGATACACCCCGGTGGCCGGCGGTGCGCTCGACGGGTAGGTGCCGGTGGCCTGTGGTGCGGACGACGGGTAGCCGGCGGCGGGCGGTGCGCTCGACGGATACGTGCCGGTGGGCTGTGGGGCGCCGGTCTGCCCGCCCGCCGGGAAGGAGCCCGCCGCCGGGGCGACCGTCGGCGGGAACGGGCCGGCGGGTGGCGCGGGCGGGGCCGGGGGAGCGCTGGCCGGGCCGGTCGCCGGTGGGGCCGAGGCCTGGTAGATCCCGGGGGTCGGGGGCGCCGACGTGGGGCCGGCCGGCGGCCCGGAGGCGGGGATGGTGCCGGGGGCGGGCGGCGCGGAGGTCGGCGGGACGGAGACGGAGGCGCGGGCGGCGTACGTTCGCGGTGGCTGGGCCGACGGCGGGATCTGGCCGAGGCTCGGTGGTGGCGCGGGCATCGCCGGGCCGCCGGGCGACTGGACAGCCGGCGGCGCGGAGACGGGGCCGCCCTGAGCGGGCGAGGGCGGGACCTGGGCGGCGCCGGTCGGGACCTGTGCCGACCCGGCGGAGGGCACCTGGGCGGCCGCCGAGAAGCCCTGCACCGGTCCGGGGGGCGGCTGAGCGGCCGAGCCGGACGGGGCCTGCGCGGAACCGAAGGGGATCTGGGCCGAGCCCGACGGGGTCTGAGCCGATCCGGGCGGCGTTTGACCGAAGGCTGGGGGAACCTGTGCGGAACCCGAGGGCGACGGGACACGGGCCGAACCCGACGAACCTCCGGCACCTGGAGCGGAGACCGGCGCGGCGGAGACGGGAGAGGACGAGACCGGGGTGGCTGACACCGGAGCGGTGCCGGCGGAACCAGACGGTCCGGTCTGGGCCGGGGACGGCACCGGGACGAAGCCGGGGAAACTGCCGGGCGGACCGAGCGAGGTCTGGCCGGGCGGGGGCTGCGGCACCCGTGGCGGCAGCGGGCCGGCCGGCGGGAACGGGCCGGGGCGGGCCGGCTCCGGCTCGATGCCGGCCGAGGGCTGCGGCGGGGCCGGTGCGGCGAACGAGGTCGGTGGGGCAGGTGGTGCAGGTGGTGCGGACGTGGGCGGAGCCGACACGGGCTGTGACGGTGCCGGGGGAGCCGACATCGGTGGCGGTGACATGGGCGGAGGCGACGCGGGTGCGGGCACCGACGCCGTAGCGCGGACGGCCGGGGGCTTGCCCACCTGCGGCGTGGCCGCCGCACCGTCGTCCGTGTCGGACGGGTGGGACTGGTCGGACGTCATGCGAGCCTCCTGTTGGTCAGACCCTTGCGACCGTAGTCGACGTGGGACGGACATGGCAGAGCCGTTGCCGAGGTTCGTCGGCACGAACCCGGAAGTGACCACACGTTAGCGGTACGAAAAAGCCGCCCCGGTCCGGGGAGGAGCGGACCGGGGCGGTTCGGGGTGCTGCGGGTGTGGCCATGGGTCAATCGCGACTGAGCATGGCGTGGAGTTCGTCGCGGAGGGCGCTCGACGGGTTCTTGGCGATGGCGCGCTCGATGGCGTCGAGACGGCGGGCGGCTTTGCGGCGCGCGCGGTAACGCTCGATGAAGGTGCTCATGACCGGCTCCTCGGGTCGATGTAAGGAGGTCTTTGTCTCTCATCCATTACATCGCCTGAGAAAGATCCAAATCCAGCGATTATCAAGTGATGCGGCCCACCAGCCGAAGATTCTTAGGTCAGACACCTCGGCAAACGCCCAGTTCGTCGGCCACATGACAGTGGCCCCGTGCTCAGCGCGGGGCCACTGTCGACGGATTGGCCTGCTCGGGTCGGCCGCCGGAGTGTTAGCTCCAGGCCAGGAGCACGCCCTCCGGGTCCTCGAGGAACGCTCCGATGTCGCGGAGGAACTTCGAGCCCAGTTCGCCGTCGATGATGCGGTGGTCGAACGACAGGCCCAGGGTGGTCACCTGACGGATCTTGATCTTGCCCTTGTGCACCCAGGGCTGCTCACGGACCGCGCCGAACACCAGGATCGCCGATTCGCCCGGGGGCAGGATCGGCGTGCCGGAGTCGACGCCGAAGACGCCGACGCTGGTGATCGTGAACGTGCCGCCGGTCATGTCGGCCGGCGGGGTCCGGCCGTCGCGGGCCGTTTTCACCAGTCCGTTGAGCGCGTCGGCGAGCTCGCGGGTGGTCAGCTCATGCGCGTCCTTGATGTTCGGCACGATGAGGCCGCGCTCGGTGGCGGCCGCGATGCCGAGGTTGACGTAGCGCTTGAGCACGATCTCGGTGTCCTGCCAGGACGAGTTGACCATCGGGTGGCGCTTGATGGCCAGCAGGACGGCCTTGGCGACCAGCAGCAGCGGCGAGACACGGACGTCGCGCCAGTCGCGGTGGGCCTTGAGCCGTTCGAGCGCCTTCATCGAGCGGGTGACGTCGACCGTCAGGAACTCGGTCACGTGCGGCGCGGTGAATGCGCTGGCCACCATGTTCTCGGCGGTCAGCTTGCGCACGCCCTTGACCGGGATGCGCTCCTCCCGCTCGCCGGGGACGGCGACCCGGGCCGGCGTCACGGCGGGAGCCTGCGTCTGGGACGCGAGCACGTCGTCGCGGGTGATCGAGCCGTTGGGACCGGTGCCCGAGATGCCGGTCAGGTCGACGCCGAGGTCGCGGGCGAGCTTGCGGACCGGCGGCTTGGCGAGCACCGCACCGTTGCGGGGCGGCGCCGGTGCCGGGGCCGGCTTCGGTTCCGGAGCGGGCTGGGGTGCCGGTGCGGGCACGTCCGGTACGACTCCTGGACCGGAATTCCGGGGACGGCGCTTGGCCACCGTGGTCTTGGGGCCGTAACCCACGAGCACCGCGGTGCGGCCGCCCGGGGCGGGACCACCGATCAGGCCGGGCTCGACCGGGCCGTCGCCGGCCACCTCGACGGCGGCGAGCGACGCGGCCGACGGCGCGGGCAGGTCGCCGGCGGCGGGGTCGGTGTCGATGGCGATGATCGGCTGGCCGACCTCCACCGTCGTGCCCTCCGGGTGGAAGATCCGGGTGACCTTCCCGGCCCACTTCGCCGGGATCTCGACCGCGGCCTTCGCGGTCTCGACCTCGACGATCGGCTGGTTGAGCGTGATCGTGTCGCCCACGCCGACCAGCCACTTGAGGATCTCGCCCTCGGTGAGTCCCTCGCCCAGGTCGGGCAGGTTGAACTCCTTGACTCTGGTCACGACGCGGCCCCCTAGAACCCGAACGAGCGGTCGACGGCGTCGAGCACCCGGTCGAGGTCCGGCAGGTACTCCTCCTCCACCCGGGCGGCCGGGTAGGGGGTGTCGAAGCCGCCGACCCGCAGGACCGGAGCCTCCAAGGAGTAGAAGCACTCCTCGGTGATCCGGGCCGCGATCTCGGCGCCGAGGCCCAGATTGACCGGCGCCTCGTGGACGACGACCGCGCGGCCGGTGCGGCGCACCGACGCGTAGACCGGGGCCAGGTCGAGCGGCGAGAGCGAGCGCAGGTCGATGACCTCGATGTTCCGGCCGTCCTCGGTCGCGGCGGTGGCGGCGTCGAGCGCGGTGCGCACCATCGGGCCGTAGGCGATCACGGTCGCGTCGGTGCCGGGCCGGGCCACCCGCGAGGCGTGCAGCGGCAGGCTCGCGGTATCGACGTTGACCTCGCCCTTCTCCCAGTAGCGGCGCTTGGGCTCGAGGAAGATGATCGGGTCGTCGGACTCGATCGACTGCTGGATCATCCAGTACGCGTCGTCGGGGTTCGCGCACGATACGACCTTGAGGCCGGCCGTGTGCGCGAAGTAGGCCTCCGGCGACTCGGAGTGGTGCTCCACCGCGCCGATGCCGCCGCCGAACGGGATGCGGATGACCATGGGCATGCGGACGTTGCCCTTCGAGCGGTAGTGCATTTTGGCGACCTGCGCCACGATCTGGTCGTAGGCGGGGTAGACGAACCCGTCGAACTGGATCTCGCAGACCGGCCGGTAGCCGCGGATGGCGAGGCCGACCGCGGTGCCGATGATGCCCGACTCGGCGAGCGGGGTGTCGATGACGCGGTCCTCGCCGAAGTCCTTCTGCAGGCCGTCGGTGATGCGGAAGACGCCACCGAGCTTGCCGACGTCCTCACCCATGATGAGGACCTTGGGGTCGCGCTCCATCGCCCGGCGCAGGCCGGTGTTGAGCGCCTTGCCGATCGACAGGGTCTCGGCCATCAGTGCCCACTCCCCTCGAACGACGCAAGGTAGTTCGCGAACTGTTCCTTCTGCTGGTCGAGCTCCGGCGAACCGTTCGGGTAGACGTGCTCGAACATCGTCATCGGGTCGGGGTCGGGCATGCTGAGCACCCGCTCGCGCAGCTCGACGGCGGCGACCCGGGCCTCCTCGTCGATCGCGTCGAAGTAGTCGGCCTTCGCCATGCCCTGCTTCTCCAGGAAGGCACGCAGCCGCTTGATCGGGTCCTTCGCCTGCCAGGCCTCGACCTCGCTGGCGATGCGGTAGCGGGTCGGGTCGTCCGACGTCGTGTGGGCGCCCATGCGGTACGTGTACGCCTCGATCAGCGACGGGCCCTGGCCGTGCCGGGCGTCGTCGAGCGCCTTGCGGGTGACCGCGTAGCAGGCGAGCACGTCGTTGCCGTCCACCCGCAGGCCGGGGAAGCCGAAGCCGCTGGCGCGGTGGTACAGGGGCACGCGGGTCTGCCGCTCCAGCGGCTCGGAGATCGCGTACTGGTTGTTCTGGCAGAAGAAGACCAGCGGCGCGTTGAAGACCGACGCCCAGATGAACGCCTCGTTGACGTCGCCCTGGCTGGTGGCGCCGTCGCCGAAGTACGCGATCACCGCCTCGCCGTCGTCGGAGCCGACCTTGCCGTCCTTGGTGATGCCCATGGCGTAGCCGGTCGCGTGGAGCGTCTGCGCCCCGATGACGATCGTGTACAAGTTGAACTTGAACTCGTTGGGGTCCCAGCCGCCCTGATTGACGCCCCGGAACAGGCCCAACGGCATGATCGGGTCGATTCCGCGGCAGTAGAGGACCCCGTGTTCGCGATACGTCGGAAACGCCATGTCCTGCGGTCGCAGTGCCCGGCCGGATCCGACCTGGGCCGCCTCCTGGCCCAGCAGGCTCGCCCAAATGCCCAGCTCACCCTGACGCTGCAGGGCGGTCGCCTCGGCGTCGAGCTTCCGGACCACGACGAGGTCGTGGTACAGCGACCGGTACTCGTCTTCGGTGAAGTCGACCGTGTAGTCGGGGTGATCGACCCGGTCGCCCTCGGGGGTGAGCAGCTGCACGAACGCGGGTTCAGGCACGGCCCGTGTCCTGTGCGTCCGGGCCTTGGCTTCGCCCTTCGCCATCCGTTTCTCCCTGTCGTCTCTCGCGTCGGCAGCGGGGGTGACCCTGCCGCGCAGCGGGGGTGGCTGCAACGCGGCAACCCGGTGGGGTCGGCACGTCGCGGGTGGGCACGACGGATCATGCCCGGGAGCCGGCCCCGAGGGCCCCTGCCTCGCAGGGTATGCGGAGGCTACGGCCCCGTTGCCGGTGTGTGTCCAGCATCGCAGAACGCGTGTCGATCGACACCATGGAGTTCCGGTTCCTCCGATGGCGGATGCCGAAAAATCCCCCTAGTCCGGGCAGATCCTCCTGTCATCACCCGACGTTGTTCCTTACGTCCCCGGATACTTGGAGTTCTCGCGTTGCCTTCCTCTCCCGGCTCCTCTTCCCCCGACGACGTCCGGACGCACCGTTCGTTTTCGCCGAACCGGCGCCCGTTGCTGATCTCCGCGCTGCTGGTGGCGCTGACATCGGTACCGACGATGATCGTCGTGGCCGCGGGCAGTGCGACGCTCGACAGCACGTCGCGGTCGCGGATTCCGGTGATCGCGGAGCCGCGCCCGGGTCCGGTCGTGGTGGATTCGTCGCCGCGCACCGGCCTGCACCCGTCCGGCGTGCCCGACCGGAACTCGCTCGCCGCGGTCCCGGCGGCACCGCAGCCGCCCGGCCGGCCGCGGACGTCCGCCCGTGTCTCCGGTGGCTCCGGCGGCGGTCTTTCCGTCGGTACGGGCACCAGGCCGCCGAAGCAGGCCACCGTCGAGGGGTTGCCGCCACCGGCAACTCCACCGCCGGCCGTCTCGCCTGGCGGTTCGTCGGGCGGCCCTTCCGGTGGCTCTGCCGGGGGTCGGCCGCCGGCGTCCGGGGTTCCGATCCAGGACCGGGCGTGGCCCGGCTGGGACAACGGATTGAAGGGCAAGCAGGAGTCGACGCGGGGCACGCGGCGTGCGTCCCTCTGGCGGACCAATCCGTCAGGCTCGATCGATCGGGCCGAAACCGCTGGTCCGGGCTGCCGTCCCTGAGCGGTTGGGCTCGGCGCCGGCGGGGTCCTCAGCGGTCGGCGCGAGTGTGCGAGTTGCGGGTGATCGCAACCCAGGCGGTCGAGAACGGCTTGCAGGGCCACCGCCCGCAGCCGGCGCTGCAGCTCGTGACCTGCGGTCCGGGTGTCGGCCGGTGTCGCTCCACGCGGCGTCGGGCATCGGTCACCGCGTGGTCGTAGATGACGGCCATCGTGGTTCCTCCCGCCGCTTCTCGCTGGTCAGATGCCTTGGGCCGCAGGCGCCGTCCACAGCAGGCGGGCGCTGAAGAGCTGCTGCGCGGTGGCGAGTGCGGCCTCGGCGGATCGGAACGTCATCACTTCGGACTTGCCGTTGCCGAGCCGCCAGGTCAGCACCGCTTGATCGGGCAGCTCGTGTCCCCACGCGACGACCTGCGGATGGTCGTCATCATCCGGATCCGCGACAATGCCGAAGAGGCGCGGTGCGCCTTCCAGGAGGAGCTTGTCGTCCTCGAGCACGACTGATCTCCCTCGGGCTGAGGAGGGATCTGACCGCTCCAGAATGCACGTGCAGGTTTCCGCGGGCAATACGTTCTGGCGAAGTTGAGTAGAGCAAGCCAATCGCTTAGCCGTGGACATGCTTGCGCGGCACCCCGGTAACGGACACACTCGTCTTGAGTAATGGAGGTGAGCGGTGTCCAGCGCCCAGAGCCCCACGTTCCCACGATTCCAGTTGGGCAAACAGCTGAGAGCGCTGCGTGAGAAGTCGCGACTCACCACGGAGGACGTCGGGCTGCAGCTCGACTGCTCACCGAGCACCATCAGCCGGATGGAGGGCGGCAAGGTAGGCATTCGCCGCAGCACGCTTGAGCGCCTTCTGGAGATTTACGAGGTAACCGACCGTGAGCACATCGAGACATTGATCGCGCTCGCGCGTGAAGGCAAGACGCGCGGTTGGTTCGCCCGTTACGGCGATCTGCCCAGCAGCTACTCCCGGTATATCGGCCTGGAATCCAACGCGATCGAGATGCGTGACTACGAGGCGCTGGTCGTGCCCGGGATGCTGCAGACCGAGGAATACACCCGCGCCCTGCTCGCGGCGGCCTCCCCGGGGGAGTCGGAGGACGCCGTGGAGGCGCACGTGAACGCGCGGCGGGAGCGACAGGGCCTGCTCAACCGCGCCGAGAACCCGTTGCAGTTCATCGCGGTCCTGGATGAGAGCGTGATCCGTCGCCTCATCGGCGGACCCGACATCATGCGGTCGCAGCTGAAGCACCTGGCCGACATGGGCCGGGCGAGGAACGTGACGATCCAGGTCCTGCCCTTCTCCGGAGGGGCGTATGCCGGCATGGCCGGGTCGTTCGCGATCCTCAGGTTCAAAGGTGCACCAAGCGTCGTGTATGCCGAGGCCATGGCCGGTGACATCTACCAGGAAGCCGGAGATGTCCAGCGGTACAACGACGTGTTCGAGAGTCTGCGAGCCGCCGCGCTCAGCCCATTCGAGTCGATCAAGATGATCGAGCTCGCGGTGTCTGAGACGGCCTGACCTGAAGGAGTGCGCAGATGACTGCGCTCAACGAGCGGTGGCACAAGCCCACCCGAAGCGGCAACAACGGACAGTGCGTCGAGGCGCGGTTCGTCGACGGCGTCGTCGAGGTCCGCAACTCCAACGCCCCGGATGCGGGACTTGTGCGGTTCACCCGCGCGGAATGGGAGACCTTCCTCGCCGCGGTCGACACGGACGGCGAATTCCGCCTGCCGTAACCATGTCGACCTACGCCTGACAACAGCGAAGGGACAGCCCCGACCGGCTGTCCCTTCGTCGTTTTAGCTGCGAGCCGATCCGATCGTATCGCCGATCGACCTGTTTCGGTAACTGTATGGTCGCTATCCGCGTGATGCTGCAAAAGCCGCGGTTGGTAGCAATACCGCGATGTGGGTGTCGCGACGGGTCGAACCGGAGTAAGGATGGGTTATGACCCAGCGTCTTCGCAGGTGGTGGCGGTCGTGACGGAAACCATGGCGGACAGGACCGGGACGGCGGCCGTGACGATCCGCGCCTATCGCCCCACGGACCATCGTGACTGCCGCCAGCTCTGGGCGGAGCTGACCGAGCAGTACGAGAGCCTCTATCCCGGGTCGGCGCCCGTCGCCGACGTGGATCCAGGTGCCGCCTTCGAGGAGTACCTCACCCGGCTCGACCTGTCGGGCATGTGGGTGGCCGAGGACACCGGCCCGTCCGGGGGTGTTGTCGGCATGGTCGGGCTGATCCTCGACGGCCGCGGTGGCGAGGTCGAGCCGTTGGTGGTCGCCTCCGCCCGCCGGGGTGCCGGCATCGGGCGGGCGCTGCTGGCGCACGTCGCCGACCAGGCGCGCCGGCGCGGGCTCGGCCGGCTGAGCATCTCGCCCGCGGCCCGTAACCGTGATGCCATCCACTGCCTGCACGCGGCCGGCTACGACGCCCTCGCCCGGGTCACGCTCGCCATCGACCTGAACCGCAAGAGCGACACCTGGCGTGACGGCATCGACCTGTACGACCTGCGGTTCCGCTACTGAACCGGTCGGCGCCCGTCAAGCGTTGATGCCGGGCTGTGGATAAAAACGGGCGTTATCCACAGCCGAAAACCGCTCGTTCCGCCTGCCGCAGCCGGCGACGAGTGTCTTTGTCATGACGACCACTGCCGCATTGCCCTGGCTCCGCCTGAGCGGACCTGCCGAGATTCTGTCCGCCACGCCCTACCTGCTCGGCTTCCACCCCGCCAACAGCCTCGTGGTGCTCGGCCTGCGCGGCACGGGCCTGCGGTTCCACGTCCGCGGCGACCTGCCCGACGACCGCGACGACGGTGAGGTGCTCGCCGAGCAGTACGCATGCATGTTCGCCCACCACAACGTCGACGCCGCCCTGCTCATCGGCTACGGGCCCGCCGAGCCGACCGGCCCGTTCCTGTTCGCGACCCGCGCGGCGATGCTGCGGCACGACATCGACGTGCCCGAGATGCTGCGGGCGCACGAGGGACGTTACTGGTCGCTGCTGTGCGGCTCGGCCGAGTGCTGCCCGCCGGAAGGCCGGGCGTATGACGTGCAGACCTCGACCGCCGCCGTGGAGGCCACCGTCGCGGGCATGGTCGCGCTGCCCGACCGGGACGCCGTCGTGTGCAGCCTCGCCGGTCCCGAGGGGTCCGGGCTGGCGGCGATCCAGGAGGCCACCGACCGGGCCGGTCTCCGGCTCGTGCGCCTGGCCACCGGCCGTGACGTCGTCCCGGCGGTGATGAGTGCCGGGACGGCCGCGCTCGCCGAGGCCGTCGCCCGCTACCGCGCCGATCAGCGGCTCACCGACGACGAGGTGGCATGGTTGACCGTGCTGCTGCAGGTGCTCGCGTTCCGCGACCGGGCCTGGCTGCGCATCGACCGGGACGGACGGCGGGGCCGCGCGGTGCACCTGCGGCTGTGGACCGACCTGGTCCGCCGGGCCGATCCGGGGATGGTGGCGCCGGCAGCCATGCTGCTGGGATATCTCCACTGGCGGGCCGGCGACGGGCTGCGCGCCCGCGTCGCGGTCGACCGGGCACTGGACGCCGACCCCGACTACAACGGCGCCAAGCTCATGGCCGAGATCCTTGACCGGGCAGTGCCACCGGCAGAGCTTCCGCCGCTGGGACAGTCCCGTCGACGCGCTGTGCGCCGGCGTAAATGTTGAAGGTCGGGCCGCGCAGGAAGCCGACCAGCGTCAGGCCGGCCTCTTCGGCCAGGTCGACGGCGAGGGTGCTGGGCGCCGACACGGCGGCCAGCACCGGGATGCCCGCCATCCACGCCTTCTGGCAGAGCTCGAAGCTGGCCCGGCCGCTGACCATCAGCACGTGACCGGCCAGGGGCAGCCGGTTCTGCCGGACAGCCCAGCCGATCACCTTGTCGACGGCGTTGTGCCGGCCCACGTCCTCGCGCAGGCAGACGAGCTCACCGGCCGCGGTGAACAGGCCCGCCGCGTGCAGCCCGCCGGTCGTGGCGAAGGCCCGCTGCCGGTGCCGCAGCGCGTCGGGCAGGGAGGCCAGCACGGCCGGCGCGACGGTGACCGGGTCGGCGGCGACGTCGAAGTGGGATCTTGTGCGGACGGCGTCGATGCTGGCCTTGCCGCAGACGCCGCACGAGGAGGTGGTGAAGAAGTTCCGGCTCGGGTCGACGACCGGCGCCGGGACGCCCGGGGAGAGCACGACATCGACAACGTTGTAGGTGTTCGGCTCCTGGTCGCCGGCGCACAGCTGCGCGGTCTGAACGTCGCCTGAGTGGCGGATGATGCCCTCGGTGAGTAGGAAGCCGATCGCCAGGTCGAGATCGTCGCCCGGCGTGCGCATGGTCACCGTCAGCGGCGGGCGTGCGCCTCCGCCCGGGCCGATGCGGATCTCGAGCGGCTCCTCGGCGGCCAGGCTGTCGGGCGACCGCTTGACGTCGACTTCCGATCCGTCGTCGCCCGCACCGACCGTGACCCGCACGATCGTGCGCCGTTGCGTGACACGGCCCATGTATTTGTCCTTCCGATGGTCGGTTTCCGCACCCTGGCTCGACGGTAGGTTCTGGTTGTGTTGACGGCCAACAACCCCCACTGGCGAACGGGTCACGGACAGGGCCGCGATTGTCGGCGGAGGTGGGCGCGGTGACCCGGTTCGCGGCCGTGGTGCTGGCCGGTGGGGCGGCCCGCCGGCTCGGAGGCCGGGACAAGCCGATGGTTCCGGTCGCCGGCGTGCCGATGATCAGCCGGGTCCTCGCCGCCGTGCACGGCGCCGGGCGGGGCGGTTCGGTGGTTGAGGACGTCATCGTCGTCGGGCCGCGGCGCGACGGACTGCCCGACTCGGTGCGGGTCGTGCAGGAGGAGCCCCCCGGCGGCGGGCCGGCGGCCGCCGTGGCGGCCGGGCTCGGGCTCGTGCGAGCGGAAGTCGTGGCGCTGCTCGCGGCCGACCTGCCGCACCTCGACGCGCGGGCCGTCGCGACGCTGCTGGGTGCGATCGGGCGGCACGACGGGGCGGTGTTCGTCGACGACGACGGCAGGCGGCAACTGCTGTGCGGAGCCTGGCGGACGGCTGCCCTCAAGGACGCCGTCGGGCGGATCGGCGAGCCCGCCGGCAAGTCGATGCGGGCGCTCGTCGACGGGCTCGACGTGCGGGAAGTGCGGTGGGGCGACGCCGGTGCGCCGCCCTACTTCGACTGCGACACGGAGGATGACCTGCGAAATGCGGAGCGCGCATGAGTGACGAACGATCGGGTGCACGGCTGGACACGTGGCTGGACGAGGCGGCCAGGACGCTGGGGGTGCCGTCGCTCACGGTGGACGAGCGGACGGCGATCCTCGCGCTCGCCCGCGACGTCGCCCACAACGTCGCCCGGCCCGGGGCGCCCTTGACGGCGTTCCTCCTCGGGCTGGCGATCGGCCGGGGAGCGGATCCGCAGCACAGCCGTGAGGTGCTCACCCGTCTGGCCACCCGGGCTGAGGGGACGATCGAGGCTGGATAGGGTGAGAGCCGGGGTTAGGAGGCGATCATGTCGGGTGACCAGGACGATGTCGTGTCGTATGAGACGGCGCTGTTCGACGACGAGGAACCGGCCGGCGGCAACCTGAAGGAGAAAGTCGCCGAGGCCTGGCGGGACTTCGCCCGGCATCTGGTCGACGGGCTGCGTGATCTGCAGCCCGGCACCACGCTCGACCTCACCCTCGATCCGACCGCGTCCGGCACCGGCGACGCCGTCTACTCGGTCCAGGTGAGCGGCGAGGAAGACGGCATGCTCAGTGCCACGGCGGTCGGCAACGCGGACCTTCCGGCGGCCTACCGGCTCGACCGGACCGTCATCGCGGAGATCGTCGCGCTGGGCTGGTCGCCGCCCGGGGTCGTGCCCGGCTCCGGCGAGTCGTTCGGGCTGCGGGTGCCGAAGGGCGAGGCGGCCCAGCTGAGCCGGCTGGTCACGCGGACCCTGCGCGACATCTACGGCACGCCGCACCCGGCCTTCCTGACGTATCTCGCCCACGACGCCCACGGCCGGGTGGCACCGCTCCCGTCGCTGGGTGTCGCGAGGTCCCTGGCCACGATCGCCGACGCGGACGGCGACGGTGACGGTGTTGTTGCCGTCGCCCGGCCGGCCGCCGGTCAGAGCGGGCTCAAGGAACTCGCGACGCAGACCGACGACCTGCCGCTGTACGACAAGGTGACCACCGTCGTCGCGCGGCTCATGAAGACCACGCCGGAGGAGTTGCCGATCGACCCGGACGGCGACATCGGCATCCGGTCGGGCTCGGCGATGGTGTTCGTGCGGGTCCGGGACAACCCGCCGCTGGTCGACGTGTTCTCGCCGATCCTCACCGAGGTCGAGCCCACGGAGCGGCTCTTCGTGAAGCTGTCCGAGCTCACCAACCGCATGCCGATCGGCCGGCTCTACTGCACCAACGACACCGTCTGGGCCTCCGTGCCCGTGTTCGGTCGCGACTTCCAGCCCACCCACCTGATGCTTGCGGTGCAGGTGATGACCGGGCTGGCCGACGAGCTCGACGACCGCCTCCACGGGGAGTTCGGTGGCAAGCGCTTCTTCGGCGAGGGCGACAAGCCCAAGCCGGCGATCAGCAGCGACAGCGAACGCACGGGCATGTATCTCTAGAGAGGTTCCACGATCCGGCTGACGCGGTCGCGGGCCCTGGCGACGGCGGGGCATGACCACGGCAGCGCGGTCCGGGGCCAGCGGGCAGGTCATCGTGGCCGTCACCGCGGCACTCTTATGCCCGCGGCTCGGCCTCGGGCGGGCCTGCGCCCGGACTGCCCGGCGCCGGGGGCACCTGCGCTCAGACCCGCCGGGTGCCCGCGTGCGGCGTGCCGATCCAGCCTGGGCACTTTCCCGCACGCCGGTCTCGCCCGGATGCGGCGCGCTGGGCTTTCCGTCGGCTCCAGTGGTGAACCGGACGCCGGCACCCAGGGTGTTGTGACGCAATTTTGAGGTTCGGCCGACGGGGCGTCGAGGTTGGCCTCGTTCCATCACTCGCGTGATGAACAAGCGGATCGGCGGTGCCGTGCTGGCGGTCGCCGCGGCGGCGATCTTCGCGGCGGCCTGCGGGTTGTCGGACGACACGGCGCCGGCCGCCGGTCCCGGGGCGTCGGGTGGCACTGACTACGCGTCCTGCCTGCGGAACAACGGGGTCGACCTGCCGCAGATGAACCCCTCGAACCGGCCCTCCGGCCGCCCGTCCGGGTTTCCGACCGCCCGGCCCTCCGGCGAGCCGCGCCCGTCCGGCGGCGGCGGGTTCCGCGGCGGTGGGCCCGGCGGCGGTGGGTTCTTCGGCACCGCGGCCCCGAACGGCGTCGACCAGCAGACCTGGGAGAAGGCGCAGAAGGCGTGCGAGTCGCTGCGCCCGACCGCGTTCCCGGGCAACGGCGGCGGCGCCAACGGCGGCGGCCGCGACGCTGCCTTCCGCAACTGCCTGAGCGAGCACGGCGTGACTGTCAGCGGCCCGGTCGACCAGCTCGACTCCTCGGACGCCAAAGTGGCGGCGGCCCTGACCGCCTGCGCTCCGCTGCGCCCGAGCGCCCGGCCGTCCACTTCCTGACCCGGTAGGCACAAGGGGGACGCGCCGCGTCAGCCTCACCCCGGGTGCGTCGGCGTCGCACTCGATGTGCGCCGGCCTTGTGGCCGTGGTGGTGAACGAACCGGACATCGTGGGAGTGTCGCGGCACCACGGCCACAAGGCCGGCGCCGGAAAGGCGTGTCGGTCGGACAGGATCATCGTTGCGTACGGTATGGACGCGCTGGACAGCTTCACGAAGACCTTCCTCACCGCCACCGCACTCGGCAAGCTGCCCGCCACCACCGTCACCCGTCATGCCCGGGTCCTGCGCGGCTGTGCCGGTGATCGGGACGAGGTCGCGGTCGTCGCGCGCTGCCAATCCCGCCAGCACCGCCGCAACGTGTTCATGCTGACCCGCAACCGGCTCGTCGTGACGGGCGAGTCCGCAGTCCTGCGCCGCGTCTCCCTGCACCTCAACGCCGAACTCCACCAGCTCGCCGACGTGACCTGGACCCCCGAGCCCAGCCGCACAGGGGTCCAGCTCGGGCTGACGGCGATCGACGGCGTGCGGGAGAACTTCTGGGTGCGGCTCGCCGGCGCCGCCGAGATGTGGCGCCTCGACGAGGCCCTCAAGCAGGCGTTCCGCACGCCGTGGGGCGTGATCCAGCCGGCCGTCGCGGCGCCGGTCGCGGGAGTCAAGGTGGCCACGGGAGTCAAGGCGCCGCTGCCGGAGCTGCGGCTCGCGTGATTTGTGGCGATCGATCCACCCCGTGCTGGCGCTGGCTGTGTCGCGGGCAAGGGGTGGACCGATCGATCAACATATATCAGTATCCGGCAGATCCAACATCCTCCGAACATCCCCGCCGTTCCGGCACGGGCAGAATGAGGAGGCGGATCAGGCCAAAGGGCTGGTGCACGGGGCGGAACGTGCCCGTCCGGCGCGCGGTCGTCGGCGCGGGCGCGTCGCTCGGGATCCTGCTTGTCCACCTGCTGTTCTGGCCGGTGGCCGCGCTCGCCGCGCAGGCGTCGCGCGTCCTGATGTGCCAGGACCCCTGCGACGCCCTGGGCCACTCGACGGACGGCCACGAGCGGCCCGGCGACGCGTACCGGGCACTTGGCACTCCTTATGTCAGGTTTGCCGTGCGGGATCCGAGGTAGAGGGCCAATTCGCCCGATTCCGAGGAGGTGCCCCATGAGACGCTCGCGGATAGGCTTACTGGTTAGCTCTGCAGCACTGGTGGTCGTCGGCGGGCTACCGACAGTTGCGGAAGCGCAACCCACCCCGACACCCCCGGCGCCCGCGCCGACCGAGACCGCACCCGGTCCCGGCGGCGGCATGGGAGCCCACGAGAACATGTTCGGCGATGTCTACCACGGTGAAGGCGTCCTGCAGACCAAGAACGGACCGGTCCGGGTGGCGATGCAGAACGGCGACGCCACGCAGCTGACCCAGTCGTCGGTGACGGTCCGCTCGGCCGACGGGTTCACGCGCACGTGGGAGCTCGGCAAGAACCTGAAGGTGTACGACAAGCGGCACACGCTGCAGCCCGGCGCGCTGCAGTCGGGTGCCCACCTCGTGATCGCCGGCAAGGTGACCGGGGCTGCCGCATCTCCGGGTTCGCCATCACCGGGCGCGGCGAAATACACGGCGCAGGTGGTGTTCGTCCACTCGGGCGCGTCAGGATCTCCGACGTCGTCCTGATCGGAGCGGGCGCCGGCGTCGAACGGGGCGCCGGCGCCGCATCTGTCTCTTACGGGCGCAGCTCGGCGACGCAGCACTTCACGCTGCCGCCGCCCTTCTTCAGCTCCGTCAGCTCCACCGGCACCGGGACGTAACCGGCCGAGCGAAGCTTCGCCGCGAGCGCGGTGGCCTCGGTGTTCAGCACGACGTTGCGGCCGTCGGACACCAGGTTGAGCCCGAACGCCAGGGCGTCCTCCTCGTCGGCGATGACCGCGTCGGGGAACAGCTGGCGCAGGACGGCCTGCGTCGACTCCGAAAACGCCCCCGGGTAGTAGGTGATGTTCGAGTCGTCCAGCGGGGCCAGCGCCACGTCGAGGTGGTAGAACCGCGGGTCCACCAGCCGCAGCGAGATCACCGGACGGCCGAGCGCCTCCTGGGCCTCCGAGTGTGCGGCCACCTCCGTGCGGAAGCCGTGGCCGGCGAGCACCACGCCGCCGAGGTACGACGGCAGGTAGGTGAAGTCACCCTCGCCCTCGTTGGTCTCGACCGGGGTGGTGTACTTCCAGCCCAACTCGGCATAGAACCGCTTGTGCGCCGCCGCCTCGGCCATGCGCTGCGGATACCGGAACCGCGCGCCGTAGACCACGCCGTCGACCGAGAACGCCCCGTTGGCGGCGTAGACCATGTCGGGCAGGCCGATCTCCGGCCTCAGGACGTGCACGGTGTGGCCGAGCCGCGTCAGCGTCTCGCGGAGGCCTTCCCACTGCTTGACGGCCAGTTCGGTGTCGACCGGCGCCGTGGTGTCCATCCATGGGTTGATCGCATATTCCACCGCGAAGTGCTCGGGTGGCGACATCAGATAGGTGCGCTCGCGCTGGGTCGTCACGAGATCAAACGCTAGGGTTCCGGTGTCACACAAAACAGCGAGAATGCTTGCTTTCGAGGGGGGATTTGTTGCGCCTCGACCCGATCGACCAGCGAATCATTGCACTCCTGCAGGATGACGCCCGTTCATCGTATGCGGAGATCGGCGCCCAGGTCGCGCTGTCCGCTCCGGCCGTGAAACGCCGCGTCGACCGCCTCCGATCAAGCGGAGTGATCCGCGGCTATACGGCGCTGATCGACCCGGGTGCGGTGGGCTGGACGACAGAGGCGTTCGTCGAGCTCTTCTGCACCGGCCGCACCTCACCGGAGCAACTGCGCGCGGCGGCGAAGCGCCACCCGGCGGTCGTCGGTGCGTACACCATCTCGGGTGAGGCCGACGCCCTGGTGCACCTGCGCGCCGTCGACATGGCCGGCCTGGAGCAGGCTCTCGAGCGACTGCGCGCCGAGCCGTTCGTCACTTCAACCCGGAGCATGATCGTGCTCAGCCGCCTGGTGGAGACCCTCGCACCGCGGGTTGTCGAAAGGCCGGGAACCGGAGGTGCACCGGTCACGTCATAGGGCCATGAAGCGCGCCCTTGCCACGCTCGGTGCCCTGTGCGTCTGCCTTTCCGGCTGTACGGCCGACAAGCCGCGGCCCGCCCGGTCCTCGGCGGCACCGGGGCCGGCACCCGCGCTGCGCCTGGTCGCGTTCGAGTCCTGCGACGACCTGCTCGTCGGCCTGCGGGCCGCGGCGCAGGAGGCCGTCGGGCCCTGGGGCCTGAACAACGCGCCCGGCGGCATCCGGACGCTGAACGGCGGCGCTGCCGAGGACTTCGCCCGCGCGGGTGGCGCGGTGCCGAAGGCGGCCTCCGGCGCGGGCACCACCTTCTCCGGCACCAACACGCACGAGGCCGGCGTCGACGAGCCCGACGTGGTCAAGACCGACGGCAAGCGGATCGTGACGCTGACCGGCAACGGCGTGCTGAAGGTCGTCGACGCGGCCGCGCGGAAGGTGACCGGCGAGCTCAGCCTCGGCGGCGCGGCGGACCGGGGCAGGTCCGCGATCATGGCGAGCAGCCTGCTGCTGGCCGGCGACCGGGCGCTGGTGTTCGGCTACAACTACGAGGCCCGGCTGGACTACGACGCGTCACGTGTCGCCGGCCCGACGGTGACCCTGGTCGACATCGCCGGTGCGCCGAAGGTGATCGGCAGATTCACGACCGACGGCGCATTGGTCGACGCCCGGCAGATCGGCAGCACCGCCCGGGTGGTGGTGCGCTCGGCGCCCCTCCTGCGGTTCCCCGACACCTCGGCGATGGGCACCGACGAGGCCCGGATCGCGGCCAACCGCAAGGCGATCGCGGCAGCGCCGCTGGAGGACTGGCTGCCGCGCTGGACCGCGGAGGACGCAGGCGGCAAGCGCACCGGCGGCAAGGTCGACTGCACCGCGGTGAGCCGCCCCGAGCGCTACTCGGGCACCGCCATGCTGACCGTCCTGACGTTCGACCTCGGCGGGCCGGCACTGGGCTCCGGCGACCCGGTCACGGTCGTCGCCGACGGCGACACCGTCTACGCCAACGGCCCCAGCCTGTACGTCGGCAACGACCAGCGCTGGCGAGTGGCCCGCGCGGTGAAGCAGACCGGAGCGGTGGAGCCGCCGCGCACGCAGCTGTTCAAGTTCGACATCAGCGGCGCCGGGAAGCCGCGGTACGTCGCGTCCGGCGAGGTCCCCGGCTGGCTGCTCAACCAGTACTCGATGTCCGAATGGGACGGCCACCTGCGCGTCGCGACCACCGACGCCGTCGGCGCCGACCAGCAGACGACCTCCACCGTGTCCACCGTCTACGTGCTCAAGCAGGACGGCGGGCGGCTCGCGGAGACCGGGCACGTCGGCGGCCTCGGCAAGGGGGAGCGGATCTACTCGGTGCGGTTCATCGGCACCACCGGCTACGTGGTGACGTTCCGCCAGACCGACCCGCTCTACACACTCGACCTCGCCGACCCGGCGGCCCCGCGGGTGATGGGCGAACTGAAGATCACCGGCTATTCGGCGTACCTGCACCCGGCCGGTGCCGGCAGGCTCATCGGCGTCGGTCAGGAGGCCACCGAGCAGGGCCGTGTCCAGGGCACCCAGATCTCGCTGTTCGACGTGCACGACCTGGGCAAGCCGGCCCGGCTGGCGCAGCACCAGGTGCCGGGCGGCTACTCGGAGGCGGAGTTCGACCCGCACGCGTTCCTGTACTGGCCGGCGACGGGGCTGCTGGTCGTACCGGTGAACGAGCGGTCGCGGCAGGGTGCGCTCGTCCTGTCGGTCAGCGACAAGGCGATCACCCAGTCGGGCATGATCGGTCATCCCGGGCAATACGCGATGATCCGCCGGTCGCTGATCATCGACGGCACCCTGTGGACGCTGTCGGAGCAGGGCCTCAAGGCCAACGACGCGGCGACCCTCGCGGAGCAGGCCTGGCTGGCGCTCTGAGCCAACTTTGAGGTTGGGCCAAGCTGGCTGGGAGGCACAGCCGGTGGACTACCAGCCATGAAGGTCTGGTGGCTGGCCGGAGGTGCCGCCGTGCTCGCCGGTGTCGCCGTCACGGCCGTCGTGGTGGCCGGGGGCGACAAGCCCGCGCCCGCGGCGGCGACCACGGTCAAGGTGGCCCGCGGGCAGGTCACGGCCACCGTCTCCGCATCCGGGACGGTGCAGGCCCAGCAGAGCCGGACGCTCGGGTTCACCACCAGCGGCACGCTCACCGAGCTCACCGTCAAGGCCGGTGACGTGGTCGCCGCGGGTGCCGTGCTGGCCCGCATCGACGCGACCGCGGCCCAGGACGCCGTCACGGCGGCCCGGGACAGCGTCAGCAGCGCGCAGGACGCCCTCGACCGGGCCGAGGAGGCCGCGGCGAAGGCGACCGCCACGCCCACGCCCACCCCGTCGGCGTCCCGCTCGGGCGCGGCCGGCCCGCAGACCGGTGGAGGCGGTGGCGGGAACCAGCAGCAGGGCAACAGCGTGCAGTCGACCAGCGACAACCTCTTCACCGCCCAGCAGCGGCTCAACAACGCGAAGCTCAGCCTCGTCCAGGCGAACGCGAAGCTCGCCGGCACTGTCATCACCGCCCCCGTCGCGGGCAAGGTGCTCGCCGTCACCGGCACCGTCGGCTCCGCCGCCGGCAGCAGCGTCATCACCCTCGCCGGGACCGGCGACGTCGTGGTGCAGGCGCAGTTCACCGAGGCCGAGGTGGCACACCTCCAGGTCGGTCAGGTCGCCCGGATCACGCTGCCGGACGACGCCGGCACGAAGTACGACGGCAAGGTCATCCAGATCGACCCTGCCGGAACGGTGTCGAACCGCCTGGTGCGGTACGCGGCGCTCATCGCGTTTGACAAGGTGCCCGACACACTGCTGTACGGGCAGAGCGCTACGGTCGCTGTGGTCACCGCATCCGCCGACGGCGTGCTGTCGGTGCCGTCCACGGCCGTCCACGACGGCAAGGTGACGGTCCGGATCAACGGCAAGGACGAGGAACGGGCCGTCGAGACGGGACTGCGCGGTGACGTGGACACCGAGATCAAGAGTGGACTTGCCGAAGGCGACGAGATCGTGACGGCCGGTCGGTGACGATGGAGCCGATGCCAGTACAACCCCTGCCCAAGGTGCTCGTCGTGGATGACGAGGCCAGCATCCGCGCCCTGCTGTCGGCCACCCTGCGACTGACCGGGTTCGAGGTCCGGGTCGCCACCGGCGGGCGGGAGGCGCTGGCCGCCGCCGCCGAATACGCGCCCGATCTTGTCGTGCTCGACGTGATGATGCCCGACCTGGACGGCTTCGAGGTCGCCCAGCGCCTGCGCACGTCCGGCCGGCCGGTGCCGGTGCTGTTCCTGACCGCGCGGGACTCGGTCGAGGACCGCATCTCCGGGCTCACCGTCGGCGCCGACGACTACGTCGCGAAGCCGTTCAGCCTCGAGGAGGTCGTCCTGCGCATCCGGGCGATCCTGCGGCGGAGCCTGGGCGACCAGCAGCAGCTCGTCGACGGTGGTGTCCTGCGGTACGCCGACCTGGAGATGGACGAGGACGCGCACGAGGTGCGCCGGGGCGGCAACCGGGTCGACCTGTCGCCGACCGAGTTCAACCTCCTGCGGTATCTGCTCACCAACGCCGGCCGCGTGGTCAGCAAGGCCCAGATCCTCGACCGCGTCTGGAACTACGACTTCGGCGGCGACGGCCGGATCGTCGAGTCGTACGTCTACTACCTGCGCCGCAAGATCGACAAGTGGGATCCGCCGCTGATCCACACGGTCCGCGGCGTCGGCTACGCGCTCAGGCTCCCGAGAACCGACGGCACATGAAGATCCGGCACTGGCGGCAGTGGACGGTCCGCACCAGGATCGTCGTCTCCGTCGTGTCGCTGGCCGGGGTGGCGCTCATCGCCGCCAACGCGATCGGTGTCGGGCTGCTCAACTGGTACCTCATGAAGCGCGTCGACGAGCAGCTCGAAGGCGGCGTTCGGGGCCCGCGGCCGCTACCCGTCGTGTCGGCCGCACCGGGCGTGACCCCGAGCGCTGCACCGGGCGTCTTCCCCCGGTATGCCCAGCGCCCCGAGGGTGAACGGCCTGAGTTCTCGCCCGGGCCCGCGTATCAGATCTACCGGTTCGACAGCACCGGCAAGCTCTTGAACCCCGACCAGGTCCTGCTCGACCCGGCGCTGTTCGGCTCGATCCCGGAGCGCGCCGCGCAGAAGCAGCCGTTCACCGTCACCGGGCCGAAGAGCAACTGGCGCGTGCGGGTGTTTGAGACGAACTTCGCCGGCACCAAGGGCTACGGGGCCTTCGCCGTCTCGCTCACCGAGGTCGCGGACACCCGCGAACAGATGCTGCTGTTCACCGTGCCGGTGAGCCTGACGCTGCTGGTGCTCGTCGGATTCGCCACCGGCGCGCTGGTGCGGGTCGGGCTCAGCCCGCTGACCCGCATGGAGGACACCGCCGTCGAGATCGCCGACGGCAATCTGTCCAGCCGGGTGGTCGCCGACCCGCACACCGAGTCGGGCCGCCTCGGCATCGCCCTCAACACGATGCTGGCCCGCATCGAGGAGGCGGTCGGGGAGAGCGCCGCGTCGGAGCGGAGACTCCGCCAGTTTCTCGCCGACGCGGCCCACGAGCTGCGGACCCCGCTCACGTCGGTGCAGGGTTTCGCCGAGTTGTACCGCAGGGGCGGCGCACCGCCCGGCCCCGCGCTGGACGAGACGATGGGGTACATCGAGGCCGAGGTCAGCCGGATGCGGCTGCTCGTCAACGACCTGCTCACCCTGGCCCGGCTCGACGAGGAGCGGCCGCTCCAGCAGCACCCGGTCGACCTGCTCGCCGTGGCCGCCGACACGGTCCGCGACGCGCACGTGCGGGTGCCGACCAGATTCGTGCAGCTGTCGACGATCGACGACCGGTCGGTGACCTTCGAGCCGGTGACCGTCGAAGGCGACGAGGCGCGGATCCGGCAGGTGGCCGCCAACCTGGTCAGCAACGCCCTGCAGCACACGCCGGAGGACACCCGCATCGTCGTCCGGGTCGGTCGCCCGTCCCCGGACACGGCCCCGCCCACCGCGGCGGTCGGCCCCGCGTTGCCCGACGGCGTGCCGCTCGCCGCGATCGAGGTCAGCGACACCGGCCCCGGCATGAAGCCGCAGGACGCGGTGCGGGTCTTCGAACGCCTCTTCCGGGCCGAGGGGTCGCGGTCCCGCCGCCACGGCGGAGCCGGGCTCGGCCTGGCCATCGTCGCCGCGATCGTCCAGGCGCACGGCGGGCGGGTGGAGCTGTGGACCGCGCCCGGTGACGGCGCCCGCTTCCGGGTGCTCCTGCCGGCCATGGACGACCCGGACTTCGGTGACGAGCCCGGTGAGCCCGGCGAACCGCAGGTCACCGGATTCCGAGGGAACTCCGAGGTTCACTAGGGGTCGCTCCGAGCGACGCACTCCACGATTCCCCTCATGCGTCTGTCGCTGCCGGCCCTGCGCCGACCACGGTTGAATTCCGTGACCCTGATCAACGCCGGCCTCGCGGTACTCGTCGTCGGTGGTGCGTTCTGGGCCTACTCCGTCGTCAAGGGGCCGGCGACCGCCGAGGCGTCGCAGAACACCACCACCCGCACGCGGCTGGTGGCCGCGACACAGGGAACGGTGTCGCAGACGGTGTCGGCGACGGGCTCGGTCGCGAGCGCGGCGACCGCGAACGCCAACTTCACCACGTCGGGCACGGTGACCGAGGTCAACGTCAAGGTCGGCGACGTGGTTACCAAGGGCCAGACCCTCGCCAAGGTCGACCCGACCTCCGCGCAGGCCACGCTGGACACCGCGAAGGCCAACCTCACCGCGGCGAAGGCCGCGCTGACCCGGGCCGAGAACAACGACGCCGACGACGCCACGATCGCCTCCGCCGAGGCGCAGGTCACCACCGCCCAGGCCAACGTGACCTCGGCCCAGCAGGCCGTGAACGGCACGGTGCTGACGGCGCCGGTCGCGGGGACGGTGACCGCCGTCAACGGCGCGGTCGGCTCGTCCTCGTCCGGCTCGTCGTCGAACTCGTCCGGCGGTGCCGGCGGCAACTCCACCGGCGGCAACGGCTCCACGTCCGGCTCCAGCTCCGGCTTCATCCAGCTCGCCGATCTGACCAAGCTGCAGATCAACGCGAGCTTCGCCGAGGCCGACGCCACCAAACTCAAGGCCGGCCAGGTCGCCGACGTGACGTGGAGCGCCCTTGCCGGCACCCGGGCGACCGGCAAGGTCAGCACGGTCTCGCCGACGGCTACGACCAGCAACAACGTCAACTCCTACGCGGTCGTGATCACGCTGGACTCGCTGCCCGAAGGGGTACGGCTGGGGCAGAGCACCACCGCGGTCGTCACCGTCGCCGAGGCGCAGGGTGTGGTCCGCATCCCGAGCACCGCGCTGCGCACGGCCGGCGGCCAGCGGACCGTCACGGTGCAGGTGAACGGGAAGAACGAGGAGCGCCAGGTCGAGGTCGGCCTCACCGGCGGCGGGTTCGTCGAGGTCAAGTCCGGCCTCACCGCCGGCGAGCAGGTCGTGGTCACCACGACGACCAACTCGACCAGCGGCACGGGCGGCAACCAGGTGCAGTTCCCCGGCGGCGGTGGCGGCTTCCCGGGCGGCGGTGGCGGCTTCCCAGGTGGCGGTGGCGGCTTCCCCGGCGGCGGGCGGGGCGGCAACTGACATGCGGCCGGTCCTCGACATCCGGAACGTCAAGAAGATCTACGGGCAGGGCGAGACCGAGGTGCAGGCGCTGCGGGGCGTCTCGCTGACCGTCGAGCGCGGTGACTACGTCGCGATCATGGGCTCGTCCGGCTCCGGCAAGTCGACCCTGATGAACATCCTCGGCTGCCTCGACATCCCGACGTCGGGCCGGTACCTGCTCGACGGGGTCGACGTGAGCCGCCTCAACGACCGGCGACTCGCCCTGGTCCGCAACCGCAGGATCGGCTTCGTCTTCCAGGCGTTCAACCTCATCGCCCGTACGAGCGCCCTCGCCAACGTCGAGCTCCCGCTCGCGTACGCCGGGGTCAGGTCCGCCGAGCGGCGGCGCCGGGCCAATCTCGCGCTGTCGATGGTCGGGCTGGCCGAACGCGCCGGCCACGAGCCCAACCAGCTCTCCGGCGGCCAGCAGCAGCGCGTCGCCGTCGCCCGGGCGCTGGTCACCGCGCCCGCGCTGGTCCTCGCCGACGAGCCGACCGGCAATCTCGACACCCAGTCCACCGACGACGTCCTGGCCGTCTTCGACCGGCTCAACCGGTCCGGCCGGACCATCGTGCTGATCACCCACGAGCCGGACGTCGCCGCGCACGCCAAGCGGCTGATCCGGCTGGTCGACGGACGCATCGTCCAGGATGAGCGGCTGAAGTGAACATCTTCGAGACCATCCGCTTCGCGCTCCGCGCGATCACCGCCAACAAGCTGCGCTCCGGCCTCACCGTCCTGGGCATCCTGATCGGCGTCGCCGCGGTCATCCTGCTCGTCGCGGTCGGCAACGGCTCGGCGCAGGCGGTGCAGAACCAGATCGAGTCGCTCGGCACCAACACGCTGACCGTCACCGCCGGCGCCGGCGGCGGGGCCCGCGGCGCCGCGTCGACGCAGAACACCGCGCTGAACATGGACCTCGTCCCGGCGCTGTCCGACCCGGACGAGGCGCCGCACGTGCGCAGCGTCTCGCCGGTCGTCACCGGCTCGCAGTCGGCGACGTACGAGGGCACCGACCACACGATCACGCAGTTCGTCGGCACCTACCCGGGATACGTCGCCGCCTCCAACTTCAAGGTCGCACGCGGCTCGCTGTTCACCGACGCCGACGTCACCGACTCGCGCAAGGTCGTGGTCATCGGCTCGACCGTCGCCGAGGAGCTGTTCGGTCGCGTCGATCCGCTGTCGAAGCAGATCACCGTCTCGGGCAAGCTGTTCACCGTCGTCGGCGTGCTCGCCGAGAAGGGCGGCTCGGGCTTCGCCGACCCCAACGACATCGCCGTCGCGCCGGTCAGCGCCGTGCAGGAGTCGCTCACCGGCTACGGCTCGCTGAACCAGCTGCTCATCCAGGCCACCTCGCCGGAGACCGTCTCCGAGGCGCAGTCCGAGGTGACCGCGATCCTCAACGAGAAGCTCAACGTCAACGGCTCGTCGACGACCAGTGCGTACCGCATCCTGAATCAATCGCAGTTGCTGGAGACGCGGGCGAACACGGCGGAGACGTTCACGCTCCTGCTCGGCGCCGTGGCCGGGATCAGCCTCCTGGTCGGCGGCATCGGCATCACCAACATCATGATGGTGACCGTCACCGAGCGGACCCGCGAGATCGGCATCCGCAAGGCGCTCGGCGCGCCGAAGCGCACGATCCTCACCCAGTTCCTGGTCGAGGCGACCGTGCTGAGCCTGCTCGGTGGCCTGCTCGGGGTGGCCACGGCGGTCATCGGCAGCCAATTCACGATCGTCAACATCAAGCCGGTCATCGTGCCCAGCTCGGTCTTCCTGGCACTGGGCGTCTCGGTCGCGATCGGCCTGTTCTTCGGCAGTTACCCGGCCAGCCGTGCCGCGGGTCTGCGCCCGATCGAAGCCCTCCGTTATGAGTAGTTCCGTCGAGGAGTCAGCCGTGAGCCACGCCGCTTCGCCCTTCCGTCGCCCGGACGCCACCGGCATCTCGTCGGTCGACACTTCCTCTGCCGTCACCGAGGTCTTGACCCCGGTGACCGACGAGACCCGGGTGACCGACGAGTCCCCGGTGACCGACGAGGACGAACTCCTCGCGCCGCCGGTCGACGACGACCTCAACGCGCGGATCGCCAAAGCGGCACCGCGCCGGCTCGCCAACCGCGCCACGGTCGTGCTGGCCGGCCTGGCCCTGCTGGTCGCCGGGTTCGTGGCGGGTGCCCAGGTCCAGAAGAGCTACGGCCAGGCACCGGCGGCGAGCGGCCCGGCCGGCGGCGTCAACCCGGCGGCGTTCCCGAGCGGCTTCGCCGGCCGCAACGGCGCCCAGGGCGGGGCACAGGGCGGCCAGGCCCGTGGCGGCATCACCGGCACCGTGAAGCTGGTCGACGGCACCACGGTCTACGTCGAGACCGCCGACGGCCAGACGCTCATCGTCAAGACCAGCGGTACGACCACCGTCTCCACCCCCGGCGCGCTGAAGGACCTGACCGCCGGCTCGTCGGTCACGGTCGTCGGCCAGAACACCGACGGCACCGTGAACGCCACCTCGATCACCAAGACCAAATAGCTCGTTGCCCGGGTTTGGGAGGCACCACAACTGCAAGATCAACGCGGGTGGGAGTGGGAGCGGGGCGCCGGGCGGGTGCATGCTGTGCGAGTGGAGATGCGCAGCGGAGCCTGGTCCGAGCCGTCGGCGCCGACGGCGACGAGCGCCGCCTGGCGGGTGTCGCCGGGGTTCGCGGCGCTGAAGTGCGCGGTGACCGTCGTGCTCGTCGGGGTGGCGGTGTTCCTCGCCGGCGACCCGCGGGCGCTGACCGCCGCGATCGTGGCCGCTGTCGTCGCCGGGGGCTATGCGCTGCGTGACCTGCTCGTCCCCGTCCGGCTGGCCGCCGATCCGCACGGAGTCACGGTGATCAACAGCTATGCGGGCCGCCGCCGGCTCGACTGGGGGCAGATCGAGCGGATCCGGGTCGACTCCCGGACCCGGGCGGGGTTGCGGACGGAGCTGCTGGAGATCGACACCGGCGACCACCTGCACCTGCTCAGCACGTACGACCTGAACGCCCACCCCGGCGACGTCGCCGACGAGCTCCAGCGCATCCGCGGCCTGGCCTAGATCCACCGGCAATCGGATCGTGAAGGCCCTTAAGCGTCGTTGCGCACCGCGAAGATGGCGATGTCATCGCGTGGCGGCTCCTGCGAATAGCTCAGCGTGCGGGCACGCAGGCGGGCCACCACCACGTCGGCGGGGAAGCCGGCCAGCGCGCCGGCCTCCTCGCGCAGCCGGGCGACGCCGAAGAGGTTGGTGCCGCGACGGCGCTCGGTGACGCCGTCGGTGTAGAAGACCAGCGTGTCGCCGGGGTGGAGGATGACCTGCGTGCGTGGCGTGTTGATCACGTCCAGCAGGCCGAGTGCCGTGCCGCACGTGCCGACCAGTTCCGTCTCCCCGTCGGCGCGCATCAGCACGGGCTGGTCGTGGCCGGCCAGGTGCAGGGTCACGTCGAGCGTGCCGTCCTGGCGGCGCATGACGAGCGCCAGGCAGAGCGTGCAGAAGCGGCCGGCGCCCCGCTCCAGCAGGGTCTCGTTGAGCCGGACCAGCGTCTCCGGCAGCGGCCGGCCGTCGCGCACGAGGACCCGGGTCACGTCACGCACCAGGCCGGTGACGGTCGCCGCCTGCACGCCTTTGCCGGAGACGTCACCGACGACCACCAGCCAGCGGCGGCTGGAGAGCGGCACCACGTCGTAGAAGTCGCCGCCGACGTCGACGCCCTCGCCGGTCGGCACGTATTCGGCGCCGAACTCCACGCCTTCGGCCTTCGGCAGCTGAGGCGGCAGCAGCGAGCGCTGGAGCGCCTGGGCGATGTTGCGCCGCTCGGCGTGGATGTTGGCGTTGTCGAGGGCCAGGGCGGCCCGGCGGGCGACGTCCTCGACCACCGCCACCTCCTCGGTCCGCTGCCAGGTGTCCCGCCCGCCGCCGACCGTCAGTGTGCCGAGGTGCTGACCGCGTGCGATCAGCGCGACGACGTATCCCTCCAGGGGAATGCCGAGCGGTACGACCGCATCGGTCCCCATCGCCTCCTTGAGCTGCGGCGTGGCCTGGGCCAGTGAGTCGAGCAGGTCGGTGAGCATCGTCTCGTCGGCGTGTGCGGCCGCGGCCAGGCGCAGCTCGCCGCCCGCGTCCGCGGTGTGGATCGCGCACCACACGCCGAGCCGCGGGACGACCAGGCGCGGGATCAGCGCGAGGGTCAGCTCGACGTCGAGGGACTGGGCGAGCAACTCGCTGGCGTCGGCGAGGAACGTCAGCCAGGTGCGCCGCTCGGAGTCGGCGCGGCGCAGCCGGTGGTTCTCGACCAGCAGTGTCAGCTTGTCGGCGGCCAGGGCGACCAGCGGCCGCCCATACGGGTTGCCGCCCGCGCCGGCGACCAGCAGCTCGGCCCGCCACGGCCGGGTGAGCTGCAACGGCACCCGCCGTCCGCCGTCCGCCGAACCGGTGAGCCGGCCCACGGCGGCGACCGTGTGCGGGCCGTCGCCCTCGTCGACGGTCAGCGCTGCCCCGGTCGCGCCGCTGACCTCACACAGCCGCTGGAGCAGATCCTCGGCGGCCTCGGTGAGGGTCGCGCCGGCGCCGCTCGGCGCGGCCAGCTCGGCGAGCCGCTCCGGGCTGGGCCCGGCCTGCGCCGACGGCAGCTCGAACATCGGCGGGGTGAACGGGCCCGGCGGGGTGGCCGGCCGGTCGAGCCGGAACCAGACCCCCTTGCCGCCGGTGAACTGCAGCGTGCCCCACGCGGTGGCCAGCTGGTCGACGAGCAGCAGGCCGCGCCCGCGCTCGGCCAGCTCGGGGCCGGAGTCGGTGTCGGCTTGCACAGTGAGTTGTCCGGGTTGGAAGTCGAGCACCGCTACCGTCAGTGACGTTTCGGTTGCGGTGATCTCCAGGTCGACCTCGGTGCCGGCATGCACGACGCTGTTGGTGGTGAGCTCGGTGACGAGCAGCAGCGCCTCGTCGAGAACCGCACCCAAGTCCCGTTCATGCACGATCGTCCGGATTGCTGCGCGCGCCAGACCCGGAGAGCTATGGTCGGCCGGTAGCCGGAGCCTCCGGACGGTCTGGGTTGTCACACCTCGCAGTCTCTACTGAACGGTGGTAACAATCCAAGCTGACGAACGACGATGGGTGGACCGCCTGCCCCCGAGAACCGGTGGAGACGACATGGCCAGAGTCGATGAGGTCACCCAGTCGAGTGTTTCCTCTTCCTCACCTTCCTCACCCGAGACGCTGCTGCTGCAGGAGCTCTCCGACGCGCTCGACTCCCTGGCGGCCGGCGACCTGACGATCCGGCTCAACCGGCGCGACGGGCTCCCCGGTGAGGTGGTCGAGCGGTTCAACCGGCTGGCGGAGATGAAGCTGCGCCACACCCGTGAGCTGCTGCGTATCAGCCGCGTCGTCGGCCGTGAGGGCCGGATGACCGAGCGGCTCGACGAAGAGGGCTTCGAGGGTGCCTGGCTCGACCGCATCCACGCGGTCAACTCCCTCATCGACGACCTGGGGCGCCCGACCACCGAGATCGCCCGCGTGATCGTCGCCGTCGCCGAGGGCGACCTCACGCAGCACCTGGCGCTGGAGATCGACGGCCGGCCGCTGCGTGGTGAATTTCTCACCATCGGCCGCACGGTGAACACGATGGTGGATCAGCTGTCGTCGTTCGCCGACGAGGTCACGCGGGTGGCTCGTGAGGTCGGCACCGAGGGCAAGCTGGGCGGTCAGGCGCAGGTCACCGGCGTCGCCGGGACCTGGCGCGACCTCACCGACTCGGTGAACTCGATGGCGGCCAACCTCACCGGCCAGGTCCGCTCGATCTCGTCGGCGGCGACGGCGGTGGCCCGCGGTGACCTGTCGCAGAAGATCACGGTGAGCGCCAAGGGCGAGATCGCCGAGCTGTCCGAGACGATCAACTCGTTGGTCGACACGCTGCGGGTCTTCGCCGAACAGGTGACCCGGGTGGCGCGTGAGGTCGGCACGGAGG
The DNA here is from genome assembly GCF_025137375.1 of Dactylosporangium fulvum. Taxonomy (GTDB): domain Bacteria; phylum Actinomycetota; class Actinomycetes; order Mycobacteriales; family Micromonosporaceae; genus Dactylosporangium; species Dactylosporangium fulvum. The sequence continues at coordinate 141,740 of NZ_CP073720.1, forward strand.
GCAAGCTGGGCGGCCAGGCGGACGTGCCCGGCGTGGCCGGCACCTGGAAGGACCTCACCGACAACGTCAACTCGATGGCGTCCAACCTGACCGGCCAGGTCCGCAACATCTCCCAGGTCGCGACGGCGGTGGCCCGCGGTGACCTGTCGCAGAAGATCACCGTGGCGGCGCAGGGCGAGATCCTCGAGCTGAAGGACACCGTCAACACGATGGTGGATCAGCTGTCGTCGTTCGCCGACGAGGTGACCCGGGTGGCGCGTGAGGTCGGCACGGAGGGCAAGCTGGGCGGTCAGGCGCAGGTCACGGGTGTGGCCGGGACCTGGCGGGACCTGACGGACAACGTGAACTTCATGGCGTCGAACCTGACGAGCCAGGTCCGTAACATCGCCCAGGTCGCGACGGCCGTGGCGCGTGGTGATCTGTCGCAGAAGATCACGGTCGATGCGCGGGGCGAGATTCTTGAGCTGAAGTCGACGGTGAACACGATGGTGGATCAGCTGTCGTCGTTCGCCGACGAGGTGACCCGGGTGGCGCGTGAGGTCGGCACGGAGGGCAAGCTGGGCGGTCAGGCGCAGGTCACGGGTGTGGCCGGGACCTGGCGGGACCTGACGGACAACGTGAACTTCATGGCGTCGAACCTGACGAGCCAGGTCCGTAACATCGCGCAGGTGTCCACGGCGGTCGCGCGTGGTGATCTGTCGCAGAAGATCACGGTCGATGCGCGGGGCGAGATTCTTGAGCTGAAGTCGACGGTGAACACGATGGTGGATCAGCTGTCGTCGTTCGCCGACGAGGTCACGCGGGTGGCGCGTGAGGTCGGCACCGAGGGCAAGCTCGGCGGTCAGGCCCAGGTGCGCGGCGTCGCCGGCACCTGGCGCGACCTGACGGACAACGTGAACTTCATGGCCTCCAACCTCACTGCCCAGGTCCGCAACATCTCCCAGGTGTCCACGGCGGTCGCGCGTGGTGATCTGTCGCAGAAGATCACCGTTGACGCGCAGGGCGAGATCCTGGCCCTGAAGTCGACGGTGAACACGATGGTGGATCAGCTGTCGTCGTTCGCCGACGAGGTCACGCGGGTGGCCCGTGAGGTCGGCACCGAGGGCAAGCTCGGCGGTCAGGCCCAGGTCAAGGGCATCTCGGGCACCTGGCGCGACCTCACCGACAACGTCAACTCGATGGCGTCCAACCTGACCAGCCAGGTCCGCAACATCGCCCAGGTCACCACCGCCGTGGCCCGTGGTGATCTGTCGCAGAAGATCACGGTCGACGCGCACGGCGAGATCCTGGAGCTGAAGAACACCGTCAACACGATGGTCGACCAGCTGTCGTCGTTCGCCGACGAGGTGACCCGGGTGGCCCGTGAGGTCGGCTCCGAAGGCAAGCTGGGCGGTCAGGCCCAGGTGCGCGGCGTCTCCGGCACCTGGCGCGACCTCACCGAGAACGTCAACCAGCTCGCCTCCACGCTGACCACCCAGCTGCGCGCCATCTCGCAGGTGTCCACGGCGGTGACCCGCGGCGATCTGACCCAGCGGATCGCGGTCGAGGCGCTCGGCGAGGTCGCCGAGCTCAAGGACAACATCAACCAGATGATCGTCACCCTGCGCGAGACCACGAAGAAAAACGCCGAGCAGGGCTGGCTGGACTCCAACCTGGCCCGCGTCGGCGGCCTGCTGCAGGGCCAGCGGGACCTCGGCGAGGTCTGCCGCATGATCATGGCCGAGGTCACTCCGCTGGTCGACGCGCAGATCGGCGCGTTCTTCCTGACCGGCACCGATGCGGTGTCCGGCCTGCGACTGCGGCTCGAGGCGTCGTACGGCTACGTGGCACCCGGCACCGAGGTCTCCTTCGCACCCGGCGAGGGGCTCATCGGCCAGGCGTCGCTGTCCCGACGTGCGATCCGGGTGAGCGCGCCGCCGGACGACCGGCTCAAGGTCCGCTCCGGCCTCGCCGCCACCCCGCCGGCCGACCTCGTCGTGCTGCCGGTGCTGTTCGAGGGCGAGCCGCTGGGGGTCATCGAGTTCGCGAGCGTCTCGCCGTTCTCCGAGCTCCACCTCGCGTTCCTCGACCGGCTCGTGGTGACCATCGGTGTCGCGCTCAGGACGATCCTCGCCAACCGGCGCACCGAGGAACTGCTCTCGCAGTCCCAGCGGCTGGCCCTGGAGCTGCAGGACCAGTCGGCGGAGCTTCAGCGCACCAACGCCGAGCTGGAGGAGAAGGCGACGCTGCTGTCCGAGCAGAAGGGCAACATCGAGAAGCAGAACCGCGAGATCGAGATGGCCCGCCTCGGCCTGGAGGAGAAGGCGCAGCAGCTGGCGCAGGCGTCGCAGTACAAGTCGGAGTTCCTCGCCAACATGAGCCACGAGCTGCGCACGCCGCTCAACTCGATGCTGCTGCTCTCCCGCCTGCTGGCGGACAACCCCGACAACAACCTCGCCGCGAAGCAGATCGAGTTCGCGGCGACGATCCACAACGCCGGCTCCGACCTGCTGGCGCTGATCGACGACATCCTCGACCTGTCGAAGATCGAGGCCGGGCGCATGGACGTCGAGCCCGGTGAGGTGTCGTTCGACGAGATCTGCGCGTACGTCGAGCAGGCCTTCGCCCCGCAGGCGGAGGACAAGGGACTCGACTTCAACGTGTGCACCGACCCCGCGCTGCCGCCGGCGATCGTCACCGATCCGCAGCGGCTCCAGCAGATCCTGCGCAACCTGGTGTCCAACGCGGTGAAGTTCACCGACCACGGCTCCGTGACGCTGTCGATCGGCGTCGCGGCGCCCGAGATCGACTTCAACTCGCCGACCCTCGCCGGCGCACGGCGCGTGATCGCCTTCGCCGTCAACGACACCGGGATCGGCATCTCCGACGACAAGGTGGCGCTCATCTTCGAGGCGTTCCAGCAGGCGGACGGTACGACCAGCCGCAAGTACGGCGGCACCGGCCTCGGCCTGTCGATCAGCCGTGAGCTGGCCCGGCTCCTCGGCGGCGCGATCGGCGTGACGTCGGAGGTGGGTCGTGGGGCGACGTTCACGCTGTACCTGCCGGACGTCATCGCCACCGAGGTCACGCCGACCGTCCACGCGGTTCCGGCGCCGTCGGTGACCGCGCCGACCCGCGGCAGCCTGCCGCCCGGCCCGGCGATGCTGCGTCCGTTGCCGAACCAGGAGCACCGCCCCACCGCGGCTGCCCACCAGCTCGACGGCGCCACGGTGCTCATCGTCGACGACGACGTCCGCAACGTCTTCGCGCTGACCAGTGCTCTCGAGCTGCATGGCATGACGGTGCTGTACGCGGACAACGGCGCCGACGGTGTGCGTATCCTCTCCGAGCACCCGAACGTCGACATCGTGCTGATGGACGCGATGATGCCCGACATGGACGGCAACGAGACGACCAGAGCGATCCACCGGAACCGTCGTTTCGCCAACCTGCCGGTCGTCTTCCTGACCGCCAAGGCCATGCCGGGCGATCGGGAGTCGTCGCTGGCCGCCGGGGCGAGCGACTACATCACCAAGCCGGTCGACCTCGACGAACTGCTGGACGTGATGGCGGCGTGGGTCAACGGCGAGGGCAGGGCGGTGTAGTTTTGGGAGATTCGTGGAAAGGGGACCGTCCTTGACAGGCCCGGATCGTCCGGCAAAGGTGCTGCTCGTCGATGATCGGCGGGACAACCTGCTTGCCCTGGAGGCGATCCTGCAGGGCCTGCCGGTCCAGCCGGTCAGCGCCGAGAGCGGTGAAGAGGCGCTCAAGCACCTGCTGGTGGACGACTTCGCTCTGATCCTGCTCGACGCCCAGATGCCCACGATGGACGGCTTCGAGACGGCGCAGCACATCAAGCGCCGCGAGCGGACCCGCCACGTGCCGATCATCTTCCTCACGGCGGCGGACCGCGACTCCCACCTGGCGTTGCGCGGTTATGCCGCGGGCGCGGTGGACTATTTGACGAAGCCCTTCGACCCGTGGGTGCTGCGCGCGAAGGTCTCCGTTTTTGTCGAGCTCTGGACGATGACCCAGCAGTTGGCGGCCCAGTCCGAGCAGGTGCGCCTTCGCGAGACCGAGCTGCGGGCGGCGGGCGTGGCGGTCGACGAGGCCACCGCGCTGCTGAAGGCGGCCCTGGCCGCCGACGGCGAGCTGGGCCGGGCCCAGGTGGAGAAGGCCATGGCCGCATTGGCGAAGGCCCGCGCCCGCCTCTGAGTGGCGGCTATGCGGTTTCCTGGATCATCAGCGCGCCGCGCAGGCCGGTGATGTCCAGGACGCGGATGAGGAAGGCGCCCACGTTGACGAGGACCAGGTAGCTCTGCGCCATCGTGGCCTTCCGGCTCAGGACCACCAGCGTGCCCAGGCCCTGGGAGTCACAGAACGTGACGCCGGCCATGTCGAGCACCACGCGGGCCGGGGGCTCGGAAAGTACCTCATCCACCGTCGCGGCCAGGCGTGGCACCGTGGACATGTCGATCTCGCCGGTGAGGGACACCACGGTTTCGGTCGGGGCGCGCCGCACGGTGACGGAGAGATCGGGCCGATCCACGAAGACAGCCTATATGTGGTCGGCGCCCGCAGTGGTGTCGGGCACAGGGTGGCGAGGGCGGCTCGGCGACGTTACCGAGCGGCTGTCAGAATGGGCAGGCTGTGACCGATTCTTACTCTGTCGGCCTCGGCCCTTATGCGGCTGACGCGCCGGCTTCGCAGGCATTGTTCGACCGCGCCCAGGCCATCGTGCCGGGTGGGGTGAATTCACCTGTCCGGGCGTTCCGGGCGGTTGGCGGCACCCCGCGCTTCATGGTCGGCGGCGAAGGCTGCTGGCTCACCGACGCCGACGGCCGGCGCTATGTGGACCTCGTCTGCTCCTGGGGCCCGCTGATCCTCGGCCACGCGCACCCGGAAGTCATCGACGCGATCACCTCGGCGGCGGCACACGGCACGAGCTTCGGCACGCCGACGCCCGGCGAGGTCGTCCTGGGCGAGGAGATTGTCGCCCGGACGCCGGTCGAGCAGGTCCGCCTCGTCAACTCAGGCACCGAGGCGACGATGAGCGCGCTGCGGCTCGCCCGGGGATACACCGGCCGGGCCAAGGTCATCAAGTTTGCCGGCTGCTACCACGGGCACGTCGACGCGCTGCTCGCCGCCGCAGGGTCCGGGTTGGCGACGCTCGCGCTGCCCGACACGCCGGGTGTCACCGGCGCGGCGGCGGGCGACACGATCGTGCTGCCGTATAACGACATCGCCGCCGTCGAGGCCGCCTTCGCCGAGCACGGGCCGAGCATCGCCGCCGTGATCACCGAGGCGGCGGCCGGCAACATGGGTGTGGTCGCGCCCAAGGACGGGTTCAACGGCAAGCTGGCCGAGCTCGCGCACCGGCACGGCGCCCTGCTCATCGTCGACGAGGTCATGACCGGGTTCCGGGTCAGCCGGTCCGGCTGGGCCGGGCTCGAGCCGGTCGACGCCGATCTGTGGACGTTCGGCAAGGTGATGGGCGGCGGCATGCCGGCCGCGGCCTTCGGCGGGCGGGCCTCGATCATGGCCGCGCTGGCCCCCGCGGGCCCGGTCTACCAGGCCGGCACCCTGTCCGGAAACCCGCTGGCCTGCGCCGCCGGCCTGGCCACCCTGCGCCTGGCGACGACCGAGGTCTACACGCGGCTCGACGCGACCGCCGCGACGATCAGCAAGCTGGCTTCGGAGGCCCTTGCCGCAGCGGGTGTACCGCACGTGCTGTCCACGGCGGGCAGCATGTTCTCGATCTTCTTCACCGCGTCGCCGGTGTCGAACTACGACGAGGCCAGGACGCAGGACGTCCAGGCGTTCAAGGCGTTCTTCCACGAGATGCTCTCGCGCGGTGTCTACCTGCCGCCGAGCGCCTACGAGGCGTGGTTCGTCTCGACAGCGATCGACGACGATGCGCTGGCCGTGATCCAGGCGGCGCTGCCACACGCGGCCCGGGCGGCGGCTGCCTCATGAAGACGATCGTCCACGTGCTGCGGCACGGTGAGGTCCACAACCCGGAGAAGGTCCTCTACGGCCGGCTCCCCGGCTATCGGCTCTCCGAGCTCGGCGTGCAGATGGCGAAGGCGGCGGCGCAGGCGGTGGCCGACAAGGACATCACCCACATCGTGGCCAGCCCGCTCGAGCGGGCACAGCAGACGGCCCAGCCGATCGCCGAGCAGTTCGGCCTGCCGATCGCGGTCGACGAGCGGCTGATCGAGAGTGCCAACTTCTTCGAGGGCAAGCGTGTCGGCGTCGGTGACGGCGCCCTGCGCGACCCGCGCAACTGGTGGGTGCTGCGCGACCCGATGACCCCGTCGTGGGGCGAGCCGTACACGGTGATCGCCGCGCGCATGTTCGCCGCGCTCATGGCGGCCCGCGAGGCCGCCGAGGGGCACGAGGCCGTGTGTGTCTCGCACCAGCTGCCGATCTGGACGCTGCGCCGGCACGTGGAGCGCAAGCGGCTCTGGCACGATCCGCGGCGGCGGGAGTGCAACCTGGCCAGTTACACGAGCTTCCACTTCGAAGACACCAAGATCGTGGGCATTTCGTACAGCGAACCGGCCGCGCACCTGGTGGCCATGTCGCCGTCGGCGCGCCAGGCGAAGGGCGCGTGATGCGATGAAGCGGGTCCTCGCCGTGCTGATCGCTCTGGTGGCACTGGCAGCCGTGTCGGCCTGCGGCGGCGATGCCCCTAAGAACGCGCTCGGCAGCCGCAAGATCACCGTCGACGACCGGGTCGCCGCGCCCGCCATGCGCGGCGACTACATGAGCGGCAGCGGCTCGTTCGACCTCGCCCAGCACAAGGGCCAGGTCGTGGTCATCAACTTCTGGGCGTCGTGGTGTGCGCCGTGCCGCAGCGAGGCACCGGAGCTGGAGAAGGTCGCCGCGGCGACCAAGGCCGACGGCGTCACGTTCGTCGGCGTCAACGTCCGTGACCAGCGCGACGGGGCCGCCGCCTACCTGGCCGACACCAAGCCCTCGTTCGGCAGCATCTTCGACCCGGCCGGCGAGCTCGCGCTGGAGTTCAACGTCCCGCCCAACTCGATCCCGGCGACGCTCATCGTCGACCGCAAAGGCCGGCTGGCGGCCGTGATGCGCATGGAGGTCGACCAGAAGGTCCTCGAGCCGGTCGTCCGTGACCTGTTGGCGGAGCAGGGCTGATATGGACGTCGGCAGCCTTGCGATGAGCGGGCCGCTGCTCGCCGCCGTAGCCGTGGCCGTGCTGGCCGGCCTGGCGAGCTTCCTGTCGCCGTGCATCCTCCCGCTTGTCCCGGGGTACCTCTCCTATGTCACCGGCCTGGCGGGCGCCGATCTCGACTCGGGTCAGCGGCGCGGCCGCGTGGTCGCCGGGGTCGGCCTGTTCATCGCCGGGTTCACGGCGGTCTTCATCGGGCTGATCGTCCTCGCCACCCAGGCCGCCATGTCGCTGATGATCCACCGCCGGCTGATCGAGGTGATCGCCGGCATCGTGGTCATCGTGCTGGGCCTGGCGTTCATCGGCCTGGTGCCCGGCCTCGAGCGGCAGTGGCGGATCCAGAAGCTTCCCGCCGCCGGCCTCCTCGGCGCCCCCGTCTTCGGCATGGTGTTCGCGCTGTCCTGGGCGCCGTGCACCGGACCGACCCTCGGCGCGGTGATCGCGCTCGGCTCGACCAGCGGCTCGCAGGCCCGCGCCGTGATCCTCGCGATCGCGTATTCGCTGGGCATCGGGCTGCCGTTCATCGCCGTCGGGCTGGGCTTCCAGCGGCTCATCGGCGTCGTCAAGTTCATCCGGCGCAACAGCCGCTGGGTGACCCGCATCGGTGGTGTCCTGCTGGTCCTGGTCGGGCTGGCGCTCGTCACCGGCCTGTGGAGTGAGCTGATGATCGCGTTGCAGGCCAACGTCGGCGTCGGATCGGTGCCGTTCTGATGCGTTGGGCGTACCACACCATCGTCTCCGTGAGCCGGCGCGCCTGGCGCCAGCTGACCAGCATGCGCACCGCCCTGGTGCTGCTGTTCCTGCTCGCCGTCGCGGCCATTCCCGGCTCGGTGCTGCCGCAGCGCAACGTGTCGCCGGAGCAGGTCCGGCAGTACCTGGAGAAGAACCAGGAGTGGGGCCCGACGCTCGACCGGTTCTTCTTCTTCGACGTCTACGGCTCGCCCTGGTTCTCGGCCATCTACCTGCTGCTGTTCGTCTCGCTGGTCGGCTGCCTGGTGCCCCGGTTCCGGGTGCACGCGACGGCCCTGCTGCGCAAGCCGCCGAAAGCCCCGCAGCGGCTCGACCGGCTGCCGGCCCATGCCGTGCTGCCCTCGGCCGACCCCGAGGTGGTCCGGCAGGTGCTGCGCAAGCGGCGCTTCCGCACGGTCGTGCGGCAGGACGTGGACACCGTCGAGATCAGTGCCGAGAAGGGGTACCTCAAGGAGACCGGCAACCTGGTCTTCCACTTCGCCCTGCTGTCGCTGCTCATCGGCGTGGCATACGGCTCGCTGTTCGGCTGGCACGGCAACCGCCTGCTGGTGGCCGGCAAGGACTTCGCCTTCTGCAACACGCTGCTGAACTACGACGAGCACGCCCTCGGCTCGCGGGTCGGCGAGAACGATCTGCCGCGGTTCTGCCTGCAGATGAACAAGTTCTCGGCGTCGTACCTCGACAGCGGGCAGCCGGTCATGTACAAGGCCGACATCACCGTCAAAGAGCACGGCACCACCAGCAACCACGTGCTGCAGGTGAACGATCCGCTGCGGCTCGACGGGGCCAACGTCTCGCTGCTCGGGCACGGCTACGCGCCGATCCTGCTCTACACCGACAAGTACGGCAAAACGCACCGGACCGTCGCGCCGTTCCTGCCGAAGGACCCGATGCAGACCAGCGACGGGGTGGCGACGTTCCCGGACGTCAACATCAACCCGGAGACCGGCAAGCGGGACGAGAAGGCGCAGGTCGGATTCCTCGGGATCTATCTGCCGACCGTACCGTCGGATCCCTCGCTGAACTCGTCGGCGTTCCCCGCGGAGAACGACCCCCGCCTGATGCTGCAGCCCTACCAGGGCGTGCTCGGGTTCGACGCCGGGGCGCCGCTGTCGGTCTACACCCTCGATCAACGGCAGATCGACGCCGGGCGCCTGAAGAAGTTCGGCGAACCGGTGATGCTCAAGCCGGGCGGGTCGGCGACACTGCCCGACGGCTCCAAGGTCGAGTTCCTGGGCACCGAGCAGTGGATCAGCATCTCGGTCCGGCACGACCCGGGCCAGCCGATCATGCTCTGGGGGTCGATCGCGCTGCTCGCCGGGTTGCTGGGCTCTCTGGGCGGCAAGCGGCGGCGGGTCTTCTTCCGGATCACGCCCAACGGCGCCGCGGCGGGCGGCCTGCCCCGCAGCGACTATCCCGGCTTCGCCGAGGAGTTCGCGGCACTGGTACGTGCTGTGTCGCCCCCCGCCACCGATGTCCCGGGACAGGTGGCGCAGACTGATCAGGTCGTTTCGGTGCCGGACCGTGAGGAGGTCGTTTGATGGGTGGGTTGTCCAACCAGCTGCTGGTCGTGACGATCTTCAGTTACGTGCTGGCCATGATGGCGTATGCGGTGGAATACGCGTTCGGCGGCCGCAGCGTGATCGCCCGAGCGGCGACGCGCGAGCTGGCCGGCGCCGGCGGCCCGTCGGTGACCGTCCCGGTCGAGTCCGCCGCGTCGGCCGAGTCGGCGCCGGTCGTCGCGTCCGTGGGCGCCCGCCGCGCGGGCCTCATCGCCGTCGGCATCACCATCCTCGGTTACGTCGCCCACCTGGGTGCGCTTGTCGCCCGCGGTGTGGCGGCCGACCGGGCGCCGTGGGGCAACATGTACGAGTTCGTCATGACCGCCACCTTCGTCGGCGTCAGCGCCTGGCTGGTCGTGCTGCTCAAGTGGCGCAACCTCCGCCACCTCGGCGTGTTCGTCACGCTGGTGGCCGCGATCCTCCTGTCGATCGCCGGCATGACGCTGTACGTCCCGGTCGGCCCGCTGGTGCCCGCCCTGCAGTCGTACTGGCTGGTCATCCACGTCGGCGCCGCCTCGATCGCGTCCGGCGTATTCCTCGTCGGCTTCATCACCGCAGTGATGCACCTGATCCGCACCGGGTACGACGCCGGCAAGCGCAACTTCCCGTACTCGCTGGGCGAGCGCCTCCCGCAGGCGGTCTCGCTGGAGCGGGTGACGTTCCGCGTCCACGCCTTCGCCTTCCCGATCTGGACCTTCGGTGTCATCGGCGGTGCGATCTGGGCCGAGGCGGCATGGGGCCGCTACTGGAACTGGGACCCGAAAGAGGTCTGGTCGTTTGTCGCCTGGGTCGTCTACGCCTGCTACCTGCACGCGCGCTCGACCCCCAGCGTCAGCCGCAAGGTGACGTCGTGGATCGCCGTGATCGGCTGGGCGACGATGCTGATCAACCTGTTCGGCGTCAACCTGTTCGGCGGTGGCCTGCACTCCTACGCCGGCGTCTAGCACTGCTTACTGCGTCGCCGTGACGATGCAGTGCCGCAGCTCGTCGACCGCCTCCGGGGCGCCTTCGACCGTCACGCCGCTCGGCTCGCCGGGGCTCTCCCGGTTCCACAGCCAGCGCAGCACGGCCGTCGGTGCCCCGCTGACGGTCACGTCGGCCGGGTCGTGTGCACCGTCCTCGACGGCGAACAGCCCCGGCCCGGTCCGCACCCGCCAGGCCGCGCCGTCGGTCAGGATGGCATATGTCCGGCCCGGCGAGCCGTCGAGGACGCCGGCGAAGTAACTGCCCCACTCGGCGACGCCGTACGCCACGAAGACCTTGAGCAGCTCGTCGATCCCGTCGACGGCGAGGTCGGTCGGCACGGGTGCAACCGGCTGCCCGGCCCCGAGTTCGGCGTCGATGCGGTGGATGACCGTCTCCTGCGCCATGCGCCGGCTCCAGAACCCGACGGTCTGATCCGGCGCGTACCAGGAGCCGGCCGGATCCGCGGGCTCGTGGGCGGCAAACTGGTCGAGCAAGGCCGCGTGGGCCCGGTCGAGCAGCGCGAGGGGCACTTCGTCGGCGAGCTCTTTCGGCGGCCACGGCTCGGGCTCGGCCCCGTCGCGGATGGCCAGGCTCTTGTGCAGGTACACCTCACCGACGTGGCGGGTGAGGTCGGCGACGGTCCACCCGGGACAACTCGGCACGGCCGCGCCGGGATCGATCTGCACGACGTTGCGCAGACGAGCAAAATCGCCCGCGAGGCAGTCAAGAAATCGGGCATGCTCCATGTCGACAGTTCACCACAGCCGCAGGCCGAGGTCCGCCCCGTTTGCCTGCCAGCCGCCGGCGGTGACCTGATCCAGGGAAACTTCCGGTCGTCATGGCGACACGAAGCTTCCCTGGATCATGGGACTCTCGCGGAACCCCGCTGGCCGACCACCCGGGTTACAGGCGGAGGCCGCCGAGGATCACCAGGTCGAGCAGGGCGAACACGAACAGCGCTATGCCGACGAAGCCGTTGGCCGTGAAGAACGCCCGGTTGACGCGGGACAGATCGTCGGGGCGGACGATGGCGTGCTCGTAGATGAAGGCGGCAGCCGTCAGGGCCAGCCCGATCCACCACAGCCAGCCGAGGCCGACCAGCACACCGAACCACACGAACAGCGCGAACGTCACGACGTGCGCGATCGTGGAGAGGCTGAGGGCGAACGGGACGCCGAAGCGGGCCGGCACCGAGTGCACACCGATCTCGCGGTCGACCTCGGTGTCCTGGCAGGCGTAGATCAGGTCGAAGCCGCCGATCCACAGGCCGACCGCCAGGCCCAGGACCCAGGCCGGTCCCGAGCCGCGCAGATCGCCGGTGACCGCCAGCCAGGCGCCGACCGGGCCGACCAGCTGCGCCAGGCCCAGGATGGCGTGCGGCCAGTTGGTGAACCGCTTCCCGTACGGATAGACGATCAGCGGAACGACCGCCAGCGGGGCGAGGGCCAGGCACAACGGGTTGAGCAGGGCGGCGGCGCCGAGGAACACCACCAGGGCGACCGCCGCGCCGGTCCACGCCGTGCGCACGCTGACCGCACCCGTGACCAGCTCCCGCTTGGCCGTGCGCGGGTTGCGGGCGTCGATGTGCCGGTCGATGATCCGGTTGGCCGCCATGGCGAACGTGCGGGCGCCGACCATCGCGATCGTCACCAGCAGCAGGTCGACCCAGTTGATGCGCTGGTCGCGCACGGTCATGACGGTCAGCGCCGCCAGAAAGGCGAACGGCAGCGCGAACACCGAGTGCTCGATCGCCACCAGCCGCAGGAACGCCTTGACCCGGCTCGGGGGTGCCTCAACGAGCGTCACTTGAATCCATACTCTCTCCAGCGCTTGTCGACCCGTGCCACGACCTCGGGCGACATGACCATCTCTTCCGGCCAGCCGCGATGGTAGCCCTCGGCCGGGCCCTTGCGGGTGGCGTCGATGCCCGCCTTACCGCCCCAGAACTGCTGGTAGGAGGAGTGGTCGAGATGGTCGACGGGGCCTTCGGTGAGCAGCAGATCGTGCTTGTAGTCGACGTTGCCGAACGCGCGGAATGCCACCTCGGCGTAGTCGTGGACGTCGCAGTCGTCGTCGACGACCACGATGAGCTTCGACAGGGACAGCAGGTGGGCGCCCCAGATGGCGCTCATGACCTTTTGCGCGTGCTTCGGGTAGCGCTTGCGGATCGAGACGATCACGCAGTTGTGGAAGACGCCCGCAGCCGGCAGGTCGTAGTCGACGATGTCCGGAATGAGGATCTTGAGCAGCGGCAGGAAGATGCGCTCGGTCGCCTTGCCGAGACCGTGGTCCTCCTGCGGCGGCTTCGACGTGATGATCGAGTGGTAGATCGGCTGCTTGCGGGTGGTCATGCACTCGACGTGCAGCACCGGAAAGTCCTCCACCGGCGTGTAGAACCCGGTGTGGTCGCCGAACGGGCCCTCCGGCAGCCGCTCGCCGGGCTCCAGGTAGCCCTCCAGCACGATCTGGGCGTTGGCCGGCACCTGGAGCGGCACGGTCAGGCAGTCGACCATCTCGACCCGCTCGCCGCGGAGGAACCCGGCGAACAGGTATTCGTCGATGTCGGACGGCAGCGGGGCACTCGCCGCGTAGGAGACGACCGGGTCGGCGCCGATGGCGATCGCGACCGGCAGCCGCTGGCCGAGCCGCTCGGCGACCGCGTGGTGGGCGGTGGAGTCCTTGTGGATCTGCCAGTGCATGCCGAGCGTGTTGTGGCTGTGCTGCTGCAGCCGGTAGAGCCCCAGGTTGCGCTTGCCGGTCTCCGGGTGCTTGGTGTGGGTCAGGCCGAAGTTGTGGTAGATGCCACCGTCCTCGGGCCAGACCTGCAGGCCGGGCAGCCGGTTGAGGTCCACCTGGTCGCCCTTGTAGACGACCTCCTGGCAGGGAGCGCTCTTCACCCGCTTCGGCGGCACGGCCTTGAGCTGCATGAGCTTGCCGATGCCGTCGCGGATGCCGGCCCAGCCCACCGGAAGCTCGGGCTTGGCCAGCTCGCCGATCCGGGCGCCGACCTCGTCGAGGCGCTCGACACCCAGCGCCATGGCCATGCGGCGCTCGGTGCCGAACAGGTTGATGGCGACCGGCATGTCGCCGCGTGTCGGCCGGTCGAACAGCAGCGCCGGCCCGCCGGCCCGGACCGTGCGGGTCACGATCTCGCTGATCTCCAGGTGCGGGTCCACCGGAACGGTGACGCGGTGCAGGTCGCCCGCCCTCTGCAGGGCAGCCAGGAATTCGTTGAGGTCCGCATAGGGAAAGCCGCGCGCCATGCGTCCATCTTGGCAACCCCCACCGACAGTTTCGCCGCGGGTGGGCGGTCGTGCGCCGCATGGCACAGTTGTCGGTGTGACCGAGCAGCGCAAACCGTGGGTCGTCGGGGTGTCCGGGGCGTCGGGCACGCCGTATCCGGCGGCGGTGATCCGGGCGTTGTTCGACGCCGGCGAGTCCGTCGACCTCATCGTGTCGCGTGCGGCCCGGCTGACGATCCTCGACGAGACCGGCATCTCCTTCCGTGACGCGCACTGGAAGGACGACCTGGCCGCCTGGCTGGGACGACCGCTGGACGGCGCCGATGTGGCGTTCTGGCCGGCGGGCGATCTCGCCGCCGGCCCGAGCAGCGGCTCGTACCAGGTGAAAGGCATGCTGGTCGTCCCGGCGAGCACCGCCGCGTGCGCCGGCATCGCCATCGGCCTGTCCAAGGACCTGCTGCAGCGCGCCGCCGAGGTCAACCTCAAGGAGCACCGCCCGGTCGTGATGGTGCCCAGGGAGACCCCGGTGACCCGCAGCCACCTGGAGCATCTCATCGCACTGCACGACGCGGGGGCGGTCGTCCTCCCCGCGAGCCCCGGCTTCTATTCAGCCGGTGCCGCAGCGACCGCTCAGCAGCTCGTCGATTTTGTCGCCGGCAAGGTCCTCGACGTTGCCGGCGTGCCGCACAGCCTCTTCACTCGTTGGTCGGGTGAACTCGGCCATTCCCGTTAGAGGTGTCATCGAGCCCGTCGTCACCTTCGAGCAACGCCCTCACCTCGGATTCCCGGAACCGCCGGTGTCCTCCCGGGGTTCGGATGCTGCTGATCCGGCCGGCGGCCGCCCATCGTGTCACCGTCTTCGGATCGACGCGAAACAAGGCAGCTACCTCACCGGGCGTCAGCAGACGATCTCCCGTCTCCACGGCCCCTCCTTAACCCTGGGTGGCTCGCCGGGCCCGCGCACCCCCATGCTGCGAAGCGGAAAGCACGAGTCATCCTGGGATGTACGCCCATTACAGCACCGCTCACGTGCCGTGTCCGGGAAACGAGGAAATCGCACTTCTTGGGCAATTAGCCGTGCTAAAACGCGGACCATTAGGCTTGCCGTGATGGACGCGATCGATCGTCAACTCATCGACCTCCTTCGGGAAAACGCCCGACTTCCATATGCGGAGCTCGCCCGGAAGGTCGGGCTGTCCGCGCCGGCCGTGCACGAGCGAGTCGGCAAGCTCGAGACCTCAGGCGTCATCCAGGGCTATCGAGCGGAGGTGCAGCCCGAGGCGGTCGGCCTTCCGGTCACCGCGGTCATCGGCATCGTGCAGGACAGCAGCGGCGACACCGACGGCATCCTCGCCGCGCTGCGCGAGCACCACGAAATCGAGTCGTGCTACTTCATGGCGGGCGAGGAGTCGTTTCTCTGCAAGGCCCGAGTGAAGACCATCGGCGACCTGGAGCGGCTGATCGTCGAGCTCAACCGGATCAAGGGTATCGCGCGAACACGCACAGCGATCGCGCTGTCGACCAAGTGGGAAGGCCGCCCCCAGTCGGCGATCGACCGGCCCTGACCACACGCCTGGGCCCCAGTGCCGCGGACGGCCGCCCTCCGGCCGCCGGCCAGGGAGCCGCGGTCGTCACCGGCGGCGCCCGCGGCCTGGGCCGGGCGGTCGCCACCGAGCTCACCCGCCGCGGCTATGCGGTCTGCGTCGCCGACGTGGCGGCCGACGCGGTCCATGCCGCCGCCGAGCCGCGCGGCGGCTGGTGGGCGCGGTGCGCTCGTGCGGCTCCTCGACACCTTCCCGCGCGCCTCGACGCCCCTCGCCGGTGCGATGGTCGCCCTCGGTCGCGCGGGTCAGCGCCGCCAGCTCCGGAGGCTCAGGCGAGCGTCGCCAGGTCCGGATATTCGGTGACGTAACCCTCCTCGTTCAGCTCGATGACGGCGGTGAAGTTCTCCGAGCTGTACCGCACCCGGCGGCCCTCCAGCACCTCATAGGTCTGGTCCACCGGCAGCACCGCCAGGCTCGGCAGCAGCACCCAGGCGGCCTCGATCGTCACCTGCGTGCCGGGCGCCGCTCTGTGCAGGCCCAGGCGGCGCACGGGCAGCGTGTTGGTCAGCGGGGAGTTGTAGAGGTCGACGTCGAGCACCCGGTGCAGGCGGTCCGGCTCCTCCATCCCGGCGAACGGCGCCCCGGGAAGCACCCGCTCCAGGTCGCCCTGCTCGCCGGTGGTGACTCTCCAGCGGCCGGCGGCCCGCTCCATCCGCAGGCTGCGCAGCCAGCCGGCGCCCTCGGAGGTCACCTCCAGCCGGGTGGTCGCCCAGCCGTCGTCGGTGTGCAGCTCATAGCGGCACATGTAGAGAGAGTTGTCCGCGGCGAACGCCACACCCTTGGCGTGCAGTCCCCGCCGGTCGTCAAGGGTGGCGAACTCGCCACCGGTCGTGTCGGTCCTCTGCCAGGCAAACGCTCGTGGAAGCACCGTCATGTCCGGACGGTATCCGACCGGTACGACAAAAGCGGCCCGCCGACGGCGGACCGCTCCTGCTGTCACATCCTCACCGGTGCCGGCGCGGCCGCCGATCACCGGACGAACGCGGCGCGGGCGGACGCTGCACCCGCACGGGCACACCACTGGGCTGCCGGGCCCCGGTGACCTCGGCCAGCGCCGGGTCCCCGGCGCGCACCCGCAGCTCGGTCGGGGTCACCCCGGCCTTCGCCAGCAGCGCGGCGGCCCGCCGGCGCTGACGCGGCAGCACCAGCGTCACGACCGTCCCGGCGGCGCCGGCACGGGCGGTCCGGCCGGCCCGGTGCAGGTAGTCCTTCTGGTCACGAGGCAGATCGACGTGTACGACCAGCGAGACGTCATCGATGTGGATGCCGCGCGCCGCCACGTCGGTCGCGACCAACACGTTGACCGTGCCCTCCCGGAACTCGGCGAGCGTCCGCGTGCGCACCCGCTGCGTCTTGCCGCCGTGCAGCGCACCGGCCCGCACACCCACCTTGGCGAACTGCTCGACCAGCTCGTCGACGGCGGCCTGGGTCTTCACGAACAGGATCGTGCGACCTTGACGCGCCGCGATCGAAGCGGCGATCGCAAACTTGTCGTGCGGGGGCACCAGCAGCACGTGGTGGTCCATCGACCCGACCGACGCGACGGGCGGCTCGATCGAATGGGTCACCGGGTCGACCAGGAACCGCTCGACCAGGGCGTCCACGTCCTTGTCGAGCGTCGCGGAGAACAGCAGCCGCTGTCCGGTGGCGGGCGTCTGCGCCAGGATCTCGGTGACCTCGGGCAGGAAGCCCATGTCGGCCATCTGGTCGGCCTCGTCGAGCACGGTGATCTCCACCGCGTCGAGCCGGCAGGAGCCGCGCTTGATCAGGTCGCCGAGCCGGCCGGGCGTCGCGACGAGCACGTCGACGCCGCGCTCCAGGGACCAGATCTGCCGGTCGTAGGGAACACCGCCGACGGCCGTCTTGCAGAACAGGCCCAGTGCCTTGGCGAGCGGGGTCAGCGCGTCGTTGACCTGCATGGCGAGCTCACGCGTCGGCACGAGCACCAGCGCCTTCGGCAGGTGCGGCCGCGCGCGCCCGGCGGCTGCGAGCCGGGCCAGCATGGGCAGGCCGAACGCGAGCGTCTTGCCCGAGCCGGTGCGGCCGCGACCCAGCACATCACGGCCGGCGAGCACGTCGGGCACGGTCGCGGACTGGATCGGAAAAGGTTCGGTGATGCCCTGTCTGGCGAGCACACGCACCAACTTGGCGGGCAGGCCGAGACCGGCGAAACCGTCTTCGGGGGTTTCAACGCGGTCTTCGGTGGCATCAAAAAGCGAGGGGAACGAGATGGGGTCAGCGAGCAGCAACGAGCTGGGACCTTCCGATTGGAGAACGGTTCAGCCTAGCCGATCTCCATGGAAGATCCCGCATCGCGTGTCGGGGCTCACTTCTGCGACGCGCCGCTGAAGATGCTGTCCACGAAACCCTGTGCCAGCATGACCACGAAATACCCTCCAGCGATCAGCACGATCACGATCACCGCGATGATGATCATCGCTCGGCGATTGCTGGAGTTCGACGGTTCTTCTTGGTCGTCGTCCGCTACCTGCGTTCCTTGACTGAGGATGTGCCCGGTGAGTGAGCCGGAGTTCTCCAGCGGGCTCCCGCCGTCGGCCGAAACAGAAGGCAATGACTCGTCCTTCTGCCCGCCATACACAGTGCCGGCGGAGATTCGCTGGTTACGCGCCCACTTCCCGTAGCTTTCCGCCGCGCTGCCCACCAATTGCGTCGCCTCGGACGGCTTCGGCTCGGCGGGTTCGGACCCGGCGGATTCTTCTGCGGAGTGTTCGGTCTCCGCTTCGGGCGGAGGAATGGCTGGGGGCTGCTGGTGCTCCGGCCCGGTGTGGTTGGGTGCATCGGTTGCCGGATAGGCCGTGCCCGGATTCCGGAGAACCGGCGGGTGCCCTTCTCGTTCGGGCCCGGACGACGGCGCCCGATTCGCGGAGAACGGGTGTTCATAGTTCGACGGCGGCCAAGACGGAAGTGCCGGATCCGGTACTTCCGGAGCCGCATCCTCCGCCTTCGGCGCGGACGGCCCACTGGTGGGCGGCGCGCTCCAGTTGCCAGGGGACGCCGGTGCCACGTTCCAGGCCTGCGGCGCGGACGGCGCAGAGCCGGGCGCCTGCGGCCAGGCCTGCTCGTCGGCCGAGGCGGGCGAGGCCGGTGGCGGCCACCCCTGCGCCCCGGACGGCGCCGAGGCGGGCGGTTGTCCCCAACTCGGCGGCTGGTTCGAGGCGGGCGGTGTCGACGTGGGTGCCGGCGCCCAGCCCTGCGACTCAGGCGAGGTCGACGCCGACGATTGTCCCCAGCCCAGCGGTGCGGCCGGCGGGGCCGACGCGGGCGGGGTCGAGGTCGGCGGCTGGCCCCATCCCTGCAGGGCCGGCGGTGCCGAGGCCGGTGGCGCGGATGCGGGTGGCGTGGACGTGGGCGGCTGACCCCAGCTCTGCGGTGCGGCCGGGGCACCGGACGTGGGTGCCGGTGCCCAGCCCTGCGACTCGGCAGCTGTCGACGCCGGCGGAGTGGAGGTGGGTGGCTGGCCCCAGGCCTGCGGCGGACTGGACGCCGGAGGAGTCGAGGTCGGCGGCTGGCCCCAGGCCTGCGGTGCGGCCGGAGGTGCCGAGGCTGGCGGTGCGGATGCGGGCGGCTGGCCCCATCCCTGCTGGGCCGGCTGGCCGGCGGCGGGCGGCGGCGCCCAGGCGGGCGGTGCCGAGGTCGGCGGCGCGGATGTGGGCGGCTGGCCCCATCCCTGCTGGGCCGGAGGTGCCGAGGCTGGCGGCGCGGACGCGGGTGGCTGACCCCATCCCTGCGGGGCAGCCGGTTGCTGACCCCATGCCTGCTGACCGGGCGGCGCTGAGGCCGGCTGGGCAGGCGGCACCGACGCGGGCGGGGAAGTCCAACCTTGCTGGGCCGGTGGCGGCGCCCAACTCTGCGGCTGGCCGGGCTGACCCTGCTGGCCGGGCGGCGGTGCCCAGCCCTGAGCGGCCGGTGGTGGTGCCCATCCTTGTGGCGGGGTCGACGGCGGCTGGTTCCACCCTTGCTGTGCGGGCGGTGGCGTCGAACCCTGCTGTCCGGGAGGAGCAGACGCGGGCGGCGGTGCCCAGGCGGGCGGTGCCGAGGCCGGTGGCGCGGACGCGGGTGGCTGGCCCCATCCTTGCTGAGCCGCCGGCTGCTGCCCCCAGGCCTGCTGGCCGGGCGGGGTCGACGCCGGTGGCGGCGTCCAGCCCTGCTGCGCAGGCTGGCCGGCTTGCCCTGCAAAGCCTGGTTGCCCAGGCTGCGGTCCGGCAAAGCCCGGCTGACCGGCCTGCTGTCCCGCATAACCTGGCTGCCCGCCCTGTTGGCCGCCAAAGCCCGGCTGCTGGCCGCCAAAGCCGGGCTGACCGGGCTGACCGGGCTGACCGGGCTGACCGGGAGCGGCCGGCCAGGCCTGCTGGCCAGGCTGCCCCTGCTGGACCGGCGGCGGGGCCCAGCCCTGCGGCCCGCTTTGGGCGGCTCCCGGCTGTCCGGCCTGCGGAGCCCAGCCCTGGGAGCCGGTCTGGGGAGCACCCGGCTGTCCGGTCTGCGGAGCCCAGCCTTGCGGGCCGGTCTGCGGAGCGGGCTGCTGGCCGGTCCAGCTCGGCTGCGCGGGCTGGTTCCAGCTCGGCCGGCCCGGGGCCTGCGGCCACTGGTCGGCCGGCCGCGGCTGCTCCGCCGGGGTCGACGACTGGCTGCTGCCCCACGGGTGCTCGGCCGACGGGGTCGTGTACGCGGGCGGCGCAGGCACCTCCGACTCCGACCCCTGCAACGGCGCCGGTGGGGAGGCCGGGCCGGGCTGCGGGATCGGCTCGGGCGGGGGCAGCGGGCCGGGGCTCGGCGGCTCCGGCTGCGGGATGGGCTCCGGCTGCGGTACGGGACCAGGCTGCGGCGCCGGCGGGAACGGCTGCGGGATCGGCTCCGGCTGCGGCGCCGGCGGGAAGGGTGAGGGTTCCGGCTGTGGGGCCGGCTCCGGCTGCGGGAACGGCGACGGCTCGGGGCCGGGGATCGGCTCCACCGGCGCGGCCGGCGGCTCGACGTCGACCTGCTCCGGCTCGGGCTGCGCGGCCGGAGCCGCGGGGTCGAGCGGACCCGACGCCACCGGCGCGACGCCCAGGCCACCGGCGCGGTAGACGCGGGGTGCCGCCGGGGCGCCTGCCGCACGTACTGCCTGGGCAGCCTCTTCGGCGCTCACCGTGTGCACACCGCGCACGGACGCGCTGGCCCGAGCCGTGCCGGCGGCCACCGGTGCTGCCTCGACCTTGGGCTCGGCCGGGGCCGGGCGGTTCTGCACGGCGAAGGGGTGGACCACGGGCGCCGGCTCGTACGCGGGTGCGGCGGGCTGCGCGGGGCTGTGCGAGGACGGGTTGTAGCTGGGTGCGGACGGCTCGAAGGTCGAGGCCGGTGCGCTCGACGGAACCTGGTACGCCGGCGGCGCCGGATCGGCGGCCCGGGGCGCGCTCGAGGAGAACGGCGGCGCCGGTTCGGCGGGCGGCGGGGTGAACAGCGGCGCCGGTTCGGCAGGAACCGAGGAGAACGGCGGGGCCGGGTCCGCGGGCGGCGGGGTGAACAGCGGCGCCAGTTCGGCGGGAACCGAGGAGAACGGCGGGGCCGGATCTGCGGAGGCGGCGGCCGGTGCCGGCTGGGCGGACCCGTAGGCGGGCGCCGGGTCGCTCGAATGCGACGGCTCCTGCTGTGCGGGTGCCGTCCAGGGCTTGGCGAACGCGTCCCACGACGACTCGACCGGAACGCGCGGGGCCCGCAGGCGGCTGGGCAGCGGCGGCGATGCGGACTCGGCCGGTGCCGGCGGCGAGAACGACCCGGCGCCGGAGGGGTCCGAGGTGCCGGAGGAGCCCGCAGCCGGGGCGGCGACGTTGTCATCGTCGTCGACCGCGGTGCCGAAGCCCTCGACCGGGGTCGGGCCGAACGGCGTCGGCGCGTAATCGGACGGTGTTTCGTCGAAGGTCGCGACGTTGGTGGGTGGCGGCGTCGAGTCGGTGGGCGGCGGACCGTACGTGCCGGCGACCGAGTCGAAGCTCGGCAACTGGTACGCCGGGGCGTCGTCGACCGCGGCCGCGATGACGTCCGCCTCCGGCTCGGCCGCGACGGGAGGCTGCCCGACCGGAGCCGAAGCGGCGTTCCCGACCGAGACCGACGGCGCGTCGGCCGGGTCGGCGCTACCGGTGTCGCCGGAGGAAGGCGACGGAGCCGGAGGAGGCGAAGAAGACGAAGACGTGTCCCCGAACGCCGCCATCAGCGCGGCGACCTCCGGGTCGTCCTCGGCGTCGGCCGAACCGGCGTTCTGGAACGGGTTGGCCCCCGGCCACAGCGCCCCGTCGACGGGGGCGGGCGGCGGCTCGTACGCCTCCGGCAGGGGCTCCTCGGCCTCCTCCACCCGCAGCTCGGCGCCGACCGGCGGCGGTGGCGGCAGCGGCGGCAGGTCGCCGAGATCATCCGAAGGATCACCCGTGCCGGCCGCGCCGGGTGAACCGCCGGGCGAAGCTCCGGAGGATGTGCCGGACAAGGTCCCGGGAACGGACCTGGGCGAGGCTCCGGGCGAGGTCCCGGACACCACCTCGTCACGTGCGTTGTCCCGCGTCTCCCGCTCGTCCATCGTCGCCCTCCATGACCTTGCCCTGTGCAGGCATCATCGCGCGACCGGCAGCCCCCTCCGCCGGTCACGCGTCCACGGTGCCACATCAAGTCACGGAACGCTGGACCGGACAGCGTCGGGTTTTGGATCACCCACCGCCGTCACGGCGCCCTTGGGGGCTCAGTTGCCGGACGCTGAATTCGACGTCTGCGCCGCCGTGCTCGCTCCGCTGCTGCTCGCCTCGGTCGAGGCGGACGCCGTATCGCCTGGCGCGGTGCTCGTCGAGGTGCTCGGCTTCGGCGACGGCGAGGGCGATGCGGACGGGGATGCGGACGGGGATGCGGATGCGGACGGGGATGCAGATGCCGACGCGGACGGGGATGCGGACGCGGATGCGGACGCCGACGCAGATGCCGACGCAGACGCGGACGCCGACGGGCTGGCCGAACTGGACGTCGGGTTGGGCTGCGGCTGTGTGGTCTGGTTGGGCGCCGGCACCGCGGGGAAGATCCGCGAGGCGCCGAACAGCCGGGACCACTTCACCGGTCCGACCTTGACCTTCTCACCGGTGGTCGGCGCGTGGACCATGTTGCCGTTACCGATGTAGATGCCCATGTGGTAGATCGAGCGCCAGTCGTTGGGATTGCTGGCGAAGAACACCAGATCACCGGGGAGCAACTGGTCGCCGAGCCGGTTCTTCGTCGGCCGGATGTTCGGCGTGCCGTGGTACATGTCGTTGGCGACCCGCGGGACACGGACGCCGACCTTGCCGTAGGCCCAGTAGGCCAGGCCGGAGCAGTCGAACGTGTTGGGGCCCTCGTCGCCCCAGACGTACCAACTCCCAATCTTGCTCATCGCGTAGTTCAACGCCTGGACGGCCTTGGGGTTGGCCTGCATGCCGTCGATGATCGGGTTGGCGGCGAGGCTCGGACCGGCGAGGCTCTGCTCGTAGGCCTCCTGGGCCGCCTCGATCTGCATGACCGCGGCATCGTTCTGGCTCTTGAGCGTGAGATACGCCGAGTTCTTGGCGTTGAAGTCGGCGTCGATCGGCGTGTAGACGTCCTGCGCCGTCCGCACCGCGCCGTGGGCGAGCTCGATCTCCTTCTTGGCCGCCGCCTCCTCCTGCTCGGCGCGGAGCAGGTCACGCGCCGCCTCCTGCCCGCCCGGCTGCTCGCCGAGACCGGGAGCAAGCATCCCGAACTGGTGCAGATCGTGCGCGTATGCGTCGAGGGGGCCGAGGCCGGCCGCGCGCTTGTAGGCGTCGGCGGCGACCGAGTCGGCCTTGCTGCGCAGATCGGCGACGCGGGAGGTCGCCTGCCGGAGCTTGTCCTCGGCGTCGGACAGGGTGGCCTGCGCCGCTTCGAGGTCCAGTGATGCCTGCAGTCGTCGCTGGCCGAGGGTGGTGACCGCGGCCTCGGCGGCGGCCAGTTGCGCCGCGAACGGCCCGCGCAGCGCCGCGGCGGAGGTGCTGGCCGGCGGCGTAGTGGTCACGGTGCCACCGGTGCCGGGCATGACGAGGGAGCCGGAGGCGATCGGCCGGGAGCCGGTGTCCGGAATGCCCTGTCCCGGCTCGGCGTAGGCGGGGCGCCCGACGAGCGAGCAGAGCATCGTGCAGACCACGGCGGCGGTGACCACTGGGCTGCGCCGGTATCGCCGACGCCGGCGGTCGACAGGCTCGGTGACCTGCTCCAATGGCTCTTGGTCCAGCGGCTCTGGTCGCCAGTCGTCCCCTGGATACGCCGCCCTCAACACCAGCCCGTTCATCGCCACCGTCCCCAGTCGGCTAGCCATGCCTGTTGGTCGATCGTCGCCGATCGATCAGTCGGTCTGCCGCCCGACCGTGTTCCTGCCCACTTTTTCTTACCCTACGAAGGCGAGGAACGTCGAGTGGTGATCAATGTCAGCTTCGTCGTCGGCAGGTGAATGGGGGTGGAACAACGGGTTCGACGTACGCTGGGGCCCGTGGATGCTGGTTTGAAGCGGGAACTCGAGGCCAAGGTCGTCGCCGGGGAGCGGCTGAGCAGAGAGGACGGCGTCGCGCTCTACGAGAGCGACGATCTCGCCTGGCTCGGCGGCCTGGCGCACCGGGTGCGCACGGAGAAGAACGGCGACCGGGTGATGTTCAACGTCAACCGGCACCTCAACCTCACCAACGTCTGCTCGGCCAGCTGTGCGTATTGCTCCTTCCAGCGCAAGCCGGGCGAGAAGGACGCCTACACCATGCGCATCCACGAGGCGGTGGCGAAGGCCAAGGAGATGGAGGGTGAGCAGCTCACCGAGTTGCACATCGTCAACGGCCTCCACCCGACGCTGCCGTGGAAGTACTACCCGAAGGTCCTGCGCGAGCTGAAGGCCGCGCTGCCCGGGGTCAACCTCAAGGCGTTCACCGCGACCGAGATCCAATGGTTCGAGAAGATCTCCGGCCTGCCCGCCGACGAGATCCTCGACGAGCTCATCGACGCCGGCCTGGAGTCGCTGACCGGCGGCGGTGCCGAGATCTTCGACTGGGAGGTCCGGCAGCACATCGTCGACCACGCCACGCACTGGGAGGACTGGTCGCGGATCCACCGGCTGGCCCACAGCAAGGGCCTGCGCACGCCGTCGACGATGCTCTACGGCCACATCGAGGAGCCGCGCCACCGGGTCGACCATGTCATGCGCCTGCGTGAGCTGCAGGACGAGACCGGCGGCTTCACGGTCTTCATCCCGCTGCGCTATCAGCACGACTTCGTCGACTCCGCCGACGGCAAGATCCGCAACCGGCTGCAGGCCCGCACGAAGATGGCCAGCCCGGCGGAGTCGCTCAAGACGTTCGCCGTGTCGCGGCTGATGTTCGACAACGTGCCGCACGTCAAGTGCTTCTGGGTGATGCACGGCCTGTCGGTGGCCCAGCTGAGCCTGAACTTCGGCGTCGACGACCTGGACGGCTCGGTGGTCGAGTACAAGATCACGCATGACGCCGACAGCTACGGCACGCCCAACACGATGCATCGCGAGGACCTGCTGCACCTCATCTGGGACGCGGGCTTCCAGCCGGTGGAGCGCAACACGCGCTACGAGATCGTCCGGGAGTACGACAAGCCGACGCCGCTTGCCGAGCGCCGTTCGGAGCCGCAGCAGATCTGGGCGTGACAGCGGCCGCGGAAAGCCGCCTCACAGGCCTCGGAGCGTCGCGACGATCCGGGTCACCGCGAGAGCGCAGCCCCAGGAGACGGTGACCCCGGCGCCGCCGTGCCCGTAGTTGTGGATCACGTC
Source organism: Dactylosporangium fulvum (assembly GCF_025137375.1). Taxonomy (GTDB): domain Bacteria; phylum Actinomycetota; class Actinomycetes; order Mycobacteriales; family Micromonosporaceae; genus Dactylosporangium; species Dactylosporangium fulvum. The sequence goes on from NZ_CP073720.1 coordinate 166,840, forward strand.
CAGGGCGCCGAGCCGCTCGTGCTCCAGGCGGACCGTCGGGCGGTTGGGGCGTATGCCGACGCGGTGGTCGAGCACCTTCGCGCCGGCCACGCGGGGCTCGATCGTCGCGCACTGGGCGACGATCTGCCGCGCCACGTCGGCGTCCGGCTCGCGGTCCCAGCTGCCGGGCTCGATGCTGCCGCCGAGCACCAGCTGCGCGCCGTGCGGCAGGTAGTAGATCGGCAACCGTGACTCGTCGTGCTCGCAGAAGAACTCGTCGATCCCCGGGTTCTCCACCACCGCGAGCTGGCCGCGGGTCGGCACGATCGACGCGTCGCCGGTGAGCTTGCCCGCACCGGCGCCGGTGCAGTTGACCACGATCTCGTCGGGCGCGGCGGCCTGGGGGAAGGCGTCGATGGTCCGCTGCTCGACGGGCGTGCCGGTGGCGTCCAGGCGCCCGCGGAGGTATCGCAGGTAGACGGGCATGTCCACGAGCGGCGCCGAATACCACCAGCCGTTGCTGAATCCGGCGGGCAGCTCGTCGGGGGTCGCCGTCCGGTAGCCGGGCAACGGCGAGGCCCACGCCGGTGGGGTCGTCGGCACCCGGGCCGCCTCCAGGCCGTGCACCGACCGCACGCCCGTCGACGCCACGTCCGCCGCCAAATCCAAAAGGATCTGTCGGGTTTCATCACTCCACGACAGGACGCGTTCGTCTTGAGACAAATAGGGGCCCCAGATCGCGCCCGCGGCGCATGACGTGGTGCTGAGATCCACTTCCTCGGCAACCATCCTGACCTGATATCCGGCCTCTGCCAGGCAAATCGCTGTCGTCAATCCTGACACGCCGGCACCGACCACCACGACCCCGCGTCCGGTGTGCATGAGACGACAGTAGGCCATTGTCGTCATCAAGTGAATACGGGCGGTTGCATAGATCCATGGAGATGAGGTGGAATCGAATCTCGCCGACGGACAGCCTTGGGGGTGGCGATGTCGGAATGGCCGTCGGCCGGCACCTTTCTGGTGCTGGGTGAGGTGCACACCGCGCTGCTGCAGAGTTCGGCCGCGTTGCCGGTCAACGCGTGCGAGCGGCTGGTCCGGCTGATCGGCGGGGAGCGGATCCGCCGCTTCGAGCGGCCCATCGCGCACGTCGCCTCGCCGAGCGTGCTGACCGGTGTCGACTGCCGGCTCGCCACCCGCGACGGGGCGAAGGTGCGGGCCATCGGCACCGTCGAGAGCCGGGTCGCGATCACGGGCGGTCACCTGCTGCAGGCCTCCTCGCGGGTGTGCCTGGAGCCGAGCGCGGCCCGCCGCCGGCTGCCCTGGTCGCACTACCTGGCCCGGCCCGGCCGGGCCGAGGTCATCGCCAAGCGGCTCAACGCCGCGGACCTGGCGCAGAGCTTCGTCCAGGGTGAGCTCCGGGCGGACCACGACGACACCGTGCTCGACCTGGCCAGCGTGACCACGCGCCTGGTCGACGAGGTGCAGAAGTCACCCGCCCTGGACCGGCGGGCGCCGCTGCGCGCCGGCCGGACCAGGCTCCGGTGGGCGGCGGTGGTCGCAGAGGGAGAGGTACGGGGCCCGTCGCTGGTGGTTGAGAGCGGCGGGGTACGGACGTTGGTGGTGCAGTGCCGCGCCGTCGATGTCGACACGATCGGTGACTTCAGTGACGATGTCGCGCTGCACGACTGGCTGCTGACCACCCTGCTCCATGTGATCGAGAGCAGCCGCATGGGGAACGACGATCATGCCAAGGTGATGACCCGGCTCCGTCCGGCGGTCGAACACCTGCTGCACCTGTGGATGCCCGAGGCGCGGCTGAGCCGGGACGAGGTGGGCGCGCAACTGTGGCGCAGCCTCGAGAACCGGCCCGGGATGAGTCGTCAATGGCGGTCGTGTGTCGATCGGATCAGGGACCAACTGGCGCTGAACACGATCGCGTTGTTCGGCGAACGGCTCGGGGAGGTCGGCAGATGACCGAGGGGGAGTCGGCGCGCCCACGTGACCTCGTGGCGCAGTCGAAGATCATCAAGAAAATGTTCTTGTCGGTGGGGATCGGCAGCATCGCGTACCTGCTCACGAACATACTGATCGACGGGATCGGCGAGCAGCAGATCTGGGTGATCACGCTGTCGCTGCTGATCGGTGGCGTGACGTTTCTGACGCAGTTTCTGCACGATCTGGAAAAGCGGATGGAGACGGTGGAAAACGCCGAATCCGAGCATTCACGCCGGGTCGGCCTGTTGGTCGACTCGCGGTTCACCGCGATCAATGACGTGGTGCGGGAGCGGTTCGTCGAGATCGACCAGGTGGTGCAGGGCGGCTTCGCGAAGATCAACGAGGCGACGCAGTTGTTCGGCCTCGTCGAGGCGTCCGCGCTGCGTACCGATGCCGTGACCCAGCTCGTACGACACTCGACACAGATCGATCCGCAGGCTCCCGACCTGGTGTTCCGGTTCGCCCAGGCCGAGATCAGCCGGATGTCGGAGTTCCTCAAGGAGCTCAGCGAAGGCGGCAACGTCACCTACGAGGGCGAGGACCGCGACTGGATGCTGTCCCTGGCCGCGAACTGCCGGTCGACCATCGACGCCATCAGCCTCACCACGGTGGATGCCCGGGGATCGGGGTTCGTCGACGGCAGCCTGTGGACCAGCGACCTCGGTCAGCGGTACCTCGAGGTGCAGCGCGACGCGCTCGATCGCGGAGTGCGCATCCGCCGGGTCTTCATCCTCGACCGGCCGGGGCTCGCCGACGACCCGATGTTCATGGAGAACTGCCTGCTCCAGCAGGAGATGGGCATCGAGGTGCGGCTGCTGGACACCCACGCCATCCCGGGCACCCGGCGCAGCTCACTGTTCGACTTCATCCTCTTCGACGATGTGATCAGCTACGAGTCGACGCCGGCGTCGAGCATCGACGGCTCGATCCGCCCGACGATCGTCACCACGCGCCTCGAACTGCGGGCCAGCCGGGTCAAGGACCGGCTCCTGCGGTTCAAGGACCTCTACAACTCGGCCCGCCCGATCGTCCACTCAGCCGGTGAAAACGTACTGAAGGCGGTCGACCGCGGCGAGCGGTAGGGCGATGCCCTCGTCCCTGCCACGCCGGACGACGTCCTCATTGAGACCCGCTTCGATCGCCACCTGACTCAGGATGGTCCGGACCGCCTGTTCGGTGGCGAAGAAGCGGCTGCCGAGAACGGAGAGGGAGCGGTATGCGCTGAAGGGCGCCGCGTCCGGATTGACCTGCATGACGGCGGGCAGGCGCCCCCACTCGCTCGGGTAGGCGCCCTCCCACGCCCGGGGCACCGCGACCGCCCGCCCCTCGTAGCGCACCAGTCCCAGCCGCAGCAGCTGCCAGACCGAGGCGAGATACGCGCACGACCAGCGCCGATGCCGGTCCGGCTCGTCCCAGAGCTGCACGTCGACGAAGACCGAGTGCCGGTTCGCCGCGTTCTGCACCGGCGGCCGCCACGGCTGCAGCCCGCCCATCGCCTCCCCGCCGGTGACGGACGGCGAGCGCTCACCGTTGCTCAACCAGCCGCTCTCGCCGACCGGCGGGCGGGAGCCGTTGGTGCCCGGCGGCGGGTCGGCGACGATCCGCTCCTCGACCAGCCGAGCCAGCTCGACCCCGTCGGCCTCCGCGCACGCCGACTCCCGGGCGATGTAGTCGATGCGCACGCCGTTGGCGTCGGCGGCGGCGAGCAGCATCGGCAGGATCTCGCTCGGCGGCTGTTTCGGCCCGAAGTAGTCGTCGATCAGGAAACACGTGCTGATGCGCACCGACCGGCCGGTCACCGACCTGCGATGGATGTCCGTCGCCGCGGCGATCCACGGCGCGAGCTGCGCGAAGTGCGCCTTGAGCCGCTCGGGTCCGTCGCGGAAGTCCTCGAAGTACAGGTGGCCGGCCTCGATCGACAGGTGCGACAACGGCAGGGAGGCGCTGCGCGGCTCCGCGCCCGCCTCCCGGAACGTCGCCGCCTGATGCATCTACAGCCCTTCCCAGGCGGTGTCGTCGACGAGCCGCTGTGCGAGCCGGTCAAACGCGTCGAGCGTCTCCTGGTTGGCGATCTGGCGCAGCTTCACGTCGTCGTCGGCGATGAGCTGCTCGCGCCACTGCAGCACCGGGTCGAGCGGCACGCTGCCCAGGACCAGCGTGCGGCCCAGGCCGACCTTGCCGGCGAGCCGCTGCAGCTCGTAGTTGCAGTCCTCCAGCCACGCGATCTGGGCCGGGCGCAGGCCGGCGAGGTCGTCGGAGCTGGGGTCGACGACGGCGGTGCGGACGAAGCGGATCTGCCGGGTCAGCTCGTCGCGGTCGTGGCCGAACCGCACCCCGGTCTCGAGGATGCCCTGCTCGCCGAAGACCAGGTCGGCGGCCGAGATGATGTGCTGGCGGGTCCATCGGTGGAAGACCAGCCAGCGGCTGGTGGTCGAGCGCAGCTGCGGTTCGGCGGTCGCGGCCAGCACGGTCTCCACCGCATGTGAACGACCGGCACTGAGGTCGATGAGCGAGATCTCGAACTCCTCCTCCAGCTTGAGGAAGAGGTCGGCGCAGCGCTGCACCATCTCGGGCGAACCCGGCAGCTCGCCGCCGCCGCTGTCGCCGGGGAAGAGGACCAGCCGGCCGGACCGCAGTGGCTGGTGGCGCAGCGACTCGCCCTCGGACTCCGACCAGACGTCGACCGAATACGGCTCGCCGATGCGGCCCTGCAGGTAGGAGTGCAGGCCACGGCCGCGCTTGCCGTGCAACAGCCCCTCGATCTGGAACACGGTGCCCGCCGTCGGCGAACCGAAGTCGAAGTCGAGGTAGCAGACGTCGCCGCCCTGCAGCGCGCGCCGATAGACGATGTTGCTGCTGGTCACCGACCGGCCGGTGCCGCCCTTGTCCGATGTGGCGAAGACGAGCATGTCACCGCATCCCACTGGCGTCGCGCCGGGCGGCGCTGAGCCGGTCGAGGTCGACGAGGACCTGGGCGGCGAGGGCGGCGGCGGTGCCCGGCCGGGTCCGCAAGACGTCGTGCGCCCGGCGCAGGGTCGCGCCGGCCGACTTCAACGCGTCGCGCATCGAGGGACCGGAGTCGGCGGAGATGCGCAGTAGCTCCTGGTCGTAGATGTGATCGGCCTCGGAGAGCAGGTCGGTCGCCTGGGCGACCAGCGCCGGGCTGCGCAGCGGCGGGCTGTCGATGAGTGTGGCCGCGGCGACGAGGCAGCTGATGACCCGCTCCGAGTAGTACCAGGACGCGGCCTCGTCGGACGGGGGCAGGCTGGGGTAGATCGCCGACGGCTGGTCCCACAGCCCGGCCGCCGGCCCCTGCTCGATGCGGCGCCGGGTGACATGCTCCCAGACCTCGTCGATGAGGTTCGTCATCTCGTTGCGCAGGTCGACCCGGTTGAGCAGGGCGGCCACCCGCAGCGTCTGCTTGAGCAGTTGGGTGGAGAAGTCGGCCAGCTCCCAGCTGAGCATCGGGCCGCCGACCTCTTCGCTGCCGTCGAGCTGGAACGGGAAGCCGGGCAGGTGCAGGGCGATCGCCGGGTCGTCGGCGGAGATCGGGCGGCGGGTGATGCGGGACCGCTCGGCGAGCTCCTCGAGCACCTGGCCGATCCGCACCGGGTCGGACTCGTTGCTGACCTTGTTGACGGTCATGTCGAGCACGACCATGGACGAGACGAGCAGGCTCAGGTAGTCGGACTGGGAGCCGTCGACCGTCATCCACGGCACGTTTTCCAGCGGCCAGCCGCTGTCGCCGAAGCGCGCGATCTTCGACCAGTAGGAGAGGGTCAGGTCATACCGGATCTGGAGGGCCCGGGACAGGCGCTGCTGCTCCTCGTCGAGCAGGCCCAGCAGGCGGGTGCGCTCGGAGAACAGGTGCTGCATGCAGTCGAGCGCCACCGCGGTGAAGTAGGCGTAGGGCGCGGCGAGGGCGTAGCCCGCCGGTTGGTGGATGCCGGTCTCGTTGGTGTCGACCTGCGGCGCGCCCTTGGTGATGCCCCAGGACCAGCCGCACTCGAAGACCTTGTTGTCGTTGTCGAGATCCGGCACCTCACCGAGGCCGAACGTCACGTCGCGCAGACCGGCCCGGATCTCCTCAACGGTGGCCTGGAACTCCAGCCGGATGCGGTTTTTCGGCTGGCGCGCCTGGTTGATCATCTGGAGCAGGTTGACGCCCTCTTGCGACTCCGGGTCGAGCACGTTGACCGTGAAACTGCGCATCAGGCCGATCATGGCGCCGGTCAGCCGCCGGCTCGCCAGTGTCTCGATGGTGCGGACCTCGTCGCGGAGGTTGGGCCGGGTGAGCACCCGGCGGAACACCTTGGCGAAACCGATGATCGCCAGGGAGAGCCGGATGGAGATCGCGAACGAGTCGACCACGTCGAGGGCGCGCTGCGTCTCGGTCGGTTCACCCGATTCGGCGGCGGTGAAGTAGCTGCCGCCACCGTAGGTCGGGCGCCCCTCCTCGTCGATGTAGGTGGTGAGGTACTCGTGGATGACCCGCATGAGCACCTGCGGGATCTCGACGCTGTCGCCGATCGCCTCGAGCGAGTGCTCGACGTCCTCGGCGGTCTCGTTGGGCAGGTCCAGCTTGAACGTCGGAACCTCGGTCGCCGGCCCCATCAGGCACAGCAACTGCTCCGCGTCGCTGATGGAATTGCGCTGGCGCCGGCCTTCCCAGACCCAGGTGCCCTTCTGAAAGGACGAACGCGCCACGGCGCGCCATGATTCGAGCAGCTGTTGACGGGGTTGGATCCTCATGGGCCTCCCACCACGCGCTTTTCAGTCGATGGCCGCACCCGCCCGCCCAAGGGCGAGGATCATGCCTTTGTATTGCGCCTTGATGACCTGACCCGAGAATACCGGCTGGACGTCGACCTCTTCAACGATCGGATCCAGGTTTCGCCGCACATCGGCGACCGTCACCGACACCGCGGGATAGCGGATCCCACCGACGGAGTAGCCCGGCGACTGGGCCATGAAGGCGGCCGCGAATGGCGCGCCGGGACGCAGCGCGTGGACGAACTTCTCCAGGGCCTCGGCGAATTCTTCGGGGCGTTCGGACATCGACTCGGCGACGAAGAACATCGTGCCCAGGTCCCAGCGGCGCCGCTCGAGCTCGAAGAGATCACCCGGCTGGACGTGCACCTTCGCCGCCTCGACGCGCGGGTCGACGCCGCTGTACGGCGAGTCCTCCTTGGTTGCCAGCTCCGCCCAGAACGGATCCCAGATCGCGTCGTAATTCGGCAGCTGAGTCTGCAGCCAGGCCAAATTTGATCGACTGCGCTCGAACAGTGTTACACTGTCGCAGAACGGCAGCATCGCCATCATCGGGTAAAGGTTCGCGCCGGCGCCGACGTCCACGCCGTGCGCCCCTGGCGCCGGAGCGTGGGTGACGAAGAAATCTCGCACCATCTGCAAGATTTGGCGATCGTCCTCGATGAGCGTGGCGTAGTTGTCCTGCACGTACTGCGCGGGGTTGAACGAATCCCAGGGATAAGCCGAATTGGCATGCTCGTGCCCGGTGATCGTCGGTGTCCCCACGTTCATAGCCGGCTCTCCGATCCGGTCGGCAGGTCAGCTGCAACAGTGCTCAGCTGCAAACGGTGCTCAGCGCAGCGGTGCGAATCCAGACCAGCTGTGATCGAGGTCGGGGCGGATTCGCACTCGTGGGCGGTGGAGCTCGGCCCTTGGAGCGATTCGACCTGAACAGGATTCAACGGGATGGTAACGCACCGTTACAACGAAAACGAGGCATGTGGTTGAAGTGACGGGTGTTACGCATGAGGCGAAGGGCCGAATGTACGGTCCGTCGCGGCGGCAGCGCTACCCGCTCCTCAGTGCGAGAAACGACAGAGTTTTCCGGAAGACCTGCATGGTGGCCGCCGGCCGCCGGTTGATGTCGCCAATCCGACTCGGGGAGGCCCTTGCCCCTGCGGTTCGGGCCCCTTTCATGATCAAGGTAAGCATCATGTCGTCGGGACGGCAGGACGCTTTCCTTGATCACGAAAGCGGTGCGGCGCCCCGCGGACCGGGTGGGCGGCGGCGGGGATACGCTGGGTGAACCATGTCTCCGATTGTCAAGTACTCGCTCGCCCGGCTCGGCTTGTTCGTCATCGTCGCGGCCGTGGCGCTCACTGTTCCTGTCGACGTCAGCGTCGCCCTCAAGCTGATGGTCGCCGTCCTCGTCTCCGCTGTGCTGGCCTTCTTCCTGCTCAAGGGGATGCGGGAGCAGGCGTCCGTCCAGGCTGTCGGAGTCGCCCAGCAGCGGACGGAAAAGCGTGAACGTCTGCGCGCGGCGCTCAACGGGGATGACGATGGGGGCGAAAGCGCCACCAAAACGGGCTAACGCCATTTAAACCTTGGATGGTGCAAAACCACCCAAGGAGGCGTACATGGCCCGCAGGCTCGTCCCGTCGCTCGCGCTGGCCGCGGTCGGCATGTTGGTTGTCGTCGCGACGAATCCGGCGAGTGCCGCGCCCACCGTCCCCACGCGACCACCCGTCGACTCGGCCGGGCCATACGTGGTCGACGGGGTCCGCACGTGGGACGACCGCAACCGTGTTGCCCGTACCGGTGCGGCGATCGACGCGATCGAGGACGGGCGCGCCGACGTCACCGCGACACCCGGCGAGGTGCGGGAGATCCGCAAGCTCGGTTACCGGGTGACGGAGGACCGGCGTGAGGACTTCCCCGTCGCCGACGCCGGCTACCACAACTACGCCGAGATGGTCGCCGAGCTCGACAAGGCGGCGAAGGACCACCCGGCGATCATGCAGAAGCTCAGCATCGGCACGTCGTACGAGGGCCGCGACATGCCGCTGATCAAGATCTCCGACAACGTGGCGATAGACGAGAACGAGCCCGAGATCCTCTACGGCGCACACCAGCACGCGCGTGAGCACCTCACCGTCGAGATGGCCCTGTACCTCGTCAAGCTGTTCACCGACGGGTACGGCAAGGACGCGCGGATCACAAAACTCGTCAACAGCCGCGAGATCTGGATCGTGCCGGACCTGAACCCGGACGGCGGCGAGTACGACATCGAGACCGGCACGTACCGCTTCTGGCGCAAGAACCGCCAGCCGGCCCCGAACTCGCCCGGCGTCGGCACCGACCTGAACCGCAACTGGGGGCACAACTTCGGCTGCTGCGCCGGCTCTTCCAGCGATCCGGCGTCGGAGACCTACCGGGGGTCCTCGGCGTTCTCGGCGACGGAGACGAAGCGGCTGCGCGACTTCGTGCTGAGCCGGCGGATCAAGGGCGTGCAGCAGATCAAGGCGGCCATCGATTTCCACACGTACTCCGAGCTGGTGCTCTGGCCGTACGGGTACACGATGGCGACCACGGCGAAGGGGCTCGGCGCCGACCAGCGGGCCACGTTCAAGGCGCTCGGCACGCAGATGGCGAAGAGCAACGGGTACACGCCGCAGCAGTCCAGCAGCCTCTACATCACCGACGGCTCGATCATCGACTGGCTGTGGGCGACGCAGGGCATCTGGGCGTTCACGTTCGAGATGTTCCCGAGCTCGCCGGACCAGGGCGGCTTCTACCCGCCCGCGAGTGTGATCACCGCGCAGACGATCCGCAACAAGGAGGCGAGCCTGCAGCTCGCCGAGTACGCGGACTGCGCGTACCGCATCATCGGCAAGCAGCACCATTACTGCTACTAGTGCTAGAAGGTGTACTCCTCAGCGAGTTCGATGAGCGCGAAATGGGCGCCCGTCGGGTCCGCGACGCGGGCGTAGTAACCGGCCGACACCGGTTGCGGCGCCCGCGCCACGGTGCCGCCCAGTTCGGCGACCCGTTCACACGCCGTCACGCAGTCGGTGACCATGAAGCAGGCCGTCCAGTGGTCGGGGACGTCGTCCGGGAACCGGTGATCGATCGGGGCCAGGCCGCCGACGGTGTCGTTGTTGTGATGGAACTCGAAGTACGGGTCGCCGGGGTTGCTCTCCGCCTCGACCGTGTGCCAGCCGAACACCTCCTTGTAGAAGGCGTTGGTCCCGGCCAGGTCGTGCGACGCCAGCTCGTACCAGCAGATCGCACCCGGCTCGAAGGAGACCTGCGCGCCGACGAACCGGCTGCGCAGCCACGTGCCGAACGATGCGCCGCCGGTGTCGGTGAACACGCCGGCCGTGCCCAGGTCGCGCACGCTGGTCGGGGCCAGGCGGACCGCGCCGCCGGCCCGGACGACGGCGTCGGCGGTGCCGGCCGGGTCGTCGGTCGAGATCGAGATCAGCCACGCGGCCTTGGAGCCCTGCCGGAGTCCGGCGGCGGCCCGCCCGTTCAGCGTGAAGTGGCCGTCATCGTTGAATCTCCAGCCGAACAACCCGCCGTAGAACGCACGGGCGGCGACGGGGTCGGGGCTTGCCACCTCGGTCCAGCAGGGGGTTCCCGATGCGTAACCCCTTACTCGCATTCCGCGTCCTTTCGGTTGTCACTCTGTTTCGAGATAGTGACATCCGTCAGCCGATCATGACACCCCATCCAGCGGTGTAGGAAGCGGTTGTGCATGCAACACATCGAGTCGCGAAACGGCTCGAGTCAAAACGACGAACAGCCGATTGAGCCCACGGGCCTCGGCCGCCACGATGTCGGCCGGCTCGACCACGATCACGTGGTCGTACTCCAGACCCTTGGCGAGGCTCGCCGGCAACACGGTGACCCGCCCGTCGGTCTCGGTGTCGGTCTCGGCGCCGGCGACCATGACGCCGGCGTCCCGCAGGGCCCCGGCGAGCCCGTCGACGGCCGCATCAGTAGCAATGACGCCGATCGATCCGGCGTATTGCAGTGCGTCCTTGACTGACCGCACGGTTTCGTGTTCAAGAGATTCAACAGTACTGATGTGCAGCGCACCGTCGGTGCGCAGTGACCTGGCCTCCGGCACATCAACGCCGAGCGCCGGCAGGAGCCGGTTGGCGAGCGCGACCACCGCGGCCGGCACGCGGAAGCCGGTTGTCAGCGGTACCACCCGGGCCCCCGGCTTGCCGAGATGGGCGAGCAGCGCGGGCCAGTCGCGTGCCGCCCACGGCGCGGTGCCCTGGGCGAGATCACCGAGGAGCGTGATCGAGCCGTGCTCGCTGCGCCGGGCGATCACGCGCGCCTGCATGGGTGAGAGGTCCTGCGCCTCGTCGACGACGACGTGGCCGAAGCTCGGCACGCGGTCGATGAGGCCGGCCGCCTCGTCGACGAGGACCGCGTCGGCGGCGCTCCAGCGGGCCGACTTTGCCGTTTTGGGGGGCTTCGCCCAGGTGATCACTTCTTGCTCATCAGCGGAAAGAAGATCGTCTGCCGGGTCGCTCAGTACCTCGAACACCAACTGCTCCGGCGTGACCGCCGGCCACACCCGGTCGAGCAGTTCGACGACCGGTGCGGCCTTGCCCATCCGCCGCTGCCAGGCCTCGCCGGGCGAGTCGCCGCGGCGCGCCTCGGACTGCAGCATCAGCAACGAGACGATCCGCGCGCGGACCCGTTCGCGGCCGATCGAATACGGCGGTGCCTCACGCCGGACGTCGTCCACGATCCGGCGGAGCGCTTCGGTGGAGACCCGCCAGCGGTAGGAGCCGTCGGAGACGGTCAGCGGCTCCTCCGGCTTCCGGATCTTGCCGTGGAGGCGCCTCGCCAGTACCGCCGCCATCCTCGGATCGTGTTTGACGGCCGCCGCGGCCTCCGAGTCGACCGCTCTGACCTGTGTGGCGAGCAGCCCGTCGATCGTCGACTGGCGCACCTCGACCTCGCCGAGGGCGGGCAGCACGCTCGCGATGTAGTGCAGGAACGCGGTGTTCGGCCCGACGATCAGCACGCCGGCCCGGCGGAGCCGCTCGCGGTGCAGGTACAGCAGATAGGCGGCCCGGTGCAGACCGACGGCGGTCTTCCCGGTTCCCGGTGCGCCTTGGACGCAGATGGATTCGTCGAGTTCGGCGCGGACGAGTTCGTCTTGTTCGGGTTGGATGGTGGCGACGATGTCGCGCATGGGTCCGACGCGGGGTCGTTCGATTTCTTCGAGCAGGATCTGGCTGATGGCTTGTTGTTCGCCGCGGCTGAGGTGTTCGTCTTCGAAGCTGGTCAGTTCGCCTTTGACGAAGCCGAAGCGGCGGCGAGTCTGTACGTCTTGTGGGTCTTTGGTGCTGGCTTGGTAGAACTTGCGGGATAGTGGGGCGCGCCAGTCGAGGACCATGGGTTCGCCGGTGGTGTCGGTGACGTGGCGGCGTCCGATGTGGAACTGGTCTTCGTCGATGTCGAGCCGGCCGAAGAACAGTGGCGTGTCGGGGTTGTCGGCGAGTTCCGCGATGCGGCGGGCCATGTGCCGGCCGAGTGTTTCGGCGGTGTAGGCGTCGCCGGCGACCTTGTCGCCGGTGGCGTAGAGGTCTTCGGCGCGTTCCCGCATCCGGCGGAGCGCTTTGCGTGAGGCGTCGAGGTGCGCTCGCTCGGCGGCGAGCTCTTCTTCGAGTGCGGGCACGGTGATCCTCTTGGAGATCTCGGTCGGCTCGCTCGCGTATCCAGGACCCTTCCTGGCGCGTGGGACGTCCGCTGCGGTGGCTACCTCACCGCGGCCGTCAAGCGGCCAACCAGAGTATGCGCCGTGTGGGGTCCGTTCCACCGAATTCTTCCGCCGCGAGTTCGCGGCCTGCTCATGGTGCCGAGGAGACACGCCGGTAACGTCGATGCGGAGATCGTGCAGGCGCGGTAGCTGTGACGCGTCCCGTGATCTCCAGATTCTTGAGTGCACGCAGCACCTTCATGTAGCTGAGGCCGGTGCGTGCCTCCAGGTCGCGACGGCTCAGTTCAGCGCCGTCCGCGAGCGCCTGCCAGATCAGTTCTTCAGCGTCGTCGCCGAGTTGGCCGGTCGGCTCATGTGCTGGCGGCATCGGCGCGACATCAGGGGCAAGCAGATATCTCGCATGGCGACGTTCGCCGATTCGCACGGCGATGCCACGGTTGACCAGGTCGGATAGTTCGGTCGTGGCGCGGTGGGCCTCGAGACCGAGATTGCGCATCGTTCCATTGGTAACCGGCCGGCCTGCATGCATCTCTGCGAGTGCGAGATGCTGGGTCGGTGTTAGCCCCGGCTGCCCTAGATCTGCGATCCACGCCATTGTCTCGTCGTCGAGCAATGAGTGCCTCGGCATGATCACCTTGAAGCGGGTGATCCGACTATGAAACTCGGGAAGCGGGGAGCCGGCACGTCGGAGTTCTCGAAGCATGGTGGGAATGCCACTGGCGCGGTTCTCACACACCATCCGGCCGGTGTCAGGTAGTCGGACGTCCTGAAGTAACTTGGCGAGAACTGGGTTTCGGGTGGATGTGACCCCTTCGCCGCCGAGGTCATCTTCGGTGATCGCTCCGAACAGCCCACCTGGGTTGGCGACCACCAGACGGTCTGCGTAAAGCGTGATCTGTACCGGTGTTCCGCGCGAGTAGGGCGAGTAGTCGCGGTGTAGTAGCGCGTTGGCAACGGCCTCGCGTACGACCTCTGCCGGATAGTCGTACACATCGGTACGGCCGCTTCCATCCACAAAGGACCGTACCGAGGTGTTGCGCAGGACGGCGGTGACAACCTCATCCACCATTACCGGGATGGGCCCGTCGAACGAGCGGTTGTCGAGGAATCGCGGTCCGCCGACTGGAACGTCTTCTGTGGAGATGCCTGGATAAACGACGAAGGTTACGTTCAGTTGAGGGAAGAACTGTTGTGGATAGGCACCCAGCGCCAACAGGCCGCCCAGCGTGGGCCGGGTTACGCCGTCGACATCGTCCCTGATGACGTTGAGCCTTCGTAGCACCTGGTCCTCGGGCAGGCCGGCGAATGCTCCGGGTTGCCGCTGGCGAACTCGAGCCACCAGCAACTGGCACGATGTCGGGTCGAGATCAGCCAGCGTTGCTTCGGCCACTGCCTGGCGGTCGTCGTCGGGCTGGCCACGGTTCGTGTGGAGCAGGTGGATCTCGAAATCTGTCAGCCTTCGGTCGCCGTCGCCGCCACGAGTGAAGGACCCGTTGTACTCGCCGCGAGCGGCTACGTAGCAGGGTTTGAATCGAGGGTCGAGTTCGCCGACTTCGGCTGTCACGACCAGGGCATGGTCAAGACTGACGATCTCGATCTCGGCACGCACGGGCGGATGCATGTCGTCGTTGCATGCAGCGGCAAGTGCGTCGCGGATTCGCGCGGCGTCGAATCCAGGAGCCGGGCGAAAGTCATGTTCTTCTTCCAGCCCGAGGATGAGCGTGCCGCCACGATCATTACTGAACGCGCTCAAGGTGTCCCGCACCGACTTCGGCAAGCCGCCGGCGGCCGCTTTCACCTCGACATCGGCCAGGTCGGTCCCGGCCTGACGTAGCAACGCCACCAGGCGTGCTAGCTCTGGACCGCCCATTTCATCCCCCCGTTGCTAAAGTCTTTTGCGCAAGACTTTAGCAACTGCTTCCCGGCCGGGCACGGTAAGGATCTTGTTGTGTTCGATCCGTGGCGGTCGATCATCCCGTTGGTTGCCGGCAGGCGGCCCCGAGGCTTTCGACACCGCGGTCGGTGCGATGCTTGGCGAGGTTCGGGGTTGGCTGCTGGCTGAGTTGAGGAAGCGGCGTGAGATGACGTAGGAGCAGGTCGCGTCCCGGATGGGTATCTCGGGCCCGAGTGTCGCAGATCGAGGCCGGCAGCGTCTCGACGGACGAGCAGCTCAAGTCGCCTGATCCGGAGACCGGCGGTAGTGGGTCACAAGCCGGGGTTGGGGTTGCCTGTCCCCGGCGCCCCCTGCACGCAGATCGACTCGTCCAGCTCCGCGCGGACCAGTTCGTCCTGCTCGGGCTGGATCGTGGCGACGATGTCGCGCATCGGGCCGACGCGTGGCCGCTCGATCTCCTCCAGCAGGACCCGACTGGTGCGGAGCTCCTCGCCGGCCAGCAGGTTCTCGTCCTCGAAGCTGGTCAGCTCACCCTTCGCGAACCCGAACCGGCGTCTGGCCCTGACGTCCTGCGGGTCTTTGACGCTCGCCTGGTAGAACTTCCGGCTGATAGGCGCGGCCAGCTCGGCGATCCGCCTCGCGAGATGCCGTCCCAGGGTCTCCGCCGCGAACGGGTCCCCGGCCACCTGGTCCCCGGTGGAGAACAGATCCTCGGCATGCTCCCGCATCCGGCGCAGCGCCGTGCGGGAGGCTTCCAGGTGCGCTCGCTCGGCGGCGAGCTCGTCTTGCAGTGCGGGCACGGTGATTTCCTTCAGGGGGATCTCAACAGCTGCTCGCTCGCGTATCCGAGCGCTGACCTCGGCGCGTAGGGACGTCCGCTGCGGTGCCTACCTCACCGCGGCCGTCAAGCGGCCCATCACTTTACGCGCTGACGCAGGCAGGACTCCATCGAATTCAAGAAAAAGCCGGGCACCAGGAGCGTCGTCAGCGCTTCCGGTGCCCGGCCGTGTCGAGCTGGTCAGACGACCTTGACCTTGGCGCTCACCGCGGTCTGGTAGAAGTCGGGCCGGCTGGTGAAGCTTGCCCGCCAGAACCCGGACTGCGCCGACGGGATGGTGGTGCTGAACTCGTAGCTCCAGTTGGTCTCGACCACGCGGACCGTCGTCCAGGGTGCCTTGCCGTCGGGCGAATACTGGATGTCGACCGTCGCCGTCTGCGGCGAGAACGGGCTGAACTGCATGCGCCCGCTCACCGAGACGCCGGTGCCGTCCTCGGTGCGGGTGGCGAAGAACGACGAGAACGATGCCGGCTGGAGCACCGTGATGATTCCGGTCTGCGCGCTCGGCGAGGCGATGAACGGGTCGCCCGAATTCACACCGATCCGGTAGAAGCCGGTCTGGAACGGCGTGACCTCGATCTGGTAGCGGCCTTCGGCGTCGGTCGTCGGGTAGTCCGACCAGGGGCACGCCGACTCGGCGTAGCAGAACAGCACACCGAACTGCTTGTTGGCGAAGGGCCGCCAGCCGTCGGGGGAGCGCCAGGTGAGCTGGCCGGTCAGGGTGACCTTCTCGCCGGCCTTGACCTTGGCCCGGTTTGCCGTGACGGTCGCCCGGGCGGAGGCCGGGGTGATGCCGACCGGCAGCTCGGCGGAGTTGCCGCTCAGGTAGCCGATGTGGTCGTTGTCGTAGGAGTAGTAGGCGTAAACGGAACCGGCGTCGTCGAGGTGCAGCGGCCCCGAGAAGGTGCCGTCGGCCCGGGTGGTGGCCACGCCGAAGTCGCCGGGATACGACGAGAGGTTGACGGGGAAGCCGGCCAGCGGTGCGATGTGGCCGTCGTCGGGCCAGCGGCCGAGCAGGCGCCCGCTGAGCGTGACCTCGCGCCGGGCATAGGTCATGGTCGCCGGCTTGACCGCGACGCGGTCGAATGACGTGGCCACGAAGTAGGCCAGGCTGCCGGCATCGGTCCGCGACGTGTGCTGTCCGTCGTTGTCGGTGACCTCGATGTCGACCCGGTAGCCGCCCAGCTGGGCCAGCTGGAACCGATTGGTGGTGAACCAGGTGCTCGTTTCCCCGTTGCTCGACTCGATCTCGAAGCCGTCGGTGACCGCGACCTCCTGCTGCGTCGCATAGGACACGATGTGGGCGCGGATCGAGGCGACGCCGCTGTCGGACGTCACCGAAACACGCAGACGACCCAGGTCGTAGTCAATGCTGTTGGCCCAGTTGATGATCGGTGGGTCGGCAGCAAAGGCCGGTGCCGAGAGCCCTGTCGCGCCGACCACCGCTGCGGTCGCCACGGCAATTGCCATGCTGAATCGCCGCACAAGTTCCTCCCATGAGTGCAGTCGCGCAGATTCTAGGCCTGGTGCCCGCCCCGCGATGCCCCATAAATCGACGCGTGCCGCTGGTGATGCCGAAGGGGTAGCCGGCCCCACCGAACGTGGCGACCGTCACGGAGCTTCGCCCCATTCGGCTGCACTTTTTGGCTGTCGACGATGCCGGCGGGAGTAAAGGTCAGCGCACCGGGACGGCCGGCCAGGTCTGATCAGCACCGCCGCGGGACCAGTGGCGCGAGTGTCGCAGATCGAGGCCGGCAGTGTCTCCACTCAGGACGTGCTGGGCCGATACATCGCAGCGCTCGGCGGCACGCTCAAGCTGATCGCCGACTTCGGTGACGAGCAGCTCAAGGTGGCCTGACCCCAGTCTGACAGAAGTGTGCCAAATTCCGGGGTTGGGGTTCCCGGTTCCCGGTGCGCCTTGGACGCAGATGGATTCGTCGAGTTCGGCGCGGACGAGTTCGTCTTGTTCGGGTTGGATGGTGGCGACGATGTCGCGCATGGGTCCGACGCGGGGTCGTTCGATTTCTTCGAGCAGGATCTGGCTGATGGCTTGTTGTTCGCCGCGGCTGAGGTGTTCGTCTTCGAAGCTGGTCAGTTCGCCTTTGACGAAGCCGAAGCGGCGGCGAGTCTGTACGTCTTGTGGGTCTTTGGTGCTGGCTTGGTAGAACTTGCGGGATAGTGGGGCGCGCCAGTCGAGGACCATGGGTTCGCCGGTGGTGTGGCGTTCTTGGTGGTGTTCTTCGGTTGCGGGCACGGTGATCCTCGTGGAGGTCTCGTCGGCTCGCTTGCGTATCCAGGGGCTCCCTGGCACGTGGGGACGTCCGGAGCGGTCGGCCGTCAAGCGGCCAACCGGGGTGCGCGCCGCATCGATCCACCGCCACCGGATTTCGCTATTGTGCGCCTGACTGTGATGGCAGACCGATTCGGGTGGTTGACGGTGGGCATCAAGAACCGTGAGCGTCGGCGGGCCAAGCAGAAGGCGCGTCAGCAGCAACAGCAGGGCCGTCGTGAACGGGCCGGTTCTGAGTTTGGTGACGGCGCGCCGGCCGATCCAGCGTTCGCGGATCCGTTCGGTCTGATCGACGGTGGTGCCCGCCCGGCTCGGGTGACGGCCCTTCTCGTCAACGAGGTGTTGCAAGCCCTACATGTCAAGGACGAGGACACCGTGCAGAGGTGTTGCGACGTGCTGGCGGGTGGGTCTGGCGGTACTGGCGGGCGGCGTGCGGTGGACACGGCGTTGATCGCGGCGCTGCAGCGCGATCTCACCGAGGTGTGGCGGCGGGGTTGGCAGCCTGCCGACGTGGTCCGGGTTGCACAGCGCGGCTACGGTGCCCGGCACGGGCGGGTCGTCGTCGACGTCATTGCCGCGGAGATGCGCAGTTATGCGGCGGCCGCCGTGGACGAGCGCTGGGAAGCTCAGGTGCGTGACCTCGGGGCAACGGTCTGGTGGGAGCGCGATGATCAGTACCTCTCGGCGCTGGGCGAGCGTGAAGGTCTGGCTCGGCCGGCGTTGATCCGCTGCGTGCTGGAGGTGCTGTACGTGTTCAACACCTGCCCGCCGATCCAGAAACTCGGCCCGCTGCCGACCAGGGACGCGACCGAGCAGGCGACCAAAGACATGGCTGACAGGCCCGGGGCGGAGCGGTTGTTGCCGGTGCTCGCCTCCAGGGAGGCGAAGGTCGGTGAGTTCGTCGATGAGCTCTTTCCCGACCTCGTCGGCAAGCAAGTGGCGGTCACGAATCAGGACGGATGGGCGTCAGGCCGGGCCGCCGCCGACCGTGCCCGTCTCAACGCCCGTGAGTCGCTCGCTGCTGAAGCCTGACCTATGCGTTACGAGACTGCGGTACGCCGGGTGCGAACGGTCGTGGAGGAGTGTCAACGGGTCCGTGGGCTGTGGGGTGACGAGCCGCTCCTGGTCGGGGCGTACGTGTTCGGTGCCGTCCTCGAGCCCCGGAGTGATGTGCCCGTGGTGCAGATGGCGTTCGCGCTGAACCTGCCAGCCGATGAGCTGACCTGGTGCGTGCAACCGCAGTCGTGCGTCGGTCTGCCGGGCCTGCTGGAGATCGACAAGGAAGACCTGCGCATGCCGGCCCCGACCGACGCCGAACAGCACGAACAGTTGACGGTTGAGCTGGCCGCGAGTCTTGCGCACCTACGCCGGGTCGATGCGAACTATTGGGAACGTGGTTGGCGCCCGGCCCACCGCGGATTTGGGATCTATCCCGAGAACCACCTGTGGGATGCGGTACACGGCTATCTGGACCTGCTGGCAGCAACGTCACCGCGATGAAGGCGGGGGCGAGCCGCGGCTACGCCCACCGCCTCCGTGCCGGCGGATGCCTGCGAATCTGCACACCCAGGACCGTTTTCGAGCATGCCGATCATTGCGACACTCTTCCCAATACCGGGCAACCTGCCTGTCGCGCTTCCGTCCGGGGCGGCGTCGGTGCGGCGATGGTGCTACGAACAGCGGGTCACGCCGGGCCACGAGGAGGACGCTGTGTCGATCCGCATGCTGGTGCTGATCGTGACCCCGCCGCTCGCCGGTGTGATCGTCGGCTATCTGCTGGGCGGGCGCCTGTCCGGATTGCGCACGATCCGGCTGGTCGCGATCTGGCTGCTGTGGCTGGCCGCGTTTGTGCAAGCGGCGCAGTATTACCTGCCCGGCGTGCGGGACTTCGTCGAAGACCGGGTCGGCGTGCCCATGCTGGTCGTCGTATTCGCCCCGGTGCTGATCTGGATCGGGGTCAACTTCCGAAACTGGCCCGCGGCGATCCGCGTCGCCGGGGCGGTCATCGCGCTCGGTGCCGTGCTCAACGGCATCGCCATCGCGGTCAACGGCCGGATGCCGTACTCGCCCGCCATGGCCGAGGCGGTCGGCCTGCGCCCGGGTCTGACCACGCCGAAGAACGAGCCCATCGACGCCGACACCCGGTTGTCGTTCCTGGGCGACACCATCCCGATCGCGCCGCTGCGGAAGGTCATCAGCCTTGGTGACGTCCTGATCAGCGGCGGCTCCTGCGCGGTGGTTGTGCTCGCGATGCGCCGCCACCGGCGGGAACAACCAGTTGCGCTGGAGACTCAGACCCGGACAGGGGGTGAAACATGACGTTGTCGATCAACTGGCGGCGTGCCGTCTTTGCGGTGTTTACGCTCGCTTCGCTCGCGACTCTGCTCTACACGATCGGTGCGCCGTACGAGCACGGAGGCTGAGCGGCCAAACGCCTGCCCGGTGCTGATGTGGCTCAGCGACCAGCTGCGTACAGGCCCGGAGGACGCAGACGGGAGGTGAAACATGACGTTGTCGATCAACTGGCGGCGTGCCGTTTTTGCGGTGTTTACGCTCGCTTCGCTCGCGACTCTGCTCTACACGATCGGCGCGCCGTACAACCACGGAGGCTGAGCGGCCGCACACGGGAGGCCATGCCTCGCGGCATGGTCTCCCGCCATCAGTGGACGTCGGAAGCCGTCCGAGTCGATCTCAAATTCGTCGTATCAGGGATTACTCCTGTGCCGTCTTGTCACGTGAGACGATGCCGTCGTCCTTCCGCACGGCGTCCAGAACGGGACGGAGAACAAGCATGCAGTTACGCTGCCGCCGGATGACCGGAGACCAGCCGTCGGACCCGCTCGGTGACGAGGGGGCCCTGGGGACACCCTGGCTGCCGTCCGCGGCCGTGCTGCGCCGGCACGGCGCACGGGTGCTCGACGTCGGCAGGGGAGCCGGCGCGCCGACCGTGTATCGGGCGGGTGTGCTGCTCGCCGCCGAGCCTCCGTCGCTGGACCGGTGCAACGGCGTGCTCGCTTCCACCGGCATGCAACTCACGGCCGACCCGGACGCTCGGCTGCGGGAGCGCGCCGATAGGCGCCGGGTGCGCACCGTCCATCTGGCAGCCACGCCGGACAGCGACCCGGCGCAGGTCGATGCCTGGACGGCGCTGCGAGCGCTGCGGGAAAGCGGGCACGGCGACCATCTGTCGCTGGACCATCTGCTCTTCGGGGCGTCGCTGATCGAAGGCTCGCCGCTCACGGAGGGCTCACCGCTCACGGAGGGCTCGCCCCTGACGGAGGGCTCACCGCTGACCGAGGGCTCGCCGTCGACCGGCGGCAGCGGCGGCCGGCGGCCGGTCGACCTGATCCTGCCGGCGCCCCCGCTCCGTCGTACCGCGGCCGAACTGGGTGACCGGCGGCCGGTCGTCGCCGTGCTGGACACCGGCATCGCCACCCACCCGTGGCTCGACGTCCCGGCACCCGGGCAGCCGATGCCCGTCGACGGGTTCACCTCGATCGACACCGACCTGCAGGCCGCGATCCTCGCCGGTCAGGAGCGCCTGATCGCCGCCGGGAACCGGCTGCAGCGCATCACGGACGCGTGGGAGCGGCCGGTGCGGACCGGCTCGGTGGTCGGGGCGCTGGACTCGCACCTCGGGCACGGGACGTTCATCTCGGGCATCGTCCGCCAGGTGGCGCCCGACGCGACCGTGCTGGCGATCCGGGTGATGCACAGCGACGGTGTGGTGTACGAGAGCGACCTGCTCACCGCGCTCGATCACCTCGCCGATCAGGTGGAGATGGCGCAGGCGGGCACCGGCGGGCGGATGGTCGACGTCGTCTGCCTGTCGCTCGGGTACTACGTCGAGGATCGCGGCGACGCGCGGTACAACATCCGGCTGAAAGACCGCGTGAACCGCTTGCTGGCGGCCGGCGTGGTGGTCGCGGCCGCCGCCGGGAACCACTCGACGTCGCGCGAGTTCTTCCCTGCGGCGCTGCCCGGCGTGATGAGCACCGGGTCGTTCAACCCGAACGATGCGAAGGCGATGTTCAGCAACGACGGCCCTTGGGTGCGGTTCTGGGCTCCCGGCGCTGCGCTGATCAGCACGTTCCCGGCGGTGAGCGGCAGCCGCGGGCCTGTCTGGACGGCGCAGGCCGGCAACGCCGCCGGCCGCCCGGCGCGGCGGGAGAGCCTGGACGCCGACGACTTCAGCCGCGGCTTCGCGTCGTGGAGCGGCAGCTCGTTTTCGGCCGGCCTGGCCGCGGCCGAGGTCGCCGCAGTCCTGCTGGCCAATGCCGGCACCGACCCGGCGCTGCGCCTGTCCCAACTCGACACGCCGTCGTCCAGAGAGCGGGCGTCCCGTGCGCTCATGGCATTCCCGGAGTGATCATCATGGATCTTTCTGACCCGCTGGGCGACGACGCTCTCCTGGCCGATCTCCGGCGTGTGGTCGGCCTGGTCGACCCCGTCCCGTTCTGGCACTTCGAGATCTGCCGCCTCGTGCCCATGTCGGCACCGGCCCTGGCCGGCGTCCGGGGCGACGAGGAGACGAGGCGGGCCACATTCGAGAGCGCCAGCCTGACGATCATGTTGGAGTGGTCGGAGGCCGCGGACGACACGGTACGCCTGGACGGCTGGCTGGCACCGCCCGGCCCGTTCCGGGTGGAGATCCGCACCGTCGACGGCCCGCAGACGGTCGACGCGGACGAGGGCGGCCGGTTCGCCGCACCGCGGGTGACTCGGGGCTCGGTCCAACTGCGGGTGCAGCCGCCCGACGAACAGGCAGTTGCATTCCGGACCGTGGTCACGCCATCGTTCGTGGTGTAGACGCCAACCGTTCCTCCCGAGCATCATCCGGCCGAGCCGTCCACACGCGGGCGGCTCGGGTGCACGCGTCGGCGGTGCGGGCCGCAGCCAACGGCCGCCCGTCCGTCGCCGCGCAGCGCGCCGCAGCCGCACTGCACCTGATCACCCCGGTCGACGACCATCCGGGACTGGCCGCGCGCCTGCTGCTCACCCTGGCACACGCCGAGGCCGAGCGGGGCCACACCGACGTCGGCCTGTCCCTCCTCGACCGCGCCGAGGTGCTCGCCGACCGCGCCGACCTCGGCACCGTCCTGCAACAGCGCGGCCTGCTTCTCCTGCGCGCGGGCCGGATCGACGAGGCGGCGAAGCTCCTCGACGCCGCCGTCCCCCTGCTCCGCGAGCACGGTGAGCCGGCCGTCCTCGCCCGGACCCTGCTCAACCGGGGCGTGCTGCACCTGACGGCCGGCCGGATCCGTCTTGCCCGCGCCGACCTGCTGGCCTGCCGCACTCTCGCCGACGAGCACGGCCTGCGCTCCGTCGCAGCCAAGGTGGTGCACAACCTGGGCAGCTGCGACCTCGCCACCGGAGACATCCCGGCCGCTCTGCGCGCCTTCGACACGTCGGCAGCCATGCTCGGCGAGCTCGGCGCGGCCGGGGTGCAGGCGGCCGCGATGGTCGACCGGGCGCGCGCACTGCTGGGAGCGGGCCTGGACATGGCGGCCGCCGAGGAGCTCGACCACGCGATCGGGCTGCTCCGCCGGCATCGGCTCAGCAGGGACCGGGGCGAGGCCGAACTGGTCCGGGCCCAGGCGGCGCTCGGGAGCGGCGACCTCGTCGCGGCACGGTTGTGGAGCGGACGGGCCCGGCGCCGGTTCACGCGGCTCGGCAAACCGGCCTGGACGGCCCTGGCGGCCCTCCTCACTGTCCGCGCCGACCTGGCCGACGCGCTCCGTGACGGCGTGAGCGGCGCTTCACGGCGGAGGTTGCTCGCGGTGACGCGGCGGGCGGAGCGGCTCGGTGACGCCCTGCGCGCCCTCGGCCTGCGCAACGATGCCGACGTCGCCGACCTCCTTGCCCTCCGCGCCAGGGGCGCGGCCGGCGCCGCGCCGGCCGGTGGGCCCCGCGCCGCCGCCCACCGGCCGGTCCGCCCCGACGACCCGCTCGACGCGCGGCTGCTGCGCCGCCTCACCAGGGCCGAGCTGCACCGCACCGACGGGCAGGCCCGAGCGGCACTCGCCGAGCTGCGCAAAGGGCTCGACGACCTGCAGGAGCACCGCGGCAAGTTCGGCAGCCTCGAACTGCAGAGCAGCGTGGCCGCCCTCGGCGCCGACCTCGGCGCCGCCGGCCTGGACCTGTCCTGGTCGCTCAGTCCCCGTTCGTCGCCGTCGCTCATCTTCAACTGGTCCGAACAGTCCCGGGCCCAAGCGTTTCGGATCCGCCCGGTGCTCCCGCCGCAGGATCCCCACGCTGCAGAGACCCTCGCCGAGTTCCGCCAGCTGCGCCTGGCGCTTCGCGAGGCCGAGCTCGCGGGACGGGCCGAGCCGGCGATCAAGGCCCGCTGCGCCGAGCTCGAGCAGCGCATTCGTCGCGAGGGCTGGACGGCGAACGGCACAGGTGAGAGCCGCGGCATCGTCACCGATCGGGAGGTACAGCGGGAGCTCGTCCGCGCCGGTCACCGCATGGTGAGCTACCTCGTCCGCCGCGACCGGCTCCATGCGATCGTCCTTGACGGCCATACCACGAGCATCGTGGATCTCGGCGACTACGCCCCCGTCGCCGAAGCCGTCCGCCGCCTGCTCAGCGACCTCGATGCCGCCGCCGACCGGCGGGTGCCGGAACGGCTGGTCGCCGTCGCGCAGGCCTCCGCCGAACGTCAGGCAGCCTTCCTCGGCCGTTCCCTCATCGCGTCGGTGCTGCCGATGTCGGACCGGCGAGATCTTGTTGTCGTGCCGACCCGGCAGCTGGCCGTCCTGCCCTGGGGGCTGCTGCCGGAGCTGCACGGGTGTCCCGTCGTCGTGGCGCCGTCGGCCTCGGTGTGGCTGACGGCGCGCGCCGCCGCGACATCCGCGACCGGCGGAGCGCCACTGCTGGTCGCCGGGCCGGACCTGATCCACGCGGACGCCGAGATCGACGCGGTCGCCGACTGGTATCCGCGCGGACGGGTCCTGCGGGGCGATGCCGCCACCGCGGGCGCGATGCTGGGCGGGATGGATGGGGCGGCGGTCGTGCACGTCGCGGCGCACGGGCACCACGACACGCAGAACGTGCTGTTCTCCCGGCTCTACCTGGCAGACGGTCCGCTGCTCGCCTACGAGCTGCAGCGACTCGGTACGGCGCCGGGCCACGTGGTGCTGTCGGCGTGCGACGTCGGGCGGGCGGTGGTGCGGGCGGGAGACGAACTGGTCGGGTTCACAGCGGCGTTGCTCCACGCCGGTACGGCCAGCGTCGTCGCCAGCGTCGCCCGCGTGCGCGACGCGCTGGGGCCGACGGTGATGGCGCAGTACCATTCCGCGATCGCCGCCGGCGTCTCTCCCGCCCGCGCCCTCGCCTCGCTACCGATCCCCACGCCGTTCGTGTGCTTCGGTGCCGGATAGCCACTCGGCGTCCCACGGTGTCGGCCTGATTGACACTGTCGTCCGGTCTCGATTGACCGTGCCCGTCTCAACGTCCGTGAGTCGCAGGACGGTCACGGTGTCTGGGAGCGGATGTCGTTGAGCACCTTCTGCAGGGCCTCCACCTGCTTGCGGTCGTCGGGGCTGCATTGACCCTGAACCCCGACGTGCCATTGGATCGCTGCGCCGGGCCGGTCGCCGAAGACGTGGGACAGGACGAGGTTGTACTTGCCGCCCGCGCTGTTCTGGGCCCAGGCGGTGGTGGCGTCGAACGTGGTCCAGGCCGGTTTGCTGGACAGCCAGTCGTCGGCGAGCCTTGCCCGTGCGTCCGCGGGGCAGCCTGCCGGGCACGCCCGGACCAGGATCTTCATCCGGGCCGGGCCGGGTGACTCGGACTTGGGCGCGCCACAGGTCCACGACGTGCCCTCGCCGGTCGGGGATTTGCTGTCCCGGAAACAGTTCCACGACATCGGCGACCGGAACGCGAACGGGAAGTCGTTGAGGTCCATCGTGAAGGTCTGCTCGCTCGGCTGCCAGGTGGGGCCGACGATCTTCACGGCTGGCACGTCCGACTTCAGAGTGGGTTTCGGCAGCTTCGGCTGTGGTGCGTCGAACGGCGCCACGCTCGGCGGCGCAGGTTGCTTCCTGGCGAGGAAGGCGACGAGGTAGGTGGCCAGGTCCTTCGCGGCGCCACGCGCCTTGTCCTCGGTGGTCGGCTGCGCCTCGTACCGGATCGTGATGTTCTCCACCCCGTGGAGCACCCCGAGGTTGACCTCGTACCTCTTGCTCTCCTTGCTGTAGGCCTTCAGCACCACGAATGCGTCGTCGCCCACGCCGGGCAGCTGCTGTACAGCGGCGGCGTGGGAGTTACGGTCGGTTGTGAACTGCCGCCGGGCGGTGTCAACCGCCGCGTCCCTGCCGAACTCGCCGAGCTGACGCTCGATGCGCACCCTCAGCCTTGCCGTGGCGGTCGTGGTGGACCGATCCCGTTCTGTCTCGATGCTGCATTCGAGTTCTAGTGAGTAGTTCTTGAACGGCTTCTGCGTCGACTTCTCGACCTTGGCGGACGGCACGAGCTGATCGCGCAACGAGTCGGGCAGGATGGCGCAGCCCTCCTGCGGCAGCTCGGCCCCGCGGAGCGCTTTCAGCCCGTTTCCCGCCGGTCCCACGGTGCGCGGTTCCTGGCGCGGGATCGGCAGTCCGCAGCCGCCGGCCAGGGTGACCATCAGGACACCGCCGATCAGTGTGGTGGCACGACGCGACATCACAACCTCCCCCGTGGTTTCGCGCGAGAGTAGACGATGACTGATGCGCGGGCCAGCGGTGGACCGAGCTCAGGTGCGGGGACGCACGCTCTAGCTGAACGCGGCACGGTACTCCGGAATCAGTTCGATGACGAGGAACGCGCCGCCGGTCGGGTCGATGAGGTAGGCGGCCTGGCCGATACCGGCGTCCATGGGGCCGGCCAGCACGCGGCCGCCCAGGGCGGTCGTGCGTGCGGTGATGTCGGCGCAGTCGTCGATCAGCAGGATTGTGCGCCAGTGCGCCGGTGTCTCCGGCGGGAAGCTTGCGTCCATCGAGCTGATCCCGCCGACCACCCGGCTGGTCGCGAGCCACTCGTGATACTCGTGCATCGGCGAGTCGGTGCCGATCCGTTCGGTCCAGCCGAACACCTTGCCGTAGAACGTGGCCGTCGCGGGCACGTCGCGGGTGACCGTCTCGCTCCAGCACACCGAGTTCGCTTCGTTGACGACCTGGGCACCGGCGAACGTCCCGCGCTGCCAGACGCCGAAGACCGCGCCGGCGGCGTCGGCGAACAGCGCGGTGCGACCCCGCGAGCCGGCGTCCGTCGGCGGTAGCAGCACGGAGCCGCCGGCATCGGTGACGTGCTGAGCGGTGGCGTCGACGTCCTCGGTGGAGACGTACGTCAGCCACGCCGACGGCCGGCCGGGCGTCTCCGTGAGACCGGCGACGGCCAGGTCATGCAGCAGGAACGTGGTGGACCCGTCCTCCGCCGAGGTAGCGGTCCAGTCGAACAGGCCGCAGTAGAAGGTCGTCGCGGCCGCCGCATCGCCGGTGCTGAGCACCGACCAGCACGGTGTCGCCGGAGCGTAACCTCGCACCCGCATTGTGGCTCCTTTCGCCAGCTCGAGACCGCCTCGGCGACACTGTATGCAAAACATCTGAGGCTTTGATCGTTCGTGATCGAAAATTTGTGTGCGCAAGAGCTTGGCTGACGGGGCGTAACTACGCTGTGTCGGGTGGCTGACGAAACTCCTCCGCGGCTCGATCCGCGACGGGTGCAGGTCCGAGACGCGGCGACCATGCGGGCGCTCGCGCATCCGGCACGGATCGCGATCATTGAGCGGCTCTTTCTCGGCGAGACGGCTACGGCCACCGAGTTGGCCGAGGTCTGCGGGTTGTCGCCGAGCGCGACCAGCTACCACCTCCGTGCACTTGCCAAGGCCGGGTTGATCGAGGAGGCGCCCAGCCGGGGTGACGGGCGGGAACGGGTCTGGCAGAGCCAGTTGCGCGGCCTCAACGTGGAAACGCCGCCAGAGCGGGGCGAGGCCGAGCGGATCGCGTCGCGGGAGCTGGCCGAGATGTTCATGGACCTGGAGGATGCCCGGGCCCGAGCCTGGCTCGACCGGAACGACAGCGAACCCTACGAGTGGTATCTGGCCGCCACCTCGATGAGCATCCAGGTCGTCGTCACCGCTGAAGAGTTGCGGCAGCTCAACGATCGGGTCTGGAGCCTGCTCGAGCCCTATGCCCGCCGCAACCGCACGGAGCCCCCGCCCGGTGCGCGCCATGTTGAGGTGTCGTACCGGTCATATCCGCGGGACTGACCGGCACCGGTCCGACATCGGGCCTTGTGCCATCCAGATGTGAAGCATTATTTTCGAAGTATGTCGTTCACGTCTCCGCGCGACGTGTACCTCCTCGCCGCCGCCCGCGGCATCTCCTTCCTCGGCGACTTCATGGCGGCCACCGCCCTGGTGCTCGCGTTCCAGGACCGCGGAGCCGGCGGCATGGCCGTCGCCGCGGTGCTCATCGCCTCGGTCCTGCCGGTCGTCGCCTTCGCGCCGCTCGTCGGGCGGCTCGTCGACCGGGTGGACAGCCGGGTGCTGCTCACCGTGGTCGGCCTCGGGCAGGCCGCGTGCTGCGCGGCGATGGCCCTCACCACGAGCACCTGGCTGCTCATCGCGCTCGTCGCGCTGCTCGCGACCGGCGTGGCGATCACAACGCCGACGTTCAACGCCCTGCTGCCCGAGGTGGCCGGGCCGGACGGGGTCGGGCGGGCGATGGCGATCGGGCAGACCGCCAACTCGATCGGCTCGCTCGCCGGGCCGGCGCTCGCCGGGGTGCTCGTCGGCGCGTTCGGGCTGCGCATACCGCTGCTCATCGACGCGGTCACCTATCTCGCCGTGGTCGGCGCCGGGCTGCTGCTGCGCACACGGCGCAGCGTCACGGCGCAGGAGCGCGCCTCAGCCGGTACCGCCGCATGGAAGATCCGGCAGGATTCCCTGCTGCTCGCGCTGACCGCCCTGATCGGGGCGCTCGTGCTGGCCCTCAACGTCACCATGGTCGTCGGCGTGTTCTTCATCCGCGAGACGCTCGGCGGGAGCCCTGCCGAGTTCGGGCTGGTCGAGGCGGCGTGGACGGCCGGGATGCTGGCGGGTGGCTGGTTCGCCGCCGCCCGCGCACGCACCGACGCGGCGCTCGGCCGCCTGCTGGTGGTGATGCACCTGGTGACGGCGCTGGCCGTCCTGATGTCGGGCTTCGCGACGGTGGTGTGGATGGTGTACCCGCTGTGGCTGCTGGGCGGCGCCATGAACGGGGCCGAGAACAACTTTTTGGGTGTGATCGCGGCCCGGCGGGTGCCGGCGGCCCTGCGCGGCAGGTTCTTCGCGCGGTTCGGCGCGGTCGTCAACGCGGCGAACCTGATCGGTTACGGCGCCGGCGGCCTGCTGATCGAGCGCTTCGAGCCGCGGCACGTCGTCATCGGCTGCGGCGCGGCCGGGGTGCTGGCCGTGGTCGCGTTCGGGCCGGCGCTGTGGCGGGCTAGTGCTGCGTCAGCAGCTGCTTCGTCACTTCCCGGCACGTCTTCGCCCCGTAGTCCTTCCCCAGTGAGCTCGGGTAGTGCGCCATGACGCCGATGCTCCAGCCGTCACCGAGGGCCATGCAGGCGATGTGCCACTGGCCGTCGTCGCGGGACAGCCAGCCGTTCTTGATCGCCGTCGTCTTCTGCACGTCGGCCGGCAGCGCCTCGATCGGCCCGAACCGGCCCGGGCCGCGCACGTTGCGCATCTCGTTGAGCAGCCAGCCGGTCCACTTCGGGCCCGCCGCCCGGCCGTCGCCGATGCACTTCGCGAGCCGGGTCACGTCGCGGGCCGACATCTGGGTCAGGCTCCACGAGTTCTGCGTGCCCTTCGTCTCGGTCAGGCCACACAGCGTGATCATGCGCTTGATCGAGCTCAGGTTGCCGTTCTGGACGTGGTACTTGAAGGTGTTCTCGGTCTCGGAGTCCCGGATCATCCGGGTGAGCTCGTTGAGCGCTGCGCTGCTGGGCTGCTTGTTCTGTTCCCCCTGCCGGCGCAGCCAGTCCGCCGCCACCCACGCCTTGGCCATCGAGGCCGTGTCGCTGGTCGTATAGGGCGTCGATCCGTACAACTGATCGGTCTTGTGATCGAAGAACGCCCACGACCAGTAGCCCTTGACGTTCATCGTCACGGTCGCGGTCGGCGTGAACAGCGGGCCGCTCGGCTTGGGGCTCGGGCTCGTGCTGGGCTCCGCGGCACTCGGTGACGACTCGGCCGAGGCCGCCACGGCGGGCGCGTGCTCCTGCTCGGCCGGGGCCTTCGAGCAGCCGGCCAGCAGCGTCAAGGTGGTAATGATCACGGCGAGGGGACGTCGCACCCCACGAGGGTACGCCGCTGTGAGAATCACCGCCCTGACCGCTTGACCAGCCGCGGTTGGGGCAACATGGGCTGTGTGTCTGCGCTGCAGCGGCCCCGTGTCGGCCACATCCAGTTCCTGAACTGCCTTCCGATCTACTGGGGACTGATGCGCTCTGGCGCGCTGATCGACGTGGATCTGCACAAGGACTCGCCGGAGCGGCTCAACGCCGCGCTCGTCGCCGGTGATCTCGACATCGGCCCGATCTCGCTGGTGGAGTACCTCCGCAACGCCGAGGACCTGCTCCTCCTGCCGGACCTCGCGGTCGGCAGCGA
Source organism: Dactylosporangium fulvum (assembly GCF_025137375.1). Taxonomy (GTDB): domain Bacteria; phylum Actinomycetota; class Actinomycetes; order Mycobacteriales; family Micromonosporaceae; genus Dactylosporangium; species Dactylosporangium fulvum. The sequence goes on from NZ_CP073720.1 coordinate 196,968, forward strand.
CGGCCCGGTCCTGTCCGTCAACATCGTGTCGACGGTCCCGCTGGACCGGCTCGACGGCCGGCCGGTGGCCCTCGGCGCGACCTCGCGCACCGGCGTCCTGCTCGCGCAGATGTACCTCGAGACGCACGTCGGCGTCCGCCCGACGTACTTCCACAGCCCGCCCGACCTGGCCCGCATGCTGGACGAGGCGGACGCGGCCGTGATCATCGGCGACGTGGCCCTGCGGGCGCTGCACGACGCACCGCAGCACGGCTGGCAGGTCACCGACCTGGGCCAGGCCTGGCGCAACTGGACCGGCCTGCCGATGGTCTTCGCCGCCTGGGCGGTGCGCCGGGACTTCGCCGCCGCGCACCCCGGCCTGGTCAAGGGCGTGCACGAGGCGTTCCTGCGCTCGAAGGAACTCTGCCTGACCGAGCTCGACGAGGTCGCCGAGGCGGCGGCGCGCTGGGAGACGCTGTCGGCGGCGACGCTGGCGCACTACTTCCGCACGCTGGACTTCTCGCTCGGTGATCGGCAGGTGGCCGGGGTGCGTGAGTTCGCCCGGAGGGCCACCCTGCTCGGCGCGGTGCCCTCGCTGCCCACGGACGGCCCGGCCTTCTTCGAAGGCTGACCCCACGCTCTCGAGCCCTCGCGGCGCCCGCGGGTTACGCCTGGAGTTGGCGAGTCACGCTGGAGCAGATGTCGGCGCCGTAATTCATGCCCTTCGACGCCGGGTACACGGTCAGGACGCTCAGCACCCAGTCGGTGCCGATGGCCATGCAGTTGACGTGCCACTTGCCGTCGCTGCGGGCGATCCAGCCGTTCTTCACCGCGGTCGTCGCCTTCTCGGTCTCGGGCAGCGCCGGGACGATGCCGAACTCCTGGCTCGACGACACGTTGCGCATCTCGTTGAGGACCCAGTCGGTCCACTTCGGGCCGGCGGCGCGGCCGTCGCCGATGCAGGCGCCCATGCGCGCGGCGTCGCGGGCCGAGACCATCGTGCTGGCCCAGTCGATGTAGTACTTGCTGTCGGTCAGGCCGCAGATCTGGGCCAGCCGTGTGATGCTCGCCGACCTGCCGTTGAGGCTCCAGAAGTACGAGGCGGCGTTGTTGTCGCTGTTGCGGATCATGGTGCTGAGCTGCCGGAGGTTCGACGGACTGGGGCTGGCGGTCCGGCGCAGGTAGTCGGACGCGAGCCACGCCTTGATCATCGAGGCCGTGCGCTGCGTCGTCGCGGCGTTCGCCGAGCCCGCCATCTCGCCGGTACGGCGGTCGAGCACGGTCCACGACCAGAAGCCCGTCGCGTCGACGGTCACCGTCGCGGGGTGCAGCACAGCCGGGGGAAGCGCGGGCGCGGACGGAGGCGCCGGTGCGGCCTTGCGGGTCGGGGCGTCCGACGGTGCCGGACTCCCGGCGAGCGGGGCCGGTGCGGCGGCGTCCGACCGGTTGCGGCTCAGCATGTCGCTGCCCCACAGATACGGCACCACGACCAGCACCGCGCCGAGGAGCAGCACGAATATGGCAAATCCGACGCGCTTGTGCATGGATCGGTGATCCTTCCCTGGCGGTCGCCCCCCATTGCAGCGGTCGCCGGTCATGGGCAGGTGTTGCCGGTGTTAACACGTCGTAAGGGACATGTGGGTCTCAAGGGACGCGAGGGACAGTCTCTCGTCCCTGCGCGCGGCCTGCAGCCCATTCACGCTCAAAAGTCCCTGGTAGTTGACTCAAGCCGGCGTTGTGCGACTGTGACACCTTCTTGCAGCTGCGGTCGGTTGCTGTAACACTTGGGGGGTGTACGGCAACGATTTCGCCCCGCTTCTCGAGCAGGTCGACAGCGCCGAGCGCGACCTCCGGCAGGCCGCTGGCCAGGCCGTCGAAAACGACGGTGACCTGCAGGGATACTTCGACGCGATCGTCGCCGCCGACCAGAAGGTCGAGCCCCGGGACTGGATGCCGGAGGCGTACCGCAAGACGCTGATCCGGCAGATCGCGCAGCATGCGCATTCCGAGATCATCGGCATGCAGCCCGAGGGCAACTGGATCTCGCGCGCGCCGTCACTCAAGCGCAAGGCGATCCTGCTGGCCAAGGTCCAGGACGAGGCCGGCCACGGGCTGTATCTCTACGCGGCGGCCGAGACGCTCGGCATCTCCCGGCAGGAACTGGTCGAGATGCTGATCGAGGGGCGCCAGAAGTACAGCTCCATCTTCAATTATCCGACGCTGAGCTGGGCGGACGTCGGCGCGATCGGGTGGCTCGTCGATGGGGCCGCGATCGTCAACCAGGTGCCGCTGTGCCGCTGCTCCTACGGGCCCTATGCGCGGGCGATGATCCGCATCTGCAAGGAGGAGTCGTTCCACCAGCGTCAGGGGTACGAGATCCTGTACACCCTGTCGCGCGGCACGCCCGAGCAGAAGGCGATGGCCCAGGACGCGGTCGACCGTTGGTGGTATCCATCACTGGCGATGTTCGGCCCGCCCGACAGCGACTCCACCCACTCCGAGCAGTCGATGACCTGGAAGATCAAGCGGTTCTCCAACGACGAGCTGCGGCAGCGGTTCGTGGACATGTGTGTGCAGCAGGCGGGCGTGCTCGACCTGCGGATTCCCGACCCGGACCTGCGCTGGAACGCCGAGCGCGGCGCCCACGACTACACCCAGCCCGACTACGGCGAGCTCATGCAGGTCATCAAGGGCAACGGGCCGTGCAACCGGCAGCGCATCGAGCACCGCAGGCGCGCATACGAAGAGGGCGCCTGGGTGCGTGCGGCCGCGGCCGCCCACGCCGCGAAGAAGGCGGTGGCGCATGTCTGAGCCGCTCTGGGAGGTCTTCGTCCGGCCGCGCCGGGGGCTGTCGCACGCCCACGTCGGCAGCCTGCACGCCCCCGACGCCGAGATGGCGCTGCGCAACGCGCGTGACGTCTACACCCGCCGCCAGGAGGGCGTGTCCATCTGGGTCGTGCCGGCCGGCGCGATCACGGCGAGCAGCCCCGACGAGAAGGACGCGTTCTTCGACCCCGCGGCCGACAAGGTGTACCGGCATCCGACGTTTTATGCCGTGCCGGAAGGCGCTGAACACATATGACCCGGTTCGAGGACGTGCTGGGTCTCGCCGACGACGCGCTGATCGCGGCGCAGCGGCTCGGCGAGTGGTGCTCGCGCGCGCCGGAGATGGAGGAGGACATCGCGCTGGCCAACATCGCGCTGGACCAGCTCGGCGCCGCGCGGCTGCTGCTCGCCTACGCCGGTGAGCTGGAGGGCCGGGGCCGCGGTGAGGACGACTTCGCCTTCCTGCGCGACGATCGCGAGTTCCGCAACGTGCAGCTCGTCGAGCTGGCCAACGGCGATTTTGCGGTCACCATGGCCAAGCTGCTGCTCCTCTCCGCCTACCAGCGCTTGCGCTACGACCGCCTGGTCGGCGGCCCCGACGAGCGGCTGGCGGCGATCGCGGCGAAGGCCCGCAAGGAGTCCGCGTACCACGTCGATCACAGCTCCCGCTGGGTCGTCCGCCTCGGTGACGGCACGGACGAGTCGCACCGTCGTATGCAGAGCGCGGTCGACGCCGTCTGGCCATACACGCACGAGCTCTTCGAGGGTCCCTCGGCCGACCTCCGCGAGCCCTGGCTGGCCGAGATCGACAAGGTGTTCGCCGAGGCCACCCTGGCCCGGCCGGCCGACGGCTGGGCGCCGACCGGCGGGCGGCGGGGTCTGCACACCGAGGCCCTGTCGCGGCTGCTCGCCGAGATGCAGGTGCTGCACCGGGCGCACCCGGGGGCGACGTGGTGACGACCGCTCAGGTCATTGATCTCGTCGCGACGGTCCGCGATCCTGAGCTGCGGGTCGTTACGATCGGTGAGCTGGGCATCGTGCGGGACGTCGCCGTGTATGACGACCGCGTCACGGTGACGATCACACCGACCTACTCGGGCTGCCCCGCCATGGACATGATCCGCTCCGACATCGAGGCGGCCCTGCACGCCGCCGGGTTCGCCGACGTCGCCGTCGACACGGTGCTGTCGCCGGCCTGGAGCACCGACTGGATCAGTGAGTCGGGCCGGCGGAAGCTGGCCGAGGCCGGCATCGCGCCGCCCGCCGCCGGTGGCGGCCGGCCCGTGTCGCTGTCCCTGGCCGTCCGATGTCCGCGGTGTGGGTCGCCGGACACCGAGGAGCTGTCCCGGTTCGGGTCGACCGCCTGCAAGTCACTGTGGCGCTGCCGCGCCTGTCTCGAGCCTTTTGATGCGGTGAAAACCCTATGACCGTTTCCATCACGCGTCCCGCCAAGCGGCGGCCCACGTTCCACCGGCTGGCGGTCGTTGACGTGGAGCGTCTGACCGACGACGCGGTCGCGGTGACGTTCGACGTGCCGCCCAAGCTGCGGCCGGTGTTCGAGTTCCGGGCCGGGCAGCACCTGACCGTCCGCCGGGAGGAGATCCGCAGGTCGTACTCGATCTGCTCCACTCCGGCGGCGCTCGCCGAGGAAGGCGTCCTGCGGATCGGGATCAAGCGGGTCCCGGACGGGGCGTTCTCGACGTTCGCCTTGTCGGAGCTCGCCCCCGGCGACGAGGTCGACGTGATGCCGCCGCTGGGCCACTTCACCAGCGCGTTCTCCGCCGAGCGGACCCGGCACTACGCGGGCGTCGTCGCAGGGTCGGGGATCACGCCGGTGCTGTCGTTGGTGGCGACCGCCCTGGCCGTCGAGCCCGGCAGCCGGTTCACGCTGATCTACGGCAACCGGGCCGCCGGCACCGTCATGTTCGCCGAGGAACTGGCCGACCTGAAAGACCGGTACCAGGACCGGCTGCACGTCATCCACGTGCTCTCCCGTGAGGCCCAGGAGTCGCCGCTGCTGTCCGGCCGGCTCGACCAGGAGCGCATCGGGCGGATCCTCGACGCGCTGGTCCCGCCGGGGACGGTCGACGAGTGGTTCCTCTGCGGGCCGTACGGCATGGTGCTGGATGCCCGCGTCGCGCTGAGCGTGCGCGGGGTGCCCGACGCCGAGGTGCACACCGAGCTCTTCCACGTCTCCGACACGCCGCCGGTCGCCGCCGAGGAGCCGACAGTTTCGGAGGGGCCCGGAGCGGAGGTCACCGTCGTGCTCGACGGGCGGAAGTCGACGTTCACGATGGCGCACGACGAGCGGATCCTCGACGCGGCGATGCGGCAGCGGCCCGAGTTGCCGTACTCGTGCAAGGGCGGGGTCTGCTCGACCTGCCGCGCCAAGATCGTCGAGGGCGAGGTCGAGATGGCCCGGAACTTCGCCCTGGAGCCCGAGGAATTGGCCGCCGGCTATGTCCTGACCTGTCAGGCGATGCCGATCACCGAGCGTGTCGTGGTCGACTACGACGCATGAGACCAATCCGGGTCGGCGGCCGCTTCGAATGAGCGACATGAGACCCGAACACGAGGAGCTGCCCACGCAGCGGCTCGTCGCGGTGCCGACCCCGCAGCGGCGCGTCGACGCCGACGAACTGCTGGCCAGGGTCGCGCGCGGTGACGAGCGCGCCTTCGCCGAGCTTTACGACCTGGTGTCGGCCCGCGTGTACGGGCTGATCCGCCGCGTCCTGCGTGACCCCGCCCAGTCGGAGGAAGTCATGCAGGAGGTGATGATCGAGGTGTGGCGGACCGCCGCCCGCTACGACGGCACCCGCGGCAGCGCCACCGCCTGGGTGTTCACGATCGCGCACCGGCGGGCCGTCGACCGGGTCCGTTCCGAGCAGGCCGGTATCGAGCGGGTACGGCGGGTGGCGGCGGTCAGCGCCGAGACGCCGTACGACGACGTGGTCGAGTCGGCGACGGCGCGCATCGAGCAGCAGCAGGTCCGCCGGTGTCTCGACGGCCTGACCGACCTTCAGCGGGAGGCCATCACGCTGGCCTACTACGGCGGCAACAGCTATCGGGAGGTCGCGGACCTGCTCGGCACGGCCCTGCCGACGATCAAGACGCGGATGCGGGACGGTCTGATCCGCATGCGGGACTGCTTGGGGGTGGCGCTCTCATGACCGAGACCGTGGACATTCACGCGCTCGCGGGCTCCTATGCGCTGGACGCCGTGGACGACCTGGAGCGGGCCGCGTTCGACCGGCACCTGCGCGACTGCCCGTCCTGCGCCGTCGAGGTGGCGGAGCTGCGGGAGACCGCGGCGTGGCTGGCGCACCCGGTCGCCGAGGCGTCGCCGCCGCGGCTGCGGGACTCCGTCATGGCGCAGATCGCGCGCACCCCGCAGGAGCGCAGCCGCCGGGCGTCGACCTCGTCCGGCCGCACGACCCGGGACCGGCTGCGCCGTTGGGGCGTGGCGGCGGTCGCCGCCGCCGTGCTCGCCGCCGGCGCCGGCGTCGGCACTTGGGTGGTGGCCCAGCAGCAGGTGACCAACCTCCGCGACGAGAACGCCCGCGTCGACGCGGTCCTGGCCGCGGCCGACGCCCGGCTGGTCAGCCAGGACATGGGCGGCGGCCGGGTCACGGTGGTGGTGTCCCCGTCCCGCAACGCGGCCGTGGCCGTGCTCGACGGCCTGGACTCCCCGGGCACCGGCAAGGCCTACCAGCTGTGGATGATCGGGGCCTCCCCGCGCGACGCGGGCCTGGTCCCGTCGGGCACCGGCCGCGTCTACGTGCCGTTCCTGGCCCCCACCTTCGGCGTCACGGTCGAGCCGTCCGGCGGGTCCGACCGGCCGGGCGACACCTTGGTAGGCAAGATCAACCTTTGACGCCCTACCGTTCGTCGCCTTCCAGCAGTTCGTTCAGCGCCTTCATGTCGTCCTCGGACGGCTGCCAGGAGACGGCCGCGACGTTGGCCGCGACCTGCGCGGCCGACGTCGCCCCGGCGATCACGCTGGCCACCGTCGGCTTGGCCGCCAGGGCTCCGATCGCGAGGGTGAGCAGGTCGATGCCGCGCTCGTCGGCGAACGCCTCCAGCCGATCGATGACGTCCCACGGCGCCTCGGCCAGGACGTTCGCGTAGCCGACCCGGTCGAGCCGCGAGCCGGCCGGCGCCGACTCCCCGCGGTGGTACTTGCCGGTCAGCAGCCCGCTGGCCAGCGGGAAGTACGGCAACAGGCCCAGCCCGAACCGCTGCAGTGCCGGGACGAGCTCCTGCTCCGGCGCGCGGTGGAGCAGCGAGTATCGGTTCTGGGCGCTCACGAACGGCGTGAGCTGCTTCGTCTCGGCGGTCCAGGCGGCGTCGGCGGTCTCCCAGCCGGTGAAGTTGGAGTGGCCGAGGTATCGCACCTTGCCCGACCGCACGAGGTCGTCGAGCGCGCTGAGGGTCTCCTCGATCGGTGTTTCCGGGTCGGGCGCGTGCAGCTGGTAGAGGTCGATGTAGTCGGTGCCGAGATTGCGCAGCGACGCCTCGACGGCCCGGAAGATGTATCGCCGGCTGCCGCGCGCGCCCCAGTCGGGCCCGTAGGCGCCGCGCGCGTCCATGCCGAACTTCGTCGCGACGACGGCCTCGCCGCGGCGCTTGCCGAGGGCCGCACCCAGCGCCCGCTCCGAGTCGCCGGGCGCGTTGCCGTAGATGTCGGCGGTGTCGAAGAGCGTGACGCCATGGTCGAGGGCGGCGTGGACGACCTCCGCCGCGCGGGCCGCGTCGATCCGGCCGCCGAAGTTGTTGCAGCCGATTCCGAGGACCGAGACGGGTAGGCCGGACCGGCCGAGACGGCGATAGCGCATGTCAGTCACTCTCGTGATCCTAAGCACGGCTGAACGCCATGGCTCACCTGCTGGGTACGCTCTGGGTTGTGACGGAAACTCCGGTGATCAGCGAGATACTGCAGCGAGCGGCCGACGGTGGGCGCATCAGCCCGGAAGAGGCGCTGCTGCTCTACACCGACGCGCCGTTTCACGAGCTCGGTGAGGCCGCCGACACCGTGCGCCGCCGGCGCTATCCGGACAACATCGTCACCTACATCATCGACCGCAACATCAACTACACCAACGTCTGCGTGACGGCCTGCAAGTTCTGCGCGTTCTACCGGGCGCCGAAGCACGCCGAGGGCTGGACCCACAGCACCGAGGAGATCCTGCGCCGGTGTGCGGAGGCGGCCGAGCTCGGCGCCACGCAGGTGATGCTGCAGGGCGGGCACCATCCCGACTTCGGTGTCGAGTACTACGAGGAGCTCTTCTCCGCCGTCCACTCCGCCTTCCCGGGCCTGGTCATCCACTCGATCGGGCCGTCCGAGGTGCTGCACATGGCGAAGGTCTCCGGCGTCTCCATCGACGAGGCGATCACCCGGATCAAGGCCGCCGGCCTGGCCTCCATCGCGGGCGCGGGCGCGGAGATGCTGCCCGCCCGGCCGCGGCACGCGATTGCGCCGCTGAAGGAGTCGGGCGAGCGCTGGCTCGAGGTCATGGCAGCGGCGCACCGGCTCGGTGTGTCGTCGACCGCGACGATGATGATGGGCACCGGCGAGACCAACGCCGAGCGGATCGAACACCTGCGCCTCATCCGGGACGTCCAGGATCTCGCGGTCGGCAACGGCTACGAGGGCAGTTTCCGGTCGTTCATCCCGTGGACCTACCAGCCGGAGAACAACCACCTGAAGGGCCGCACGCAGGCCACCAGCCTGGAATACCTGCGGTTGATCGCCGTGGCGCGGCTCTTCTTCGACAACGTCGCCCACCTGCAGTCGTCCTGGCTGACCACCGGCAAGGACGTCGGCCAGGTGTCGCTGCACATGGGTGTCGACGACCTGGGCTCGATCATGCTCGAGGAGAACGTGATCTCCTCCGCCGGCGCCCGTCACCGCTCCCGCCTCACCGAGCTGGTGCAGATGATCCGCGGCGCGGACCGCATCCCGGCGCAGCGCGACACCGAGTATCGGCACATGCGGGTCCACTGGACTCCGGCCGACGACCCGACCGACGAGCGGGTGCAGTCGCACTTCTCCTCGATCGCCCTGCCCGGCGGCGGCACCGGCCGCGCCCTGCCGCTGACGTCGGTGAACTCATGACCCGCGCCTCGCTGGAGAAGGAGCCGCACGAGGTCGCGGCGATGTTCGACGGGGTGGCCCGTCGCTATGACCTGACCAACACCGTGCTCTCCGGCGGCCAGGACCGCATGTGGCGGCGTGAGACGCGGCACGCCCTGGGCCTGAAGCCGGGGGAGCGGGTGCTGGACCTCGGCGCCGGCACCGGCGTCTCCACCTTCGAGCTGGCCAAGTCCGGCGCGTTCGCCGTCGGCGTGGACCTCTCGATCGGCATGCTCCAGGCCGGGCACGCGAAGCGTCCGACGGTGTCGCTGCTGGCCGGCGACGCGCTGGCGCTGCCGTTCGCGGACGAGACTTTCGACGCGGTGACGATCTCCTTCGCGCTGCGCAACGTCAGTGACACTGAGGCCGCCCTGCGCGAGATGGCGAGGGTCACAAAACCCGGCGGCCGGCTGGTGGTGTGTGAGTTCAGCCACCCGACCTGGCGACCGTTCCGCGGTGCTTACATGGGCTATCTGATGCGCGCCCTGCCCCAGGTGGCGAAGCGGGTGTCGAGCAACCCGGACGCCTACGTCTACCTGGCCGAGTCGATCCGTGCCTGGCCGGACCAGGAAGGGCTGTCGGCCCGGATCGCCGCCAGCGGCTGGCGCAAGGTGGCGTGGCGCAACCTCACCGGCGGTGTGGTGGCGCTGCACCGCGGCTTCCGGATCTGACCGCACCGCCTCACCACCGCACCGGGGTCAGGCGGTCGAGGCAGGCCCGCAGCTCGGCCACGACCTCGGTGGGGCGACTGGTCAGGTCGCCCCAGGTGAGCGCGGTGACCGTCCATCCGGCCGCCGCCAGCCGGACGGCCCGCTCCTGTCGCCGGGCGGCGGTCTCCTGCTTCGGCTCCGCGTCGTCGGTGCCCAGCTCCAGCCCCGGCCCCAGGTCGAGCACCAGCTTGGCCTCCGGGAAGACGACGTCGCCGAGGCCGATCAGGCCCCACCGGTCGTTGATCGGCTCGTGCAGCTGCCAGCCCCAGATCCCGGCGCGCTGCAGCAGCCGGACCATGAGCTGCAGCGTGGCACTGCGGTCGCCGAAGGCCACCGCCCTGATCAGCCGGACCAGCCGTGGGGTGCCGTGGCGGCCGATCATGTCCCGGATGCGCTCGGCCAGCTCGGGCATCGTCGTCCAGCCCTCCTCCAATGCCCTGGTCAGCAGCGCCGTCGCGGTCGCGTCCGGCAGCAGGCGGGCGCAGTCGAACAGCGTGCGTCCCAGGGTGGTCGCCGGCACGCCGTCCACCTGGACGACGTCCGCAGGTGGTGGCTCCTCATGGAGCACGTGCACCTGCCGGCGCCGGACCCGCCGGGGATAGGCGACGAAGGTGGCGGTGCTCGGCACCTCGATGCGGTGCCAGCGGGCGGCCGACGGGCCGGCGAGGACGGCGCCGGGCAGCGCCAGCACGGCCGCTGTGTCCCGCAGCATGGGGGTGATCTCCAGGCCTCGGTCGGCGTAGACGTCCCGCACGACGACGGTCCAGTCGCCGGTTCGGCACTTCGTCTTGATCGTGGTTTCGCTGTATCCGCAGGTCAGAGCCTGTGCGCGGGTGAAGAGTCCGCGTTGCGCGGTGGCGTGTGCGTCGAGCCGGTCACGGTCCGGCTGCCCGGGGTTCATGATGACCGAGGATTGTCATCCGGTCGCCGGGTGTCGACCGTAGAGATTTTCCTGTGGATAACTCAGTGCCATGATCACGATTTGTCGGGCAGAACGCCCACCGAGCAGGGATGCTGTCGACCGAATCGGCGATCTAGGTGACGCTCGGGGTGAAAAATTAGGGTCGCCTAACTGACAGCGGGCCACGTCACGGTTCTAGACTTCCCCCGGAGTACTTTGTGAAGACTTTCACGAGCAGAATGACAGCAGCGGCCAACGGCGTCCGAGCGAAGAGCGACAGGTAAGACCGAAGGGCAAGGAGGTGTGACGGCTGTGACCGACACCGGGAAAGACGCGGATGTCATCGTCGTCGGCGCCGGACCTGGCGGCTCTACCGCCGCGTTCCACCTGGCTCGCCACGGCCTGCGGGTGCTGCTGCTGGAGAAGACCGAGTTCCCGCGGGAGAAGGTCTGCGGCGACGGGCTGACGCCCCGAGCGGTCAAGCAGCTGATCAAGATGGGGATCGACACCACCGAGGAGAAGGGCTGGCTGCGCAACCGCGGCCTGCGTGTGATCGGTGGCGGCATCCGTCTCGAGCTCGACTGGCCCGACCTCGCGAGCTTCCCCGACTACGGGTTGACCCGCACGCGCATGGACTTCGACCAGATGCTCGCGACCGCGGCGACCGAGGCCGGCGCCATCCTGCGCACAGGCACCAACGTGAGCGGCCCGATCCTCGACCGCACCGGTCGTGTGGTCGGCGTGACGGCGACCGGGCCGGACAAGGAGCCGCTGGAGTTCCGTGCGCCGCTGGTCATCGCCGCCGACGGCGTCTCCGGCCGGTTCGCCCTGGCGCTGGGCATCGCCAAGCGTGAGGACCGCCCGATGGGCGTCGCCGTCCGGCAATACTTCCGCAGCGAGATGCGTCACGACGACGACTATCTCGAGTCGTGGCTCGAACTGCGCAGCCGCGAGTCGGGCGACAAGCTTCTGCCGGGTTACGGCTGGATCTTCGGCCTGGGTGACGGCCGCGTCAACGTCGGCCTCGGCGTGCTCAACAGCAGCGTCGCCTACGGCAAGACCAACTACCGCACGTTGCTGGCCGACTGGGTCGACAACACGCCCGCCGAGTGGGGACTCTCCGACCCGGCCAACGCCGAGGGCAAGCCCCAGGGCGCGGCGCTGCCGATGGGCTTCAACCGGGTGCCGCACTACTCCCGGGGCGTCCTGCTCGTCGGCGACACCGGTGGCATGGTCAACCCCTTCAACGGCGAGGGGATCGCCTACGCCATGGAGTCCGGCGAGCTGGCGGCGGAGATCGCCGTCCAGGGCCTCGCCCGCCCCCAGGGCACGGCGCGGGAGCGTGCGCTCGCCCACTACCCGGCCGAGCTCAAGGCCCGCTACGGCGGCTACTACCGGCTCGGGAACATCTTCGTGAAGCTCATCGGTCAGCCGCAGATCATGCGGGTGGCCACCAAGCACGGCATGCCACACCCCACCCTCATGCGGTTCGTGCTCAAGCTCCTCGCCAACCTCACCGACCCGCGAGGGGGCGACGCCATGGACCGCGTGATCAACGCAATGACCCGTCTGGCACCGGCTGTCTAGCCGCAAACGCACAGCCCAAGGCCACATTTGGGGTGCCCCGGACGAAGCCGTCCGGACATCACCGAATAGTGTAAACCCGCATACAGCTTGAGTGGTCCCAGCGGCAACCACCCCGCCGGGCTCGCCGAAAGGACGGAGCAGCACGATGTCGCTCGCGCCGTACGTACCGATTCTCGGGCTCTTCGCCCTCGCCGCAGCCTTCGCGCTGTTCTCGGTGGCGATCGCCCCGTTCGTCGGGCCGCGCCGGTTCAACAAGGCGAAGCTCGACGCCTATGAGTGCGGCATCGAGCCGACGCCGCAGCCCGTCGGCGGTGGCCGCTTCCCGGTCAAGTTCTACCTGACCGCGATGCTGTTCATCGTCTTCGACATCGAGATCATCTTCCTCTACCCGTGGGCCGTGAACTTCGACGCGCTCGGCCTCTTCGGGTTCGTGGAGATGGTGCTGTTCATCGTCACCGTGTTCGTCGCCTTCGCCTACGTGTGGCGGCGCGGCGGGCTGGATTGGGACTGAGCCATGGGCATCGAGGAAAAGGTACCGACCGGCGTCCTGCTGACCACCGTCGAGAAGCTGGTCAACTGGTCGCGTAAGGCGAGCTTCTGGCCGGCCACGTTCGGCCTGGCCTGCTGCGCCATCGAGATGATGGCGACCGGCGCGGCACGCTACGACCTGGCGCGCTTCGGCATGGAGGTCTTCCGGGCCAGCCCGCGCCAGGCCGACCTGATGATCGTCGCCGGCCGCGTGAGCCAGAAGATGGCCCCGGTCCTGCGCCAGATCTACGACCAGATGCCCGAGCCCAAGTGGGTGCTCTCGATGGGCGTCTGCGCGTCGAGCGGCGGCATGTTCAACAACTACGCGATCGTCCAGGGTGTCGATCACATTGTGCCCGTCGACATGTATCTGCCGGGCTGCCCGCCGCGGCCGGAGATGCTGATCGACGCGATCCTGCGGCTGCATGACAAGGTCATGGCCGAGCCGCTGGGCGACCGGCGCCGCCGCGCGATCGAGGCGCGGATCGAGCGCGACGGTGCCCCGGTGGTGGCCCCCGGCGCGATGCCGTCGAGCTACCGGTTCGACAAGGCGAAGCGCGCCGAGTGGATCAAGGCCGCCGCGCAAGGGAGCGAAGAGCAGCTGCGCATCCAGAAGTGGATGGAAGAGCGGGCGAACCTGTCCGGAGGTACGAAGTGACTGAGGTAGAGCCGGTCGGCGCCGAGCTGGGCGCCGCCGCGCAGCAGCCGCCGTCGAACGGTGCCGGGCGGGGCATGTTCGGCGTGCAGGGGACCGGTGACACGTCCGGCTTCGGCGGTCTCCGGCGGCGCCGTGCGGTGGAGCTCGACTCGCCCCGGCCGTTCGGCGGGGAGTTCGACGAGGTCGTCGACGCGCTCGAAGAGGCCTACGCCGGCTTTAACGACGCGATCGAGCGGATCGTGGTCGACCGCGGTGAGCTGACGCTGCACATCGTGCCCGAGCGCATCGCCGAGGTCTGCCAGGCCATGCGTGACGACCCGGCCCTGCGGTTCGAGCTGTGCTCCTCCGTCTCCGGCGTCGACTACCTCGGCTCCGACGGCCGCCGGCTGCACGTGACGTATCACCTGACGTCGCTGACGTTCCGCCGCCGGGTCCGCCTCGAGGCGGCCGTGACCGCCGAGGATCCGCACCTGCCGAGTGTCACCCAGGTCTACCCGACCGCTGACTGGCAGGAGCGCGAGACCTACGACATGTTCGGCGTCATCTTCGACGGCCACCCCAACCTGACCCGGATCCTCATGCCGGACGACTGGGAGGGCTTCCCGCAGCGGAAGGACTACCCGCTCGGCGGCGTGCCGGTCGAGTACAAGGGCGCGGAGATCCCACCGCCGGACCAGCGGAGGAGTTACCAGTGACCACCGATTACGCGAGCTCGCGCGAGACCACCGAGGGCCGGGTCTTCACCGTCACCGGCGGCGACTGGGACACGGTCGTCAACGAGGCCGGCTCCGAGGAGCGCATCGTCGTCAACATGGGGCCGCAGCACCCGTCGACGCACGGCGTGCTCCGCCTGGTGCTCGAGCTGGAAGGCGAGACGGTCATCGAGGCGCGCACCGTCATCGGCTACCTGCACACCGGCATCGAGAAGAACCTCGAGTTCCGCAACTGGACGCAGGGCTCGACGTTCGTCACGCGCATGGACTACCTCGCGCCGATTTTCAACGAGACCGCCTACTGCGTGGCGGTCGAGAAGCTGCTCGGCATCGAGGACCAGATCACCGAGCGGGCGAAGACGATCCGGATCCTGATGATGGAGCTCAACCGGGTCTCGTCCCACCTGGTGTGGCTGGCCACGACGGGCATGGAGCTCGGCGCCCTGTCGATGATGATCTACGGCTTCCGTGAGCGGGAGTATGTCCTCGACATCTTCGAGCTGGTCACCGGCCTGCGGATGAACCACGCGTATGTCCGCCCGGGCGGCCTGGCGCAGGACCTGCCGGACGAGGCGGCGGCGAAGATCCGCGAGTTCCTCGAGTGGATGCCCGAGCGCATCGACATGTACGAGGACCTGCTCTCCGGCAACACCATCTGGCGGGAGCGCACGCAGGGCGTGGCCGTCCTCGACGTGGCCGGCTGCCTGGCGCTGGGCATCACCGGTCCGGTGCTGCGCTCCGCCGGCCTGGCCTGGGACCTCCGCAAGACGCAGCCGTATCTCGGGTACGAGACCTACGACTTCGCGGTGCCCACCGAGCCGACCGGTGACGCGTGGGGCCGCTACAAGGTCCGGCTCAACGAGATGCGGGAATCGGTCAAGATCATCCGGCAGGCGATGGACCGCCTGGAGCCGGGCCCGATCATGATCGGCGACAAGAAGATCGCGTGGCCTGCGCAGCTGGCCGTCGGCGGCGACGGCCTCGGCAACTCGCTGGAGCACGTCGCGAAGATCATGGGCCAGTCCATGGAGGCCCTGATCCATCACTTCAAGCTGGTGACCGAGGGCTTCCGGGTCCCGCCCGGTCAGGTCTACGTGCCGATCGAGGCGCCCCGCGGCGAGCTCGGCGTGCACGCCGTCTCCGACGGAGGCACGCGCCCCTTCCGCGTGCACTACCGCGAGCCCAGCTTCGTCAATCTGCAGGCGATCCCGGCAATGGCCGAAGGCGGGCTCCTCGCCGACGTCATCGTGGGCGGCGCCTCGCTCGACCCCGTCATGGGTGGGTGTGATCGTTAATGGTGTTCAGTGAGGTCACGCGCGACCGCGCGCGTCAGATCATCGCTCGCTACCCCGAGGGCCGCTCGCGCTCCGCGCTGCTGCCGCTGCTGCACCTGGTGCAGTCGGAAGAGGGGTACGTCTCCGCGGACGGCATCTCGTTCTGCGCGGAGGTGCTCGGCTTGACCAAGGCCGAGGTCGGCGCGGTGGCGACGTTCTACACCATGTACAAGCGCAAGCCGACCGGCGACTGGCTGGTCAGCGTCTGCACCAACACCATGTGCGGTGTGCTCGGCGGCGACAAGGCCTACCAGGCCCTGAGCGACTACCTCGGGGTCGGTCACGACGAGACGACCGCCGACGGGCGGATCACGCTGGAGCACTCCGAGTGCCTGGCGGCCTGCGACTACGCGCCCGTGATGACGGTCAACTACGAGTTCTTCGACCAGGTCACCGAGGACAGCGCGCTGGACCTGGTCAAGCAGCTGCAGAACGGCGAGCGCCCGCAGCCGACCCGCGGCACGCGACTGTGCACGCTGAAGGAGATGGCGGTGCAGCTCGCCGGCTTCGCCGACGACCGCGGCGACGAGGTCGTCGCCGAAGGCACCGCGGGTGGCCCGACGCTGGCCGGCAACCGGCTCGCCGAGCGGTTCGCGATCGCCGTCCCCGGGTTCGACCCGGAGACGCCGATCGCCAAGAAGGCCGACGCGCCGCCACCCAAGGCGCCGGAGACCGCGCCGAAGCCCGCCTCCGACGCGAAGCCGGCAGGTGACGGTCCGCTGCCGCAGAAGGAGGCCAAGTGACCCTCGACTACCAGCCCTCGCAGGAGTCGCTGTCGAAGCTGACGCCGGTGCTCACCAAGCGCTGGCTGTCGCCTGACGCGTGGAAGATCGACGTCTACGAGCGCCTCGACGGCTACACCGCACTGCGCAAGGCGCTGAAGGCCCACCCGGACGAGCTGATCCAGCTGGTCAAGGACTCGGGCCTGCGCGGACGTGGCGGCGCCGGCTTCCCGACCGGCATGAAGTGGGGCTTCATCCCGCAGAACGACGGCAAGCCGCACTACCTGGTCGTCAACGCCGACGAGGGCGAGCCGGGCACCTGCAAGGACCTGCCGCTGATGATGGCCGACCCGCACGCGCTGGTCGAAGGCGTCATCATCGCCTCCTACGCGATCCGGGCCAACTTCGCCGCGATCTACATCCGTGGCGAGGCGGTCCACGCGGCCCGCCGGCTGCGCGCCGCGGTCCAGCAGGCCTACGCCAAGGGCTACCTGGGCACCAACATCCTGGGCAGCGGCTTCGACCTCGACGTTGTCGTCCACAGCGGAGCCGGCGCCTACATCTGCGGCGAGGAGACAGCGCTGCTCGACTCCCTGGAGGGGTATCGCGGACAGCCCCGGCTGCGCCCGCCCTTCCCGGCGACGCACGGGCTCTACGCCTCGCCGACGGTCGTCAACAACGTCGAGACGATCGCCAGCGTGCCCTACATCGTGCTCGGCGGCTCCCAGTGGTTCCGCAGCATGGGCAGCGAGAAGTCGCCGGGCCCGAAGATCTACTCGATCTCCGGGCGGGTCAACAACCCGGGCCAGTACGAGTGCGGCCTCGGCGTCACGCTGCGGCAGCTCATCGACCTGGCGGGCGGCATGCAGCCCGGTCACAAGCTGAAGTTCTGGACGCCGGGCGGCTCTTCGACCCCGATGCTCACCGACGAGCACCTCGACACGCCCATGGACTTCGAGGGCATGGCGGGCGTCGGCACGATGCTCGGCACCACCGCCGTCCAGGTCTTCTCCGACCAGGACGACATCGTCTACGCGACCTACCGCTGGATCGCGTTCTACCACCACGAGTCCTGCGGCAAGTGCACCCCGTGCCGCGAGGGCAACTACTGGATGGTGCGGATCCTGCACCGTATCCTTGCCGGCCAGGGCACCCACCGGGATCTCGACACCCTGCTGGACGCCTGCGACAACCTGCTGGGCCGCTCGTTCTGCGCGCTCGGTGACGGTGCGACCAGCCCGGTGACGTCCTCGATCAAGTACTTCAAGCAGGACTACCTGGACTACATCGAGGGCCGTAAGGCCCCGATGTTCAAGGGCGAGCTGGTAGGAGCCCACTGATGACCGACGTGGTTCCCAAGGTTGACACCGTCAAGCTGACGATCGACGGCATCGAGGTCGAGGCGCCCAAGGGTGCACTCGTCATCCGGGTCGCCGAGCAGATGGGCATCTCGATCCCGCGCTTCTGCGACCACCCGCTGCTGGCCCCGGCCGGTGCCTGCCGGCAGTGTCTGGTCGACATCGAGGGTCAGCGCAAGCCGGTGGCGTCCTGCACGCAGCCGGTGGCCGAGGGCATGGTCGTACGGACCCAGGTGACCTCCGACGTGGCCAAGAAGGCCCAAGAGGGCATCATGGAGTTCCTCCTGATCAACCACCCGCTCGACTGCCCGGTGTGTGACAAGGGCGGCGAGTGCCCGCTGCAGAACCAGGCGATGAGCAACGGTCAGGCGGAGTCGCGGTTCGTCGAGCACAAGCGGGAATACCCGAAGCCGCTGCCGATCAGCACGCAGGTGCTGCTCGACCGCGAGCGGTGCGTGCTCTGCCAGCGCTGCACCCGGTTCTCCGACGAGATCGCCGGTGACAGGTTCATCGACCTGATGGAGCGCTCGTCCAACGAGCAGATCGGCGTCTTCCGCGGCGACCCCGACTCGCCGGGCGACGACGCGCCGTTCAACTCCTACTTCTCCGGCAACACCATCCAGATCTGCCCGGTCGGCGCGCTGACCAGCTCGCAGTACCGCTTCCGTGCCCGGCCCTTCGACCTGGTGTCGACGCCGAACATGTGCGAGCACTGCGCGGCCGGCTGCGACCAGCGGGCCGACCACCGCCGCGGCAAGGTCATGCGCCGCCTGGCCGGCGACGACCCGGCGGTCAACGAAGAGTGGAACTGCGACAAGGGCCGGTTCGCCTTCCAGTACGTCAACGCCAACGACCGCCTGACCACACCGCTGGTGCGTGACGCCAAGACCGGCGAGCTGCGTGCGGCGAGCTGGCCCGAGGCGATCGCCACCGCGGCGGCCGGCCTGGCGGCGGCGAAGGACAACGGCGGCGTCGGTGTCCTGGCCGGTGGCCGGCTGACGGTCGAGGACGCATACGCGTACTCGAAGTTCGCCCGCGTCGCGCTCGGCACCAACGACATCGACTTCCGCGCCCGGCCGCTGTCGACCGAGGAGACCGAGTTCCTCGGCTCGCACGTCGTGGGCCGGGCCGAGGTCACCTACGCCGACATCGAGCGGGCCCCCGCGGTCGTCTTCGTCGGGCTGGAGCCCGAGGAGGAGTGCCCGATCATCTTCCTGCGGACCCGCAAGACCTACCTCAAGCGCGGCCTGGCCAGTTACGCCGTCGCGCCGTTCGTCAGCCGCGGGTTCGAGAAGCTCGGCTCCACCGTCATCCTCACCGCACCGGGTGCCGAGGCGGAGGTGCTCGGCGCGTCCGAGCAGCTGCGCGAGGCGCTGTCGGCGGAGGGCGCGATCCTGTTCGTCGGCGAGCGGCTCGCGAGCGTCGAAGGCGGCCTGTCCGCCGCGGCGCAGCTCGCCGAGTCCACCGGCGCCCGGCTCGCGTGGGTTCCCCGCCGTGCCGGCGACCGGGGCGCTGTCGAGGCCGGCGCGCTGCCGACCCTGCTCCCCGGCGGTCGCCCGGTCTTCGACCCGGCCGCGCGCAGCGAGGTCGCGGCGGCGTGGGGCCTCGACGCGGGCGTGCTGCCCAGCGCCTCCGGCCGTGACACCGACGGCATCGCCGCCGCCGCCCGCGAGGGCCGGCTCGGCGCGCTGCTCGTCGCCGGCGTCGACCCGGCCGACCTGGCCGACCCGCTGGCGGCCGAGGAGGCCCTCGACAACGTCGGGTTCGTGGTCAGCCTGGAGCTGCGGGCGAGCGCCGTCACCAAGCGGGCCGACGTCGTCTTCCCGGTCGCCGCGGCGGCCGAGAAGAGCGGCTCCTTCGTCAACTGGGAGGGCCGGGTCCGGCCGTTCGGCACCGTGCTCAAGACCCCGGCGATGAGCGACGCGCGCGTGCTCGACACGCTGGCCCGCGAGTTGGGCGTCCAGCTGGGCGTCAGCGACGTCACCGCGGTTCGCGCGGAGCTCGCCGCGCTGGCCCAGCTGCCGCTGCCGGGCACGGCGACGGCCGGCCTGGTCGGTGCCGGCACCAGCGTCCGGGGCACCGCTCCGTCGGTGGCGCCCGGCACGGTCGTCCAGCCGGCCAGCGGCCAGGCGATCCTCGCCTCCTGGCACCACCTGATCGACAACGGCTCGCTGCAGGACGGCGACGGCCACCTGGCCGGCACCGCCCGCCCCGCCGTAGTCCGGATCTCCAAGAGCACCGCGGCCGACCTCGGTGTGGTCGACGGCGACGCGGTGACGGTCGGCACCGAGCGGGGCGCGATCACCCTGCCGGCGCTCGTCACCGACATGGTCGACGGGGTCGTATGGATCCCGACGAACTCACCGGGCTCGACCCTGCGCCGCACGCTCGGCGTCGCCGAGGGCGCGCTGGTCGAGATCAGCACTGGGGGTAGCGCAAAATGACGCCTCTCGCGTACGGGAACCTGGACCAGTTCGGCAAGGACCCCTGGTGGCTGGTGCTCGCCAAGGTCGTCGTGATCTTCGCCTTCCTGGTCGTCATGACGCTCTTCGCCATCTGGTACGAGCGGCGCGTCGTCGCCCGGATGCAGGTCCGGCCCGGCCCGAACCGCAACGGCCCCTTCGGTCTGCTGCAGTCGCTGGCCGACGGCCTGAAGCTGGCGTTCAAGGAAGACATCATGCCGAAGATGGCCGACAAGGTCGTCTTCTTCTTCGCGCCGGTCATCTCGACCATCTGCGCGTTCACCGCGTTCTCGGTCATGCCGTTCGGCCCGACGGTGTCGATCTTCGGCCACCAGTCGCCGCTGCAGCTCACCGACATCCCGGTGGCGGTGCTGCTGGTGCTGGCCTGCTCGTCGATGGGGATCTACGGCATCGTGCTGGGCGGTTGGGCCTCCGGCTCGACCTACCCGCTGCTGGGCGGTCTGCGCTCGAGCGCGCAGATGATCTCGTATGAGGTCGCGATGGGCCTGTCCATCGTCTCGGTCTTCCTGGTGGCCGGCACGATGTCGACCTCGGGGATCGTCGAGGCGCAGGCCGGCAACGGCACCATCGGCATCGGCAGCTGGACCTTCGACGCCCCGGCCTGGTATGCGATCCTGCTGCTGCCGAGCTTCCTGATCTACTTCACCTCCGCGGTCGGCGAGACCAACCGCGCGCCGTTCGACCTCCCCGAGGCCGAGTCCGAGCTGGTCGGTGGCTTCCACACCGAATACTCGTCGCTGAAGTTCGCACTGTTCTTCCTTGCCGAGTACATCAACATGGTCACCGTTTCCGGCCTCTGCGCGACGCTGTTCCTCGGCGGCTGGCGGGCGCCGTGGCCGATCTCGCTCTGGGACGGCGCGAACCACGGCTGGTGGCCGGTGCTCTGGTTCACCATCAAGGTCCTGCTGCTGCTGTTCGTCTTCGTGTGGCTCCGTGGCACGCTGCCCCGGCTGCGGTACGACCAGTTCATGCGATTCGGCTGGAAGGTGCTGATCCCGGCCAACCTCGTGTGGATCCTGGCGCTGTCCGGCATCCGCCTGCTGCAGAAGGGCGAGCTCGGCACCGGCAGCCGGGTCGGCGTCATCACCGGGATCGTCGTGCTGGTTCTGCTCGTGCTGGTCATGGTCGGCATGCAGCGCGGCCGCAAGGATCCCCTCGCCGACGCGCCGAAGCCGGACCCCGGCGGCCGTGTCGGCGGTGCCAACGGCTTCCCGCTGCCTCCGATGAACCTCGAGGTGCCGCCGAGCCCGCGGGCCAAGCGCGTGATCGTCGAGCGGGAGACCGTCTCGACCGGCAAGGAGAGCTGACAACATGAGCATCGGTGGGACTCTGAAGGGTTTCGGGGTCACCTTCTCGCACATGTTCAAGAAGGTGGTCACCGAGGAGTACCCGGAGCAGCGCAAGCCTCCGGCACCGCGCTACCACGGGCGGCACATCCTCAACCGGTGGCCGGACGGCCTCGAGAAATGCATCGGCTGCGAGCTGTGCGCGTGGGCCTGCCCCGCGGACGCGATCTTCGTCGAGGGCGCCGACAACACCGAAGAGGCACGCTTCTCGCCCGGTGAGCGGTATGCGCAGACGTACCAGATCAACTACGCGCGCTGCATCTTCTGCGGCCTGTGTATCGAGGCCTGCCCGACCCGTTCGCTCACCATGAGCAACGAGTACGAGCTGGCCCGGGACAACCGCCGCGACCTGATCTTCACCAAGGAGCAGCTGCTCGCGCCGCTGCTGCCGGGGATGGAGCGCCCGCCGCACGACATGCGGCTCGGCGACTCCGAGAAGGATTACTACGTCGGCGCGCTGGAGAACCCCGGCACCTCGGCCGGCGCCGAGCGGTACAAGGGGGCCGGCTCGTGAACCTCTCACTGCAGCTGCTGGCCGCGGCCGGCGACGTGAAGGGCGGTGAGGCCGCCGCCTTCTGGGTCCTCGCGCCGTTCGCGGTGCTGGGTGCGATCGGCATGGTGTGGGCCCGCAACGCGGTGCACTCCGCGCTGTTCCTGGTGATCACCATGCTCTGCCTGGGCGTGTTCTACGTCCTGCAGGCCGGGCCGTTCATCGGCATGGTGCAGATCATCGTCTACACCGGCGCGATCATGATGCTGTTCCTGTTCGTGCTGATGCTCGTCGGTCGCGACTCGTCCGACTCGCTGATCGAGACATTGCGCGGACAACGGATGGCCGCCATGGCGCTGGGCATCGGCCTGGCGCTGCTGCTGGGCATCGGCCTGTACCGCGCGCTCGGCGGCAGCACCCCGCAGGGCCTCGCGAACGCCAACTCGGCGGGCAACGTGATCGGCATCTCCCGGCTGTTGTTCACCAAGTACGTCTTCGTCTTCGAGGTCACCTCGGCGCTGCTGATCACGGCGGCGGTGGGCGCGATGATCCTGGCCCACATCGAGAAGCGCAAGGAAGACAAGGTCAGCCAGCCGGAGCGCATGGTGGCGCGGTTCCGCCCGGGCAACTACCCGGCGCCGAAGCCGGGCCCCGGTGTGTTCGCCACCTCCGACTCGGTGGCGACGCCCGCGCGGCTGCCTGACGGCACGCCGGCGGACCGCAGCATCTCCAAGATCCTCCCGACCCGGGAGTTGACGTCCGCCGACGTCGCACCGAAGGGGACCGAGAAGTGACTCCGACGTACTACATCGTCCTCGCGGCGATCCTGTTCACGATCGGCGCGGTCGGTGTGCTCATCCGCCGGAACGCGATCGTGCTGTTCATGTGCATCGAGTTGATGCTGAACGCGGCCAACCTCGTGCTGGTCACGTTCAGCCGGATCAACGGCACGCTCGACGGGCAGATCATGGCGTTCTTCGTCATGGTCGTGGCGGCGGCCGAGGTCGTCGTCGGCCTGGCGATCATCATGTCGATCTTCCGGACTCGGCGCTCTGCCAGCGTCGACGACGCGAACCTGCTGAAGTACTAAGGAGCGGGTGGTGGAGGAAATCGCCTACTCGGCGGCGACCGGGTGGCTGGGAACGTTCTGGCTGCTCCTGGCGATCCCGCTGGCCAGCGCAGCGATCCTGCTGCTGCTGGGCAAGCGGGCCGACCGTTGGGGTCACTGGCTCGGCGTGCTCAGCGTCGCCACGTCGTTCGTGCTCGGCCTGACGTACTTCTTCACGCTGCGCGGACTGGAGAACCGCAGCGGTGTCGAACTCAAGCTGTGGGACTACATCGGCGTCGGGGACTTCCACGTCGACATGGGCCTGCTGTTCGACCCGCTGTCGGCGATGTTCGTGCTGCTGATCACGGGTGTCGGTTCGCTGATCCACCTGTACGCCGTGGGCTACATGGCGCACGACCCGGGTCGACGCAAGTTCTTCGCGTACTTCAACCTGTTCATCGCGGCGATGCTGTTGCTGGTCCTCGGCAACAACTACGTGATGCTGTACTTCGGCTGGGAGGGCGTGGGTCTCGCCTCCTACCTGCTGATCTCGTTCTGGTACCTGCGGCCCAGCGCGGCGACGGCCGGCAAGAAGGCGTTCCTCATGAACCGCGTCGGTGACGCCGGGTTCGCGATCGCCATCTTCATGATGTTCGCCTACCTCGGCACGGTGAACTACGACGAGGTCTTCAACAACGCGCACAACCTCAGCAGCGGCGTGGTCCTGGCGATGGCGCTCCTGCTGCTGCTCGGCGCGACCGGCAAGTCGGGTCAGTTCCCGCTGCAGGCCTGGTTGCCCGACGCCATGGAGGGCCCGACCCCGGTCTCCGCCCTGATCCACGCCGCGACGATGGTCACCGGTGGCGTCTACCTGATCGCCCGCTCGCACGCGATCTTCAACCTGAACGAGACCGCGCAGCTGATCGTCGTCGCGGTCGGCGCCCTCACGCTGCTGATGGGCTGCATCATCGGCGCGGCGAAGGACGACATCAAGCGGGTCCTGGCCTGGTCGACGGTCAGCCAGATCGGCTACATGTTCCTCGGCGTCGGACTCGGCGGCGGGGCGTACGCGCTGGCGCTGATCCACCTGCTGGCACACGGCTTCTTCAAGGCCAACATGTTCCTCGGCGCCGGGTCGGTCATGCACGGCATGAACGACCAGGTCAACATCCGGCGCTTCGGCGGACTGTGGCGGATCATGCCGATCACGTACTGGACGTTCGCCGCCGGCTGGCTCGCGATCATCGGCATGTGGCCGTTGTCCGGTTACTTCTCGAAGGAGCCGATCATCGCCACCGCCTTCGAGCGCGAGGGCTGGCAGGGCTGGGTCTTCGGCGGCGCGGCGCTGCTGGGCGCGGGGTTGACCGCGTTCTACATGACGCGGCTGTTCATCCTCACCTTCCACGGCCCGAAGCGGTGGACCGAGGACGTCAAGCACCCGCACGAGTCGCCGTACATCATGACCGTTCCGCTGATCCTGCTGGCGATCGGCTCGGTCTTCGCCGGCATGCTCCTCACCGGCAACGTGCAGGAGTGGCTCACCCCGGTCTACGGCCCCGAGCCGACCGAGAAGGCGCACGGCGTCATCGGCCACACGACGGTCACGATCCTGTCGATCGCACTCATGCTCATCGGTGCGGGTCTGGCCTGGGCGCTGTTCCGCAAGGGCACCGCCCTGGAGGAGCAGCCGGCCGGTGTGTTGGTCACCGCCGCGCGCAAGAACCTCTACACCGACTCCTTCAACGAGGCGGTCTTCGAGGCGCCGGGCCGCTACCTGACCCGCGCGCTGGTCTACCTCGACAACCGCGGCATCGACGGGCTGGTCAACGGCCTGGCCGCAGGCGTCGGCGGCGGATCCGGCCGACTACGCCGGGCCCAGACCGGGTTCGTGCGTTCCTACGCCCTGTCAATCCTCGGTGGTGCAGTGCTCGTCGTCGCCGCCACGCTTGCGGTGAGGTTCGGATGAGCCACTTCCCATACCTGACCGTCCTCACGGCCGCGCCGCTCGTCGGCGCGGCGGGGATCGCCTTCCTGCCGAAGAACAAGCCCGAGCTGGCCAAGCGCGCCGCGCTGGCCTGGTCGGTCGTCGTCCTGGCGCTGACCGTGGGGCTGTGGACGCAGTTCGACGTCGGCGGGGAGCGGTTCCAGCTGAAGGACTCGTGGACCTGGATCCCGCAGTGGGGTGCCAAGTTCACGTTCGCCATCGACGGCATCGCGCTCGTCATGATCGCGCTGATCGCGCTGCTCGTGCCGGTGGTCATCCTGGCCTCCTGGCACGACGCCGACAAGAGCAAGCGGTCGGTACCGGCGTACTTCGCGCTGCTGCTCGCGCTCGAATGCACGATGATCGGCGTCTTCGCCGCGCAGGACGTGTTCCTGTTCTACGTGTTCTTCGAGGTCATGCTCGTGCCGATGTACTTCCTGATCGGCTCCTACGGCGGGCACCAGAAGCAGTACGCGGCGGTGAAGTTCTTCCTGTATTCGCTGCTCGGCGGTCTGTTCATGCTCGCCGCGGTGGTCGGGCTGTGGGTGCTCGGCGGCCACACGTTCGACTGGCAGCAGCTGGTCTCGGCGGACTTCTCGGTCAACACCGAGCGCTGGCTGTTCCTCGGCTTCTTCGTCGCCTTCGCGATCAAGGCGCCGTTCTTCCCGTTCCACACCTGGCTGCCCGACGCCGGTGGCGCCGCGCCGGCGGGTGCGGCGGCACTGCTGGTCGGCGTGCTGGACAAGGTCGGCACGTTCGGCATCCTGCGGTACTGCCTGCCGCTGTTCCCGAACGCGTCGAAGGACTTCGCCTGGCTCGGTCTCACGCTGGCGCTCGTCGGCATCATCTACGGCGCGCTGGTGGCCATCGGCCAGAACGACCTCAAGCGCCTGGTGTCCTACACCTCGATCGCCCACTTCGGCTTCATCGGTATCGGCATCTTCGCCTTCACCACGCAGGCCGGCACGGGTGCGGTCCTCTACATGGTCAACCACGGCCTCGCGACCGGCCTGCTGTTCCTGGTCGTCGGCATGCTGGTGTCCCGCCGGGGCAGCGCACTGGTGACCGACTTCGGCGGCGCGGGCAAGCTGATGCCGGTCCTCGCCGGGGTCTTCTTCATCGCCGGTCTCGCCTCGCTGGCGCTGCCGGGCACGTCGCCGTTCATCTCCGAGTTCCTCGTGCTGCTCGGCACGTTCACGGTGAACAAGACGGTGGCGATCATCGCGACGGCCGGCATCGTCCTCGCCGCGGGATACGTGCTGTGGATGATCCAGCGGACCACGCAGGGCACGCCGAACCCGAAGCTGCTGGAGATCAAGGCGATGGGCCGCGACCTGTCGCTGCGTGAGGCCGTTGTCGTCACCCCGCTGATCGCGCTGATCCTGCTGCTCGGCTTCTACCCGAAGCCGGTCATCGACGTGATCAATCCGGCGGTGAAGGCAACCATGCAGGATGTCGGCAAGACCGACCCGAAGCCCATTGCAGGCACCGTGGAGGCCGGCAAGTGAACGACAAACTCCAACTGCCGAACCTGGATTACGCGGCGCTCTCGCCGATGCTGATCCTCTTCGGCGTCGCGTGCATCGGGGTCCTCGTCGAGGGCTTCGTTCCGCGGCGGGTTCGGCACACGGTCCAGCTGACGCTGGCGCTGCTCGGCCTGGTCGCCGCCCTGGTGATGGTGATCCGGCAGGGCAGCACCGAGGTCATCACCGCGCACACCGCAGTGGCCATCGACGGGCCGGGGCTGTTCCTGTCCGGCGCGATCATCGTGCTGGGCATCGTCTCCCTGCTGCTGATCGGTGAGCGGACCCTCGAGCCGGGCGGTGCGTTTGTCGCCCAGGCCGCGGTCACCGCCAACACCGACCGCGACCGGGACCAGGCCCTGCGGGCCCACGGCGCGACCGAGGTGTTCCCGCTGACGATGTTCGCGCTCGCCGGCATGCTGCTGTTCTGCACGGCCAACGACCTGTTGACGATGTTCATCGCGCTCGAGGTCTTCTCGCTGCCGCTCTACCTGCTCTGCGCGCTGGCCCGCCGCCGGCGGCTGCTGTCGCAGGAGGCCGCGATGAAGTACTTCCTCCTGGGCTCGTTCGCGTCGGCGTTCTTCCTGTTCGGCATCGCGCTCGTCTACGGCTTCGCCGGTCAGGTGGACTTCAAGGCGATCGACGTCGCGATCGCGACGTCGCCCAACGACGACATCCTGCTCTACGTCGGCCTGGCGATGCTGGCGATCGGCCTGCTCTTCAAGGCCGCGGCGGTGCCGTTCCACGTGTGGACGCCGGACGTGTACCAGGGTGCGCCGACGCCGATCACCGCGCTCATGGCGGCCTGCACCAAGGTCGCCGCGTTCGGCGGGCTGCTGCGCCTGGTGTACGTCGGGTTCAAGGGCACCGAGTGGACCATCCAGCCGGTGCTGGGCACTGTGGCGGTTCTCACCATGATCGTCGGGGCGATCCTGGCGGTCACCCAGACCGACATCAAGCGGCTGCTGGCCTACTCGTCCATCGCCAACGCGGGTTACCTGCTCGTCGGCGTGCTGTCGCTCAACGAGCAGGGCCTGTCCAGCTCGATGTTCTACCTGGTGGCGTACGGGTTCACCGTCCTCGCCGCGTTCGGCGTGGTCACGCTGGTCCGTGACGCCGACGGGGAGGCCACGCACCTGTCGCGCTGGGCCGGGCTGGGCCGGCGGTCGCCGCTGTACGCGTCGCTGTTCACCTTCATCCTGCTGGCCTTCGCCGGCCTTCCGCTCACCAGCGGCTTCACCGCCAAGTTCGGTGTGTTCGCCGCGGCCATCGACGGCGACCAGACCTGGTTGGTGATCGCGGGTGTGGTGAGCAGCGCGATTCTGGCGTTCCCGTACCTGCGGGTGGTCGTCATGATGTGGCTGTCCGAGCCGGGCGAGGCGACGCCGGCGGTGTCCATCCCGGGCGCGATGACCGCTGCCGCGCTCGTCATCGGCGCGGTCGCCACGCTGGTCCTGGGCGTGGCACCGGGTGCGCTGCTCGAGGTCACCCAAAATGCCGGTACCTTCCTCAGGTAAGACCGCAATGACAGTGACGTCCCCCGTGGCCTTCCACGCGGGGACGTCCCTGTATCAGGAGCCCGATGAGGGTATGGCATGGTTGGAGCTGTGGTGAGTACGGGAACCGTGCAGTCGAGTGCCTCCGTCGGCTTGACCTTCGCCGATCCGGAGCTGGAAAGCAGCGTCACGGCGATCCTGCGGGACGTCGAGGCGGTGCTTGTCGACTCCGTGCACAGCGCGAACCCGCTGGTCACCGAGGCGGCCCGGCACCTCGTCGACGCCGGCGGCAAGCGGTTCCGGCCGCTGCTGGTGGGGCTGGCCGCGCACTTCGGTGACCCGACCTCCCGTGACGTGATCACCGCGGGTGCCGTCGTCGAGCTCACCCATCTGGCCACCCTGTATCACGACGACGTCATGGACGAGGCGCCCGTGCGCCGGGGCGCGCCCAGCGTGAACTCCCGCTGGGGCAACGCGCTCGCGATCCTGATCGGCGACTACCTGTTCGCCCGCGCCGCCGACCTCGCGGCCGACCTCGGCATCGAGGCGGTCAAGATCCAGGCGAGCACCTTCTCCCGGCTCGTGCACGGCCAGGTCGCCGAGACCGCCGGCCCGCTCGACGGCGAGGACGCGATCTCGCACTACCTGCGGGTCATCTCGCAGAAGACCGGCTCGCTGATCTCGACGAGCGCGCGGTTCGGCGGCATGTTCGGCGGGTGCACGCCCGAGCAGATCGAGGCGCTGGCGACGTTCGCCGAGACGTTCGGCATCGCGTTCCAGCTCTCCGACGACCTCATCGACATCGCCAGCGAGAGCGCCCAGTCCGGCAAGACGCCGGGCACCGACCTGCGCGAGGGCGTGCCGACCCTCCCGGTGCTGTATGCGTTGGCCTCGACCGACGACGACGTGGCGTCGGTCCGGCTGCGGGAGATCCTTTCCGCGGGTCCGGTGACCGACGACGCTTTGCACGCCGAGGCGCTCGGCCTGCTGCGCGAGTCGGCTGCGCTGAAGCAGGCCCGTGAGACGGTCCGCGGCTATGCCGACCGCGCTCGTGCCTCTCTGGCCCCGCTTCCGCACGTGCCGGCCCGCACGGCGCTCGAGTCCCTCTGCGACTTCATCGCGGACCGCACGAACTAGGGCTCGCTGAGGGCCCGCGACGCGGTTGTCGCGCGGCGCTGCCCGGCCTTTGCATCTGTGTGTTCGGTCGTAGGGCCGTCATGCCTGCCCTTGTGGGCCCGGGCCAGCCGGGCCCGTCAGGGTGTGACGGCCTGCTTCAGTGCCCGGCGACATGGCCACAGGACGGTGGCTCGGCCCGAGCGGTTCGGCTGGGCGGGCAGCGACCCGCCTGATGTGCCCGTCTCGGTGGTCCACGGCGGCCGAGCCGGGTGTTGCTGCTGCCCGGCTGCGGATCGGTTCACGACCCCCTTGGGAGCGTTCGCGATACCACGTGTGCCGACTCCATTGTGGTGCAGTACACGTTGCTCAATGCCGGATGGCGGCGATACCCGGTGCGACGACAAGTCGCAACGGCCCGATGACAGCCAGGAGCGGTGCAATGCCATGGGGCGGTGTAGTACTCATCGATACGGTCATTACTTACTCAGATAGCGACGATGGCTATTGGTATCTACTCACAGCAGACGGCGTGTCGCAGATACTCTGGCACGATCACGATGTCCAGTATGGTGCATTCATCGCTATGTGCTGGTCGGTGGCATCTCCCGACCTCGCCCTACAGATGATCAAAGTGTTCCGTTGAGCGTCTCCAGTTTCATATGGTGTGAATCCAGTTACTGCTGCGGCTGGGGAGGGCGGCGGTGCGGGATCCACAAGCCGAACCCTCGGATCTCATCCGGAGCGTATCGAGGGCCCTACGAGTGCTGGAGGCGGTGGGACAGTCACCTCGCGGTCTGACGGTGAAGCAGATCGCAAGACGGTGCGAGTTCACGGTCGCGACGACCTACCACCTGGTTCGAACCCTCGCCTATGAGGGCTACGTCATCCGCCGCGAGAACGGCACCTACGTGGTCGGGCTGGAGATCGCCGACCGCTACCGGGAACTGGTGCTCGCATTCCGCGGACCGAGTGCGGTCACCGACCGCCTGCGGCGAGCGGCTGCCGAGACCGGGTACACCCACTACATCGGCCGGTTCATCGGCGGACGGATCGCCGTCACCGCGTCGGCCGAGGGGCCGCGGACGCCGCCGTTCGACGACCTGGTGCCCGGCTACGACGAGGCCGCCCACGCCACAGCGCTGGGCAAGGCGCTGCTCGCCACCATGACGCCCGATCAGCGCTGGCGGTTTCTGAAGGAGTCCGGGATGCGGGCGTACACGTCGGCGACGCTGACATCGCCCGAAGCACTCGACTCCGACCTGGCCGCCGGCGAGCGGCGGGGCATGCAGATCGAGATCGGCCAGTTCCGGCAGGGACTCGCGTGCGCGGCCGTGGTCGTGGTCAACGACCGCGATCCCGAGCGGCGGGTCGTGCTGGCCTGCGCGCTGCCGCCCGCCGAACTGATGTCCTCGGCGAAGGTCGTCCGCACCCGCCTGCTGGCCGCCGCCCACCACCTGGCCACGGTGTTCGCCGAGCAGCAGTAGAGCCGTTCCGGGATCGGCCGGCTCGGTTCGAGGCCGCCGCCTGACCACGCCTGTCTACCGCAGCACCCCGCCAACTGGGGCGATGTCACGTCCACGACATGTGAACCAGGGCTGAACCGCTGTGGGTATTCGTGCGTAGAAGCAGGTGGAAGGGGCTTGAACCATACCGAGCGTGAGTAGAGACGATGCTGACCTGCTGAAGGCGCTCCATACGGACCATGGAGACGCGCTGTTCGCCCATGCCCTGCGGCTGACGGGCGGCGACCGTCAGCGCGCCGAGGACCTGGTGCAGGAGACCCTGCTCCGGGCCTGGCAACACCCCGACGCGCTCGACCCGGCCCGCGGCTCGGTCCGTGCCTGGCTCTTCACCACCGCTCGGAACCTGGCCATCGACGCGTGGCGGCGACGCTCCACGCGGGTGGGCGAGGTCTTCACCGACCAACTGCCGGAGGCTCCGGTGGTCGTCGACGAGACCGAGCGCGCGGTGGAGTCCTGGGTCGTGGCCGAGGCCCTGGCCCGGCTCTCCCGGCCGCACCGCGAGGTCCTGGTGGAGTGCTTCTACCAGGGGCGCTCCGTCGCCGAGGCCGCCGAGCGGCTGGGCGTGCCACCCGGCACGGTCAAGTCGCGGACCTACTACGCACTGCGTTCGTTGAAGCTCGTCCTGGAGCAGTTGGGGGTGACGCGGTGAGGTGTGAACACCTCCATGACTCGGCGGTGTACGTGCTGGGGGCGCTGTCGCCGCCGGAGCGCGAGGCCTACGAGCGGCATCTCGTCGGATGCGCGGAGTGCCGCGCGGAGGTGGCGCAGTTCGCCGACCTGCCGGGGCTGCTCGGGCGGCTCGACCAGGCCGCCGCCGAGGCGGCCGGGACAGCCGGGGACGCCGACCCCGACACGGCGGCACCACAGGTGCAAGACCGCGGCATCGAGGCCACGGCCGGCTGGGCAGGCCCCACCGAGGCGACGGGCTCCGACGGCGGCCAGGCGGCCGTCAACGGCAGCCCCGTGGATCCCCTGCTGCCCCGGGTCCTGGACCGGGACGACCCCAGGCGACGGTCCGACCGCCGCCGCCGCCGGCGGCGCTGGCAGTTGGCCGGCACCGTGCTTGCCGCCGCCTGTCTCGGCATCCTGGCGGTGCTCGGCGTGCGCGCCGCCGGCATCGGCCAGCCGGAGACGCCGGACTTCGTGGCGATGCAGGAGGTCGCGTCATCGGTGCCGGTGACCGCCGGCCTGGCGCTCGAGCCGATCGACGGCGGCACGCTGGTGCGCATGCAGTGCAAGTACAAGGCGGGTGCCGCCGCCGGGTACGGCAAGGGGACCTACAAGTTGGTCGTCGTGTCGAAGGGCGGCGAGGCCGAGGAGCTCGACTCGTGGACGGCCGGCTACGGCGACGAGTATGACCTCAAGGCCCGCAGTCACATCCCGCGCGCCGACATCGCGCGGGTCGAGATCCGCAAGAGCGACGACACGCCGCTGTTGCTGTTCACGGCCTGAGCACGTTCGTCTCACTCACAGGGTTGGGGCGGCAGCCGTCTCCGCGACGGCGGCCGCCTCGTCTCGTTGCGCGGCTCGCGTCCGGCGCGTGGTGCGGATCGCGTCCCAGGTGAAGATCGAGAGGGCGCACCACACGATCACGAACCCGGCGAGCCGGCCCGGCGGCAGCGGCTCGGCGAACACGACCACGCCGAGCAGGAGCTGCAGCGTCGGGGCCAGGTACTGCAGGATGCCGAGGCCGGAGAGCGGAACGCGGTTGGCGGCCTCCGCAAACAGCAGCAGCGGTATGGCCGTGAGCAGTCCACTGAGCGCCAGCATCACGGTGTGCCAGCCGGACACCGTGCCGAACGTCGACGTGTGGTGCGCGGTCAGCCACGTGAGGTACACCAGGCCGGGCAGCGTCAGCACCGCGGACTCGAGGAACAGCCCTTCGGCGGCGGGCAGGCCGAGCCGTTTCTTGATCAGTCCGTAGCAGCCGAACGACGCGGCCAGCGTGAGCGCGATCCAGGGGAGCTGGCCGTAGTCGATGCTCAGCACGACCACGGCGACCGCGCCGACGCCGAGAGCGATCCACTGCAGCGGGCGCAACCGCTCCCGCAGGACGAGGACGCCGAGCAGGATGACAAACAGGGGATTGATGAAGTACCCGAGGGAGGCCTCGATGACCCGCTCGGTGTCGACGGCGTAGATGTAGACGCCCCAGTTGACGGCGATGAACAGTGCCGCGACCGAGATCCCGGCCAGCCGCCTGCCGTCGCGCAGGAGCGCGCCGAGCGGCCGCCAACGCCACACGGCCGCCAGCATCAGCGCCACCGTCACGAGTGACCAGACGATGCGGTGCGCGAGCACCTCGACGGCGCCCGCCGGGCGCAGCGCCCGGAAGTAGAGCGGGAAGACACCCCAGAGGATGTTGGCGAACAGGGCGGACAAATAGCCTCGGCGCAGCGGATCCACGGCTCAACCGTAAGGGGTGGACAGCCGCCCACCCCTCACCGGGATCAGCGGTAGTCCTGGTAACCGCCACGCTGCCCGTACTGCTGCCCGTACTGCTGGCGGGGCGGCGGGCCCTGACGACGGTCCCGACTCTTGCGGTCGCGGTCGCCGCCGTCCGGGATGAGGAAGTTGATCAGCCAGCTGACGATGCCGATGAACAGCGCGCCGAGCACGGCCGTCGGCCAGAACTTGTCGACGTTGAACGACAGGTCGAGCGTTTCAGCGATCTTGCTGGTGAGCAGCAGCAGGAGGCCGTTGACGACAAGTGAGACCAGGCCGAGCGTCAGAATGTAGGCCCAGCAGCCGATGGTTTTGATGATCGGGCGCAGCACCGCATTGACGATGCCGAAGATCGCGGCGACCGCGACGACCGTGAGCACCTTCCGACCGGTGGTGCCCTCGACGGTGATGCCCGGAATCACCAGCGTGGCCAGCCAGACCGTGAACGCGCTCACAGCGAGCCGGATGAGGATTCCCATGCCGGTGATCGTGCCATGGCGGTGCCAGCCCGGAACACCCCGCTATCACCGATTCTTCCCGGACTTTTTGCCTCCGGCTGCTACCGGACCGGGCCGCCGGTCAGTTGCCGCTCGATCGGTGTCGTCGACAGCCGGGTCCAGCGCACGGTGTGTCGGCTGACGACCACGCCGAGCATTTCCGGGCCGATGCGGGTCAGCCAACCGGCCGACTCGCCGAGCCCGAGCGCTCTCGCCGCGAGCGTCGCCTCCGGCGGGGAGAGCGGTTGCAGCAGCGCGAGGTCGACCCGGGCGAGCAGGTCACCGTCGGCCGGGGTCAGCTCGTCGCGGACCAGCAGCGTGGCCCGCCAGGCGCGCTCCACCACCGGCGCGCCCCGGCCCGAGACCGGGCCGACGTCGACGATCAGCAGCTGTGGCCGGGTCGAGGTCGGCGCCGGCGGCTCCGTGATGCGGCCCGCCGGGGCCAGCGTGACCGGCTCGCCGCTGCCCAGCCCGCGCAGGAACGGCTCCCAGGCGTGCGGCCGGGTCGACTGCACGATGACCTGTGCGCCGACCGCCAGCGCGCGCAGGACCAGCAGCTCCGCACAGCGCAGCCCGCCGATCAGCGCCGCCCGGGTCGGCTCGGCGCGGAACAGCCGGACGACCACCGGCTCACCGTGCCGGTTGCGGCCGAGCATCAGCCCCTCGCCGCCGATCGGCGGCTCGATCTCGGCGAGCCGCACCGCCGTCGCGTGCACCGTCCGGCCGCCGCCGACGACCAGCGTGTCGTGCCCGGCCACCAGCCCGGCCAGGGCCGCGTCGTCGCTCGACGCGCCGCCGCCGAGCGGCAGGGTCGCGGCGAACCCGTCGAGCTGCGCGCCGTCGAGCCGCCGCACACGGGCCTGTGCGACCGAAACCAGCCGATCGAGGGCCGTGACCGCCCCGGCCAGCGCGGCCGCCGTCGGAGCGGCCAGCCGCACGGTGACCTCGGCCTCGGTGGAACGGCTGGTGGCCGTCAGCGACACCGCCGTGCCGGACGTCGGCAGCCGCAACAGCGGTCCGGTCAGCCGTGCCTGGTCGGGCCAGCGCTCCAACCGGAACACGGCCTGCTGGAGCCCGCCGGCCTGCACCCCGGTCCACGCCTCGCGCACCGGGTGGGCCGGATCGTGGTGCGCCGCCTCGGCCAGCGCGGCCAGCGCCGACGCCGCCGACAACGGACGCGCCGGCAGCCCGGCCTTGACCAGCAGGCGGCACACACGCCGCACCGCCACCGTCAAGGCCTCCTCGAGATCCGGTCTTCGAAAGCCGCCGGCCCGGCGGACCCGGACGCCGATCAGCACCCGCTGGTGTGCGAGGACCCGGCCGTCGGTCAGCTGCCGGTAGGACGTCGCAGCAGGGCTCGCCCCGGCCGCCGGTCCGGGCGCGGTGACCGCGGTGACCAGCAGTTGCAGCCTGACCTCGGGCACGTCGCGAGCCGGTGCGGGCAGGAGGGAGCTGAGCGCGGGGACCGGCGGCATGACGTCGCCGAGCAGCGCCGTGAGGTCGCCGACCCGCACGACCGCGGCGAGCCCGTCGGTGTCCTCGAACACGCCCACGTCCGCGCCGTCGACCTCGATCGAGGTCGTCGCGGCGCCCGGACGGACCAGCGTGAGCAGCTCGGCCGCGCCGGCGCCCGCCGGCAACATGCGGCGCCGCCCACGGAACCGGAACGTGTCGCCGAGCCGGCGCGGCAGCGCACCGCCCGCGGCGGGCACCACCGCCGCCAGTGCGACGGGCAGCGCGACAAGGGCCCAGTAGGGCCCGGCCACCCACGCCGCGACCGACACGGCGATCGCCGTCTGTGCCAGCACCACCCGCGTCCCGAGTCTCACACCGCCCCCCGCCAATGCGACCTGCGGCATATCGTAGGGCGCCGATACGACAATTTCGGAGGGGTCGATGCCGTCGCGGCAGGACCAGCTGCATTCGTACCAGTTCATGGTCCAGCGGGTGATCGCCGCCCTCGTCATGCGGGAGACCGATCCCGCACAGTCGCCGTTTCGCAGGGTGGCCGGCGCGACACTGGTCGGTGCGCTGCTTGCCGCGCTCGGCGTGGGTGGCGCCGCCGCATACGCCGTGCTCAAGCCGGGCGCGTCCGGCAAGTGGCGCAACGACAAGGCGGTCATCGTCGAGGCGGAGTCGGGCGCCCTGTTCGTGTACCGCGACCAGGTGCTCCATCCCGTCCTCAACCAGGCGTCGGCGCTGCTCATCCTCAACGCCGCCGACGTGCGGACGGTCACCGTCTCGCGTGCCGCCCTGGCCGGTGCGCCCCGCGGTGCGCCGCTCGGCATCCCCGGAGCGCCGGCGTCGCTGCCGGCGGCGTCCGGCCTGCGCAAGGAGCCGTGGACGGTGTGTTCGAGCCCGGAGGGTGCGACGGTGTTCGTCGGCGGGCGGCCGGGCCGCGGCGCACCGCTGGGCGAGCGGGGACTCCTGGTCACCGGGCCGGCCCAGGAGACGTACCTCATCCGGAACGGTCACAAGCACCTCATCCGCCGCCCCGGTGCCGCGCTGCCCGCCCTCGTCTGGTCCGGCCGGCCGCAGACGGCCGTCGCGCAGGCGTTCCTGCACGCCGTCCCGTCCGGCACCGACCTGGTCACGCCGACCGTGCCGGGGCGGGGCCGGAGTGTCGCGGCCGGCACCGTCGGCCAGCTCTTCGGGGTGCGCACCGGTGACCGGGTCGACGCGTTCCTGGTGACGGCGGGCGGGCTCGCCTCGGTCACCCCGCTGCAGGCCGCATTGCTGCTCGCCGCGCCGGAGACGGCCGCGGTGCAGGGCCGCAAGGATCTCATCCCGCTGACCCCGGCCGAGTTCTCCGGCCTGGTGCAGGGCAGGCAGGTCGTGCCGTTCGCGGCCGATCCGGGCGGCGAGGGCGCGCTGCCGGCCGCCGTGCCGGACCTGTTCGAGGGCCGGCCGCAGACCGTCTGCACCGGACAGGAGTTGACGACGGACAGCGTGCTGCCGGACCTGTCCCGCACGGTCGGCACCGCCGCGGCGAGCAAGGACGGCGCTGTCCTCGCCGATCGGGTCGTCGTGCCGCCGGGCAGCGGGGCGCTGGTGCGCACCGACACCGGGGTGCTGCAACTCGTCACCGACGTCGGTCGCCGGCATGCGCTGCCCGTCGTGGGTGTGCTGCCCGCGCTCGGGTACCAGGGACAGGAGCCGGTCACCGTCCCGGGCGAGGTGGTCGGGCTCCTGCCGGCCGGCCCCGCGCTCGATCCTGCGGCGGCCGCCCAGCCTCAGTAGTTGGTCAGTACCAGATCCGACGAGGTACGCGCCGCGGCGCGCAGGTTGATGTCGCGCCGCGTCGCCATGCGGGTCGCCCGGAAATCGTGGTAGATCCGCCGGGTCGCGTCGGTGTCGCTGTTTGTCATCGTCAGCAGCACGCCGCGGGAGGAGGCGTCACGCATCGCCGCGGCCAGCCGTTCGTGGTCGGCGTCGTGGAACTGGCCCGGGGTGTACCGCTTGAAGTCGGCGAAGCCGCCCTCCGGCAGGTACGGCGGGTCGAGGAACACCCAGTCGCCGACCGCCGCCTCACGCAGCGGATCGGCGAAGTCGCACACGCGGATGTCGACGCCGGCCAGCGCCTTTGCGGCGGCGAGCAGCGTGTCGCGGTTGTAGTACGGGCGGTCGTAGGCCCCGTAGGGCACGTTGAACCCGCCCCGCCGGTTGACCCGCCACAGGCCGCGGAACGCCGTCTTGTTCAGGTAGATCACGCGCGCCGCCCGGGCCGCGGCGCCGAGGCTCGCCGGATCCTGCGCGCGCACCGCCGCGAACTGCGCGGGCGTGTTGGGCAGCGCGTCAAGGTGGGCCATCACGGCCTCGGGGTCCGCGGCGACGGCACGGAAACACGCCACCAGTTCCGGGTTCGCGTCCGACAGCACCGCCTTGGCCGGGCGCAGTTCGAAGAAGACCGCGGCGCTGCCCATGAACGGCTCCCAGTAGCAGCCGGTGAACGGGGGAGCCATCGCGACCAGTTGCGCCGCATAGCGGGTCTTGCC
This sequence comes from Dactylosporangium fulvum, assembly GCF_025137375.1. Classification (GTDB taxonomy): domain Bacteria; phylum Actinomycetota; class Actinomycetes; order Mycobacteriales; family Micromonosporaceae; genus Dactylosporangium; species Dactylosporangium fulvum. The sequence continues at coordinate 234,363 of NZ_CP073720.1, forward strand.
GCCGGCCCACTTGATGAACGACCGGCCCTCCGCCATGCCGCACATCATAAAGGCGATATGCCGGAAGTTATCCACAGGCGGGAACCGGGGGTGGTGGGGCATCGGTTACTGCCGATACGGTCGGCTGCGATTCCGTCGTCTTCTTCAGAAACGGGGTGAGCGCCGGTGGTCCAGACCACGCAGGCCCAGCAGGCGGAGCTCAATGCGGCGGCGCAGCGGTTCGAGCAGGTCAACGGGGAGCTGCAGAGCATGCTCAGCACATTGATGCGTGAGCTCGAGATCACCAAGAGCGGCTGGCAGGGCGCCGGCGGCCGGTCCTTCGAGGCGGTCAAACACGCGTGGAAGGCCGATCAGGAGGCGCTCAACCAGAATCTCCTGGAAACCGCCGAAGGGCTGAAGACCGCCGGCCGGAACTACGCGATGACCGACACCGAGGCCGACAGCCGCTTCCGTCGCGTCGGCCGCACCGACCTGTCCGCACTCGGCTGATCGGAGAGCATTCATGGACGACACCCTTGTGGTCGACTTCGGCGCGATGCAGCACGCCGGCCAGTCCATCCAGACCGCGCTCAACACGCTCAACGCCCGCCTGGACGAGGTCTCGCAGCTCGGACGGCGCCTCACGGCGGGCTGGCAGGGCGAGTCCCGTGAGGCGTATGCGGTCCGTCAGGCCGGCTGGGAGCGCGCCGGCAACGATCTCGCGCTGATGCTGCAGGACATCAAGGTCGCGCTCGACGAGTCGATGCAGCGGTATCTCGAGACCGAGCACCGCAACCGCCAGCTGTTCCCCGGCGCTCGCTGACCCTTTCCCTTCCGTGTTGATCCTGCAGTTTGTGGTGCCTGCCGAACCGGGACGAAGACGGGGTGTCTCGGCACCGCAACTGCAAGATCAACGCGGCGGGACGGGGGGAGGGCCGGAGGTCGGGGCGGCCCGGTCGCGCACGCCGGGCCGCCAGGCCCGGCGGCGGCCCCGCGGCAGCACGATCACGGCCAGCGCCAGCAGTGACACCAGGGCCAGGCCGGCGCCGCCCAGGAGCAGGGTCCGGTGCTCGGCCGCGGCCCGTGCGGCGACGGCCGCGTCGTCCCGCGCCGGCGCCTGCGCCGGGCCGGCCGGCTTCGGGGAGGCGCCGACGCGTTCCGTCAGCGCGCGGTACGGGTTCAGCACGCCCTTGCCGTAGCCCGGGCCGGCCGAGCCGCCGTCGGCGGTCGCGGTCAGCTGGGCCGCGACCTCGGCCGCGGACAACTCGGGGCGGTACTGGCGCAGGAGGGCCGCCGTCGCGGCGACGAACGGCACCGCGAAGCTGGTCCCGTCGGCCACCGTCAGGCCCTGCGGTGTCGCAGTGGTCACGATCTGTGCGCCGGGGGCGACCAGGTCGACGTGCGGGCCGGTCTGCGAGCTCGGCACGCGCCGGCCGTCCGGATCGATCGCGCCGACGCCGACGACCCCGTCGTACGCGGCGGGGTACGGCGTCGGGTTGCCCTCCTCGAACCGGTTGCCGGCCGCCGCGACGAGGACGACGTCGCGGGAGATCGCGAACCGCACCGCCTCGCGGACCTCGGGCTCGTCGCGGTAGGAGACCAGCGACAGGTTGATCACCTTTGCGCCGCGGCCGACCGCGTCCCGGATCGCCGCGGCCAGCCCGGCGGCGGTGCCGCGCCGGCCCGCCGTCGTGCCGTCCTCCAGTTCGATCAGCTCGCTTACGCGCAGCGCCAGGATCGTCGCGGCGGGTGCCAGGCCGCGGAACGTCACCCCGCCGGCCGGGCGCGCGGCGATGATGCCGGCGACACCTGTGCCGTGGCCGACGCAGTCCAGGACGGAGCCGCCGCCGTCGAGCTGGTCGGTGCCGGACTGGACCGCGCCGCGCAGCTGCGGGTGCCGCGCGTCGACGCCGGAGTCGATCACCGCGACGATCACGCCGTGGCCGTCGGCGAGCGGGGCCAGGCGGCGCTGGTCGTACCGCTGCTGGGGCCAAGGTGTGCCGGTGGGCGCCGGTTGTGGCGGGCGGAGCGGGCCAGAGCAGGCCGGCGGAGCGTGCGCCGCAGCCGGCAGGGGCGCGAGGCAGCCGGCCAGGGCCAGCAGGATCGCCGAACCGGACAATCGGGCACGGCGTGGCATGGTCCACATGCTAGGTGCTCGTCCATCGATGGGGGTGCCCGTCGTGCCGACGCCGACGGGTGCCGTGAATGGGACAGCCCTGTGATCGCTCCGGCTTCGATCGCTATGCTGGCTGGAGCGCTTGCTCGCGTCGCCACCCCTCGAATTGCCGTGGCCGTATAGGTTAGGTTTCGGCGACGCGGCGGTTTCGAGCCCGACAGAGGGGGTGGCCGTGACCGAGTGGGAGCCGGCCACTGAGGCCGAGACCGCCATGCGTGATGCCCTGCGTGCAAACGATCAGGAGCAGTATTTCCGCATCCTGGCGCGCACGGACGTCCTGCTGCCGATCGCGCCCGACGCCCAGTCCAGCGGCGACGGCGGCTGGGGCACCTGGACCACCGATGGCCGCACCCATGTGCTGGCCTTCACCTCGCCCGCCGCGCTGCACGAGTGCCTGGCCGGGCATCCGGGCACCCACCGCCGGGTGCCGTTCCGTGACCTGGCCGGCATCTGGCCCAACGTCGATTGGTGGCTGGCGGTCAATCCCGGCCTGCCGATCGAGGGCTACCTGCCCAGCTGGTTCGTGACCCAGATCAGCCGCGGCGACGTCCGCCTTCCCGGTCGCACACTCGGTGCGCGGGCCCGCATGGAGCAGGCCAGTTCCCGGACCCGGGCGGTGGCGCAGGTTCCGATGCGGTCCGTGCCCAACCAGCCCGCCCCGACCCCGATCGAGCGCCAGCGGATGCGTTCCGACCAGGCCGGTCAGCCGCCGTCCTCGTTCGCGCCGCGGCGTGAGGTCCCACCGCCGGACGTAGCACCTCCCAGAGCCTTCCACCCGACGCGGGCCGATCGTCCGGTGAACTTCGAGCGCACGATGGGCGCTCGGCCAGAAGCGCCGGTTTCGCCGCCTTCCGGGGGTTTTGGTGCTTTCGGCGGTGCTGGTGGTCCTGTGTCGGGTGGTCCTACGCCGGGTGGTCCCGTGTCGGGCGGCCCCACGCCTGGTGGTCCCGTGTCAGGTGGTCCCACGCCTGGTGGTCCCGTGTCGGGCGGCCCCACGCCGGGTGGTCCCGTGTCAGGTGGTCCCACGCCGGGCGCGGCTCGCGGGCGGGCGGCGTTCCCGCGGCGCGGGCTGTTCGACGAGGACGACCGCAAGGCGTTCGACGTGCCGAACGAGCGCGAGCTCTTCTCCGATGTCGACCGTGGCCAGGGCCGGTCCGACCTGCCCAGGCGCCCGGCGTCCAACGGCGCCGGGCGGCCTGCCGAGCCGGCTCCGGGTTCCGGCCCGCCGTCGTGGGCGCCGGGCTCCGGCGCCGCCGGTCCCGTGCCTGACGAGGCGAACGGTGACCCTCGGCGGCACTGGCCGCGCCGGGATCCGTCGCGGAGCCTCGGCGAGGTGTTCACCGAGCACGCCGATCCGGTGATCCCGGCTGCCTGGCAGCCGCCGCCGAACCTGCCGGGCCCGACCGGTCCGCCGCTGCCGACCCGCCAGCCGCAGGCGCCACAGCCGTCGTTCGGCGTCGGCGGGACGTTGCCGTCGCGTCCGTCGGGTGCCCTGGACGACGCGCAGCCCACGTCTCCTGCGGGCGGGTTCTTCGGCGCGGCCGCTGCCCGGCCGCCGGCCGGGGAGTCGCTGGCCGGGTGGGGCGAGCAGCCGGTGGAGGAGCCGCGTGCGTACCGGCCCGAGGCCGGCCCGCTGCCGAGGCGGCCCAGCAGTGAGCAGACGCAGCCGATCAGTTCGGGTTGGGACGGGCCCGGCGATGTGCGCCCTGGGAGCCCGGGGCTGGCGGCGGTGCGGCCCGCTGGCGGCGAACCCGCCGGCGAGCCTGCCTTCCGGCCCGCCGAGGAGCCCTTCCGGCCCGCCGAGGAGCCCTTCCGGCCCGCCGAGGAGCCCTTCCGGCCCGCCGAGGAGCCCTTCCGGCTGGTTGAGGAGCCTGCGCCCTTCCGGCCTGCCGAGGAGCCCAGCGCCTTCCGGCCCATCGCGGAGCCCTTCCGGCTGGCTGAGGAGTCCAGCGCGTTCCGGCCCGCCGAGGAGCCCTTCCGGCCGGTTGAGGAGCCTGCGCCCTTCCGGCCCGCCGAGGAGCCCAGCGCCTTCCGGCCCATCGCGGAGCCCTTCCAGCCGGCTGAGGAGCTCAGCGTGTTCCGTGCCGGTGTGGAGCCGGGCGGATCGCGGGCGGCCGATGAGGCTGCCGTATTCCCGGTCGCTGAAGAGGCCGGCCCGCCGCCGGCGGAGCCGTTGCCGTTCGACCGGCCGGTGTTCGACCGGCCCGGGTTCAGCCGGCTCGACGCCGAGCTTCCCGAGGTCGACAACGCGCAAGGAGCGTCGCCGTTCGGGGAGGTGGCGGCCAAGGCCCGGGCTGCGGGCTTCGGGCGGAACACAGACCTGGACCAGCATCCGTTCTTCGCCGATACGCCCGATTTTGCACCTGCCGAGCCCACGGTCGAGCCGTTTGTCGAGGCCGCCGACCGGGCGCCCGCGGAGCGGGCATTCGAGTCGCGCTCATTCTTCGAGCCGGTCGAAGCACCCCGGACGGAGTCGCCGTTCACGGCACCGTCCGAGGTGATCTACGAGGCACGAATCGAGCCGCGCACCGAGCCTGCCGTCGAGACCCGCGCCGAGCCGCCCGCCGAGCCGGCCTTCGAGAGCCAGTCCTCGTCGTCGTTCTTCGAGTCGCGCGTCGAGCGGGCCCCCGACCTGATCGACGGGCCCACCGAGCCGGTCGGGTACCCGGAGCGGCAGCCGGTCGCCGAACGGCCGGTTTACACGCCCTTCACGTCGGGACTCGACGCCTTCGCCGAGCCGCCCGCCGCCGCGGAAACCACAGCGGCCAAGGACCCGGACGAGCCCGAGCCGTCGCCCGAGCTGCGGTCGTTCTTCGAGGCCGGGGCGGCCGAGCGGGCGCAGCTGCAGGCCGAGGAGCCGGCCTACTCGTGGTCGTACACGCCCGAGACCGTGTACGAGCCGGAGATTGCCGACGTCGAGGTCGTTGTCCCGACGACGCCGGAGCCTGCGGTCGAGGATTGGGAGGATCGGCCGGTCGCAGCGCCGCCGGTCAGAAGCTCCCAGCCGGTGCCGGACTTCCACCCGGCCAACAGCGTCGAGCAGGACCTCTACGACGCCGTCCAGGCCAACAGCACCGACCGGTTCCTGTCGACGCTGCTGCTGGCCAAGGTGATCGTGCCGCTGTGGACCGGTGAAGGGCCGGTCGATCCGGCCAGTTGGCGGACCGAGCACATGAACGGCGTGCCGCACCTCGTCGTCTTCTCATCGCAGGAGCGCATGGCCGACCGGTTCGGGCCGGACATGCCGGGCAGCTGGATCAAGTTCACCCGGCTGATCCGCCACTGGCCGCCAGGCGACCAGCTCGCGTTCGCGATCAACCCGGAGTCGCCGGCCGGTGCCGTGCTGCCGGGCGCGGAGGTCATACAACTGGCCACGTGGGCTGCCGAGATGGGTCTCGGCGTCGACGAGCCGGACGAGCAGCCCGTCGCACCGAAACCGACCGAGGCCAGCCAGCCGCGGCCCGCGTTCGAGCCGCCTGCGTCCAGCGACCAGCTGGTGATGCAGAAGCCCATTTCGCCCGAGCAGCTGTCGTACTACCTGGAGCGCAACTACGACCGCGTCTCCGGCTTCGTCCACCGGGCCAGCGAGGTCGCCCATCTGGAGACGCCCGAGCACCTGTACAACGCGCTCGGCCTCGGCTACGCCGGATCGTCGTTCAAGCCGGACGCCGACGAGGTATATGTGCTGCGGTGGATCGCCTACCGCGGCAACCTCTACCGGATTCCGTACGGCGGCTCGTCCCCCGAGGCGATGCGTGCCATGCAGGGCTGGGTGATCGAGCGCTCGCCGTTCCGCGGCAACGGGTTCGCGCCGAGCGAGACCAGCGACGTCATCGCCGAGTTCAAGGTGGACAGCGCGCGGCTGCCGCACGACGCCGAGCTGTGGCGGCTGCGGCGGGACGGCCGGCAGGAGCTCATCGCGCGGCTCGACGCCGACGGCCCGAACTGGCGGAAGACCGGTGCGCTGTGATCCGTGACGGTTACGCGGCTCGGTGGCGCGGTGCGGAGTACGAGGCGAGCCCCGACGGCGACGACGTCCGGCTGTACCGTCCGGATCCGGGCGACGGGTTCGACGAGGTGCGGCCCGGCCGGTACCGCCGCATCGTGTCCCTGACCGAGGTCGACGACCTGGCCTATGTGCGGACCACGTGCTTCTGGCGCGGGCAGCCGTTCATCGTGCTGGGCGAGCACGACGGGTGGGTGCGGGTCGAGTACACGGGCGGGCGGGCGCCCGTCGCCGCCGAGCTCGGCCTGGAGGAGTTCGACTACGGCGTGTATCAGGGCTGGGCGCCCAAGGCCGAGGTCTCCGAGCTGCGTGAGTATCGGGTTTAGCCGCCCTTCACCCAGCGCAGGATCTCGCCGGTGACCAGTTCGGGCTGCTCGAGGTGCAGGAAGTGTGACGCGTTGGGCAGCAGGCGCCACTCGTACTCGGCCAGCACGTAACGCCCGGATCCCTGTGCGGTGCGTGGCAGTACCGCCGGATCGAGTGCACCGTGCAGTTGCAGGGTCGGCGCGGTGACCGGCCGTTGCAGCTGCTTCACGAAGCGATACCCCTGCAGTCGCAGCGCCGACCGCACCGCCCAGCGGTAGGTCTCCAGCGCGCAGAACGCCGCCTGCGGGATCCGCATCGCTTCGCGGCAGCATTGCTCGTACGCGCGGAAGTCGGCACTGCCGACCCAGGCGGGTGCCCCCCACCGCTCCAGGTAGTCGCCGACGAGTGCCGCGTTGTCCCGGGTCAGGATGTGCTCGAAGCGCGGCACCTGGAACTTCAGCACGGGCTTCGCGGCGGCGAGTTGCCCGCGCGGGTCGGTGGCGAGCGCGGCCCGCAGCCGTAGCGGGTGGGCGGCGCCGAGGACAACGAGCCGCCGGACCAGCTTCGGGTGGAACGCGGCGGTCGCCCAGGCGATCATTCCGCCGTATCCGGTGCCGACGAGGTAGGCGCTGCGCTCGCCGAGGGCGCGGATCAGGCCGGCCACGTCGCCGGCCATCGTGTACCCGTCGTAACCACGCGGTGGCTTGTCGCTCGCGCCGTATCCGCGCAGGTCGATCGCGACCGCGCGGAACCCGGCGTCGGCCACGGCGGTCAGCTGGTGGTGCCACGCGTACCAGAACTCGGGGAAGCCGTGCAGGAACAACACCAACGGTCCGGTGCCGGCCTCCACGACGTGGAACCTGGTGCCGTTGGCGCTCACGAAACGGTGCGACCATGGGCCGTCGAGCATGACGCACGTGTCGTCAACGGAGGGGTTCATGTCGCTCAGCGTAGGGCCAGCGGGCTCGTTTTCCTGCCAGGTGGGTGGCTGTGATCCGTGTTGTCGAGGGTCGCGCGCAGGGCGTGGTAACGCTTAGCGTTCTCGGCATGGACCTGTCGTTGCCGCTCGTCACCGTCGAGGGTACGCCTGGTGAGTGCGGGATCGCATACGGTAGGTCGGCCGCCGACCTGATCGCGGCCAACACCGTGAACTACATGGCGCGGTTCGCCTCGGATGCCGGCATCGACGAGGCGTCGGCCCGGCGGTTCGGCTCGCTGTTCCGCGACGCCTCCCACCGCCACGCGCCGCGGGTGGCCCAGATGCTCGACGGCGTGGCCGAGGGCTCTGGCGTGGACGTCGCCGAGATCTACGCGCTCAACGGCCGTTCCGAGTTGCTGTACGCCGGGAACAACGCCGCGACGGAGTGCACGGCGATCGGTGTGCTCGACACGCGGACGGCGAGCGGGCATACGCTGCTCGCGCAGAACTGGGACTGGCATCCGGCGCAACGGCCGTATGCCCTGCTGCTCGCCACCCGTGACGAGCACGGATCGCAGGTGCTCGCGCTGACCGAGGCCGGCATGCTCGCCAAGGCCGGTCTCAACGACGCGGGCCTCGGCGTCTGCGTCAACCTGCTGGGCACGGACCGTGACGGCCGTTCGGGCGGGGTGCCGTACCACGTGTTGCTGCGCGCGGTCCTCGAGACGCGCGTGCTCGGCACGGCGATCGCGGCGGCGTGTGCGACGCCGCGTGGCTGCAGCATCAATCTGCTGGTCGGTCAGGCGTTCGGCGGCGGCATCCCGGGTGAGGTGCTCGACATGGAGGTCGCGCCCGGCGACGTCGGGTTCCTGAACCCGGTCGACGGCGTGATCACGCACGCCAACCACTTCGAAGCGCCGCTGCCGCTGTTCGACACCCTTCGCGGTATCGGCAGCGCGTCGTTCTTCCGTGGCGCACGGTCGCGCCGGCTGCTCGGCGACGGCCTGCTCGACGAGTCGCGGATCCAGGCCGTGCTCGCCGATCATGGCGGGTATCCGCAGTCGATCTGCCGGCACGACATCGACGCGTCGAGTGAGGTCGATCGAACGGAGTCGCTGTATGCGGTGCTGCTCGACCTGGATGAGCGCCGCATGTCGATCGCCGCGGGGCCGCCGTGTCTGGCCGACAAGTACCACGACATCCGACTTGACGAACTTTTCGCCTGATTCTTCGCCGGTACGACCCGTGCCGTGCCTCGCGACCAGCGATTTTTCCGGCTGTGCCGCAGCTTAAATGTATCTGTGCTGATGCCTGCGGAACGGGCTGTTGTTTACCGCTCGAGAAGCCCTGTTTCCGCAGTTCACCTCGGGGATGCCGGACCTCGTGCGGGCAATCGTGACCTTGGGTTACCGCGAGACGTCTTAAGTCCTGGTCAGGGCGCTTCAGACGTGGGTTGTTCATGGTTTGGACGGCTACTACCTTCCGCTATCGACGCACGTGAGCCCCCACACCGTCGGAATCGGGATTTGTAGATGAACGAGCGAGACGTGCCGAGGCGGCGCCCGAGACAGGGCCCTGACGGCAGCCACGACCCGTACACGGACCCGTACTACGAGTCCGGCTACGAGGACCAGACCGGCCAACTCGGGCGGCACCCGCAGCGTTACGGCGACTCCCGCTACGCCGGCCAGTGGGGCAACGGCGCGATGCCCGCCGACCGTGGCGGCTCCGGTCCGCACTTCTACGACCCGGGCACCAGGTCCCGCGGCCGCGGTGCAGGCCTGCCGGACATCGACGACGACGAGGACTACGAGGACGACGAGCCGTCGAACTGGCGCCGCCGGACGGCGATGGTCGCCATCGGCGGTGGCGCGGCCGCGCTGATCGGCGGCGGCGCCTATGCCGTCACCCAGTTCTTCGGCAAGGGCACGCAGCCGGCCGCCAGCAACGGTGAGCTGCCCGTCGACACCGCCGCCCCGGCCTACGTCGACCAGAACCAGAGCCTCATGAACGGCCAGGCGGGCCTGGGCATCCGCAAGAACACCCCGACCACGGGCTCGTCGTTCGGCACCCCGGCCGACGCGGCCAAGAACGCGGTGGTCGTCGGCAACACGGTGCTGCCGAAGAAGGACCCGGTGCGGCACCTCGCCAGCCGGCTCACCTTCGGGCCGAACAGCCGGGTGATCAACGACATCAACAAGCTCGGCATCGACGGCTGGATCGCCAAGCAGCTCAAGCCGGAGACCATCCCGCTGACCCGCGGCGAGCAGAAGGCCGACGCGGAGCTGGTCACCTGGAACATGACGTACGACCAGCTCAAGGCGCAGCGCGAGGACCTCGACAAGAAGGGCGTCAAGGCCGACGACCAGAACGTGCGGTACGCCATCGCCAAGCAGCTCTTCTCCGACCGCCAGCTCTTCGAGATGATGGTCGACTTCTTCAACGACTACCTGCACGTTGCTGCCTTCCACGACGGCAACGAGCTGGTCCGGGCCGCCTTCGAGCGCGACGTCATCCGCAAGTACGCGCTGGGCAACTACGTCGACATGTTCCTCGCGGCGAACAAGCACCCGGCGCTGCTGCGGTACCTCGACCAGCAGTCGTCGACCAAGGACCGGATCAACGAGAACCTGGCCCGCGAGAACCTCGAGCTCTACACCGTCGGCGCCTTCAACGGGTACAACGAGACCGACGTCCGGCAGGCGGCCATGCTGCAGACCGGCCGCAGCATCCGCGACAACCAGTACGTGTACCGGCCGGAGCAGCATTACGTCGGCCCGGTGAAGATCATGGGCTTCTCCCACGCCAACAACTCCGCCGAGGGCGGCGAGGCGGTCCAGGAGGCGTACTTCCGGTACATCGCCCTGCACCCGAACACCGCCCGGTACATGGCGCAGAACCTCGCGACCCGCTTCGTCTCCGACGTGCCGCCGAAGACGCTGGTCGACGCCATGGCCAAGACCTACATCGACAAGAAGAGCAACATCCCGGCCGTGCTCATGACGATGCTGAGCCGCACCGAGTTCTGGGCATCCGTCGGGCAGAAGGTCCGCCGCCCCGGCGAGTACCTCACCGCCACCTACCGGGCCCTGGACATCAACCCCGACGCCCCGGCCGGTTTCACCTCGAACAACACGAACGTCAGCCCGTTCGTTCAGGGCCTCGGCGACATCATGCGCAAGCTCGAGGAGTTCGGCCACGCGCCGATGGAGCTGCCGACGCCCAACGGCTACCCCGACGTCTACGTCGCCTGGACCTCCGCCGGGACGATGGTCAACCAGTGGAACGACGCCTACAACGCCGTCGTCGGCAACCGCCGGCAGTTCACCTGGCAGAAGCCCGAGGCGATCGTCGCCGGCCCGCCGAACACCGCGGGGGCGTACCTGGACGCGCTGAGCAAGAAGCTGATCAACGTCACGCTCGACAACACCCGGAAGGCCGCGATCCTGAAGATCGCCGGTCCGAACGTCACCGCCTCGACCCCGGTGGACGCCACGTTCAACGGCGCGATCGCCGCCGTCGTCCGGGCCCTCTTCACGACCCCTCACCACTACCTGCGGTAGGCGGCACACCATGGAGAAGCAGACAGTGCGTCCTTCGAACTCGCTCCACCCCGAATGCCCGGACCTGTTGCGGCTGGGACCCAACCGGTTCGAAGCGGCGCTGCGCGCCGAGGCGACGGCCGTGCGGGAGGAGCAGAAGGGCGTCCGTGACCAGTACCTCGAGCTCGCCCGCCAGGAGGACGAGCAGGAAGAGGGCAAGGGTGTGACCCGCCGCCGGTTCTTCGTCGGCGCGGCGGCCACGACCACGGCCCTGGCCACCAGCCAGTTCCTCACCACGCAGGCGTCGTTCGCGGCCACCCCGACCGGCACGCTGATCCACGTGTTCCTCTACGGCGGTGCCGACGCCCTCTCGCTGTTCGCGCCGATGAACGACGCGACCCTGCAGCGGGTCCGGCCATCGTTCACTCTGCCGGAGAACACCTCGATCCCGCTGGAGCGCGGGTTCGGGCTCAACGAGTCGTTCGCGCCGCTCAAGAAGTACCTCGACGCCGGCCAGCTCGCCTTCATCCCCGCGGTGAGCGACCGGCGCCTCGACCGCAGCCACTTCGCCGCGACCGACATCTGCCAGCTCGGCGGCCTGCCGGCCGAGACCGGCGGCATGGGCTGGCTGACCAATCTGGCCGACAAGCTCGGCCCCGGCACCGCGTTCCGCGCGATCGGCATCGGCTCGACCCTGCCCCGCTCGCTCGTCGGCGGCGGTGGCGCCCTGGCCCTGAGCAACGTCGGCGCGCTGAACGTCAACGGCGACGGCAAGTTCAAGCAGCCGACCGTCGACGCGATCAAGACGCTGTTCACCGGCGTCAACCACCCGATCGAGAGCCCGGTGCGGTCCGGCATCGACGCGCTGACCCTGGCCACGAAGCTGGCCCAGGAGGGGTACACGCCCGCGAACGGCGTGCGCTACACCGGCGTGGGCAACGCGTTCAAGGAGCTCGCCCAGCTGATCAAGGGCGGCGCGAACGTGCGGATCGCCACGATCGGCATGGGCGGCTGGGACACCCACGAGAACCAGGGCACCCGCGGCGGCTACGTCGCCCGGCACTTCGGTGAGCTGGCCACCGGCATGGCGGCCTTCTTCGACGACCTGGGCCCCGACCTCTCCGCCAACGTCACGGTCATGGTCTCGAGCGAGTTCGGCCGGCGGGTCGCGGAGAACGGCGGCGGCACCGACCACGGCCACGGCGGCGGCGTCGTGGTCCTGTCGGGCAAAAAGCTCGCCAGCAAGCTCCTCGGCACCTGGAACGGCCTGGGCACCCTCACCAACGGTGACGTGCCCGAGATGAACAACATGTTCAGCGTGTTCGGCTCGATCGCTCAGGGCCGGTTCGGGCTGACGGACGCGGAGATCGGCCAGATCTTCCCGCGCCAGACGTATACGCCGGTCAAGATCTACGCGTAGCTCCACCTACGCGTGCAGAGGGGCGGCCCCGGTCCCGGGGGCCGCCCCTCACTTGGCCTGGCCTCCATGATCCATAGCGTGGTGGACGCCGCGCCTGAGATCGTGGAGGTTCGCCACGCGCTCGATATGTGACGCACTGTGACGTCCGGAGTGCCGGCCCGCCGATGGCGACAGAATCGTGATTCCGTCAACGCCGACACTGCGCCCATGGGGCCAAGTAGCAATCCGTGTCTATTCGACCACCGAAGGCGCATCTACATCGACCAACGTCAAACCCTGATTCGAGGGGCGAACGCCATGGGCCGATCCAGAATCGCGCCTCGATCAGTGCGCGACGGCCGCCGGTGTGGGCCATCGTCGCGAGACGGGCGCAGATCCCCAGCAACGTGCGCGGCCCGACGCGGCGGGCGGGTCGGGGACGAGCACGCTGAACCGCAGGCCGACCGCCGGTGGCCCGGCGGCGGCGCATCCAGGCCGAAGACGCCCTGGCCCGGCGTAGCGTTCGGGCTACGCCGGACCAGGGCGGGCGAACATGGGCGGGCGGTCAGTCCTCCGACTTGCCCGAATTCAGGCCGGACGAGATCAGGTCCATCACCGTCGAGTCCTGCAGCGTGGTCACGTCGCCCAGGCTGCGGTTCTCGGCGACGTCGCGGAGCAGGCGGCGCATGATCTTGCCGGAGCGGGTCTTCGGAAGCTCGGGCACGAGCATGATCTGCCGCGGCTTCGCGATCGGGCCGAGGGTCTTGGCGACGTGGTTGCGCAGCTCCTGGATCAGAGCCTCGCCGGCCTCGCCGTCGGTGTCGACGCCGCCGCGCGGGATCGTGAAGGCCACGATCGCCTGGCCCGTCGTCGGGTCGGTCGCGCCCACGACCGCGGCCTCGGCGACCTTCGGGTGGCTGACCAGCGCCGACTCCACCTCGGTCGTCGAGATGTTGTGCCCGGACACCAGCATGACGTCGTCGACCCGGCCCAGCAGCCACAGGTCGCCGTCGGCGTCCTTCTTGGCGCCGTCGCCGGCGAAGTACATCCCCTGGAACCGGGACCAGTAGGTCTCCTTGAACCGCTCGTCGTCGCCCCAGATCGTGCGCAGCATCGAGGGCCACGGCTCGCGGAGCACGAGGTAACCGCCGCCGCCGTCGGGCACCGAGTTGCCCTGGTCGTCAACGACGTCGGCGGAGATGCCGGGCAGCGGGCGCATCGCGCTGCCGGGCTTGGTCGCGGTCACGCCCGGGAGCGGGGAGATCATGATCGCGCCGGTCTCGGTCTGCCACCACGTGTCGACGATCGGGCAGCGCTCGCCGCCGATGTGTTCGCGGTACCACATCCAGGCCTCGGGGTTGATCGGCTCGCCGACCGACCCGAGCAGGCGCAGCGACGACAGGTCGAACTGCTTGGGGATGTCGTCGCCCCACTTCATGAAGGTGCGGATCGCCGTCGGCGCGGTGTACAGAATCGTGATCTTGTACTTCTGGACGAGCTCCCAGAACCGGCCGCGGTGCGGCGTGTCGGGAGTCCCCTCGTACATGACCTGCGTCGCGCCGTTGGACAGCGGGCCGTAGACGATGTAGCTGTGGCCGGTCACCCAGCCGATGTCGGCGGTGCACCAGTACACATCGCTGTCCGGCTTGAGGTCGAACACCGCGTGGTGCGTGAAACTGGCCTGGGTCAGGTAACCGCCGGTGGTGTGCAGGATGCCCTTCGGCTTCGCCGTGGTGCCCGACGTGTAGAGGATGAACAGCGGGTGCTCGGCGTCGAACGCCTCGGCGGTGTGCTCGGCCGAAGCGGTCTCGACGACCTCGTGCCACCACAGGTCGCGGTCGTCCTTCCACTCGACGTCCTGGCCGGTGCGGCGGACCACGAGGACCTTTTCGACGCTGGGCGTCCTGGCCAGGGCCTCGTCGACGATCACCTTGAGGCCGCTGGGCTTGCCGCGCCGGAAGCCGCCGTCGGCGGTGATGACGACCTTCGCGTCGGCGTCGTTGATGCGGCCGCTCAGGGCGTCGGCGGAGAAGCCGCCGAAGACCACGCTGTGGGTGGCGCCGATGCGGGCGCAGGCCAGCATGGCGATCGCGGCCTCGGGGATCATCGGCAGGTAGATCGCCACCCGGTCGCCGGTCACGACGCCGAGGCTGGTCAGCGCGTTGGCGGCCTGGCAGACGGAGCGGTGGAGATCGGCGTAGGTGATCGTGCGGGTGTCGCCCGGCTCGCCCTCCCAGTGGATGGCGACCTTGTCGCCGCGGCCGGCTTCGACGTGCCGGTCGAGGCAGTTGTACGCCACGTTGAGCTTGCCGCCCACGAACCACTTGGCGAACGGCGGGTTGGACCAGTCAAGTGTCTGGTCCCACTCCTTGGCCCAGCTCAGCCGCTGTGCCTGCTGCTCCCAGAACGCCAGCCGGTCCTCCTTGGCCTCGGCGTAGGCGCTGTCGGTGAGGTTGGCGGCGGCAGCGAACTCGGCAGATGGCGGGAACTGCCGCGTCTCGTTGAGAAGGTTTTCCAAGGTGTCGCTCATCAGTGACGGCTCCTCGATGTGGTCCAGCTCTCGCAAGCAGGCTAGTTGGGGGGTGTGGCAAGAAGCGAGGCTTCTGCGCCGAGCGGCTCCTCTGCAGCGCCGGGTTTCTCTAAACATTGTTCACAGTAGTGGCACGATACCGTCTGGTGGTGCCAAGTGATCCGCTCGCTCCATTGCTCGATCTTGCCGACGTCGCGCCCGCTTTCGAGCAGGCCCGAGCCACCGTCGACTCTGCCATGCGCAACCGGGCCCTGCGTCGTTCGGGTGGCCCGGTGGCCGCGGAGGTGGCATTACGCACATCGGTGGCCAGCGCCGCCCTCGACACGCACGGCTTCGACCTCGAGGGGGTCCGGGCGGGCGTGGTCACCGACCCGGTGGTCCACGGCGCGCTGCGCGCCACGGCCGCACTCGACGGGCTGACGGCCACCTGGACGCGCGCGCCCCGGCAGGTGCTGGCCAAGCTGCACACCCTCGTCGCCCGCGACGTGGTGCCGGCCGCTGAGCTGGGCCGTCCGGTCGGCCCGCAGGCGGCGTCCCGGCTGGCCGCGCTGGCCGAGCTGATCACCGGCGGGACCACGGTGCCGGTTCTGTTGCAAGCCGCGGTCGTACATGCCGAGTTGCTGGCCCTGAAGGCATTCGCGGGGCCGAACGGGGTGGTGGCCCGCGCCGCCGGGCGCCTGACGCTGATCGCCGGCGGGGTCGACCCGCGGGGACTGCTCGCGATGGACGTCGGGCACCGCGCCCGCGAGCCGGAGTACGTCGGGTCGGCCAATGCCTTCGCCACCGGTACACCCGACGGGGTCCGCTCCTGGCTGCGTCACTACGCGGCGGCGGCCGAGCGGGCCGCTGAGGAACTGACCGAGGTCTGCGAGGCGGCCACGGACCGGGGATAGTTTCCGTGGCCGCCACGCAGTTGGTGCTGGTTACGCGTTCTGCGCCTTCGCCTGCCGGATCGTCTGGACCAGCAGGAGGATCGGCGCGACGAAGGCGTAGAAGAAGATCTGCACCGACCCGCCGTCGAAGATGAAGAACAGGTAGAACGCGTAGCCGAGGAACCCGACGCCGAACAGGCCGTTGAGGACACGCAGGCCGATCGACGTCTTGAGGAACGGCTGCACAGCCAGCGCGAGCAGCAACAGGCCGCTGATGCCCAGCGCGGCGATGTAGCCGAGGAACATGCCGTCACTCATCTCGGTGACCGCCAGCACGTCCGTTGCGGTGTTCATGAAAACTGCCTCCGGGGTGGGGTGTGGGGGTATGGCGGCGACAGGATAGATCGCCAACAGTGTCCCCGTGTGCCCCGAAAACAGTGAACGGCGCCTCGTTTGCCGGAGGCGCCGTACACACACGTCCGACCGGGTTACCAGGCGTGCACTCCAAGTCCGTTGAACAGCGGTCCTCACAGAGCCGCTGCAACGCGCCTACCGCGGCTGGTCGCTCGTGGGTGCCCGGTGGCCGTGCACGAGGTCGCTCGCGTGAGCGTCGTGACCTCGCATTTCTTTTCTACGCCGCAGACTCCACGATCGGAACCCCTGGCCCGGAGAATGTGACAGGTGAGGCTCAGGTGGCCAGAGCGGCAGCGGCCCGCCGGGCACGGCGGTGCTTGCCGTAGAGCGCCAGCCCGATCGCCAGCGCGGCGCCGATACCGATCGCGGCCGCGGCCACCGGGACGGCCGGCCGCTCACGCAGCCGCCGGCTCAGCGGGATGGGGTGGCGGAACTCGAGCATCGGCCAGCCGCGCTCGACGGCGATGCGGCGCAGGCCCCGGTCGGGGTTGACCGCCGTCGGATGCCCGACCAGGCTGAGCAGCCCGGCATCGGTCACCGAGTCGGAGTACGCGAAGGACTCCGCCAGGTCGTAGTCCCGCTCGGCGGTCAGCTCCTTGACCGCGACCACCTTGTTGGGACCCGCGGCGTAGAAGTCGATCTCGCCGGTGTAGCAGCCGTCCTCGCCGACGTTCATTCGGGTCGCGATGATGTCGCTGATCCCCAGCAGCTCGCCGATAGGTCGGACCATCTCGTCGCCGGAGGTCGACACGAGCACGACGTCACGGCCGGCGGCCCGGTGCTCCGCGATGAGCGCGGCGGCCTCGGCGTAGATGTACGGGTTGATGAGCTCGTCCAGCGTTTCGCGCACGATCTGGCGGACCTGCTCGGCGCGCCAGCCTTTGACGAGAGCGGCCAGATAGTCCCTGGTCTTGGCCATGCTCTGCTCGTCGGAGCCACCGCCGACGCGGAAGATCAGCTGCGCATAGGCACCCTTGATGACGTCGCGCCGGCTGATCAGCCCGTCACGATAGAACGGTCGACCGAAGGCCAAGGCGCTTGACTTGGCGATCACCGTTTTGTCCAGGTCGAAAAACGCGGCGCTACGCCCCACGGCGGGCAAGTGTAGCGGTGGTGGTCACCCTGTGGAGGCCCGACTTGCCCGACTTCTCGTCGCGTCACGCTCGGCTCGCGGTCGATCACGCCGAAGATACCCTCAAGTGAAATATTGATTGGCGTGTTGCAAGCCTGTCCTACTCGACGTATGGCGGTCGACTCAGGCATGCTTATGTTTGCGACGCGGTTTCACGTCCACTACGACAACGACCCGTTATTGACCCTCGGCGGTCGCACCCCCCGTGACCGCTGAGTGGGTTCGGCTCGACCCCCCCGGAGCCGAACCCCCGGCGACCCCCGTCACCCCCCGGCGGGGGTCGTCCCCTCTGTAGGGGACGGTCTTCCAGCGGTGTTGAGCTTCCGGGTGACTTTTCTGCCATATGGCAATTCGGAATATGGCTTCCGAGTTTCGATGGATAGGCCGTATTGACGCCGAGTGCTTTGTTGAGCGTTCACGAAATTTCACACTTGCCCCGTTTCGGCACGTCGTAGTCGCTGCACCCGGGCGGTCGGGTGGGCGGTTACCGCCTGTGACGGTCACGCCGGCTATCGACATCGGACATCGGATCGGTCGGGACCACGTGGCTGCCGGCCATTTTTCTGCGGTACCACCAGAAATGTGATCATGCCTTGAATGGCTGATTTGTCCGGAATTGCATACCAGATCCCCGGACCCACCACGACCCTTGTCCACAAGCCGCCGGCTGTCCACAGATCCGGCCTTGACGGCCCGAAGCCGGTCGGTGGTACGCGCCAAGGTGTTCGCGTGCATCGACCACTGCTCGTCACCGACGACCATGAGCTGCTCGACGACGTGCTCAACCTCGCCGCCGCGCTGCCGCTCGACCTCGACGTGGAGTCCGGCCCGGAGTCCGCGCGGAGCCGCTACACCTCGGCGCCGATCGTCCTGATCGGCGAAGGTTCGGCAGCGGCCTGCGCCCAGGCGCGGCTGCCGCACCGGTCCGACGTGTTCCTGCTGTCCCACGGCTCCGGTCGCCACGGGATGGACCGGCTGACGCTGCTGGCCGACGCCGTCGGCGCCGATCACATCGTGCAGATCCCCGACGGCGCCGGCTGGCTGCTCGACAGGTTCGCCCGGCTCGCCGGCCCGGCAGCCGAACACCGGGGCCGGATCCTCGCCGTGCTCGGCGGGCGCGGCGGGGCCGGCGCCAGCGTGCTCGCCGCCGGACTGGCGGTCACCGCCGGCAACGTCGGCCTGCGCTCGCTGCTCGTCGACGCCGACCCGCTCGGCGGCGGCGTCGACCTGGTCCTCGGCTGGGAGGACCTCGCCGGGCTCCGCTGGCCCGGACTCGCCGAGACCACCGGCGTGGTCGACCCGCCGGCCATGGTCGACGCGTTACCCAGCCGCGGCGACGTCGCCGTGCTGTCCTGCGACCGCGAGGCGCCCGGCGCCGGCCTGCCGTCCGACGCGATGGCGGCCGCGCTCGACGCCGGCAGCCGCGGCCGCGACCTTGTCGTCGCCGACCTGCCCCGCCGTCTCGACGACGCCGCCGTTCTCGCGCTGCGGGCCGCCGACCGGGTCCTGCTGATCGTCCCCGCCGAACTGCGCGCCTGCGTGGCCGCGGCCCGGGTGGCGGCAACCGTCACGCCGCACACTGACGCGCTGCACCTGGTCGTGCGCGGCCCGGCACCGGGCCGGTTGCGCACCCGGCAGATCGCCCGGTCGCTCGGCCTGCCCGTGGCCGGCACGCTGCGGGCCGAGGCCGACCTGCCGCGGCGGCTGGAGCGCGGCGCCCCACCGGCCGGCACCGGCCGCGGTCCGCTCGCGGCGCTGTGCCGCCGCATCCTCGGCGATCTCGGCCTGGCGACGGGGGTGGCGGCATGACCGCCTCCGCTGCGCTCCGGTGGTCATGCCGCTGGGTTGGTTCGGGTTTTCAAGGTAGGTCGGCATGATTCCGGCGAAGGTGATCCCGGGCAAGGTCGTCCAGGGCGGGGCGGTCCACGGCAAGGCGGTTCCGGGCAAGCAGCTCGCTCTGACCACGACGGTGCCGACCGAACCCGGCACCGCCCTCCTCGGCGCGGGCAAGCTCGCGCCGCTGCTCAACGACCCGTCGGTCACCGACGTCCTCGTCAACGGCGTGGAGGTCTGGGTCGACCGCGGCTCCGGCCTGCGCCGGGTGCCCGGCACGCTCGGCGACGAGGCCGAGGTGCGGCGTCTTGCGCAGCGGCTGGCCTCCAGCGCGGGCCGCCGCCTCGACGACGCCAGCCCGTGGGTGGACGTGCGGCTCCCCGACGGCACCCGCCTGCACGCGGTGCTCCCGCCGATCGGGCGGGACGGGCCGTATCTGTCGTTGCGCACGTTCCGGCGGCGGGCGTTCACGGTCGATGAGCTCGTCGCCTGCGGGACCGTCGACCCGGGCGCGGCCCGGCTGCTGGCCGCCGTCGTGGCCGCCCGATTGCCCTACCTGATCACCGGCGGCACCGGCACCGGCAAGACCACGATGCTCTCGTCGCTGCTGTCGCTGGTGCCACCGGCCGAGCGGCTCGTGATCGTGGAGGACGCCGCCGAGTTGTCACCGGCCCACCCGCACGTCGTCTCCCTGCAGTCGCGGATGTCCAACGTGGAGGGCGCCGGCGAGATCACGCTGCGCGACCTGGTTCGTCAGGCCCTGCGGATGCGGCCCGACCGGCTCGTGGTCGGCGAGTGCCGGGGCGCCGAGATCGTCGACCTGCTCGGCGCCCTGAACACCGGGCACGAGGGCGGCGCGGCCACGCTGCACGCCAACTCGCCGGCCGACGTCCCCGCCCGGCTGGAGGCCCTCGGGCTGCTCGGCAGCATTCCGCGGGCGGCACTGCACGCGCTCGTGCTGGCCGCGCTGCGGGTCGTGATCCACCTGCGACGAGGCCCGGACGGGACGCGGGTGCTGACCGAGATCTGCGTCCTGGACGCCCATCCCGACCAGCGCACCGCCGTCGTGCTGACGGCCTGGCGGCGCGGCAGCGGACCGGCCCCGGGCGCCGAGCATCTCGACGCGCTGCTGGCGGCCCGCGACGTGAACCCGCCGCGACCGTCGGGCCCGTGGCGATACGTGCCGGATAAGGGATGGCTATGAGCCCGATCAACCTGGCGTTCGCGGTCGGGATCGTCCTCGCGGTCGTCTTCGCGCTGCTCTGGCTGCGACATCGGCGGCCGGCGGCCCGCCTCGTGCGGCTGTCCGGCCCGCCGGACGACGCCGCGGCACGGTCCGGGCGGCTCGCACGGCTCTCCCGGCGGGCCGCCCGGGTGCTGGCCGAGCGGCCCGTCGCCTCGCTCATCGCCGTCGTGCCGCTCGGCGGCGGGATCGCCCTGCTCGTCGGCGGGCCGGTCGCGGCGGTCGTGACCATCCTGTATGCCGTCACGGCCGTCACCACCGCCCGCCGCATCATGGTGCGGCGTCTCGTGAACCAGGTGCTCGGCGATCTGCTCGAGACGGTCGAGGCCGCCACCGGTGACCTCCGCGCCGGCATCGTGGCCGGCGTCGAGAACCTCACCGTTCGGGCGTCCGGATCGCCGATCCCGGCGGCGGTCCGCGACGACGCGGCCGTGCAGACCGCGGTGGCCCGGCTGGAGGCGGCACAGCGGGTCAGTGCGGAACTCGGCATCCCGCTGGCCGATCTGCTCGACCGGGTCGACGCCGACGTGCGGGCCGGGCAGGCGCTGCGGATCAACGCCGCCGGTCAGGCCTCGACCGCCCAGGCCACGGCCATGCTGCTGATGTGCCTGCCGGTCATGGGGCTGTGGGTCGGTGCCGTCGTCGGGACCGATCCGATCCGGCAGTTGCTGCACACCCCGCTGGGTGGGGCCTGCGCCGTCATCGGCGTCACGCTGCAGACCGCCGGGTTCTTCTGGACCGTCCGGATCCTCGCCGGCATCGGTGAGGAGGCCCGGTGAGCGCCGGGGTGCGCTGGTCGGCGGCGCTGCTGTGCGGACTGGTCCTCGCGGTGATGGTCGGTGGCGTGGCGGGCGTCGTCGTGGGCGTCCTCGCCGCCATGACGGCCGGCCTGGTCCTGCGCCGGGTCGAGTCACCGCAGGTCCGTCGCGAGCGCGCCGTGGCCCGCGCCGACCTGCCGTTCGCCGCCGAACTGCTCGCCGCGGCATTGCGTGCGGGTGCGCCGCCCGACCGGGCCGCGCTCGTCGTCGGCGAGGCGATGGGCGGGCCGGTGGGACTGTGCCTGACCCGCACCGGCCGATCGTTGCGGCTGGGCGCGACGCCGGAGGCCGCCTGGACGCACACGGCCGGCCTGCCCGGCGGCCGGCGTTTCGCCGCCGCGGCCACCCGCAGCGCCGAGCGCGGCACCGCGCTCGCCCAGGTCCTCGACCGTCAGGCCGCCGACCTGCGGCTGGCCAGGGCTGCCGCCGTCGAGGCCGCGGTCAAGCGGGTCGGCGTCCTGGCCGTGCTGCCGGTCGGCATGTGTTTCCTGCCGGCGTTTGTGCTGGTGGGCGTCGTGCCCGTCGTCGTCGCCGTCCTGCGCGAGGTGTTCGTCGCGCTCTGAGACCTGCCTGTCCCAATCCGTAGTTCAGCTCATCGAAGGAGTGCAGTGCACAGCATCCGAACCCGTCTCCGCCTCTGCCGTCTCGGGGACGCCGGAGTCACCACCGCCGAATACGCCATCTGCATGCTCGTCGGGGTCGGCCTCGCCGGCGTGCTGCTGAAGGTCGTCCTATCCGACAGCACGCGCATCGCCCTGACCAACATCATCGGGCGGGCGCTGACATGAGAAGCGACCGGGATCGTGGCGCCCACCGCGGGACAGCGCGGCACCGGCGCCGCCGGATCGGTGCAGCCGGCGGCCCCCGCGACCGCGGCTCGGCGACGGCCGAGCTCGCCGCGGCGTTTCCTGTCGTCGTCCTGCTGCTGCTCGCCGGCCTCACCGGTCTGGCCGCGTTGTCGGCCAAGGTGCGGTGTTCGGACGCGGCCGGCGTGGCGGCACGGGCGGCGGCCCGCGGCGAGCCGGCGTCGGCGGCCGCCTCGCAGACCGCGCCGTCGGGCGCCACGATCTCGGTCCGTCGCGACGGCGACCTGGTGCGCGTGACGGTCCGGTTCCGCGTCCGGCCGATGGCGCTGCTGCCGGCGTTCACGGTCGAGGAGGACGCGGTGGCCATGGTCGAGCCGGAGGCCGAGGGCCAATGACCGGTCCGGGGCGGAGCGGAGGGGCCGGTCATCGTGGGCTCGGCCTGGAGGTCAGGCGGCCGGGGCGGTGCGGAGGG
The DNA here is from genome assembly GCF_025137375.1 of Dactylosporangium fulvum. Lineage (GTDB taxonomy): Bacteria > Actinomycetota > Actinomycetes > Mycobacteriales > Micromonosporaceae > Dactylosporangium > Dactylosporangium fulvum. The sequence goes on from NZ_CP073720.1 coordinate 256,810, forward strand.
GCCGGTCATTGTGGGCTCGGCCTGGAGGTTAGGCGGCCGGAGCGGGGCGGAGGCCACATAACCCGATCCGGAGCTGCCGGTCGTGAGCGGGGGTCGGCGACGGTGTGGCTGCTGGCGGTCGGGCTGGTCCTCGTGCTCGCCGCGGGCATCCTGACGGCGGCGGGCGGGGCGGTCGTGGCCCGGCACCGGGCGCGCAACGCCGCCGATGCCGGCGCGCTGGCGGGGGCGCTGACGGCGGTCGAGGGCGAGCAGGCGGCGTGCGCGGCGGCCGGCCGTCTGGTGTCCGCCAACGGCGGCCGGCTGGTCTCCTGCCGGGTCGAGGGCCTCGACGTCACGGTGACGGCGGAGCTGTCCGGGCCGGCAGGGCTGGAGGTGCGCGCCTCGGCGAAGGCCGGCCCGGTTCCGCTGGCCTATGCCGTCGGCCGGACCGGCCCGGGGCCGCAGGACCGTCAGGCCGACGCTGTCGTGCCGGCCGGTCCGGGGAGGATCGGTGATCAGGCCGACGCCGTGCAGGCCGGCCCCGGGAGGCCCGTCGTGCCGGTCGGCACCGTTGTGCTGGTCGAATCCCGGAAACCCGCTGGTCAGGCCGCCGGTCGGGACATGGCGTCGAGGACCAGCGACAGGACCCGCACCGCGTCGGCCTTGCCGAGCGGGTTGTTGCCGTTGCCGCATTTCGGGGACTGGACGCACGACGGGCAGCCGTGCTCGCATCGGCACTCGGCGACAACCGTCCGGGTGGCGCCCAGCCATTCGGCCGCGACCTCGAAGGCCCGTTCGGCGAAGCCGGCGCCGCCGGGGTGGCCGTCGTACACGAACACGGTCGGCAGGCCGGTGTCGGCGTGCGCGGCGGTGGAGAGGCCGCCGATGTCCCAGCGGTCGCAGGTGGCGATCAGCGGGAGCAGGCCGATGGAGGCGTGTTCGGCGGCGTGGAGGGCGCCGGGCCAGTCGACGTCGGGGATGCCGGCCTGGTCGAGGGCCTCGGGGGTGACGGTCCACCAGACGGCGATCGTGCGCAGCACGCGTTGGGGGAGGTCGAGCTGGCAGGTGTCGATGACCTCGCCGGTGACGAGGCGGCGGCGTTGGTAGCTGACGACCTGCGAGGTGACCTCGACCTCGCCGAGGGACAGGGTGACCGGGCCGATGGCGCGGGTGTCGCGGACGGCGAGCACGGTGAGGTCGGTGACGTCGCGCGGGTGAGTGCTCCAGTCGGGGTCTTCGGCGTGGACGAGGGCGACGGAGTCGGCGAGGTCGAGTTCGTCGACGACGTAGGAGGTGCCCTGGTGGAGGTAGACGGCGCCGGTGTGGACCTGGTGGTGGGCGGAGCCGGTGTCGACGGTGCCGAGGAGGCGGCCGGTGGCCGATTCGACGACGGCGACGGGGCCGCCGCCGGCGCCGCGGAGGTCGACGTCGGGGCGGTGACGCTCGGTCCAGTACCAGCCGCTGGGGCGTTTGCGGAGGATGCCCGCGGCGGCGAGGGCGTCGAGGGCCGGCTCGGCGGTCGGGCCGAAGATCGGCAGGTCGGCGGGGGTGATGGGGAGTTCGGCGGCGGCGCAGCAGAGTTGCGGGGCGAGGACGTGCGGGTTGCCGGGGTCGAAGACGGTGGCCTCGACGGGGCGGCTGAAGAGGGCCTCGGGGTGATGGACGAGGTAGGTGTCGAGGGGGTCGTCGCGGGCGATGAGCACGCAGAAGGCGTCGCGGCCGGCACGGCCCGCCCGGCCGGCCTGCTGCCAGAGGGAGGCGAGGGTGCCGGGGTAGCCGGCGATGAGGACCGCGTCGAGGCCGGTCAGGTCGACGCCCAGCTCGAGGGCGTTGGTGGAGGCCAGGCCGAGCAGGGTGCCGTCGATGAGGTCGTGTTCGAGGGCGCGGCGGTCCTCGCGCAGGTAGCCGGAGCGGTAGGCGGCGACCCGGGAGCCGAGGCCGGGGACGGCGAGGTCGAGGGAGCGGCGGGCCATGGTGGCGACGAGTTCGGCGCCCTTGCGGGAGCGGACGAAGGCGAGGGTGCGGACCCCGGCGGACACGGCGTCGGCGAGGAGGTCCGCGGTTTCGGAGAGGGCGGACCGTCGTTGCGGCTCGGCGTCGGTAACGGCGTCCGTGGTCTGCGCGGGCAGCAGCGGCGGCTCCCACAGCGCGAACGTCACGCCGCCCCGCGGGGAGGAGTCCTCGGTGAAGGCGGTGACCGGCATTCCGGTGAGCCGCGTGCCGGAGCGGGCGGGGTCGCCGGCGGTGGCGGAGGCCAGGACGAAGCAGGGGGTGGACCGGTAGCGGGCGGCCACCCGGCGGAGGCGGCGCAGCACGTGGGCGACGTGCGAGCCGAAGACGCCGCGGTAGGCGTGGCACTCGTCGACGATGACGTAGCGCAGGCCGCGCAGGAACCTGGCCCAGGAGGCGTGGCCGGGCAGGATGCCGTGGTGGAGCATGTCGGGGTTGGTGAGCACGACCCGGGCGTGCTGGCGGACCCATGCGCGTTCCTCGCGGTTGGTGTCGCCGTCGTAGGTGGCCGGGCGGATGCCGGGCAGGGCCAGGGATTCGAGGGTGCGGAGCTGGTCGGCGGCGAGGGCCTTGGTCGGGGCGAGGTAGAGCGCGGTGGCCCGGTCGTCGGAGAGTAGCGTCGCGAGAGCGGGCAGTTGGTAGGCGAGGGACTTGCCGGAGCCGGTGCCGGTGGCGACGACGGTGTGGGTGCCTTCCCAGGCGGAGGTGGCCGCGGCGGCCTGGTGGCGCCAGGGTGCGGCGACTCCGCGGGCGGCGAACGCCGAGCTCAGCTCGGGTGGGACCCAGGCCGGCCAGGGGACCGGGTCACCGCTGCGCGGTGGGAGTTCCTCGACGTGCGTGAGGGACGCGGAACGGCGCAGTGGCAGGAAGGTTGGCGCGACCGTCACGCCTGCACTCTAAAACACCTGTTCGAAGCTGCGGCGACGGTACGCGCCCGGCGAATGTGGGAAAGGGGGTGGAGCGTCGCCTCGGGGTGGCGTCGATGGTTAGATGCCCGTGGAGGGCTCGGTTCGCGCAACGGCCAGAAGAGGAGGTCCGCATGGAGTTGTCGTTGTCGACGTATGCCTCCGGCGACCATACGGTGCTCGAAGTCGGCGGTGAGGTGGATGTCTACACTGCCCCGCGGCTCCGCGAGAAGCTGGTCGAGCTGGTCGAGCAGGGCTCCCGGCACGTCGTCGTCGACCTGAGCCGGGTCGAGTTCCTCGACTCGACGGGTCTGGGTGTGCTGGTCGGCGCGCTCAAGCGGCTCCGTGCGGTCAATGGCACCTTCGGCCTGGTCTGCTCCCATGAGCGGCTGCTGAAGATCTTCCGGATCACCGCCCTGGACCGGGTTTTCTCGTTGTACGACACCGTGGCCGCCGCGACGAGCGCGGACGGCTCGGACGCAGACCCCAAAGATCCCAAAGCGTAGGTCCATGCCCACCGTCCGACTGTCGTTCTCGCCGGCCGCTGCGCACGTCCGCACCGCCCGGCTGGTCGGCGTGGCCGTCGCGCGGCGGGCAGGAGTGGCCGAAGAGCTGCTGGAAGAGGTCCGTCTGGCGATCGGTGAGGCGTGCTCCCGCGCGGTGGCGCTGCACCGGTCACACGGCCTCGACGACCTGGTCGACGTCGCGATGGCCGACGGCGACCGCTTCACCGTCCGGGTGGTCGACCGGGCGGCCAACGGTGCCATGGTCACCCGCACGCCCGGGGACGACGCCGCCGTGCTGCTGTCCGATCCCGCGTTGCCGCTGACCACACCCCCCGACCTCCTGGCCGAGGAGGCGGTTGCCGCCCGCATGGGTCTCGCTCTGCTCGCGGGCCTGGTGGACGACCTCAACGTGTCCGAATTGTCCGATGGGGTGGGCACCGAGGTACGCATGTCTTGGCCGCTGGAACGCCCCAACGACTGACGAAACGGGCCAGAACCAGCGACTAGTGACGAAATTCAATGTGGCATTCGCGCAAGTCGGTGTGACCACTGACACGGTAGACGGCTAGAGTACGGCGATCGTGTATAGCGGCCCTGGTCATCGGGTACCTCGACCGTTCATCACGGCTCCCCGCGTGGAGAACCCGCCGCCGGCCTGACCCGCTCGCGGCGCTGTCATGTGTCGGTACAGGAGGACAACGAATGTCCGCATCACTCGCCGCGGCTGGCGAGATTTCCCTAACCGGGAGCAACCTGACCTACGTCGTCGTCGCGCTCGTCATCGCCTTCGTGGCATTGGGCTTCGCTGCGGCGCTGGTCAAGGCAGTACTTGCGACCGGCCGGGGCACCCCCAAGATGCAGGAGATCGCCGGGGCGGTGCAGGAGGGCGCGACCGCGTACCTCGTGCGCCAGTTCAAGACCCTCGGCATCTTCGTCGTCATCGCGGTGGTGCTTTTGTTCATGCTCCCGGTGAGTGACGCCGGGGACAACGAGACTGTGGTCAAGATCGGCCGGTCGGCGTTCTTCATCGTCGGTGCCGTGTTCTCGGCCTTCATCGGTGGCGCCGGCATGGCGCTGGCCACCCGCGCCAACCTGCGCGTCGCGGCGGCGGCCCGGGAGGACGGCGGCCGCGAGAAGGCGATGCAGATCGCGTTCCGCACCGGTGGCGTCGTCGGCTTCCTCACCGTGGGCCTCGGCCTGTTCGGTGCGGCGCTGGTGGTGCTCATCTTCAAGGGTGACGCCCCGACCGTGCTGGAGGGCTTCGGCTTCGGTGCCGCGCTGCTCGCCATGTTCATGCGGGTCGGCGGCGGCATCTTCACCAAGGCCGCCGACGTCGGCGCCGACCTGGTCGGCAAGGTCGAGAAGAACATCCCCGAGGACGACCCGCGCAACGCCGCGACGATCGCCGACAACGTCGGTGACAACGTGGGTGACTGCGCCGGTATGGCCGCGGACCTCTTCGAGTCCTACGCCGTCACCCTGGTGGCGGCCCTGATCCTGGGCCGTGCCGCGTTCGGTGACGACGGCCTGGTCTTCCCGCTCATCGTCTCGACGATCGGCGTCCTGGTGGCGATCCTCGGTGTGGCGCTCACCCGCCTGCGCCCCTCCGACCGCAACGGCCTGGTCGCCATCAACCGCGCCTTCTACATCTCGGCCGTCATCTCCGCCGTGCTGGTCAGTGCCGCCGCGCTGTTCTACCTGCCGGCCGACTGGGCGAAGCTGCTGGGTGACGGTTGGCGCGCCACGCTGAAGCTCGCCGACGGCGACGCCCCGCCGTTCGGTCCGCACGTCACCGCGATCATCGCCGTCGTCATCGGTATCGCGCTCGCCGCGGTCATCCAGGCGCTGACCGGGTACTTCACCGAGACCGAGCGCCGCCCGGTCAAGGACATCGGCAAGAGCGCCCTGACCGGTCCCGCCACCGTGGTGCTCGCCGGCGTGAGCGTCGGCTTCGAGTCGGCCGTCTACTCGGCGATCGTCATCGGCGCGGGCGTCTTCGGCGCCTTCCTGCTCGGTGGCGGCTCGATCACGCTGTCGCTGTTCGCGGTCGCCATGGCCGGCACCGGCCTGCTCACCACCGTCGGCGTCATCGTCGCGATGGACACGTTCGGCCCGATCAGCGACAACGCGCAGGGTATCGCGGAGATGTCCGGCGACATCGACGAGCGCGGCGCCCGCACGCTGACCGAGCTCGACGCGGTCGGCAACACCACCAAGGCGATCACCAAGGGCATCGCGATCGCGACCGCCGTGCTCGCAGCGACCGCGCTGTTCGGGTCGTACACCGACACGATGCAGCGGGCGCTGGCCGAGGCGAAGTCGACGCTGTCGACCGACGCGCTGCTCAACGTCGCCAACCCGCGCAACCTGGTGGGCCTGCTCATCGGCGCGGCCGTCGTGTTCCTGTTCTCCGGTCTGGCGATCAACGCGGTCGCCCGTTCGGCGGGTGCGGTCGTGTTCGAGGTCCGGCGGCAGTTCCGCGAGTTCCCGGGCATCATGGACGGCTCGCAGCGTCCGGAGTACGGCAAGGTCGTCGACATCTGTACCCGCGACGCCCAGCGTGAGCTGGTCACGCCGGGTCTGCTCGCGGTGATGGCGCCGATCGCCGTCGGCTTCGGTCTCGGTGTCGGCCCGCTGGCCGCCTATCTGGCCGGTGCTATCGGCACCGGCACGCTGATGGCGGTGTTCCTGTCCAACTCCGGTGGGGCGTGGGACAACGCGAAGAAGCTGGTCGAGGACGGCACCCACGGTGGCAAGGGCTCGCCCGCGCACGCCGCGACGGTCATCGGCGACACTGTCGGCGACCCGTTCAAGGACACCGCCGGCCCGGCCATCAACCCGCTGATCAAGGTCATGAACCTGGTCGCCCTGCTGATCGCCCCCGCCGTGGTGCTTTACACGGTCGGCGACGGCAACCCGGCGGTCCGGTACATCGCCGCGATCGTCGCGGTCGCGGTCATCGCGGCGGCGGTCATCGTCAGCAAGCGCAAGCCGGTGGCTGTCGATGCCGGTGAGGGCAACGGCGCCGCCGACGCGGAGGCCGCGCCCGAGAAGGTCACCGCCTGACCCGATCGGCGCACCGACGCCCCGACCGGATCCGTTCCGGTCGGGGCGTCGTGTTTTCTCGAACACACGATCGGTTCTAGGCTGCAATCCATGCGTGCCAGCCGTCTATTTGCCGTCGTCGTGATCTTGGTGGGTGCCGCGGGGTGCTCCGGCGACGGCAGCGGCGACGTGGCGCCGAAGCGGTGGGCGCAGTCGGTCTGCACGGCCCTGGCACCCTGGCGCACCGAGATCGCCGACCTGACCACGAAGGCCCAGCAGCAGCTGCAGACGGCGAAGACCGCCGCGCAGACCAAGACCAACGTCGTCGATCTGCTGGCCGGTGCCGAGTCGGCGAGTGAGAAGGCGCGGGTCGGGGTCGACGGTGCGGGCATCCCGAAGGTCGCCGGCGGCGACAAGATCGCCGCCCAGTTCACGGCGTCGCTGTCGAAGGCCCGCGACGCGTACGGCAACGCCAAGCGCGCGGTCTCGGCCCTGCCGACGAACGACTCGAAGACGTTCTACTCCTCGGTGACCTCGGCGTTCGCCACGCTCAAGGAGGAATACGAGCAGAGCGCGATCGATCTGGCACACGTCGGGCAGAAGGACCTGCAGAAGGCCTTCGGTGAGGTGCCCGAGTGTCGGTGACGCCGGCCCGGGGCCGGCAACTCTCGCTGTTCGGGGTGGAGGCGCGCCCACCGGCGCCGCTCGACCTCGAAGGACTGCTGCTCGGGGCCGGGCAGGTCGGCCGGATGGGCGGCACCGGCCGGGTATCGGTCGTGGTCGAGGACGCCTGGCGCTGTGCCGTGCTGCAGGCCGAGTGCGGGCTGCGCGACCTGGTGGTGACCTGCGAGCCGGCCGGCGAGGACGACCGGTGGCTGGTCCGGACCGCGTACTCGTCGGCGCTGGCCCCGCTCGCCGCGGACTGGCTCGACGACGACGGCGACAAGCGGTGCCCGGCCGAGTTGGCGCTGGACGGGCGGCGGCTGCGCCTGTGGGTGGCGGCGGCGGGACGGTACGACGGCCAGCGCACCTACCTCCTCCGGCTCGCCCCGACGCCGCGCCTCCCGGAGCCGCCCCCGGCGGAGGAAGGCGAGGTGGAGGAGGAAAAGCCGGAGGAGGAAGCGCCGGCCGCCGACCTGCCGGCCGCCGATCCTGGTGAGCCGGAAGTGGCTGCTGCCCCCGAGCACGACACCCGGGCCGCGGCGAACGGTCGCGCGGAGCGGGCCAGGGTGCGCACCGCCGACCAGAAACCGAACAAACGGCGCAAGAAGAGCGAAAGTCAGGTCTCCGCGTTCGACCCCGGCCCGGACGAGTACGCGGACTTCGACGCGTTCGACGGCCCCGACGAGTACGCCGAGCTGGATCCGTTCGTCGATGAGACGCGCGACGACTGGCCGGACTCCGGGCTCGCGGACCTGCCGGCCGTCGCGCTGGACCCGGTCACGGACCCGGCCGCCGAGCCGGAATCGCCCGAAATTGCGCCAGAAGCGAAACAACCCGCCGAAAACCCCGCAGAAGACGTCGTCATCGACCGGCGGGTCGCGGACAACTGGCTGGCGGTCGGTGAGGCCCTGGCCGCGGTCGGGCTGCCGGCGGTGTTCGTCGCGCCCGACCAGGGCGGACCGGCGTACCGCATCGTGGGACCTCGCCGGATCGCGCGCCTCGCCGAACTCGTCGGGGAGGCGCCTCCGGAGGCTCCGGTGGGAGCTTGGCCGGGGTAGGGTGGCGTAGCTAACCCACGTGACGTGAACCGCCGGTAACTGGGCCGATGACGGGGTGACAAACCGTTACAAATACGGCAGCCGATGCGACACGATCGCAAGATCGGGCAGGTCGCGGTTGCCTGTGGGTGTACCGTGGCGCCGATCGGCGTGTCGCGTGCCGACCGTCGGGGGCCCGCGCCCATTGCGCAACCCGGCGAGAAGGCGCGCGTTACGTTTGACGTCTGTCCGTCCGCACCGGGGAGAACTGTGCCGAACTCCGCCAACACGAAGCGGCTGGTGATCGTGGAGTCGCCGGCGAAGGCCAAGACGATTTCGGGCTACCTCGGCCCGAATTACGTCGTGGAGGCGAGCTTCGGCCACGTCCGTGACCTGCCGGTGGGCAAGAAGGACATGCCCGACGACCTCAAGAGCAAGCCGTGGGCCTACCTCGGGGTCGATGTCGACAATGATTTCACCCCGGTCTATATCATCTCGGCCGACCGCCGAAAGCAGATCACCCGCCTGAAAGCGCTCCTCAAGGATGCGAGCGAGGTCTACCTCGCCACAGATGAGGACCGCGAGGGTGAGGCGATCGCCTGGCACCTTTTCGAGACGCTCAAGCCGAAGGTGCCGGTCAAGCGGATGGTCTTCCACGAGATCACCCGGCCGGCGATCCAGGCCGCCGTCGCCAATCCGCGGGACATCAACCGCGCCCTGGTCGACGCCCAGGAGGCCCGCCGCATCCTGGACCGCCTCTACGGGTACGACGTCTCCACCGTCTTGTGGAAGAAGGTCCAGCGCGGCCTGTCGGCGGGGCGCGTGCAGTCGGTCGCGACCCGCATCGTGGTCGAGCGCGAGCGGCAGCGGATGCGGTTCCGCTCGGCCGAATACTGGGACATCCTCGCCAAGCTGCTGCCGGAGAACGACACCCGCACGTTCAACGCCACCCTCATCGCGATCGACGGTGACCGCGTCGCGACCGGCCGTGACTTCGGTCCGGAGACGGGTCTGGTCAAGCCCGGCGCCGGCGTGATCCACCTCGACGAGCAGGGCGCCCGCGGCCTGGCCGCCCGCCTGGAGGGCCGGCCGTTCACGGTCACCCGGGTCGAGGAGAAGCCGTACCGCCGTAAGCCGTACCCGCCGTTCATCACCTCCACGCTGCAGCAGGAGTCGGCCCGCAAGCTGCGGCTGTCCAGCGCGCAGACCATGCGGGTGGCGCAGCGGCTGTACGAGAACGGCTACATCACGTATATGCGTACGGACTCGGTGAACCTGTCCGAGGCCGCGATCGCCGCCGCCCGCCGGCAGATCCAGGATCTGTACGGCGCGTCCGCCGTCCCGCCGCAGCCCCGCCGGTACACCGGCAAGGTCAAGAACGCGCAGGAGGCCCACGAGGCGATCCGCCCCGCCGGCGACTCGTTCCGCACGCCCGGTGACGTCGCCAAGGAGCTGTCCGCCGAGGAACTGCGGCTCTACGAGCTGATCTGGCAGCGGACCATCGCCTCCCAGATGACCGACGCGGTCGGCAACAGCACCTCGGTGCGGATCAACGCGACGACCCCGGCGCAGGAGTCGGTGGACTTCGCCGCGACCGGCAAGACCATCACCGACCCGGGCTTCCTGCGGGCCTACGTCGAGTCGTCCGACGACGAGAACGCCGAGGCCGAGGACGCCGAGCGGCGCCTGCCGGTGCTGGTCAAGGGCCAGCCGCTGACCGAGCAGGGCCTCACCCCGACCGGGCACACCACCCAGCCGCCGCCGCGGTACACCGAGGCGTCGCTGGTGAAGGCCATGGAGGAGCTCGGCATCGGCCGCCCGTCGACGTATGCGTCGATCATGGAGACGATCAACAACCGGGGATACGTCTTCAAGCGCGGCCAGGCGCTCATCCCCTCGTTCCTCGCGTTCGCCGTCGTCGGGCTGCTCGAGAAGCACTTCCCGCGCCTGGTCGACTACGACTTCACCGCGTCGATGGAAAACGTCCTCGACGAGATCGCGACCGGTGACGAGAGCACCGTCGACTTCCTGCGCCCCTTCTACTTCGGTGGCGACACCGGCGACGAAGGGTCGGTGGCCCGTCAGGGCGGTCTGAAGCGCATGGTGACCGAACGGCTCGGTGAGATCGACGCTCGCGGGATCAACTCGATCCCGCTTTTCCGTGACGAGGCCAATCGCGACGTGGTGGTGCGCGTCGGGCGATACGGCCCCTACCTGCAGCGGACCGTGGCCGGCGCGCCCGAGGGCGAGGAGGGCGACCGGGCGCCGGTGCCCGACGGCATCGCGCCCGACGAACTGACCCCGGAGAAGGTGGCGGAGCTGTTCGTCGGCGGCACCGGCGGCGAGCGCAAGCTCGGCGAGCACCCGGAGACGGGTGAGCCGGTGGTGCTGAAGTCCGGTCGCTACGGGCCCTACGTGTCGACCGGTGACAAGAACGCTTCCCTGCTGTCCACCCAGTCGCCGGAACACCTGACCCTGGCCGAGGCGCTCAAGCTGCTCACGCTGCCGCGGGTCGTCGGCAAGGACGCGGCCGGCGAGGACATCATCGCCTCGCCGGGCCGGTACGGGCCGTACATCAAGCGCGGCACCGACACGCGGTCACTCGCGAGCGAGGACCAGCTGTTCACGGTCACGCTGGAGGAGGCGCTGGCCCTGCTGGCGGCGCCGAAGACGCGTGGCCGGGCGGTCGCCAAGCCGCCGCTGCGGGAGATGGGCGTCGATCCGGCGACCGAGAAGCCGCTGGTGATCAAGGACGGGCGGTTCGGGCCGTATGTCACCGACGGCGAGCACAACGCCTCGCTGCGGCGCAGCCAGGCGGTCGAGACGCTGACCATCGACGAGGCGAGTGAGATGCTCGCCGAGAAGCGGGCCAAGGGGCCGGCGCCGAAGAAGGCCCGCGCGACGAACAAGGCCGCGGCCGGCAGCGAGGCTCCGGCGAAGAAGACGGCGGCCAAGAAGACGGCGACGAAGGCCACGGCCGCCAAGAAGGCGACCCCGGCGAAGAAGGCCGCCCCGAAGAAGGCCACCGCCAGGAAGGCGACCCCGCCGGCGGAGTAACCCCGCCGGCGGACCCCCGGCGGGGTTATGGGCCGAGGATGCGGTCGGTGTACGCGTTGGCGAACAGGCGGCCGGGGTCGAGCTTGTCGCGCATGGCGACGAAGTCGGTGAACCGGGGGTAGGCCTGCGACAGTGAGGCCGCGTCCCGGTAGTGCATCTTGCCCCAGTGCGGGCGGCCGCCGAGCGCCGTGGTGATGGCCTCGAAGCGGCGGAAGTACTCCTCGTAGGGTGCGCCGACGAACTGGTGGATCGCGACGTACGCGTTGTCGCGGCCGTGGCCGTGCGACAGCCAGATGTCGTCGGCCGCGGTGAACCGCACCTCCACCGGGAACTGCACGCGGAACGGCAGGCCGGCCACCACCGAGCGGAGGCCGTCGAACGCCTCACGCAGCGCCGCGCGGGGCAGCCCGTACTCCATCTCCACGAACCGGACCCGCCGAGGGGTGCAGAACACGTCGTGGGACAGCGCCGTGTACGTGCGCGCCGAGAGAGCCCGGGCGGAGATGCGGCTGACGGCCGGTACCACCGCCGGGAACGTCCGGCCGACCCGGCAGGCGCCGCCGAAGACCGTGTTGGACAGGAAGTCGTCGTCCAGCCACCGCCGCCAGCCGGCCAGCGGACGGTCCGAGACCTCGACGCGGTTGTTGCGCTTCATCTGGACCCGGTCGGTGTACGGGAACCAGTAGAACTCGAAGTGGTCGTTCTCGGCGATGTGCTCGTCGAGGCCCGACCAGACGTCGGCCAGCGGCGCCGGGCGCTCGTCGGCGCGCAGCACGAACGCCGGCACGCAGCGCAGCGTGACCGAGGTCAGCACGCCGAGCGCGCCGATGTTGACCCGGGCCGCCGCGAACAGCTCCGGCTGCTCGGTGGCCGAGCAGCGCAGGACCGAGCCGTCGGCGGTGACCAGCTCCAGCGCCTCGATGAAGGTCGGCAGGCAGCCGTAGGCGGCGCCGGTGCCGTGGGTGCCGGTGGACAGCGCGCCGGAGATGGTCTGCGCGTCGATGTCGCCGAGGTTGGGCATCGCGAGGCCGTGGGCGGCCAGGGTGGCGTTGAGTTTCGCCAGCGGCATGCCGGCCTGCACGGTGACGAGGTCACCCTCGACCCGGACGAGTGACGTCATCCGGTCGAGTTCAACGCGCAGCCCGTCGGTGGCCGCGGCCGGCGTGAACGAGTGACCACTGCCGACCGCCTTCACCCGCAGGCCCTCACCCGCCGCCGCGCGCAGGACTTCTCCCAGCTCAGCCTGGGTTTCCGGGTGTGCGACACGGGTGGCGCGCGCGGTCTGGTTGCCGGCCCAGTTGGCCCACGGTGATGTCACGAAACCTGAGTACCCTTCACATATGCCCCCCGTCAATGACCCGATCAATCACAAGGGTGAAATGAGCTATCCGTCGATCGTGCCCGGTCGTTGACGTGAGTAGGTTTCAAACCAGCGGATAGAGGGGGGACGGCCGGGTGGCGACGCAGACAGTGGCTGGCGTCGGGACGAAGAAGCCGCTGCGCCGGGTGCCGGTGCAGGGCCGCAGCGTGGCGCGCGTGGGGCGGATGCTCGACGCCTGCGCCGAGCTCGTCGACGAAATTGGATATGACGGCCTGACCACGACGTTGCTGGCCGAGCGGGCGGGGGTGGCGATCGGTTCGGTCTACCAGTTCTTCCCGGACAAGCGGGCCATCGTGCAGGCCCTGACGCTGCGCAGCCTCGAGGGCTACCTGCAGCGGCTCAGTGACCGGCTCGCCGGCGAGGGCATCGCGCACTGGTGGGACGCGGTCGACGCCGCGATCGACGAGTACATCGACATGCACCGCACGGTGCCGGGCTTCCGCACGCTGCACTTCGGCGACGTGGTGGACATCCACCTGCTCGACGACGAGCGGGACAACAACGACGTGATCGTTTCGCAGCTCTCGGCGCTGCTCATCGCCCGGTTCGGCATCCTCGACGCCGACCGGCTCCAGTTCGTGCTGGCGATCGCGGTCGAGGCCGCCGACGCGCTGATCAAGCTGGCGTTCCGCCGCTCACCGGACGGCGACGCCGCGGTGCTCGGCGAGGCGAAGGCCCTGATCAGGGAGTACCTGCACCACCGTCTCTAGCGACGCGCCACGCGGCGGGTAAAGCGTTCGAAACGCGTTGTTGACAATCCCACAACGCCTGTCCGCTTTGCCCGCTGCGGCGCATACTTCTGATCGACCGGTACCCCACTGTCGAGGACTGGATCCATCAGATGAACAGGCAAAACATCGGCATCATCGGTGCCGGGCGAGTAGGGGCGGTGCTCGGCGCCGCACTCGTCCGAGCCGGGCACCGGGTGATCGCCGCGGTCGGTGTCTCCGCCGCTTCCAAGGCCCGTGCCGAGCAGTTGCTGCCGGGCGTGCAGCTCCTTCCTGCCGACCGGGTCGCCGCCTCTGCCGACCTGGTCCTGCTGGCCGTTCCCGACGACGTGCTCGCCGGTCTGGTCAACGGCCTGGTCGAGACCGGCGCGCTGCGCCCCGGCCAGATCGTCGCCCACACCTCCGGCGCCCACGGCCTGGCCGTGCTCGCCCCGGTCACGACCGTCGGCGCCGAGCCCCTCGCGCTGCACCCGGCGATGACCTTCACCGGCACCGAGGACGACCTGCGCCGGCTCGACGGCGCGTCGTTCGGGGTCACCGCCCCCGACCACCTGCGGGAGACCGCCGCGGCGCTCGTCGCCGACCTGGGCGGCGTCGCCGAGTGGATCGACGAGGAGCGTCGGCCGCTGTATCACGCCGCGCTCGCCCACGGCGCCAACCACCTCGCCACGCTCGTCAGCGAGGCGATGGACCGGCTGCGCGACGCCGGCGTGCGCCACCCCGAGCAGGTGCTCGCCCCGCTGCTGGGTGCGGCCCTGGACAACACGCTCCGCCTCGGCGACGCGGCCATCACCGGCCCGGTGTCCCGCGGCGACGCCGGCACCGTCGCCAAGCACCTCAAGGCGCTGGAGTCGGTCGCGCCCGGTTCGGTGCCGCCCTACCTGGCGCTCGCCCGCCGCACCGCCGACCGGGTCATCGCGGCCGGCCGGCTGCGCCCGATCGACGCCGAGCCGCTGCTCGACGTGCTCGGCAGTGCCGCACGGAACCGCCGTGACACGGAGGAGCGGGCGGCATGAAGGTCGTCGGCACCCGCGAGGAGCTCAAGGCCGCCCGGGACGCGGCCGCCGGCACCGTCGCGGTCGTCATGACCATGGGGGCACTCCATGAGGGGCACGCCGCGCTGCTGCGGACGGCGCGTGCCGAGGCCGACACGGTGCTGTTGACGATCTTCGTCAACCCGCTGCAGTTCGGCCCCAACGAGGACTTCGACCGCTACCCGCGCACCCTCGACACCGACCTCGCCCTGGCCCGCGAGATCGGGGTCGACGTGGCGTTCACGCCGTCCGGCGAGGTCATGTACCCGCAGGGCGCGCCCGCCGTCCGGGTCGACCCGGGCCCGGCCGGGGAGCAGCTCGAGGGCGCCAGCCGCCCCGGCTTCTTCCACGGCGTGCTCACCGTGGTCAACAAGCTGTTCCAGCTGACCCGGCCGGACGTCGCCTACTTCGGTGAGAAGGACTACCAGCAGCTCGGCATGATCCGGGCGATGGCCCGCGACTTCGACCTGCCGATCGACGTGCGCGGCGTGCCGACCGTGCGGGAGGCCGACGGCCTGGCGCTGTCCAGCCGCAACCGCTACCTCGCGCCGGCCGAGCGCGAGTCGGCGCTGACCCTGTCGCGGGCGCTGCTCGCGGCGAAGACCGAGGGCGAGCGGGGCGGCGACGCGGTCGCGGCCGGCCTCGCCGAGTTCACGAAGTCGCCCGAGGTGAAGCTCGACTACTTCGTGCTCACCGATCCCATGCTCGGCCCGCCCCCGGCGCACGGCCCGGCCCGGCTGCTCACCGCGGCCTGGGTCGGTGCGACGCGCCTCATCGACAACGTAGCGGTGGAGTTGCCGTGATCCGCACCATGCTCAAGTCCAAGATTCACCGCGCCACGGTCACCCAGGCCGACCTGCACTACGTGGGCTCGGTGACCGTCGACGAGGACCTGATGGACGCCGCCGACCTGCTCGCCGGCGAGCAGGTCGCGATCGTCGACATCACCAACGGCGCGCGGCTGGAGACCTACGTGATCGCCGGGCCGCGCGGCTGCGGGGTCATCGGGATCAACGGGGCGGCCGCCCACCTCGTGCACCCCGGCGACCTGGTCATCCTGATCTCGTACGGGCAGATGGACGACGCCGAGGCCCGCTCGTACGAGCCGCGGATCGTCCACGTCGACGCGGACAACAAGGTCATCGAGCTCGGTCACGATCCTGCTGGCGTAGTGCCAGGTATGGTGGGATCGCCCGTTCGGGGGGACCTCGCTCGGGCATAACCGCCCGGGGGAGGTTCAGTGCGAGGGGCACTCGCCGTCTGTGCAGTGCTGGGTGCGCTCGCCCTCCTGCTGTCGGCCTGCACCCCGGCCCGTCCACCGGGCACCGACGGCGACCTCGTCGACGGCTGGTCGATGCTGCCCGGCGCGGCGCTCGTCCCGCCGGTCGCACCGGCCTGCTACCGGCTGCCCGGCGGCGCCTCCTCGGCCGACGTCACCAAGTGGCCCGAGCCGGTCCCGTGCACCGAGCCGCACCTGGTCGAGCTGGTCAGCGTCGGGCAGTTCAGCGGCGCCGACGCCGACCGGGCCACCCCGCCGGGCACCGGCAGCCCGGCGCTGCGTGCCGCCTTCGCGAAGTGCTCCGCCGACGCCACGGCGCTGCTCGGCGCGGACTGGCGCATCGGGCGGCTGTCGCTGAGCGTCGATCTGCCCACCCCGATCCTGTGGGATGCCGGCGCCCGCTGGTACCGCTGCGATCTCCAGGCCCTCGAAGACCTCGACCGGTTCACGCCGATGACCCGGACCACCACGCTCAAGGACGCCCTCAAGCCCGGCGGTGACCTGCTCGCCGGCTGCGTCACGGTGACCCAGCCGGCCGGGGGCAGGGCCGGGGAGATCGACCGGGTGCTCCCGGCGTCGTGCACCACGCGGCACGATGCCGAGTTCGCCGGGCTGTTCGAGGCGCCGGACGGGCCGTATCCGGCCGATGCGGCCGCCCGGCGGGAGGCGAACCTCGCCGGGTGCCGGCCGACGGTGGCCGCGTTCGTCAACATCCCCAACGACGCGAACTTCCGCGCGCGTACCGGTCTGATCACAATGCCGTTCGACAAGGGGGCGTGGGAGCTCGGCAACCGCGCCGTCCGCTGCTTCGCCTGGCCGCCCAAGCCGGTCACGACGTCGCTGAAGGGGGCCGGGACCAGCGCTTTGCCCATTACCACAGCCTGAGGCGCAGCCGCGTTGTTGTCGGGTTGCCAAGGACATTTATGGTTGGCACACTGCACCGGCGTTCTGTGCGCGCGCGGGGGAGGGACAACAACGATGACGCGTTTCCGGCGGCTCTTTCCGGCCGTGGTGCCGGTCGTCGCGCTGATGCTGCTCACTGCCTGCGGTGTGCCCGCGGGGGTTGACAAGGATCTCACCGACGACTGGGCGATGCTGGCCGAGCCGAAGGTGCCGTCCCCGCCCGTCGGTGCCTGCTACAACACCACCGTCAGTTACTTCGCGCACGACACCACCACGATCTTCTCGTTCACGCCGGTCGAGTCCTGCGGCACCTCCCACGCGAGCGAGACGTTTTTTGTCGGTGAGCTGACCGGATCCGCGGCGAACGGATCGACGCCGCCGAAGGGTGCCGCGCTCAACACCGCCTGGAGCAAGTGCGCCAAGGAGGCCGAGACGTTCCTCGGCGGCAATTACCACGACGGCCGGCTCACGCTGCTGGTCCTCGCGCCCTCGTCGGCGCAGTGGGCCGGCGGCGCCCGCTACTTCCGCTGCGACCTCGCCGAGGTGGCCAGCGACGGCAACAAGCCGGTCAACCGCACCAGCTCGCTCAAGGACGGCCTGCGCGGCGACAAGCCGGCGGCGCTGACCTGCGCCCAGGAGGTCTACGAGAGCGACGGCAAGACGTGGCTCGACTACACCGCCACGGCCTGCACCAACGTGCACAACATGGAGTACGTCGGCACGTATACGTCCGGTGAGCGCCCGTTCCCGAAGAACTCGGAGGAGCGGCGTGCGGCGATGCGGCCCGGCTGCGAGGCGCTCGGCGCGAAGTACCTCGGGATGAGCCTGTCGACGCTGCAGAGCCACCAGCAGCTCGGCATCGGCTTCTGGCTGGCCGACGAAGAGGCCTGGTCCCGCGGCGACCGCTCCGCCCGTTGCTACGCGATGCTGTTCGACAAGCTCACCACCGTCAAGTCCGTCAAGAATCTCGGCAACGGCAAGGTGTAGGAGTAGCGCAGATGAAGCGGTGGCAGGCCGGCCTGTCGTTGGCACTCGTGCTGATGGTTGCCGGCTGCGGCAACCCCGCCGGCACCGACGGTGACCTGGTCGACGACTGGTCGGCCCTGGGCACTCCGACCGTGCCGGTGCCCACGGTCGGCCAGTGCTGGAGCGGCACCGCCACGGCCGACAAGCTCCAGGCGGGCGCCGGCATGACCACCGTGGGGTGCGACGCCGACCACGCCAGTGAGACCTTCCACGTCGGGGAGTTCACCGGCACGATCGCGCAGGCCTCGGCGCCGCCCACCGGCGCCGACCTGTCCGAGGCGTTCAAGACCTGCGACGAGAAGGCCAAGTCGTTCCTCAACGGCGACTGGCACGACGGCCGGCTGGTTCTGCGGGTCTTCGCGCCGTCCGCGAAGCAGTGGACCGGCGAGGCACGCTACTTCCGCTGCGACCTCGTCGAGGTCAGCAACGACAACGGCACCGTCTTCCAGCGCAAGTCGAGCCTCAAGGCGACGCTGGACGGCAGCCAGCCGATCGCGCTCAACTGCGTGTCGGTGAAGCTCGACAGCAAGAACTTCATCGAGGACTTCGTGCCGGTCACGTGCGAGACGCAGCACAACGGCGAATACGTCGGCACGTTCCGCTCGCCAGACGACCGGCCGTATCCGACCGACGTCAACGCCCGCCGGTCGCTGATCCAGCCGGGCTGCAAGAAGCTCGTCGCGTCGTTCCTCGGGGTCAGCGAGGCGGCGTACGACCAGAACAAGCAGATCACGTTCGCCTGGTCGACGGCGAGTCCGACCCGGTGGTCGTACGGTGACCGCACCGCCCGCTGCTACCTGATGCTCGAGGGCAAGCTCAGCGTCGGGCGCTCGTTGCGCTCCAACGGCAACAATCCCATTTAGGGTCTGGGAAGTTACCCGCCGGTAATGGCACACTGCTTCCTCATGAAGCAGCGGGTCGCATTCATCGCCGTCGTGCTCGTCCTGCTCGGCGGCGGCGCCTCCTGGATCCTCCATGACAACGGCCGGGCCATCCCGAGCACCCCCTCGGCCGGTGCGCCGCCGGTCGGCTCGTGCTGGCAGATCGACGCCGCCCGCACAACGGCCGCCTTCCCGTGGCCCGGCGCGCCGGTCGACTGTGCCGGCCCCCACACCGTCGAGGTGTTCCACGTCGGGCAGGTCGGCATGGACCTGCTGCACCGGCTCGACGACGCCGAGGGCGAGGACGTCAAGCTCACCGAGAACCTGCTGTACGCGCAGGCACGGCGGGCCTGCCTGGTGCAGGGCCCGATGTTCCTGGGCGGCGGCTGGCACGAGGCCCGTGTGCAGATCCTCGCCTCTTGGGTCAAGCCGTCGGCCGACGGCTTTTTCGGCTGCGCGCTGGCCGAGGTGACGGGCCCGACCGCGGATGAGTTCGTGACCCGCTCGGGCAGCCTGTCCGGGGCGCTCAAGCAGGAGTCGCCGCTGGCGATCGCGTGTGTCCGTCGCGACGGTGAGCAGCTGCGGTACGTCGGGTGCACCGAACCCCACGACGGTGAGTACGCCGGCGTCTACACCATCACGCCCCCGGAGGCCCCCTTCGACGAGACCGCGGTCCGCTCGTCCACGGCGAAGGGCTGCACGACGCTCGGCCTGAAGTACCTCGGCCTGCCCGAGGACGGCACCCGGGCCGACCTGGCACCCGGCTCGGTCGGCCCGAAGACGGCGTCGGAGTGGCTGGGCGGCGACCAGGCCTTCACCTGCTACCTGATGAGCGCGAAACCGCTGAAGGCGAGCGTGCGCGGCCTGGGCCTGGCCCCACTCCCGCTGGCCTGAGCCCCGTCTCGCCCGTCGGCGCGGGGGAGGATTGGCAAGGGGGACGCGAGGGTGTCGGAGAGCGCGACGAGCATCACCACCCGTCACCCGGGTCAGTGATGTTGACTGTATGGATGACATTGCCGAGCGTGCCGCGCCGACTTGCCGGGCCGCAGCCCGGATGGGCCGAGCCGACCGACATCGTGGTCATCGGATCAGGGGTGGCGGGGCTGACCGCCGCGCTGCACCTGCGTGAGGCGGGCCTCCACGTCACCGTCGTCACCAAGGTCAACATTGACGACGGTTCCACCCGGTGGGCGCAGGGCGGCATCGCCGCCGTGCTCGACCCGCTCGACACGCCCGAGGCCCACGCGCAGGACACGCTGGTCGCGGGCGTCGGGCTGTGCGACCCGGCCGCCGTCGACGTGCTGGTCCGCGAAGGGCCGACGCGGGTGCGGGAGCTGATCCGCTGGGGTGCGGAGTTCGACCGCAACAGCGACGGCTCGCTCATGCTGACCCGTGAGGGCGGCCACCACGCCAACCGGATCATTCACGCCGGGGGCGACGCCACCGGCGCCGAGGTACAGCGCGCCCTGCACACCGCCGTGCGCCGGGATCCGTGGATCCGCCTCATCGAGCACGCACTCGTGCTCGACCTGCTCACGGACAAGGACGGGCGGGCCTGCGGGGTCACCCTGCACGTCCTCGGCGAAGGCTCCGAGGACGGCGTCGGGGCGGTGCTCGCCCGGGCTGTGGTGCTCGCCACCGGCGGCATGGGCCAGATCTTCGCCGCGACCACCAACCCGATCGTCTCCACCGGCGACGGGGTCGCGCTCGCGCTGCGGGCCGGCGCGACGGTCACCGACATCGAGTTCGTCCAGTTCCACCCGACCGCGCTGGCCCTCAACAACCGCGACTCCCAGCAGCCGCTGGTCAGCGAGGCACTGCGCGGCGAAGGCGCCTATCTGCGCGACGGCGACGGCAACCGCTTCATGGTCGGCAAGCACGAGCTCGCCGAGCTGGCGCCGCGGGACATCGTCGCCAAGGGCATCTACCGCGTGATGCGCGCCGAGGGCACCGACCACGTCTGGCTCGACGCCCGCCACCTCGGCCGCGAGTTCCTCGAGGGGCGCTTCCCGACGATCGTGGCGTCCTGCCGGGCCGCCGGCGTCGACCCCGTCGCCGACCTGATCCCGGTCTCGCCCGCGGCCCACTACGCCTCCGGCGGTGTCCGCACCGACCTGCTCGGCCGCACCTCGATCCCCGGGCTCTACGCGTGTGGCGAGGTCGCCTGCACCGGCGTCCACGGCGCCAACCGGCTGGCGTCCAACTCGCTGCTCGAGGGCCTGGTGTTCGCCCGCCGCATCGCCGAGGACATCGCCCGGGAGCTGCCGGCGCAGACCGACCCGGTCGCCGTCGAGGCCGCCACCTGGTCCGCGGACCCCGGCATCCGCCAGCAGCTGCAGGCCGCGATGTCGGCGCACGCGTCGGTGCTGCGCAGCGGCGAGTCGCTCGACCAGGCCGCTCAGGCCCTCACCAAGCTCGCGCTCGACCGCTCGAGCGCGCACGTCGCCGCCTGGGAGGCGACGAACCTGCTGACCGTCGCCGGCGCGCTCGTCGGCGCTGCGGCGTTGCGGCAGGAGACTCGCGGCTGCCATTGGCGCGAGGACTTTCCCGACGCCAGCGACGTCTTCCGGGGCCACTTCCTCGCCGCCCTCGACGACACCGGCGCGCTCACCGAAACCTGGGAGGAAGCATGAGGCTGGAGACCGAGGCCGCGCTGCGGAAGGTCGGGCTCGACCCGGCCGCCGTGGCCGAGATCGTCGAGCGCACGCTCACTGAAGACCTCGGCCCCGACCGGCTCGACGTCACCAGCGTGGCGACGATCCCCGAGGACCAGACCGACGAGGCCGATATCGTCGCGCGCGCCGACGGGGTCGTGGCGGGGCTGGTGGTGGCCGCCGCGGTCTTCGAGGCCACGTCCGACCACGTCGCCGTGGAGCTGCGTAAGCGCGACGGGGACGTCGTCCAGCGTGGCGACGTGCTGCTGAGCGTGACGGGACCGACCCGGGCGCTGCTGACCGCCGAGCGCTCCGCGCTCAACCTGCTGTGCCGCATGTCCGGCGTCGCCACGCACACCCGCCGCTGGGCCGACCTGCTGGACGGCACCAAGGCGCTCGTCCTCGACACCCGCAAGACCACACCGGGCCTGCGCATCCTCGAGAAATACGCGGTGCGGGCCGGCGGTGGCACCAACAAGCGCATGGGCCTCTACGACGTCGCCATGATCAAGGACAATCACAAGCTCGCGGCCGGCGGCATCACCGCGGCGTACGAGCGGGTCCGCGCGGCGTTCCCCGACGTGCCGGTGCAGGTGGAGGTCACCACCGTCGGCGAGGCCGTCGAGGCGGTGACCGCGGGCGCCACGTTCCTGTTGCTCGACAACATGACCCCGGAGCTGCTTCGCGAGGTCGTCAGTGCGGTCGGCGGCCGGGCCGAGCTGGAGGCGACCGGCAACCTGCGGCTGGAGACGGCGGCGGAATACGCGGCCACCGGCGTCGACTACCTGTCGGTCGGCGGGCTCACGCACTCGTCGCCGATCCTCGACATCGCCATGGACCTGCGCACGCACTGATCGTGGTACCGCAGGTCAGCGACCCGGCGGGAAGGCTGTCGCGACGAGCGGGTCGATCTGGTGGAGACGCCAGTCGGCCGGCACGACGCGGCCGCAGACGTCGACGGGGGCCACGCAGATGATGGCGTCGACCGAGGTCACGCTCGGCGCTGGGCGGGTCGGGACTCCGGACTCCATCGACACCAGCTCCACATCGGTCAGCGTGATCTGGAAGGGGTACTCCCAGAGGTCGCCCTCCATCACCATGCCCACCCGCCGCGCGCCGGAGGCCCGCACGTCGTCGATCGCCGTGCGGTACGAGGCGGCCTGGTCGGGCATGCGCACGAACCGCTCCTGCCAGTCGTCCAGCGTGAAGACCGAGCCCTGGCCGATCAGCCGCCGCGGCTGACCGAGCAGCACGCAGGTGTAGGCGTACGCGAAGGCGCCGGTCATCACCAGCGCCACCCCGGCGGCGACGGCCTTGCGCCGCACGATCCGCCCGAGCCAGTAGCCGGCGAGCGGGACGCTGAGCGCGAACGTCGGCAGGATCAGCCGGTTGCCCCAGTCCTGCCACTTCACGATGGCGGCGGTGAGGATGAACGCGCCGAGCACCGCCGCCGCGTAGGGCCGGGTCGGGCGGGCGAAGAGGCTCACGGCGAGCGCGACGAGGACGAGTGCGGACTGGATCGGGTACGGCGAGCGGTCCTCGTCGGGCTTCCACCGCGTGCCGGGGAAGACACTGCGCCACTGGGTGATCGCCGGGTCGTTCGGGTCCACGCCGACCCGATGGGCCACCTCGACGACGGCCTTGCCGACGGCCTCGTTGACCTGCGGTATCGGCGTCAGGAGCGTCGACGCGCCGAGGCGTAGGCCGTTGACCAGTACCGCCGCCGGGTCATGCCGCTGGGTGGACAGGCCGGCGCGGTAGGCGTCCGGGCCGAGCGGCGAGCCGAAGGCCTCGTGCACGCGGAACAGCGCCGGTCCGGCGAGCAGGCCGATCAGCGCCACGACGGCGAGGGTGGCGGCGGCGGTACGGCCGATCGCCCGTTGCCGTAGCTGGCAGATGCCCCAGAACAGCAGTACCGGCGCCAGGGCCATGAGCCCGGTCGACTTCGTCACGACGACCAGACCCGCTGTGGCGCCGAGGGCGAGCACGTCGGCGGGGGTTGCCCGGCGGTGGACGCCGTCGAGGGCGATCGTCGCCGCGCAGGCCACCCAGGTGGCCACGACGAGGTCGTTCTGGGTGCTGGTGGACTCCAGGACGATCGCGGGCGTGGTGAGGAACACAGCGGCGGCCAGCCACTGGCCGAGCCGGCCCGCACCGAGCTGTGCCGCGCACCGGGAGACGGCGACCGCGCCGAGCAGGCCGGCGCCCCACTGCACCAGGTTGAACTGTCCGTCGCCGCCGGTGAGCAGGCGCAGGTGCAGCAGCAGGTACTCGGAGCCGGGGACCAGGATGATCTGCTGGGTCTGGATGGTGGCGTAGACGCCCACGTCGCCGTTGGCGATCCAGTGCTCGATCTTGGCCAGGTGGTAGTGGTTGGAGTCGAAGTTGTTCGGCGACGAGGCCACGGCCAGGACGAGTTCCATGGCGACGAGCAGGCCGAGGGGGATCGCGACGCTCAGCGCGGTGCCGAGGCGCAGCGTGGGCCGCCCGAATCGAGGCATCCGGCGCCAGGCGAGGTAGCCGGTGGCGAGCGTGGCGAGCGCCCACAGCACGATGACCGGCGCGGCGGCGATGGCGCCGAACAGGGACAGCACCTCGACGCTGACGATCGCGGCGGCGCAGACGGCGACGGCGGCCTGGATGACGGTGCGGCGGAGGTCCCGTGGGTTCCGGTCTCCGGGGGTCTCTTCCGCAGGCTCTTGCGGTGTGTCCGCCGCGCGGGGACGCAGCGCAACGGTGGCGAAGAGGAGCGTTGCGAGCGGCAATAGCGCAAGGAGTCCGGTCATTGGGACGGCATGGTAGATGAGCCGCCGCCGTGGGCGTCGACCGGATGGCGCCGGGCTGCCGATAGGCTTCCGACGTGCTGCTGTGCATCGACATCGGAAACACCAACACGGTGCTCGCCACGTTTGAGGGCGAGAAGATCGTCCACTCGTGGCGGATCAAGACCGACGCGCGTGCCACCGCCGACGAGTTGGGCCTGCTCTACCGGGGGCTGCTCGCCACCGACGCCGTGTCGCTGACCGGCATCGCGGCGTGTTCGACCGTGCCGGCCGCCCTGCGCAACCTGCGCACGATGCTGCAGCGGTACTACCCGGGCGTCCCCACCGTGATCGTGGAGCCCGGTGTGCGGACCGGCGTCCAGTTGGCCATCGACAACCCGAAGGAGGTCGGCACCGACCGGGTGGCCAACACGCTCGCCGCCTACAGCCTCTTCGGCGGGCCGTCGATCGTCGTCGACTTCGGCACCTCGACCAACTTCGACGTCGTCTCCGCCAAGGGTGAGTTCCTCGGCGGGGTGCTGGCGCCCGGCATCGAGATCTCCGTCGACGCGCTCGCCGGCCGGGCCGCCCAGCTGCGCAAGGTCGAGCTGGTCAAGCCGCCCCGGGTGATCGGCAAGAACACCGTCGAGTGCCTGCAGTCCGGCGTGGTCTACGGCTTCGCGGGGCAGGTCGACGGGGTCGTCCGCGGGGTGACGGCGGAGCTGGGCGGTTCGGTGAAGGCGGTCGTGGCGACCGGCGGTCTGGCCTCGATCGTGATCGGCGAGTGCCAGACGGTGACGCACCATGAGCCGATGCTGACGCTGATCGGGCTGCGCCTGATCTTCGACCGCAACACGTAGGGCTGTCGCTCAGAGCTTGGTCGCGCGGTAGACGTAGGTCAGGTACGGCAGCTCGAGCTCCTCGGTCTGCACCGACCTCGCGACCAGGTCGCGGACGTGCCGCTCGAGCTGTGTCCGGGTCGCCTCGTCGGAGACGAGGTAGTAGGAGCGGGAGCGGATCAGGTCGAGCAGCGACTCCACGGTGTGCGTGGCGCTCCACGGGAAGGTGCGCAGCTCGGCCGGGCCGAACCGGGGGCCGAACTGGTCGGCCGGCAGGTGGCGCTCGTCCAGCGCGTCGCGGCCCCGGTGGCCGTCGAACACCGCGGTCAGCTCGGCCACCCAGGGCACCGACTCGTCGCGGACGTTCCAGATCGGGATGAACCGGCCGCCGGGGCGCAGCACCCGGGCGATCTCGGTGTGTGCGGGCTCACCGGGGAACCAGTGGTAGGCCTGGCCGGCGGTCACCACGTCGGCCGAGGCGTCGCCGAGCGGGATCGCCGTCGCGTTGCCCTCCCGGGCGTCGCCGCCGATCTGGGCGCGCATCTTCGGGTCGGGCTCGACGGCGACGACCCGGTGGCCGAGCTCGATCAGCTGGCGGGTCAGGATGCCGGTGCCGGCGCCGAGGTCGACGACGTCGAGGGTGGTGTCGCCGTCGAGGGCCCACTGCAGTGCGGGGCGCGGATAGCGGGGGCGGATCCGGTCGTAGAGGGTGGCGGCCGGTCCGAAGGAGGAGGCATGTGCTGCGAAATCCACGCGCCAAAGCTACCGAAGTAGGCTCTTCAAGAATTTCCCACTCTTGTCGCAGAGGATTGTTGTGCAGTGAAGGACCAGCCCGCCGTCGAACTGGATGTCGATCTCCCCGAGCAGATGAAGATCCGCCGGGAGAAGCGGGCCCGGCTACTGGAAGAGGGCCGGGAACCGTACCCCGTGGACTTCCCGCGCACCACCACGATCGCCGAGCTCCGGCAGCGGTACGGCGACCTGCCGACCGACACCGCCACCGGGGACAAGGCGGCGGTGGCCGGGCGGGTCATCTTCATCCGCAACACCGGCAAGCTCGCGTTCGCCACCTTGCGTGCCGGTGACGGCGTCGAGCTGCAGGCGATGCTGTCGTTGGACAAGGTCGGCCCGGAGGCGCTGGAGGAATGGAAGCGGCTGGTCGACCTCGGTGACCATGTCGGCGTCACCGGTGAGGTCATCACGAGCCGCCGTGGCGAGCTTTCCATTCTTGCCGACTCGTGGCAGGTCACCGCCAAGGCGCTTCGCCCGTTGCCCGTCGCGCACAAGCCGATGAGCGAGGAAAGCCGGGTGCGGCAGCGTTATGTCGACCTCGTGGTGCGCCCGCAGGCCCGCGAAATGGTACGCACCCGGGCGACGGTGGTCCGTTCGTTGCGGGCAACGTTGCACGATCTGGACTATCTCGAGGTGGAAACCCCCATGTTGCAGTTGCTGCATGGAGGTGCGGCCGCACGGCCATTCGTCACACATAGCAATGCACTCGACACGGATTTGTACCTCCGGATCGCCCCGGAGCTATTTCTGAAGCGCTGCGTGGTCGGCGGCATCGAGCGGGTCTTCGAGATCAACCGCAACTTCCGCAATGAGGGCATCGACTCCTCGCACTCGCCGGAGTTCGCGATGCTGGAGGCCTACCAGGCTTATGCGGACTACAACGTCATGGCCGACCTTACCCGGCAACTCGTGCAGGGGGCGACGGAAGCGCTGACCGGGTCGCATGCGGTGCGTTATGCCGACGGCAGCGAGTACGACCTCGGTGGCCAGTGGCGCAGCGTGACGCTTTACGGCGTGCTTTCCGAAGCGGTGGGTGAGGAGGTGACGGTCGAAACGCCGTACAGCCGCCTGACCGAGCTGGCCGACAAGCACGACGTCAAGGTCGACCCGAAGTGGGGTCCCGGAAAGCTTGCCGAGGAACTGTTCGAGGCGCTGGTCGTGCCGGACCTGATCGAGCCGACCTTCGTGCGCGATTATCCCGAGGAGACCTCGCCGCTCACGCGGTCGCACCGCGTCACGCCGGGGCTGACCGAGAAGTGGGACCTTTACGTGCAGGGCTTCGAGCTCGCCACGGCCTACTCGGAACTGGTCGACCCGGTTGTGCAGCGCGAGCGTTTGGTCGCGCAGTCGCTCCTGGCTGCCAAGGGTGATCCGGACGCGATGCAACTGGATGAAGACTATCTACGCGCGCTGGAGTACGGAATGCCGCCGAGCGGCGGCATGGGCATGGGAATCGATCGCCTTCTCATGGCACTCACCGGGCTCGGCATTCGGGAAACGATCCTGTTTCCGCTGGTGCGGCCGGAGTAGTTTCGGCGTACCGTTGACGGGGCGGTCCTGTACTGCGTTATCTTTGCATTCGCACATACGGGGCGGCCTTCCTCGAAGGGAATACGACAGTGGCGAAGCGGACCATCCACGTGCTGGTCGACGACATCGACGGCGGGGAAGCCGACGAGACCGTGAAGTTCGCGCTCGACGGCGTTCAGTACGAGATCGACCTCTCCAAGAAGAACGCGTCGAAGCTCCGGGATGCCTTCGCCCCCTTCTTGACTGCCGGCACCAAGGTCGGCCGGGGTGGCGTCGTTGTCGGTGGGCGTGCGGCCAGTGCGCGCGGCCGGGGTGGCGCGGCCGCCGATCGCGAGCAGAACAAAGCGATTCGGGAATGGGCACAGAGCAAGGGCATCAAGGTCTCCGACCGTGGTCGGATCAAGCAGGAAATCGTCGACCGCTACAACGCCGAAGCGGGTCGCTAGGGGCGTTGTCCGCTTGTGACCTGACCGTTCGTTATGGCCACTCACGCGCGATTTGACCGCTTCGGCACCCACCGTAACAATTTGGTTACGGTGGGTGCCGTGTCTCGGGCGGGGATTTCGCTCTTGGCGTACGCGGCGGGGTGCTGGAACAGGCTGCGAGGTGCGAGCGTTGGGCAAAAGCACCGGGTACACGTGGTGCCCGCAGGGTAGGCAACTACCGCGCAACGACCATGGCGTGGTCCGATCGTGGGGTGCGGCGATGCCGCACACCCGCAATGTGTCGGTCCGCGGCGATAGAGTGATGGCACGGTCACGTTGGCGTCCGACAGAGCTTTGGCGTGGCGATCCCTCCTAGGGGGGTTCCGCGAGGAAGCGGCGGCGACGGACACGGCACGTGAGGAGCAGGGATGTTCGAGCGGTTCACCGACCGAGCACGACGGGTTGTCGTTCTGGCCCAAGAAGAGGCCCGGATGCTCAACCACAACTACATCGGCACCGAGCACATCCTGCTCGGCCTCATCCACGAGGGTGAGGGCGTGGCGGCCAAGGCGCTCGAGAGCCTCGGCATCTCGCTGGAGGGTGTCCGCCAGCAGGTCGAGGAGATCATCGGCCAGGGCCAGCAGGCGCCGAGCGGGCACATCCCGTTCACGCCACGCGCCAAGAAGGTGCTGGAGCTGTCGTTGCGTGAGGCGCTGCAGCTCGGGCACAACTACATCGGCACCGAACACATCCTCCTCGGCCTGATCCGGGAGGGTGAGGGCGTCGCTGCTCAGGTGCTGGTCAAGCTGGGCGCCGACCTCAACCGGGTCCGTCAGCAGGTCATCCAGCTGCTTTCCGGCTACCAGGGCAAGGAGCCGGCGGCTGCCGGCACCGGTGCCCCGGGCGAAGCGGCCCCGTCGACGAGCCTGGTGCTCGACCAGTTCGGTCGGAACCTCACCCAGGCCGCACGCGAGGGCAAGCTCGACCCCGTGATCGGCCGGGAGAAGGAAATCGAGCGGGTCATGCAGGTGCTGTCCCGCCGGACGAAGAACAACCCGGTCCTCATCGGCGAGCCCGGCGTGGGCAAGACCGCCGTGGTCGAGGGGCTGTCCCAGCGGATCGTCAAGGGCGAGGTGCCCGAGACGCTCAAGGACAAGCAGCTCTACACGCTCGACCTCGGTGCGCTGGTCGCCGGTTCCCGCTACCGCGGTGACTTCGAGGAGCGGCTGAAGAAGGTCCTCAAGGAGATCCGGACCCGCGGCGACATCATCCTGTTCATCGACGAGATCCACACGCTCGTCGGTGCGGGTGCCGCGGAGGGCGCGATCGACGCGGCGAGCATCCTCAAGCCGATGCTGGCCCGTGGCGAGCTGCAGACCATCGGCGCGACCACGCTGGACGAATACCGCAAGCACCTCGAGAAGGACGCCGCGCTCGAGCGGCGCTTCCAGCCGATCCAGGTGGGCGAGCCGTCGCTGACGCACACCATCGAGATCCTCAAGGGCCTGCGGGACCGCTACGAGGCGCACCACCGGGTGACGATCACCGATGCCGCCCTGGTGGCCGCTGCGACGCTCGCCGACCGCTACATCTCCGACCGCTACCTGCCGGACAAGGCGATCGACCTGATCGACGAGGCCGGTGCCCGCATGCGCATCCGCCGGATGACCGCGCCGCCAGACCTGCGTGACTTCGACGAGCGCATCGCTCAGGTGCGTCGCGACAAGGAGTCGGCGATCGACGCGCAGGACTTCGAGCGTGCCGCGCAGCTGCGCGACAAGGAGAAGCAGCTGCTCGGGCAGAAGGCGCAGCGGGAGAAGGAGTGGAAGGCCGGCGACCTGGACGTCGTGTCCGAGGTCGACGACGAGCAGATCGCCGAGGTCCTGGCGAACTGGACCGGCATCCCGGTCTACAAGCTGACCGAGGAGGAGACGGCCCGCCTGCTCCGCATGGAGGACGAGCTGCACAAGCGCCTCGTCGGCCAGGACGACGCGGTCAAGGCGGTCTCGAAGGCCATCCGGCGCACCCGGGCCGGCCTGAAGGACCCGAAGCGGCCCTCCGGCTCGTTCATCTTCGCCGGCCCGTCCGGTGTCGGTAAGACGGAGCTGTCCAAGGCGCTCGCCGAGTTCCTCTTCGGTTCCGAGGACGCGCTGATCCAGCTCGACATGTCCGAGTTCCACGACCGGTACACGGTGTCCCGCCTCGTCGGTGCGCCTCCCGGCTACGTCGGTTACGACGAGGGTGGCCAGCTGACCGAGAAGGTTCGCCGCCGGCCGTTCTCGGTGGTCCTCTTCGACGAGATCGAGAAGGCCCACCCGGACGTGTTCAACACCCTGCTGCAGATCCTCGAGGACGGTCGGCTCACCGACGGTCAGGGTCGCATCGTGGACTTCAAGAACACGGTGATCATCCTGACCACCAACCTGGGCACCCGTGACGTGGCCAAGGCCGTGTCGCTGGGCTTCCAGGCGTCGGAGGACAACGAGTCCAACTACGAGCGGATGAAGCAGAAGGTCAACGACGAGCTGAAGCAGCACTTCCGCCCGGAGTTCCTCAACCGCATCGACGACACGATCGTCTTCCACCAGCTCATGCAGGACCAGATCCTCGGCATCGTCGACCTGATGATCGCCCGGATCGAGACCCAGCTCCGCAACAAGGACATGGGTCTGGAGCTGACGGACAACGCCAAGAAGTTCCTGGCGAACAAGGGCTACGACCCCGTGCTGGGCGCCCGGCCGCTGCGCCGGACCATCCAGCGCGAGATCGAGGACGCCCTGTCCGAGCGCATCCTCTTCAACGAGCTGCGCCCGGGCCAGATCGTGGTCATCGACTGCGAGGGCGACCCGGCCCAGTTCGAGAAGGCCAAGCTGGTCTTCAACGGCGCTGACCGCCCGGGTGCCGTGCCCGACGCGGTTCCGGCCGAGCTGGCCGGCGGTTCGTCCGAGGAGTCGGCCGCCTAACGCAACGACCTCCAGCACGTGGAGAGGCCCCCGGCTCGCACCTCGAGCCGGGGGCCTCTCGGCGTCGGCGACGAGCCCTCCCCGGGCGGGCCGCCGCCGTGCGCCGACGTCCCGTTCCGGCCCTCGGCGGCCGGGACGCGGGACCGATCAGCGCGAACAGGTCGCGGCGGCGCTGAGCGGGACGCTGGGCAGATTGCTTGCGGGGCGCGAACAGGGCGGCGGCGACGGCGCTCGCGGGTTGCTTGCAGGCCGCGAACAGCGGGGAGTCGACCTTGGAGTGTTGCGGCCCCCAGAGGGGCCACGATCTTCCAAGGTCGTTCAGGCCGGCCACATCGCGCCGGGAGCCTGGAGGCAGACTGCGATCGGGAACCTGGCTGTTTGCCGGTGGCTCTCCTACGAGGCGGTCCTTCCGGGTTATGTTCCCGGCGTGAGTAAGGAGCGTATCGGCTTTGACGCCGCACGGTTCGGTCGCCAGCCGGCGCCCAAGCCGATCGGGCGGCCCGCGCTGCTCGACCGATTAGGTCGGTCCCGCGAGCGGCTCACCGTCGTCGTGGCGGGAGCCGGAGCGGGCAAGAGCACACTGCTCAGCGCCTGGGTTTCCGCCTGCGGGGTGGCGCTGCTCGATCTGGGAACGGCGCCGGTCGAGACGCTCCAGGATGTGCCGCTCGTCGTCGACGGGATCGACGAGCTGCCGGCGGACAGCCCGCTCCTGCCGCGGCTCGCGAGCTTGTGTACGACCGGCACGGCACGGCTCGTCCTGGCCTCCCGCGACAGCCTGCCGTTCGACGCCGGGCCCGCGCAGCGGCTCGGGGAGGCTGATCTGGCGTTCGCCGAAGACGAGACGTACCAGGTGCTCGCAGCCGCCTTCGGGGACGCCGCCGCGGCCGATGCGCTGGCGCCGGACCTGCATCTGCTCACCAACGGCTGGCCGGCGCTCGTCGGGCTGGCCGCCGCCTGGCTCGCGCAGCAGCCGGCCAGCGAACGGGCCGCGCGTCTCGCGGTGCTTGCCCGGGTCAGCGGGTCGCTGCAGGACCATCTCGTGGGCGCGGTGCTCGACGGGCTCAGCCGCGACGACCGTGACCTGGTGCAGCGGCTCGCGCAGCTGCCGGGCATCGACGCGGCTACCGCCGATCGGCTCGACCTCACCGAGGATCTTGCCGCCATGCCGCCGTTCGTCCAGCCGGTGCCTGGCAGGCCGGGCTGGTTCGCCGTACCGCGCGGATTCCGCGACGCGGTACGGCGGCACCTGCCGATGTCAGAGGACGCCCGGGTGGCCCTCACCACGGCGTATCAGGGGATGTAGTCCTCCAGCAGGGCCGGGGTGAGGCCCGCGGCGCTGATGGCCTGCAACGCGGCGATGAAGTCGTCGACGAAGCGGTCGCGGAAGTGCATGAGGATGATGTCGCCCCGCTGGATCGTGTGGCCCTCCTGGAAGCGCACGGTGCCCTTGTCGACCGTCTCCTTCCAGAAGAAGCCGGCCTTGAGCCCGCAGTCGTGCGCGACCTTGAGGGTCGTGGCGTCCTTCTCACCGAACGGCGGGCGGAACAGCGTCGGGCGCTTGCCGAACATGTTGCCCAGCTGGTCCGCGGAGCCGCAGACCTCCTTGTGCTGGAAGCCGTACGGCTTGCCCCTCAGGTTCGGGTGGCTGACCGTGTGCGCCTCGATCACCGCGCCGGCGTCCTGGAGGCGCTTGAAGTACGCGGGATCGTCCTTGATCGCGTTGATCGTCAGGAACAGCGTCACCGGTACGCCCGCCTCGCGGAACAGGTCGAGCGCCTCCGGCCGCTTGATCCAGCCGTCGTCGATGGTGATGAAGGCGACCGGCTGGTCGGTGGGAATCCGCGCGAAATACGCCGCGCTCGTGCTCTCCGGCACGCTGATCCGTTGCGCCTGCGGCGGCTTGGCGAACTTCGGCAGCCTGCCCTGGTAGGCGCTGCCGGGCGGCGGGAGCGAGGACGCGGTGCCCGTCGGGCTCTTGCCGGGGTTCGTGGCGCTGGCCGACGGCGCCCCGGCCGGGTCGCCGGACGGGTGACCGGACGGTTCGGTCGAGGCCGTCGCTGTTGCCGACGGCGACGGTGACCCGGTGACGGTCGGCCCGGCACCGGCGCCGAGCGACTTCGGGTCTTCGTTTTTCGGCGAACCACAGGCGGTGAGGGCGAGCGCAGTGACGAGCGCGAACACCGTCGTGAACCGCCGCGCCCGGGTCAAGCCCCCGGCGGGCGCGGGAGGGATCAGCACGAAAGGAGATTATCGGGGTTTGTGTACATCGAACCGGTGAATATGCCCACCTGATCGGATGGCAACCGGCGAAATCACATTCGGCGTCACCCCGGCAGGGTAAACATGGCGCCCCTCCGGCGGGCCAGCCCGTCGGCGAGCAACCCGTCGAGTGCCCGCTGCCGCTGCTGCGCGTCGGGCCAGACCTCGTCCAGCCGGTCGAGCGGCACCGGCTCGTCGCTGGCGCGCAGGACAGCCATCATCAGGCCGCGCACGTAGCGGTCGGTTCCGTGGTACCGCTGGGTGCGCCGGCTCGGCCCGTCAGCGGGCGGCGAACCGGCCAACCGCCAGGCGCACACCGTCGTCAGTGGACAGTCGGCGCACCGTGGCGCACGCGCGGTGCAGATCATCGCGCCGAGTTCCATGAAGGCGACCGAGGCGCGGGCCGCGGCCTCGTGGTCGTCGGGCAGCAGTACTTCGACGGCGCGCAGGTCGGCCGGGGTCGTCGCGGCGCCGCCGTCGGCCGCGCCCTCGACGACCCGTGCGACCACGCGGCGCACGTTGGTGTCGACGACGGGGTGGCGCTGGCGGAAGGCGAACGCGGCGACGGCACGGGCCGTGTACATGCCGATGCCGGGCAGGGCCAGCAGCGCGTCGACATCGTCGGGGACCTCGCCGTCGTGGCGCTCGACGATGGCGGTGGCACAGGCGTGCAGCCGCAGCGCGCGGCGCGGGTAGCCGAGGCGGTCCCAGGCCCGGATCGCCTCGCCGGGCGGGTCGGCGGCCAGGTGCGCCGGGGTCGGCCAGCGCTCCATCCAGCGGTGCCAGGCGGGCTCGACCCGCGAGACCTGGGTCTGTTGCAGCATGACCTCGCTGACCAGCACGCCCCACGGCGACGCGTCCGGCTGGCGCCAGGGCAGGTCGCGGGCGTGCTTGTCATACCAGTCGGTGACGGTCTGTGCGATGGCTTCGGTAGCGATACGCAAGGATAAGCCGGTGAACGAGTACGCCGTCACCGTCATCGGGCACGACCGGCCCGGCATCATCGCCGACGTGGCCGAGATCCTCGCCCGGCTCGGGCTCAACCTCACCGACTCCACGATGACCCGCCTGCGCGGGCACTTCGCGATGACACTGGTCTGCATCGGACCGCCGAGCGCCGAGGAGATCGAGGAGGCGCTGGAGCCGCTCACGGCCGAGCGGACGCTCCTGGTCACCGTGCGCCGGGTGGCCGAGGAGCCGATCCACGAGACGACCGGCACGCACCACGTGCTGACCGTGCACGGGGCGGACCGGCTGGGGATCGTGGCGACGCTGAGCCGCACGATCGCCGAGTCGGGCGGCAACATCACCGACCTCACGACGCGGCTCGCCGGCACCCTGTATGTCGTGGTGGCCGAGGTCGACCTCCCCGAGGGGGTCGACGCCGACGCGCTTGGCGCGTCGCTGTCCGTGGCGGCCCAGCGGCTCGGGGTCGAGGCCACGTTCCGCCCGGCCGAAGCGGACGTGTTGTGACGTTGCCCGAGGGCACCGTGCTGCCCGTGGTGCAGGCGCCTGCCACCGTGCTCGGCACGCCGAGTGAACCCGTGGACCCGACCGCGCCGGAGATCCTGCAGCTCGCCGCGGACCTGCTGGCGACGATGCGGGTCTCGCCCGGCTGCGTCGGGCTGGCGGCGCCGCAGGTCGGCGTCGCCGCCCAGGTGTTCGCCGTGGACGTGACCGGCCACCCCAAGGCCCGCACCGTCAACGGCGCGTTCGTGCTGTGCAACGCGCGCATCGTCGAGGCGTCGCAGTGGCAGAAGGGCCGGGAGGGCTGCATGTCGGTGCCGGACCTCACCGGTGACGTGAAGCGGGCCAACCGGCTCGTGGTCGCCGGGTACGCGCCCGGCAGTACCGAAGAGATGCAGATCACGACGGATGCCTTCGAAGCGAGGGCACTCCAGCATGAGATCGACCATTGCGCTGGGTTACTGTTCCTCGATCGTGTCGCCGGGGCACATGCCGTGTACGCCCGCAAGGTCTATCTCTGAGCGGTTATCACGGCGCGCCGCCCCGATCACCCCCCGTTCCCCCGATACGGTGAGTGCATCATGAAGCTGACGGTTGGCCCGCTGCCTGCTGGCGTCTATTGGCGACGCCGGGCGATCGTGGGCGGCGTGCTTCTGGTCGCCGTTCTCGTGCTGTGGGCCGCCTCGTGCGGCAACAACACGGGCGACAAGAACAAGACGTCCCAGGGCGCGTCCACGTCGCCGACGTCCGCCGAGCCGACCACGACGCTGCTGGTGCCGACCACCGGCGACCCCGCGTCGTCCGCGCCGTCGTCGGCAGCGCCCTCGTCCTCGGCGCCACAGCCGTCGATCGACTCGACGGTGCCGGTGTGCGCCGACGCCGACCTGTCGCTGATCGCCTCGCCGGAGCAGCCGGCGCAGTTCCGCGGGGCGTATCTCAAGTTCACGCTCAGGATCAAGAACATCTCGGCCCGCGACTGCATACGGGACCTCGGCGCCGACCGTCAGGAGATGTACCTGCAGGTCGGCGCGGTGAAGATGTGGTCGTCGGACGACTGCGACGCACCGCACGGCAGCAAGATGACCACGCTGAAGCCGAACATCGAGCAGTCGTTCAGCATCGACTGGAACGGCAAGGCCTCGAACAACGGCTGCACCAACCGGGAGATCCCGCCGGCCGGGAAGTATCAGCTCGTCGGCCGTCTCGACACCAAGATCAGTGAGCCGATCACGGTCCAGCTGACGTAACGCTCAGACGTATCGTTCGAGGATCGACGCCTCGGCCAGGCGGGACAGCCCTTCGCGGATCCCGCGGGCCCGGGCGTCACCGACGCCGTCAACGGCCTGCAGGTCCTCGACGGTGGCGCCGAGCAGCCGCTGGAGGCTGCCGAAGTGTTCGACCAGCCGGTCGATGACCAGGCTCGGCAGCCGCGGCACCTTGGCCAGCAGGCGGAACCCGCGCGGCGACACGGCCGCGTCGAGGGCGTCGCTGGCGCCCGGGTAACCCAGCGACTTCGCCACCGCGACCAGATCGATCAGCTCGGTCGCGGAGAGCGCGTCGAGCTCATCGAGCGCGTCGTCCGACGAACGGGTGCGCCGACCGGCGGGCAGGTAGTCGCGGATCACCAGCGTGCGGTCGGCCTCGACCCCCGCCATCAGCTCCTCGAGCTGCAGGGCCAGCAACCGCCCGTCGGTGCCCAGCTCGACGACGTAGCCGGCGATCTCGTCGGCGATGCGGCGGACCATTTCCAGGCGCTGCACCACGGCCACCGCGTCGCGCACCGTGACCAGGTCCTCGATCTCCAGCGCCGACAGGGTGCCGCTGACCTCGTCGAGGCGCAGCTTGTATCGCTCGAGCGTGGCCAGCGCCTGGTTGGCCTTCGACAGGATGGCCGCGGAGTCGTCGAGGACGTGCCGCTGGCCGTTGACGTAGAGCCCGATGATGCGCATCGACTGGCTGACCGAGATGACCGGATAGCCGGTCTGCTTGGCCACCCGCTCCGCGGTGCGGTGCCGGGTGCCGGACTCCTCGGACGGGATCGTCGGATCGGGCATGAGGTGCACGGCCGCCCGGACGATCCGCGTGCCGTCACTCGACAGGACGACGGCACCATCCATCTTGCACAACTCGCGCAGCCGGGTGGCGGAGAACTCGACGTCGAGCGGGAAGCCGCCGGTGCAGATCTGCTCGACCACACGGTCGTGGCCGAGAACGATCAGGGCGCCGGTGCGCCCACGCAGGATGCGCTCAAGCCCGTCACGCAGCACGGTTCCCGGCGCCATCAGGGCGAGTGTCGCGCGCATGGGGTCGGCGCCGGGCAGCGCGGCGGCCCAGCCCCCGATGAGGCCGGTGTTGCCGCCCCTGCCGGGCTCGCGGTCAATCGGCACCTGCACAGTCTACGGATCGTTGGTCGTACGGTGCTGGTGCGGTAGCGACCCCAGCCCGTAGAGTTGGCGGACGCGATCATTTTATGGATCGAAGTAGATGTCTGTGAGGTCCGGTGTCCGGTCCGGAGCGGATCGAGTGGCGGCGTAGCTTCCCCTCCCGGTCACTGTCGACCCTGGCGTGGTATGTCGTGTCCGCCGGCCTGGTCGTCCTCCTCGTCCGGGGCCTGTTCGCCGACGAGCCCGAGGTCCTCGACTCCGGCGCCGACAATCCGCTGGCCGATGTTCCCATGTGGACATTGGCCCTGGCCGTGGTCGGCGCGGTCCCCGTGGTCCTGGCCGTCGTTCGCCGCCCCCGGGTCGGCGCCAACCACTTCGCCCTGACGGTCCGTCCGGGCTGGGTCCGCACCCTGGTCCTGCCGTGGTCCCGCGTCGCCGGGGTGGCGATGGTCGAGGTCGAGGGGGAGCGCTACCTCGTGGTGCGCCTGCGCGACAGCCTGGACCGCACGGGCACCAACCCGGCCTGGCTGGACCAGGACGTGGTGCGAGAGCTGGCCAAGACCGGCTCGCTGCCCGCACGGTCGTTCGACGTGGCGGTGCGGCTGCGCGACTTCCAGGGAGGCCCGCCCGGCCAGTTGGCCGCGCTGGCCGCGTTTGCGCCGGACCAGGTGGCGATCGCCAACCACCTGCCCGGCTCCTGACGGTCGACAGCCGTTGTCAGTCGTCGTCGGACTCGCTGGTGGCCTTCGCCGCGTAGTGCAGCGCCGTCCGCACGTCGCCCACCTCCAGGATCCGCATGCCCGGCGGGGTGACGCCCGTCGCGGCCGGGCCGCAGCCTGGCGGAACGAGCGCGAAGCGGAAGCCCAGCCGGGCGGCCTCGGCCAGCCGCCGGGGGACGGCGCCGACGCGGCGGACCTCGCCGGTCAGCCCGACCTCGCCGATCGCGACCAGGTCGGGCGGCATCGGCAGCTCGTGGGCGGCCGAGGCGGCGGCCAGGGCCAGGGCCAGGTCGGCGGCGGGCTCGGTGACCCGCAGTCCGCCGACCGTCGCCGCATAGACCTCCCGGTCGTGCAGTTGGATGCCGGCGCGTCGCTGGAGGACGGCCAGGACCATGGCGAGGCGGGCCGAGTCGAGGCCGCTGACCGTGCGGCGCGGTGAGCCGGGCATCTGGGCGCCGATGAGGGACTGGACCTCGGTGACCAGCGCGCGGCGGCCCTCCATGGCGACCGAGACGCAGGTGCCGGAGACCGCGTCCGCATACCGCGTCAGGAACAACCCGCTCGGGTCGGGCAGGCTCGTGATGCCGCCCTCGTGCATCTCGAAGCAGCCGACCTCGTCGGCGGCGCCGAACCGGTTCTTCAGGCCGCGGACCATGCGCAGCGAGGAGTGCTTGTCGCCCTCGAAGTTGAGCACCACGTCGACGAGGTGCTCGAGGACGCGGGGACCCGCGACGTTGCCGTCCTTGGTGACGTGGCCCACGAGCACCGTGGCCAGGCCGCGCTCCTTGGCGATCGCGACCAGGGCGGCGGTCACGGCGCGGACCTGGGTGACGCCGCCCGCCACGCCGTCGGTGCCGGGGGCGGAGATGGTCTGGACCGAGTCGAGGATCAGCAGGCCGGGCTTGACGGCGTCGAGGTGGCCGAGCACCGCGGAGAGGTCGGTCTCGGCGGCGAGATAGAGCCGGTCGTGCAGGGCACCGATCCGCTCGGCCCGCAGCCGGACCTGGCTCACCGACTCCTCGCCGCTGATCACCAGCGAGTGGCTCTCACCCTGCAGGGCCCACTGCTGGGCCACGTCGAGCAGGAGGGTGGACTTGCCGACACCGGGCTCGCCGGCGAGCAGGACGACACCACCGGGGACGATGCCGCCGCCGAGCACCCGGTCGAACTCGCCGACGCCGGTCGGGCGGGCCTTGGCCGGGGCGGCGCTGATCTGGGCGATCGGGCGGGCCGGCTCGAGCGGGGCGCGGGACGGGACGGCGCGGAGCGCGGCAGGGCCGGTCGGGCCGCCGACGGCCTCGATGACCGAGCCCCACTCACCGCACTCCGGGCACCGGCCCATCCATTTCGGCGGCCGATGCCCGCAGACGTCGCACTGGTAGGTCGTGCCCTTGCTCTTCGTCACACCCGAAAGCTAGCCGACGGGTATGACAGAAACCGCCTAGTGCCCTTCCCCGCCGCCCGGCACGACCGCGCTCGGCTTCGGCAGCGGGGTCAGCGGGGTCGTCATCGGCAGCTCCGCCAGCTTGAGGGTGGTCGTCGTGCCGTCGGCGTAGGTGAACGTGAACGTGACGTCGGGCAGGTTCCCGCCGGCCTTCAGCGGCTCGCCGGTGAGCGGCGAGACGGCCAGGTAGGTGCCCGCGTCATGGGTCAGCGTGACCATGCCGGCGACGGGGATGTTGATGCTGATCTGCGAGGTGCCGGGCGACGTCGGTGACGGAGCCGCGGCCGGCTTCGAGTGGGACGCCGATCCGGAGGGCTGCCGCGAACCGGACGGCGACGCCGAGGACTCGTCCGCCGTCGGCGCGGCCGCGGCCGCGGTCGAGGACTTGCCGACCAGCACGACCGTGCCGGCGGGTGTGGTCACGCCGGTGAGCTTCACGGCCTGCTTGCTGTTGTTGAACAGCCGCACGCTGAGCGGCACCGTCGAGCCGGCCTTGAACTCGTCGGCGTACACCACGGCGGCATCGCGCAGTGCGAGGTGTCCGTCGGCGCTGTCGGCGTTGACGCCGGGAATGGCGGGCACCTGGGTGTCGGTTCCGGTGATCTGTCCGGCACCGCACCCGGAAAGCAGGCCGACGCTCAGCGCGGCGGAAGCCAGGAGCGCGGCGCCGAGCACCGTGCGGCGGCGAAACGAACGCGTCACCTTGGGGTCCTCCATCTGGTGTCCCATCTACGGGTGGCCGCACTACAGCCTAGATGCCCTTGATCTGCTGATTACGCGCACCCTGAACAAAGTGACCTCGGTCCAGGTGCGGTCGAGGTCTAGTCCAGATTCAGGCCGCTGACCAGTAGGAAGGCCACATCGATCAACGCCACCGCGATGACGGACAGGAAGGGGATGCGGGATGCCGGATCGCGGCGCATCGAGTACCACCCGAACGACAACGCGGCCAGGGCGAGCGCGAGGGCCGGCCAGAACAGTGCCGGGGGCGGGCCGGGCGGGCCGAAGGCGAGGGTGGCGGTGGCGGCGAGCAACAGGACCGCGGCGGCGGCCAGCGACCCCCGCCGGCCGAGCAGGTGGGGCAGGCCCTGGACGCCGGTACTGACGTCGTCGTCGAGGTCGGGCAGCGTGTTGACGAAGTGCGCACCGGCCCCGAGCAGCCCGCCGGCGGCCAGCAGCCACAGCGGCGGGGTCTTGCCCGCGCCGAGGGCCACGAACGCGGGCAGGCAGGCGAACGACACGGCGTAGGGCAGCACCGAGACCTGGGTCGACTTGAGCGGCCAGTCGTAGAGCAGCGCGGAGACGAGAGCGAGCGTGGCGACGAGCCCCGCCGCCCAGCCGGACAGGAACCCGAGCGGCACGGTCGCCACCGCGGCCGCCACGCCGAGGGTCGCCACCAGCCGCCGTGACACCGTCCCGGCCGCGACCGGCTTGTCCGTGCGCCCGACGGCCGCGTCGCGGGGCGCGTCGATCGCGTCGTTGACCCAACCGATCGACAGCTGGCTCGCCAGTACCGTCGCCGCGGCCCCGACCACGCCCGGCCAGGGCCGATCGAGGCCGATCGACAGCATGGCCGCGATCGCGGTGACACCGATGGCCGGCTCTGGGTGGCTGGCGCGCAGGAGCGGGATCGCAACCGACATTCGGCAAGTGTGGCCGCCGGAGGGGTTCCGTGTCAGGCTCGTTCCATGCCAGCGGTGCGGCGA
The DNA here is from genome assembly GCF_025137375.1 of Dactylosporangium fulvum. Taxonomy (GTDB): domain Bacteria; phylum Actinomycetota; class Actinomycetes; order Mycobacteriales; family Micromonosporaceae; genus Dactylosporangium; species Dactylosporangium fulvum. The sequence goes on from NZ_CP073720.1 coordinate 297,188, forward strand.
GCTCGCAACGACCCGGGTCAGTACGACGACCTGGCCGGCGAATGGTGGCGCCCCGGCAGCCCGCTGTCGATGTTGTACTGGCTGGCGCGCGCCCGGGCTCACCTGATTCCACCCGCCGAGCGCGAGGGCGCGGTCCTCGTCGACCTCGGCTGCGGCGGCGGCCTGCTCGCCCCGCACGTCGCCGGCAAGGGCTACCGGCACATCGGCGTCGACCTCATCGTCTCCGGGCTTGAGCAGGCCGAGCAGCACGGCGTGGTGCCGGTGCTGGCCGACGCCGCCCGGCTGCCGTTCGCCGACGGCTTCGCCGACGTGGTGAGCGCGGGTGAACTGTTGGAGCACGTGCCGGACGTGCCCCGGGTGATCGCCGAGGCCTGTCGCATCCTGCGCCCGGGTGGCTGGCTGGTCCTCGACACGATCAACGACACGCTCCTGGCGCGGCTCGTCGCCGTGCGCCTCGCCGAGGCGGTAATCCCGGCCGTCCGTGGTATCCACGACCCGAAGCTTTTTGTCGACCCGCGGCGGTTGCAGGCAGAGTGCGCCCGCCACGGGGTACCCCTCGACGTCCGGGGGGTCCGCCCCGCTCTGCCTGCGCTCGTCCGCTGGCTGGTGACCCGCCGCAACGCTGTGCCGATCGTGCCGACGTTCTCGACCGTGATCCTCTACCAGGGGCGCGGCAGGAAGGGGAATCAGTGACGGGTGCCGCCATCGCGGGGATGGGTGTGACGTTCCCCGGGGAGATGCGCCAGGACGAGGTGTGGGCAGGCTTCTTCGCGCGGCACTACAACGGCTCCCGCCGGGGGCTGGCCAAGCGGATCTTCGCCAATTCCGGGGTGGTCAGCCGCCACGGGGCGGTGAACCCGCTGGTCGAGGATGCGTCCAGCTGGTCGACGGCGCGCCGGATGGATCGGTACCTCACCGAGGCGCTCCCGCTGGGCAAGGACGCCGTCGGCAGCGCCCTGGACGCCGCGGGGCTGCGCCCGGACGAGATCGGGCTGTTCGTCGTGTGCTCGTGCACCGGATACGCGACGCCGGGCCTGGACATCCTGCTGGCGCGGGACCTGGGCATGGCCGCCGACACGCAGCGGCTGTTCGTCGGGCACATGGGCTGCTACGCGGCGCTGCCGGGGCTGGGTGCGGCGTCGGACTACGTCGCCTCCCGGGGCCGGCCGGCGGTGCTGTTGTGCCTGGAGTTGACCAGTCTGCACGTACAGCCGCCGAGTGACGATCCGCAGCAGATCGTGGCGCACGCGTTGTTCTCGGATGCCGCGGCCGCGCTCGTGCTGGTCCCGGACGCAACGGGCGTGCAGGTGGCGGACATCGCGGCCGTGACCGACACGGCGACGGCCGACCACATGACCTGGGACGTGACCGATCTGGGCTTCCGGATGGGGCTGTCGCCGAAGGTGCCGGACGTGTTGTCGATCTACGTCGGCGACCTGGTCGGCGGGCTGCTGGCCCGGCACGGGTTGACGTTGTCCGATGTGGACGGGTGGGCGGTGCACCCCGGCGGTCCGCGCATTCTCGACGTGGTGCGGGACCGGTTGGAGCTGCCGGAGGCGGCGCTGGCCGAGTCGCGCGGGACGCTCGCGGCGCACGGGAACTGTTCGTCGCCGACGGTGCTGCTGATCCTGGACGCGCTGCGCCGCCGGGCCGGGGGGCAGCCTCGGACGACGGTGATGCTGGCGTTCGGCCCTGGCTTGACGTTGTACGGCGTGTTGCTGCGCGGCTGATGATCTCAGTGCAGTTTGGCCAGGTCGTTGACGAAGTCGTCTGCCGACGTCACGGCCTTGGCCGCGCGGATCACGGTGCCGTCGGGGGCGACCAGCACGGCGGCGGTGGTCCGGTCGGTGGCGAGGACCGGCACCGCGGCCCGCACCGAGTTGTTGGGGTCGGCGGCCGCCTTGACCTGCACCGCCTCGTTGAGCCCGCCCGGCAGGGTGGGCACCCGGGTGGCCACGACGAGCACGGTCGTGCCCTTCGCCGGTGGTGATGCCGATGCCGATGTCGATGCCGGGGTTGCGCCGGCCGCCACGGCGTTGACGGTGCTCGTGATCAGGTGCTCGCAGCTGCACCCCTCGACCAGGAGGACCACGGCCGGGGAGACGTCCTTGACCGGCAGGGCGGCGCCGTTCGCGTCGAACAGGCTCAGCCTCGCCAGGGACACTGTGGGCGCGATCGTCGTCGGGGCGGCGTGCGGGGTGATGGGGCGGGGTGCTTTGCCCGGCCACGCGACGGCGAACAGGCTGACAAGTGTCGCGATGACCGCGATCGACATGATGAGCAGCGGCACGGCCAGGCCGGGTGCATCGTCGGTCGTGCGGCGGACGGGCTCCGGCTTGAGGTGCAGGCGGCGTCGCCAGCGGCGGCGCACGGCGGCGCGGCGGAATTGCTTGCGGATCTGCGTGCCCTCGTCATCAAGAGCACCCGGATCGTCGGGAATGATGACCGTGCCCCACTCCGGGGGGAGGTCAGGCAGGCCACCGCCCTCTTGCGGCCGATCGCCACCGCCGTTGTCACCGCGCAGCGTGCCCATCGCTGTTCTCCTCGCACCTGCCTCAACTTTCCCTCACGCAGCGCTTGTGCGCCAGAGGGGTGCTCCATCGAGATGTGTGCGTATTCTTCCACGCTCCGCCGCTGGTCGCGTCACTCAGAGTGGCGATCTGGCGGGCTGTGTGGGGCGGAGTGGCCCACTTGCGGTAATCAATCAGAAATGTCCGACTGGCTGGTCATTTGTGCGTGCTACGGGTTGTTGATCCGTTACACAGCAGGTTCCGCGATTCCTGTCAAGCGGGAGAAAGGGGACTCACATGTGTTCTGACCTGCGCGAATGCTGCTCTCCGAGGTGGGACGACAGCGCGTGACCGTGTTACCCTAGACACAGCGAAAGGGGTTTCGAACCTATGGTTTTCAGTGTCGGCGAGACCGTTGTCTACCCCCACCACGGGGCCGCACTCATCGAGGCAATCGAGACTCGGGTCGTCAGGGGCGAGGAGAAGCAGTATCTCGTCCTCAGGGTCGCTCAGGGTGACCTGACGGTGCGGGTGCCCGCCGAAAACGCCGAGATCGTCGGCGTGCGCGAAGTGGTTGGCGAGGAAGGCCTCACGAAGGTCTTCGACGTCCTCCGCGCTCCGCACACCGAGGAGCCGACCAACTGGTCGCGGCGTTACAAGGCGAATCTGGAGAAGCTGGCCTCCGGCAATCCGCTCAAGGTCGCTGAGGTCGTGCGTGACCTGTGGCGTCGCGACCGGGAACGCGGACTGTCGGCCGGCGAGAAGCGCATGCTCGCTAAGGCGCGGGACATTCTGGTCGGCGAGGTGGCGCTCGCCGAGAAGAGCACCAAGGACGAAGCGGAGACGCTGCTCGACAAGGTGTTGACCGAGGCCTGACATTCCAGCCTGGCTATCACTTCGACCGAGGACCGCGACGTGACGGCGCACTTGAACGTGCGTGGTGACGTCGCGGTCCTCGTGCCTGCGGCCGGAATGGGGATCCGACTCGGGCCCGGCGGCCCCAAGGCACTTCGACTCCTGCGCGGCGATCCGCTGCTTGTTCACGCTGTGCGACGGGTGGCGGCCGCTCCCAGTGTCGGCTGCATCGTCGTGGCCGCTCCCGCAGACTCCGTCGACTTCGTGGCATCGCTGCTCGCGCCGATCGCCGACGTGACGGTCGTCGCGGGCGGCGCCACCCGGCAGGCTTCCGTGTCGGCGGCCCTGGCTGCTGTGCCGGCGGCGTTCGACATCGTGCTCGTCCACGACGCGGCGCGCGCGCTGACCCCACCGGAGCTGGTGGAGACGGTGGCATCGGCTGTTCGAGGGGGGCACGGCGCCGTGATACCCGTTCTGCCAGTGGTCGACACCATCAAACAGGTAGACATTTCGGGCGTCGTGCTCACGACCGTCGACCGTTCAGCGCTGCGTGCCGTGCAGACTCCGCAGGGTTTCCGCCGCGACGTCCTGGTGAAGGCCCACGAGGCGGCCATCGACGACCACACCGACGACGCCGGCATGGCCGAGAAACTCGGCGTCGAGGTCCACACCGTGCCCGGCTCGGAGGCCGCGCTGAAGATCACCCGCCCGTTCGACCTGGCGGTGGCGGAGCTGCTGCTGTAGCTCGCTGATGGTCCAGGGAAACTTCGTGCCGCCCGGACAACCGGAAGCTTCCCCGGATCATGGAGCTGGTTGGGTTCGGGCTCAGCGGGTGCCAGGACCAACTTGACCTTGGTCGTTTTCCGTGGTTCCGGCCACAGAACGTCACCAAGGTCAACTTGCCCAGGAGCGCCGCCCGCGTCCGCATGGGCCACTCGCGCGCCGTTCTGGTCGACCCCGCGCTGGACGAGGTCGACTTTGGCGGCGAACAGCCCGCGGCCGCGTAGCAGGGCACGGTAACGCAGCAGAGGGTGGTTCAGCGCCTCCCCCATGCAGGGCGACACCGGAGGGCCGAGAATCCTCCATCGCTCACGCAGCACGCGTATCCCACGCAAATGTCCGCGGCCGGGCGCTCGTCCGGGATCGGCGCCGGCTCGATGCTGGCGGCAGCGCGGCTGGACCATCCCGGCGCGCGATGCCGGCGGGGCGTCGGCGATGCTGTGGGCGTGGAGTACGTGTCCAGAGTGCCGCGACCGCCGCTGGACGGGCTGATCGACGACCTTTACTACCTGGAGGGTGCGCCGCCGTACGCCCGGCTGATGCTGCCGCCGTCGCCGGCGGCGCTGCTCATCGTCAACCTCGGTTCGCCGTTCCGTATCCGCGCCGGCACCGACATCGAGACGGCCGAGTACGCCGACGGCTGCGTGGTCACCACGCCCACCCGCGCGTTGGAGTTCGGCTACCCACTCCGGACCCGGTCCGTCGGCGTGCACTTCAAGCCGTGGGGGCTGGCACCGTTCCTACCGATGCCCGCGGCCGAGCTGTGTGACCGGCCGGTGACGGTAGAGCAGGTGTGGGGCCGACCCGCCATTGCTGAGCTACGAGACCGGCTGGCCACGGCGGACGGACCGCACGAGATGCTGATGCTGCTCGAGGAGGAGCTACTGCGACGGCTGCGCGAGACCGTCGGCCTGAGGCTGGTCCGCCACACGAGCAGCGTCATCGCGGCGACCAGCGGGGCGGTGGCCATCGACGAACTGAGAGTTTCAGCCGGTGTCAGCAGCACTCATCTGGCACAGCGGTTCAAGGAGCTCATCGGCGTCACGCCGAAGCGGCTGGCCCGCAACTACCGCTTCACCGCCACCGTGTTCTCGATCAACCCCGCCGAACCGATCGACTGGGCCGACCTCGCCAGTAGCGCAGGCTACTTCGACCAGGCCCACTTCGGCCACGAGTTCCGGGAGTTCACCGGGCTCACGCCGACCCGGTACGTCGAAGTCCGGCGGCGGTTCCTGCACGAACATCCCGGCCACGTGCTGGACAGCTGGCCGCTGCCGGCCGATTGATTTCTTACAAGAGCGACAGCTCACGACACGCTAATTTTGGGGGCACCCCAAGGCAGAGGAGAGCCCCGTGGGCAAGGTGGTCATGTACAGCTCGGTATCGGTGGACGGCTTCATCGCGGACGAGAACGACCAGCCCGGACCACTGTTCGACTGGTTGACCAGCGGTGACGTCCCGTTGGACGAGAACGGCGCGTTGAAGGTGTCGCAGACGTCCTACGACTACACCCGGCCGTACTGGGACCAGATCGGGGCGACAGTCGTCGGCCGCCACGTCTTCCACCTGACGGACGGCTGGGACGGGAAGCCTCCGGGCGGGATCGACCACGTGGTCGTCGTGACGCACCGGCCGGAGCCCGAGGGCTGGGACCCCGAGGCACCGTTTCACTTCGTCGACGGCGTCGAGGCAGCCGTGGCCAAGGCGCAGGAGCTTGCGGGTGACCGCATGGTCGAGGTCGCCGCTGGCGACGTCGGCGGCCAGGTGCTTGCCGCGGGCCTGGTCGACGAGGTGCGCATGGACGTCGTACCCGTGGTGTTCGGGTCCGGCAAGCGCTACTTCGGGTCGGTCGACGCGCAGCACCTGTTGGAGGATCCTGACGTGGTGATTCAGGGCAACCGGGTGCTTCACCTGCGCTATCGGGTGCACCGTTGACCGATCTGAGCGGGTACGCGAAGAAGTCCACTGCAAACGGTGACACAAGATCACTGGTTGCCGGTTTCCGTCGTATCTTTGGCCGGCCCCCAGGAAGAGCGGCTTTTCACCAATGCAGGGTGTAGTCGGGGTCTGAATCCGCCTGTCTCGAGTAGGGATCGGGCGATGTAGTTGGTGAGGTTGACCATCAGCTTGCGGCCCGCGGCCGGGTCGGGGTGCCGGTAGGCGGCGATCATCCGCTGGTAGATGCCCCAGGTGGCCTCGACCTCGACGTGCTCATCGATGGCGAACAGAGCCGTGAGTCGGGCGGCCTGCTTGTCGGTGAGCAGGTCGGCACCGGTGTGCAGGGTTCGCCGGGCACGGTAGCGCGGGTCGTTCTTACGGCCGCGGCGGCTGCGGGTGGTCTGCTGAACGCGGCGGTGGTAGTCGTTGAGGGCTTGACCTTGGTCGAAAACCGTGGCCAGAACCACGGAAAGCCACCAAGGTCAACTCAATGCCGTGGCCGTCCGCGCCCACACGGGCCGCTTCTCGGCGAGCCGCTGGCTCCCGAAATGCATCGACCTTGGAGCTTCCAAGGTCGGGTGAGTTCAGGCGGCTGCTGAGGCGGTGGTCGGAGTGGCTGCCGCAGACGCCGACAGGCAGTGGTGCTTGCGGGGGCGGCGACGCCAGACCAGGAAGCTGCCGATCGAACCGCCGATGCCCAGCGTCAGGATCACGGCACCCGCGATCGACATACCGGCCGCGTCGCCACGAGCCGTCGCGGAGCCGAGGGCGGCATAGGCCAGCGTCGCCGGCAGAGCGCCCAATGCCGTGCCCGCGATGAACGAACGCAGCCGCACCCGCGTCGTGCCGAACAGGTAGTTCGAGACGCCGAAGGGCACCAGCGGGATCATTCTCGAGATCACCACCGCCAGGATGCCGCGCTTGGCCACGGCCTGCTCGATGAGCAGGAGCCGACCGCGCAAGTGGCGGACCATGAAGTCGCGGCCGAGGTAGCGGCCGATGGTGTGGGCCAGAATGGCACCCAGGGTGACACCGACGAGGATGTACAACGTGCCGTTCGAGAACCCGAACACCAGGCCGCCCACTGCCGACAGCAAGGTCCTCGGCAGCAGCGCGGTGGTCAGCAGAGCGGCACCGAACACCGCCACCACCGGGGCAAACGGGTGATCGGGCCCGATCAGATGGGTGAGTGACGCGCGGTCGGGACCGACCGTGAGCATCACCGCGAACAGTGTCACCACCAGCACGGCAAGCAGCCCGAAGCGCAGAGCGGCTCCAGTGCGCCACCATCGCTGGGGGCTCTTCGGGGTCGTCAGATCGCTGCGCACCCGACCCAGCCTAGGCCCAGATCGCGGCTCTGCCGAGTCCGGTGACGCCCGGGCAACCAGAAGTTCACGGTCGTGCACCGAACGTCGTACCCTCCGCTGGTGATGTTGATCGGGACCGGGACAGACGTCCACGCCTACGAATCCGGGCGCGAATGCTGGGTCGCCGGGCTGCGGTGGGACGGTGTCGACGGGCTGGCCGGGCACTCCGACGGCGACGTCGCCGCCCACGCGATGTGTGATGCGCTGTTGTCGGCCGCCGGCCTGGGTGATCTCGGGGCGAACTTCGGCACCGGCCGGCCGGAGTGGGCCGGCGCGTCCGGGGTCACCCTGCTACGGGAGGCGGCCAGGTTGGTTCGTGAGGCCGGCTTCGAGATCGGTAACGTCGCGGTGCAGATCATCGGCGTGGCGCCGAAGGTCGGCAAGCGGCGGGCCGAGGCCGAGGCGGTGCTGCGGGAGGCGATCGGCGGCATCGTGCGTGTCTCCGGCACCACGACCGACGGCCTGGGTTTCACCGGCCGGGGTGAGGGGCTCGCCGCCACCTCCGTAGCATTGATCTACCCCGTGCAGAAAGAGGCCTGAATGAACGACACACTGCGTGAACTGCTCGACCGCCAGGCGTTCCTGGTGCTCAGCACGATCAACCCCGACGGAGCCCCGCAGTCCAGCGTGATCTGGGCGAAGCACGACGGCGGCGACGTCGTCTTCTCGACGATCCGCGGCCGCCGGAAGACCCGCAACATGGAGCGAGACCCCCGGGTGTCGCTGTGTGTGTACGATCCCGCGAACCCCTACCGCTACGTCGAGGTCCGCGGGACCGTCTCGCTCACCGAGGAGGGCGGGCCGGAGCTCATCCAGGAGCTCAGCCAGGCCTACGGCGGTCAGCCGTTCACCGAGCCGGTGCCCGGCGTCACCCGTGTGGTCTGCCGGGTGAGCGCGACCAAGATCATCGGGCACTAGCCCAGGTCCAGGCGTAGCCGGCGTCCTCGATCGACAGCGCCGGTTCGCACAGGTCCAGCGGCCGGAACGTGTCGACCATCACGGCGAGTTCGTCGAATGCCTCGGCTCCGATGGCGCGCTCGACCGCGCCCGGCTGCGGGCCGTGGGTGAAGCCGCTCGGGTGCAGTGAGATGGAGCCCTGCTCGATGCCCGAGCCGCGGCGGGCCTCGTAGTTGCCGCCGGTGTAGAACAGCACCTCGTCCGAGTCGACGTTGTGGTGGTTGTACGGCACCGGGATCGCCAGCGGGTGGTAGTCGACCTTCCGTGGCACGAACGAGCAGATCACGAAGTTTGGCCCCTCGAACGTCTGGTGCACCGGCGGCGGCTGGTGCACCCGCCCGGTGATCGGTTCGAAGTCGTGGATCGAGAACGCCCACGGGTAGAGGCAGCCGTCCCACCCGATGACGTCGAATGGGTGATTTGCGTAAATGTGCTCGGTCCAGCCGCGACGGTGCTGGACGAGCACGGAAATGTCAGACCCCTCCGCGAGTATGGGCGCCGTGGGAGCACGCAGGTCGCGTTCGCAGTAGGGCGCGTGCTCCAGGAACTGTCCACGCACCGACAGGTAGCGCCGTGGGGGGCCGATATGTCCAGTCGCTTCGATCGTCAGCAGTCGCACCGGGCCGTCGACGGGAATCAGCCGGTGGATCACCGAGGTGGGGATGATCGCGTAGTCGCCCTCGGCCAGCTCGAGCGCGCCGAAGGTCGACTCCAGGGTGACCCGGCCCGCGGAGACGTAGATGCACTCGTCGCCGACCGCGTTGCGGTAGAGCGGCGAGGGCTGGGACGCCTCGACGAAGGAGATGCGCACGTCGTCGTTGGCCAGCAGGTGCTGCCGGCCGAGCACGGCGTCGACCGGCTCGCCGCCGAGTTTGCCGGTCTGGAGGTGTCGCGGCTTGAGCGGCAGGTTCGGGATGCGCGACCAGGCGGGCGGCTCGAAGACCGTGGCGGAGACGATCGCGGTCGGTGCGTTGCGGTGGTAGAGGAGCGAGGAGTCACTCGAAAAACCCTCCTGCCCCATCAGCTCTTCCCTGAACAGCGAGCCGTCCGGTTGGCGAAACTGGGTGTGGCGCTTCGGCGGCACGTCGCCGACGCGGCGGTAGTACGGCATCACGGCCTCCAGAGGGAACGTTGGAGTGTCCGGATAGCGGACGAAGTTGTCCGCCCTGTATAGCGTCCATTAGATTCGGAAGCCGTGTCAAACGCAGTGCCGCCCCTGCTGGCAGCCCTCATCGACGACGCCGCGGTGTTCCCGCCCGGCAACGCGCCACTCGCGGACGCCGTCGCTGCCCACGCCCATCACCGCGAGAGTTGGTACTCGCCGCTGATCGGCCCGTTGCTGCTGCCCGTCGCCGACCTGGGCAGCCCGGTGCTGGCCGCCCACGGCACCGGCATCGGCGTCATCGGCGAGCCGGCCGCGATCGAGCGTGCCCTGCCGCAACTGCCGGCGACGGTCCGGCAGATCGAGAGCCCGGTCGCCAAGCGCGGCGAGGATCCGAGCCCCGGCATCAAGCGGCTCGCGGCGCTCATGCGGAAGAGCGATGAGCCCCGGGAGTGGTACTTCGAGGTGCCGCTGGCCTGGGGACTCATGTCCGCGCTCGACGAGTTGGCCGACCTGCGCGCCGAGGGGCTGCGGGCGTCGGCGAAGTTCCGCACGGGCGGGCTGGCGGCCGAGCTGTTCCCGTCGCCGGTCGAGTTGGCCGCGGTGATCTGCGGCTGCCGCGACCGCGAGCTGCCGTTCAAGCTGACGGCCGGCCTGCACAACGCGGTCCGGCATACGGACCCGGAGACCGGGCTGGTCCACCACGGGTTCCTCAACGTGCTGGTCGCTACGCTCGCCGCCGCCGAGGGCGCCGAGCCGGCCGACCTGGCCGAGTTGCTCGCCAGCACCGACGCCCTGCCGCTGGCCGACGCCGCCCGCGCCGCGCTCGACCGTGAGCGGCCCCTCTGGGTCGGCTTCGGCAGTTGCAGCGTCACAGATCCGGTCAGCGACCTGAGCATCCTCGGACTGCTGCGACGGCCGAGGTCTCCGGACCTGTCGGTGGGCGGGCATTCGACCTCCGGCCCGAGCGGTGCCGGCCTGACCGGCGTGGGCCCGTCGGGCACCGGGTCACCGGCCTCTGGCCAGTCGGGCACTGGGTCGCCCGCCTCGGGCCAGTCGGGCACCGGGTCGCCCGCCTCCGGCCAGTCGGGCACCGGGTCGCCGGCCGCCGGCCAGCAAGGTTCGTGCGTGACCGGCCCCGGGCCGACGGGTTCCGGGCCGGCCACGACACAGGGGACGACGCAGGGGACGACGCAGGGGACGGAGGAGGACGCGTGACCACCTGGTTGGAGCTGGCGGACGACGACCCGTTCGGGGTGCACAACCTGCCGTTGTGCGCGTTCGGGGCGGGGTGCTTCTCGTGGGTCGGGGTCCGGATCGGGGACCGGATCCTCAATCTGGCCGGGGCCGAGCACGAGGGGCTGGTCGAGGCCGGCGGAGCGTTCGACGGGGCGCACACGCTCAACAAGTTCCTCGCCCAGGGACGGCCGACGTGGATACGGGTCCGTGAGCAGTTGACCGAGCTGTTCACCGGCCCGAAGCACCGCAGTGCGGTCGAGCCGCTGCTGTTCAACCTCGCCGACGTGCGGCTCAACCTGCCGTTCGAGGTCGCGGACTACGTCGACTTCTACTCCTTCGAGGAGCACGCGACGAACCTCGGGAAGCTGTTCCGGCCCGGGGCGGAGCCGCTGCTGCCGAACTGGAGGCACCTCCCGGTCGGATATCACGGGCGGGCCGGCACCGTCGTGGTCTCCGGCACCGACATCCCCCGGCCGTGGGGGCAGCGGAAGCGGCCCGACGAGTCCGCGCCGACCTATGGACCCTCCGAGCGGCTCGACATCGAGGCGGAGCTCGGGTTCGTCGTGGGGACGGACTCCGAAGGGGCGGTGGGTGTCGACGACTTCCGCGAGCACGTGTTCGGTGCGGTGTTGGTCAACGACTGGTCGGCGCGGGATCTGCAGGCGTGGGAGTATCAGCCGCTGGGGCCGTTCACCGGCAAGTCGTTCCGCACGTCGATCTCGCCCTGGGTGGTGCCGCTCGACGCGCTGGACGCCGCCAAGGTGCCCGGCCGGCGGCAGGAGCCGGAAGTGCTGCCCTATCTGCGGGGGCGCGAGCACTACGGGTACGACATCCGCCTTGAAGTTTTTTGGAACGAGACGCTCATAGCGCGTCCGCCGTTCGAGAGCATGTATTGGACGCCGGCGCAGCAGTTGGCGCATTTGACCGTCAACGGGGCATTCGCTCGAACCGGTGATTTGTACGCGTCGGGGACGATCTCGGGGGGTGTTGCCGAGGAGACCGGATCGTTCATCGAACGGACATGGAACGGCGCACAGCCGGTCCGGTTGGCGGACGGTTCGGCCCGTAGCTTTCTCCTCGACGGCGACACCGTCACGATTTCAGCGACCGCGCCCGGGGTAGATAGGGCGGTGGTCGCCTTCGGTGAGGTGACTGGGACCGTTGTGAAGCAGTCGTGACGAAGGTGTGAGTCTGCTGTCGATAGACGGTCACCGTGAGCAAATCGCGACAATCGCCGGGTATGGTGCCCGGCGGAGGTGGTTATGGGGACGGGTCCAGCAGGGCTTCGGCGGCTCGTGCGCCCTAGCAGTTGGTCACGCCCTGTGCGCAGAGTGCTGACGGGGCTGTTCGCGGTCGTGGTCGTGTCCGCGATGGGGATCACCTCGTATCGCACCCTGAAACCGGCCGAAACGGTCAGCAGCGCGAAGAAGCCGGTGCCGACGCCGGAGCCGATCAAGTCGATCCAGTATGCGGAGCTGTCGTCCGCGCCGCTGATCATCGAAGGGCGGCTGCGGGTCTATACCGAGCAGCGGCGTGTCTTCGCCGACACGCCGGTGACCGCGCTGCGGGAGATGACGCCCCACTGGGCGTATCGCCGCTGGCCGGCCGAGGTCGTCTCGGTCGTCGCCGTCGAGAAGCCCGCCAGCGGGGTCGGGATGTCCGTCGTGGTCACGAAGTGGTCCGACGGCGAGATCGTCGCGCTTGACGCCGAGAAGGGCGACATCGTCTGGCAGGCCCGCATCGAGCCCGCCGACGGCGAGACGTTCAAAGGGCGGCGCACCGGCGCGAAGACGCTGTACGAGCCGGAGGACCTGTTCGTCACCGCGTCCTCGATCGACAAGCAGCCGATCGTCATCGCCACCGGCAAGGACGCCGTCCACGCCTTCGACCCGACGGACGGGCGCGTCAAGTGGCAACATTCGTTTCCGAATGAGCCCGGCTGCCGCACCGACGACTGGACCGGCACCGACACGTACTTCGTGAAGGACACCTGCAGCAAGCCGGCGACGCTGGAGATCTACGACGCGGCGACCGGCGTGATGCTCAACACCTGGCGCCCGCCGGGCGCGTCGATCGGCCCGCCGAACGTCACCAACTGGTACCTCGAGCCGACCTCCTGCCAGATCGGCCGCTCGGGCTGCGCCGTGTTCAAGGCCGCGCCGACGGGTGACGTGGTCAGCTTCGCCGACGCGGCGTCCGGGGTGGGCACGATCACCCCGACGTACTGGTCGCTCGGCGCCGACCACCTGATCCGTCCCGAGTCGGTCGTGGACAAGGACACCATCGTCATCGTCGGCGACACCGTCGCCCAGCAGGTGACCGGCGGCTACATCTGGGCGTACTCCCGCACGACCGGGAAGCGGTTGTGGATGTCGGAGGTCGCCGGCGCGCTCATCGGCGGCGACCAGCGGAACTTCTACATCATCAACAACCAGTACCAGTTGCTGGTGCTCAACCTGGAGACCGGCGCGGTCACGTCGAGCACCGAGCTGCGGATCCGTCCCGAGGACAAGTTCGTCTACAGCGAGCACCACCTGCACGCCGGCTACCTGGTGGTCGAGCGGCTGCAGACGACGAAGGAGTCCGAGATCGACGACAAGTACTACTTCAGCATGAATACGGTGGTGCTGGTCGGCATCGGCTGACCCTGGTGGACTCCGCCCTGACCACGGAAACCCACCAAGGTCGACCTGAAGCCGGCGAGGAGGGACGGGCGACTACAGGATGACGGCGAGGAACTTGTCGTTTTCCTCCGGAGTGCCGATCGTGACGCGGACGCCGTCGCCCTGGAAGGGTCGCACGATCACGCCCTCGGCTTCGCACTTCGCGGCGAAGTCGGCCGACTTGTCGCCCAGCGGGAGCCAGAAGAAGTTGGACTGCGTCTCCGGCACCTCGGGGTACACCTTCCGGACCGCGGTCAGCACGCGCTCGCGCTCGGCGACCACCAGACCGACCCGGCGGTGCATCTCGTCCTCGGCGGCCAGGGCGGCCAGGGCCGCGGCCTGGGCGGCGGCCGATGTCGAGAACGGGGTGACGACCTTGCGGACCGCGCTCGCCACCTCGGGCGAGCCGATCAGGTAGCCGATACGCAGGCCGGCCAGGCCCCACGCCTTCGACATGGTGCGCAGGACGACGACGTTCGGGCGGTCACCGTACTCCACCAGGCCGTCGGGCACGGTGTTGTCGGTGACGAACTCGCGGTACGCCTCGTCCAGGGCCACGACGATGTTGTCCGGCACCTTGTCGAGGAACGCGTCGAGCTCGGCCTTGCGGACCACGGTGCCGGTCGGGTTGTTCGGGTTGCACACGATCACGAGGCGGGTCTTGTCGGTGATCGCGGCGGCCATCGCGTCGAGGTCGTGGCCGTGGTCGGCGGTGTTGGGCACCCGGACGCTGGTGGCGGCCGTGGTGGCGCCGATGATCGGGTACGCCTCGAAGGAACGCCACGCGTACACGGCCTCGTCACCGGGCAGGCAGGTCACCCGGAACAGGTGCTCGAAGAGGGCCACCGAGCCGCAGCCGGTGGCGACCCGGTCGGCGTCGACGCCGAGGCGGGACGCGATTTTCTCGCGGAGCGCGACGACGCCCATGTCGGGGTAGCGGTGCGCGCCCGTGATCGCCTCGGCGACGGCCTCCGCGACGCCGGGCAGCGGGCCGTACGGCACCTCGTTGCTGGCCAGCTTGATCGCGCCGGGGACGCTGCGGCCGGGTACGTACGGGGGAAGGGCTTCGAGGTCGGGGCGGGTGAGGCTCATCGCTGTTCTCCGGCGTTCTCGGTCGGTGGGGGTGTGGAGGGTTCCGCCTGCACCACGACGGTGCCGGCGGAGCGGTCGTGGAACGCCCGGCGCAGCGGCCAGTCGATCACTGGGGAGAGGCTGTCGAGGAATTGCAGGACGAAGCCGATGCCGCAGGTCCACAGCAGGACCGACAGGCCCAGCGGGTTCCAGCGGCGGATGGCCCGGCCGAAGCCGATCGGCTCCTCGCTCTCCAGCCGCATCACCTTGATTTTGAGCAGGCGTTTGCCGACGGTCTGCCCGCTGTTGGCGATGGAGGGCACCTCGTACGCGAACCAGAGCGCCGCGATCAGGATGAGGATCACGATCTGCAGGGAGCTGGCCCGTTCCGGGCTGACGAGGTCGCTGGTCGACTCGCCGGCGAGCTGGCGGCGCCAGATCTCGCGCATGACCGGCCACATGTCGCTGAGCCACTGGTAGATGAACCAGCCGGTGACGGCCGCGTTGAGCAACGCGACGACCGCGATGTCGATGAGCCGGGCGAGCAGCCGGGCGCCGAGCGACGCGATCGGCCGGCCGTGCGGCTTGACGGCGCCCTGGCCGGGGAGGCCGGCCTGCGGGGGCAGCAGCACCTGGACGGCGCCGGTGGGCAGGGTGCCCTGCTGCAGCAGCCCGGGCGGTGCCGGCGTGCCGGGCGGCAGGACGATCGCGCCGGGCGGGAGCTGCCCGGCCGGGAACCCGTCGGGCGGCACCGGCGTGCCGGGCGGGAGGACGACGGCCCCGTGCGGCAGCGGCGTGCCGGGCGCGACAGGCGCCGGCGGCCAGCCCGGCGTGGCCGGTGAACTGGGAGCGCTGGGAGTGCCGGAGGCACCTGGGGTGCTGGCGGTGCCAGGAGCGCCGGTGGAACCGGGCGCACCCGCGGACGAGCCCGGCGCACCGAAACCACCCGGAGTGCCCGAAATGCCACCGTAGGGCGGCGGCGCCGCCGGAGCGGCGGGCTCGGACGACTCCGGAGGAGCGGCCGAGGACGGAGCCCAGGAAGACGACGACGCAGAGGAAGACGGCGGCGTGGACGTGGGTTTGGCCCAGGAGGGCGGTTCGGCACCCGGCGGAGGGCCGGACGGCGTCGGTTCGGACGCCGGGATCGGCTCCCCGAGCCACCCTTCCCCGTCCCAGTACCGCTGGACGTCAGGGTCGACCGGATCCTTGTACCAACCGGGTTCTGTCACGTGCTGACCTTTACCACAACCGTCTCCGCCACCTTGTCATGCAGGCACTGCTGGTAGGGCTTGTCCCACAGCTGCCACAGTCCGTCAACCCACGAGAACAGTGGCACTACGCCGCCGACCAGGAACTGCATCGCCCAGCGCTTCGCGGCGACACCTCGGGTGATCGGCGCCGCGGGGTTGTCCAGCCGGATCAGTCGCAGTTTCATCGCCCGCTTGCCGAGCGTAACGCCCCGGCGGTTCGGGAACAGTTCCACGTGGTAGAGATAGACCGCCACCATGGACAGCACGACCAGGCCCAGCTCGACGGCCAGCAGCGGTCCGAAGATCATCGCGAGGTTGGGCTCGCCGATGATCTCGCCGGTCTCCGGGTCGGTCGACAGCCCGGCGAACTCCGCGCCGATGATCGCGAACATGCCGATCATCGCGGGGATCGCCAGCAGGAGCAACACGCCCGCCAGGACGGCGACGTCGATGAGATAGGCGAGGAGCCGGTCCCCGAAGCCGGCCAGTGGCATGCCGTTGGGTGCCCGCGGCACGGGTGGAACCGTGAATTGCGGTCCATATTGTGGATAAGCCTGTGGATAACCGGGTGGTGGCCCGTAGCTGGGGACACCACCCGGTCTCGGCTGGCCGGGGTAACTCACCCGAACAGTGTTACAGGTTTCCGCGACGTTCCTGCTCCCGCTCGATGGCCTCGAAGAGCGCCTTGAAGTTGCCCTTGCCGAAACCGAGCGAGCCGTGCCGCTCGATGAGCTCGAAGAAGACGGTCGGGCGGTCCTGCACCGGCTTGGTGAAGATCTGCAGCAGGTAGCCGTCCTCGTCGCGGTCGACGAGGACGCCGCGGGCCTTGAGCTCCTCGATCGGGGCGCGGACCGCGCCGATGCGGGCGCGCAGTTCCGGGTCGTCGTAGTAGGAGTCCGGCGTGGTGAGGAACTCGACACCGGCGGCGCGCATCTCGTCGACGGTGCGCAGGATGTCGTTCGTGGCCAGGGCGATGTGCTGGGCGCCGGGCCCGCCGTAGAACTCCAGGTATTCGTCGATCTGCGACTTCTTGCGTGAGACCGCCGGCTCGTTGAGCGGGAACTTCACCTTGCGGGTGCCGCTGGCGACGACCTTGCTCATCAGCGCCGAGTACTCCGTGGCGATGTCGTCGCCGACGAACTCGGCCATGTTCGTGAAGCCCATGACCCGGTGGTAGAACTCGACCCACTCGTCCATGCGGCCGAGTTCGACGTTGCCCACGACGTGGTCGACGGCCTGGAAGTATCGCCTCGCCGGCGGGGCGACGATCGGCTGCCGGGCCACGAAGCCGGGTCGGAACGGCCCGCAGTAGCGGGAGCGGTCGATGAGCGTGTGCCGGGTCTCGCCGTACGCGGCGATGGCGGCGACCCGGACGACGCCGTGCTCGTCCTGCTCGTCGTGCGGCGCCTCGACACCGGTGGCGCCCTGCGTGAGCGCGTACGCGTAGGCGGTGTCGACGTCCGGCACCTCCAGCGCGATGTCGACGATGCCGTCGCCGTGGCGCTCGTAGTGCTGGGTCGCCTCGGCCTGCCGGTGCACGCCACCGGCCAGTACGAACACTGCGGAACCGGACTTGAGCACGTATTCGGCGTGGTCGCGGTAGCCCTGCTCGGGCCCGCGACAGGCGATCAGCGTCATGCCGAAGGCCGTCGAATAGTAGTGCGCGGCCTGTTTGGCGTTGCCGACGTAGAACCGGACGTGATCGAGGCCGGTGAGCGGGAAGGGGTCGTGGGAGGTGTCGTGTTCGACGGCCCCGATGAGCTCGTTGAGGTCTTCGATAGCGCGGGTCATGTCGTCAGATTCCCGCCCTGTGGGAGGCTGGGCAAGGAACGCTATTCTGCATGGTCAGGTTGACCATTTCGCGGCAGATTTGGCGGGAACGGGTGAGCAGGTTGCCCAGTGAAATCGACTCTCTCGATGCACGGCTGATCGCGCTGCTGAAGGCCGAGCCGAGGATCGGCGTGCTGGAGTGCTCCCGCCGCCTGCGCGTCGCCCGCGGCACCGTCCAGGCGCGGCTCGACCGGCTCGCCGAACGGGGCGTGATCCGCGGTCACGGGCCCGAGATCGATCCGGCGGCGCTGGGCTACGGCGTGACCGCGTTCGTGACGCTGGAGATCCGCCAGCGCTTCGGCCACGACCCGGTCGCCGCCCACCTGGCCGAGATCCCGGAGGTCCTCGAAGCGCACACGATCACCGGCTCCGGCGACCTGCTGTGCCGGATCGTCGCCCGGTCCAACGCCGACCTGCAACGGGTGATCGACCGGGTGATGAACTTCGAGGGCATCGTGCGCTCGTCGACGATCATCGCTCTGGCGGAGCAGATCCCGTATCGTGTGCTTCCGCTGGTGACGGCCGCCGCCGCTCGCCCGGAAGGGTGAATCCTCACGACACGGGCATTCCCGGCCATCCCTCGCCGTATGATCCGGCGCCGGTACCGTGCTTGCCGTGGCGAGGAGAGGAGCGGTCCGCAACTTCGAGACGGTGCTCGGCGCGATCGGCGTCCTCGCGCTGATCATCACGGGCATCCTGGTCACCGGCTGGAACCCGGTCCCCAAGGTCACCGACTGGTGGGAGAAGGTCGCCTCCAACGCCGGCAAACTCTCCACACCGGAGACCTCCTGGACCGACCGGGTCGGCGGCCAGCCGTCCGCGGCGGTCGTCGCCGGCGACGCGGCGATCGTGACGATGCGCGGCACCATCGAGGCCCGCGGCCTGAGCAGCGGCACCGTGCTGTGGACGAAGGAGGCCGACTGGGCCGGCGTGGCCGGTGACGACGGGAACGTCGTCGCGATCGTCGGTCGGCGCGGCCTGGGCCTGCAGGCCCTCGACCCGTCCAGCGGCAACCCGAAGTGGAAAGACGGCGACGCGGTCGGCGCGTGGACCTACCGCGACATGGTTCTCACGCTCGCCTGCGCCGCGATGTCGGACTGCACGCTGACCGCCCGCGCCCCCAAGGACGGCGCGCAGCTGTGGAAGCTGACCCTGCCCGGCATCGGCCGCGTCCACAACGGCGTCAACAGCGACCTGCTCGGCACCCGGCTGGTCTCCGACACGTTCGATGACGCCGTCTCGGCGATCCCCCGCTCGGTCCCCGCGATGCTGGGCTTCCCGATCGACCAGCGGGTCCAGGTCGTCGACACGGTCAACGGCAAGCGGCTGCGCCAGGAGGAGCCCAGCGCGACGTCCCGCGTCGTCGTGGCCGGCGGCCGCGTGCTCGTGTCCACGGCGACGCCGAAGGACGGCAACTGCCGGTACAGCCTCGAAGCACGCGACGCCTCGACCGGCAAGTCGGTCTGGAAGAAGGACGGCTACAACCTGCGCACGTCGTCGGGCGCCGGCTGCGAGCAGCGCAAGGACCCCTCCGGCGCCGACACCGTGATCGTGGCGACGCGGGGCGACAACCGCGAGGTGCTCCTGTCGCCGCGCGACGGCAAGGAGCTGTGGGTCGGCAACGAGGGCGACGAGATCGTGGCGGTCGACAGCCAGTACGGCCTGGTGCGCACGAACGGCGGCAAGACGCTGGTCGTCGTGAACCTCACCAAGGGCGGCAAGGCCTGGGAGCATGCGGTCTCGGCGAAGGCCGACGTGGCGGTGACCCGCTGGGCGGTGCTGGTGCGCGACTCGTCCGAGGGCGGCAAACTGCTGGCGTACGCCCCGGACAGCGGCCGGCAGCTGCTGGACGCGAAGACCTCGTCGGATGTGCTGGGCGTCGGCGAGAAGGGCTTGATGATCGGCCGCGGCCGGACCATCGGCTACCTGCCGTTCTCTTGACCAGGCCGTCCGGACTGGGCGGTTCGCGCTGTACTCCGCGTCCGGCGGCTCTTCCGTCCCGCCCCGGTGGTCATCAGCGAGGCCGGTCTCGCGCTGCGCGTAGCGGGAATCAACCGGGCGGTGCCCTGGTCGGCGATCGACGCCGTGCTCGTCGAAGCTCACGTCGACACCACGGACAACAGCCGCACCTTGCGGCTGGTCCTTGTCCCCGCGCAGGGCGCCGACCTGGGCGTGCCCGCGGCCTACCAGAACACGGTCGACGGTAGGCCCTCGGTCGTGCTGCTCGACCTGGACGAGATCCACGACGCGGAGTCGGCGATCCAGGCCCTGGGCCGGTTCGCCCACGACCGGTTCGTCTACGCGCCGGGCAACTGACGTTGAGCGGCGGTAGAGAATGGCCGGATGGCCTGGGAACAGAGCGCGTGGTCGTTGACCGAAGGCGACATCGCGGCCTTCTCACGATCTCTGGACCGGCCGCTGCCGGCTGCCTTCATTGATCATTATCTGCTGGTCAGTAACGGCGGATGGTTTCCGGACGGTGTGGAGAGCCCCCTCGGTGTTCACGGATTCCACCCGATCACGTATGGATCGCTGTCCATCGAGCGCCTGATCGAGGACATGGGGCTGCGACAGCGCGGCGAGGTGCCGTTTGCGTATGACGCTGGAGGCAACCAGTTCCTGCTGGTCCTTGCGACAGGTCAAGTCGACCGCTGGTTCGTCGACGGAGGGAGGCGGGAGCCGACCGGCCTGTCCATCGCGGAGTTCCTCGATCAGTGCCGTGCCGATCTTGCGCCCGCCGCTGCGCATCGCCCGTCGGAGCAGGAGTTGGCGGACGCAGTGGTGGCGGCGACCCGCACCGCGGTCACCGAACTGTTCCAGCGGTACCCCACCCACCGCTTCTACTACTTGTCCTTGATCACCACGGGTGAGGTGCACCCGCCGTGCCTGTCCGCCTGGTCGCACGAGGCCCTGCACGCCGTCGGCGACGATCCGGATCTGCGCTGGTCGTACGCCGATTCGCCGTTCAACCTGTTCGGGGCGCAGCACTTCGCAAAGGTCCGCCGGTTGTGCGAGGGCCGAGGGGCCGACACCGACGCGGAAGCCGACCTGCGCCTGCGAGCCATGGAATCGGCGATGAGCCGGCTCGACCGCGAGGGCCTCTTCGGCCGGGGCGCGGCACGAGACGGGGTGGTCGTCAATGTCGAGGTGATGCCACCGGACTTCACCAACACCGAACGGGCACTTCGCCTCAACCCGCCGCAGGCGCTGACCGGCTGGCTCGCCGAGGCAGCGGCCGACCCCGACTGAACCGCGATAACGGCCTGGCAGGAAAACCGACTCGGGTCAGGAGCCGACGTCGCCGCTCAGCCGCGGCTCACCGCGTAGCGGAGGTGGGTGACGAGCGAGGTCTGCCGGGCCTCGATCTGGGTCAGTTCGGTCTTCTCGACGCCGTCGAACAGCCGCTCGCCCTTGCCGAGCAGCACCGGCGCGACGTGCAGGCGCAGCTCGTCCAGCAGGCCCGCGGCCAGGAACTGGTTGACGGTCGCGGCGCCACCGGCGACGGCGACGTTCCGGTCCCCCGCCGCCTCCCGGGCCAGCTTGAGCGCCTCGGTGATCCCGCCGGTCACGAAGTGGAACGTGGTGCCGCCGGCCATCTCCAGCGACGGGCGCTCGTGGTGGGTCAGCACGAAGACCGGGGCGTGGTACGGCGGCTCCTCACCCCACCAGCCCTGCCAGGTGAGATCCCACTCGCCGCGGCCCGGGCCGAACATGTTGCGGCCCATGATGAACGCACCGGCATCGACGATGGCGGCGAGTTCCGCCGCGTTCTCCTCCGCCGCGTCGAACATCCACTGGTGCAGGCTGTTGTCCACACCCTCACCGAACGGGGCGTCGGCGCTCTGGTTCGGCCCTGCGACGAACCCGTCCAGCGAAGCACCCATGTCAACGACAACCTTGCTCATCTCGGGAGTCCTCTCATCACGGTGCGGGGCCGTCCTGCCCCTCTCACCCATCAGTCGGATCCGCCCGCCGAACCTCTACATCCGCTCGAAAAAATCTTGAGCAAACGACTGGGGAGCCGCGGAGCGCCGTGCGGACCTGCTCGCCGGCCCAGCGCTCGTACGTTCTTGCACCGCTCTATGAGGCGGAGTCCGTTTATTCATGATCCAGTCCAAAAATTGGTGTCGGAGGCCCGCCGATGTAGCTGCGCTCAAGGTCGCCGGTCAGCGACGCAACCTGGATCAGTCTGTCTGCTTCGGGTGTCTGGTACCCGCATACATCACGATGACCTTGTGCGCCGCGTCGTCGACGAGATACCAGATGCGTCCGCCACCGGTCACTTCGATCTGCCACTGCGGCAGCAGCCATTTGGAGCCGCTGTAACCGCCGTTCGCCAGCGACCCCTTGAGCCGGTGATGCCTCTCGGTGGGCGCAGGAGTCGGGTTGTCGCGCATGGCCAGATAGGCCGTCCGGGTCGGACCTGGCGCCTGGACACACAGATCCGACCAGCCTTTCGCCGCGTCGTTCGTGCCGAAGATCACGTCCCATTCCGGGTGAACTGGGGGTGGGGCGACACGGTCGCCGCGGCGCGGGCTCACTTGCCGACCACCGGCTCAGGCACGGTGCCGTGGTCTTCGGCTGGTTGTTTGAGGATGGCCACGAGTTCGGGGTCTGCGTGCACCTCGGCTGTGTGCTTCCACTCGATGATGAGCTGCCAGACCGGGCCGAAGTTGTCGAGGTCGAGCCCAGCGCGCAAGATGCCGAGGAACTCGTCAAGAAACGCGTCGAGGTCCTCGTCGGGCAGAAGTCGCAGCCAGGGGAACGCGTGCGCAGCGATCTTGCCTGCGGCAACGGGGTCGGCTTCGGCGAGGTAGGCGAGGACTTCGATGGCGGCCTTGACCACCTCGCGTTCTTGTTCGTGCCGGGATGCGGTGGTGACAACGATGTCTTCCGCGTCCCGCCTGCGGAGGCGGATGTGGCGTCCGCTGCGGAGCGACGCCAACGTGTCGTTCGGCCTCTGGAGGAGGTCGGAGAAGTTGGCCACAGCTGCGATGCTCATAGTTAGAAGGTAGTTGCTAACTCTGCTGATGGCTACCGAAGTTCATGAGGTCCCCGATGAGACCGGAACGTTTCCTGCCCCGTCTGATGAGGTAGACGTCTGCTGTGAAGCAGCGCAGGTACGGCTTTGTGGTGGTGGCCAATCGGCTGCCCCTTGACCGCACCACCGACGAGCGGGGGGAGCAGTGCTGGACCCGCAGTCCCGGTGGGCTGGTGAGTGCGTTGGAGCCGATCGCGCGGAGCGCCGGCGGGGCCTGGGTGGGTTGGACCGGCAGTCCGGACGACGCCACCGAGCCGTTCGAGGCTGATGGGGTGTACCTGCGGACGGTGCCGTTGAGCGGCGAGGAGGTCGACCGCTACTACGAGGGACAGTCCAACTCGACGATCTGGCCGCTGTTCCACCACGCGGTCGAGCAGCCGACGCACCGCCGCGAGTGGCGCGTGGCGTACGAGGCGGTCAACCGCCGCTTCGCCGAGGCGGCGGCGGAGGTCGCCGACGACGGCGCGACGGTGTGGGTGCACGACTACCAGTTGCTGCGGCTGCCGCAGCTGTTGCGCGACCTGCGGCCGGACCTGCGCATCGGCTTCTTCCTGCACATCCCGTTTCCGCCGGTCGAGCTGTTCATGCAGCTGCCACGGCGCGCCGAGCTGCTGCGCGGGCTGCTCGGCGCCGACCTGGTCGGCTTCCAGCAGCCGCTGGCGGCGCAGAACTTCCTGCGGCTCACCGCTGAGCTGCTCGGCCTGCAACCGCACGGCGAGCAGGTCGAACACCAGGGCCGCACGGTCACGGCCCGGGCGTTTCCCATCTCGATCGACGTGTCGGAGATCGACCAGATGGCCGCCGATCCCGAGGTGCAGGCGGAGGCCCGGCAACTGCGCCGGGAGCTCGGCGGTGATCGGCGGCTGGTGCTCGGCGTCGACAGGCTGGACTACACCAAGGGCATCGAGCAGCGCATCGAGGCGTACGGCGAGCTGCTCGCCGACGGCACGGTGAGCAACGACGAGGCCGTCCTCGTCCAGGTGGCCACACCGAGCCGGCAGCGGGTCGCGCAGTACCAGCAGCTGCGCGAGCGGGTGGAGCGCGAGGTGGGCCGGATCAACGGACAGTTCGGCGACGTCGGCCGGGTGCCGGTGCAGTACCTGTTCCAGTCCCGATCCCGGGAGGAGCTGGTGGCGCTGTACCTGGCGGCCGACGTCATGCTGGTCACCCCACTGCGCGACGGCATGAATCTTGTCGCCAAGGAGTACGTCGCGGCCCGTCGGGACGAGGGCGGCGCGCTGGTGCTCAGCGAGTTCACCGGCGCCGCCGACGAGTTGCACGGCGCGTTCCTGATCAACCCGTACGACGTGGAGGAACTCAAGCGCGGCATCAGCACGGCAATGCGGGCCGACCCCGAAGAGCTCACCGGCCGGATGCGCCGGATGCGTGAGCAGGTCCGCGAGCACGACGTGGACCACTGGGCCCAGGCATTCCTCCGGGCGCTCGGCCGCCCGGCCCTGCGCACCGCTTGAGCCGCCGTCGGCAGCACGGCGGGGCGGGTCGGGCGGTTCGTTCAGTGGTCGCTGATACCGCTGAGGGCGAGCGCCGCAATGACCGCCAGGAAGAACCCGAGGATCACGAACTCACCCGTGTGGCTCCATGCTGCTTTACCGGCCCCGGTCGCGATTGCCTTCGCCCCGGCATGGTCCTGCCATGCGCGGCGGGCGACCGCGTACAGGAACCCGATGCCGAAGCCGACGACACCACCCGCCAGGAACCCTCCGAGGGTGACATGCGAGGAGTGGTCCATCTGTCGAGGATGACAAAGGCATAGCCGGACATGAATCGACCAGGTCGGGGAGCGATTCCGGGTTGTACCGCTGCCGCGCCCGATCACCGATTCAGGTCAGCGGCGGCCGACGATCAGGCGCAGCGATCCGGCGAACTGTGGCTGGGTGCGTAGGTGACCGTGGCGGGCATCCCAGGCGCCGGAGCCGAGGTCGGCGCGCAGCCGCTCGACGGCTCGGGCGGTGCTGGCCTGGTCGACGAAGCCCCAGGCGGACTGCGCGGCCCGGACGTGCGGGTCGAGCAACTGCTCAGGGCGCGCGTAGTAGGCCTCGGTGAAACCGTCGGCGCAGTCGATCGGGATGGGCACCTCGATGACCTCGGCGCTGGGCCCGATCATGTGCGCGATGGTGGTGATCGGCGGAAAGCGGCGGCGTTCCGCGGCGATCAGTTCCGGGGCGTACTCGGCCAGCCAGAGCCGGTCGAGGGCAGCACCGTCGAACGTCAGCACCAGCACCGGGCCGCGGGTGACCCGACGGAGCTCGGCCAGGCCGCGGGTGGTGTCCGACCACTGGTGCACGGTGACGATGGCCATCGCCGCGTCGAAGGTCTCGTCGTCGAACGGCAGATGCTCCGCGGTGGCGTCCAGCGCCGGGACCGCGGTCGCCGGCCGCTGGGCGCGCATCCGGGCGGAGGGCTCGACCGCGACGACGTACCGGTCGGCGGGCTCGTAGGAACCGGCTCCCGCGCCCACGTTCAGCACGGTCCGGGCTTCACCCAGCGCCGTGTGGATCACTGCCGCGATCCTCGGATCGGTACGCCGTCGGAGCACGTATCCGTGGCCCGTGGTCTCGTAGTCGACGTCGCCGCTCAATGCCTTGGTCATGCGATAACGCTAAACCCGAACGCCAGGGTGCAGGTCAAGTCGGTTCCGTGGCGGAGGTCGTGGGTCAGGGGGTTGCTTGGCGTCGTTGGGTGAGCCACCGCATGACCTCGAGCGCGTGGGAGGTGGGGTCCGGGATGGGGTGGAAGACGTGTTCCACCAGGTCGTCGGCGATGACGAGCGTCAATCGCTCGTACAGCGTCAGGTCACCGGCGGTGAGGGTGGGCAGCTCGGCGGCGGCGGCCAGGCTGAGCCGAGGGTCGGGGATGAGCGGGTACGGCAGGTGCAGTCGGTGCACGAGCTCACGCTGGTATCCGGTCGACTGTGCGGACAGCCCGTACACCCGGGCCGCTCCGGCGGCGAGGATCTCCGCGTGGTGGTCGCGTAGCCAGACGGCATGGTCGGTGGTGCCTCGCGCACCGTGAACCTCCAGCAGGCTCCTGGGGAGATCGACGCCGGGTCGGCCGGTGAGCGGGTAGACGAAGATGACGCTTCGCCCGGGGCCGAGCGCGCGCAGGTCGACCGGGCGGCCGTCAGTGGCGTAGAAGCTGAGCGGCGGCAGCGGCTTGCCGACAAGTGTGGCCGGTGTGGCCGGTTGGGTCCTGGCGGTCGGGCCGCTGGTCGTCACCTGGCGCGCCGCCGCGTCGATGCGGGCGTCGAGGGCATCGCGCTGGGCGGTCAGTTCGCCGATGCGTTGCTGCAGGCTGACGACCGTGCTGCGGAAGGTCGCCAGGGCCGCGGCGCAGACGTCGTCGGAGCCGTCGGCGATCGACTCGACGAACGGGCGGGTCTCCTCGACGGTCAAGCCCAGGGCCATGAGTTCGCGGATTTGCGCGACCTGCCGTTCCGCGATCGGGTCGTACTCGCGGTAGCCGTTGCTCAGTCGCCGGGGCACGACCAGCCCGGCCGACTCGTAGTAGCGCAACGCTCGCACGGTCGTTCCGGTTCGGCGTGCCAGTTCACCCACCCGCATCTGGCGACCCTAAACCCGTACCCCGGGGTGCGGGTCAAGGTGTTTGTCGTCGCGGTGGCAGCGCCGATGTTCTGTGCCAGTCTGGCCCGGCAGACACGGACAGGGCAGGGAGTGGGCGATGACGACTATCAGCCGGGTGATCGGGCGGCAGATCCTCGACAGCCGCGGCAACCCGACCGTCGAGGTCGACGTGGTGCTCGCGGACGGCTCGACCGGGCGCGCAGCCGTGCCGTCTGGTGCGTCGACCGGGGCGAACGAGGCGGTCGAGGTGCGCGACGGAGACCCCACGCGCTTTCACGGTCGGGGTGTCAGCAGGGCGGTCGCCGCCGTCAACGGTGCGATCGCCTCGGCGGTGACCGGCCTGGACGCGGAGGACCAGGCACTGGTCGACGAGACAATGATCGCGCTGGACGGTACGAAGGACAAAGGTCGCCTGGGCGCCAACGCGATTCTGGGGGTGTCCCTCGCGACGGCGAAGGCCGCGGCGCTCGCGCACCGCCAGCCGCTCTACCGCTACGTGGGCGGGGTCGGGGCTCGCCTGCTGCCGGTGCCGATGATGAACATCGTCAACGGCGGCGCGCACGCCGACAATCCGTTGGACTTCCAGGAGTTCATGATCGCCCCGGTGAGTGCATCAAGCTTCGCCGATGCCGTGCGGATGGGGTCCGAAGTTTTCCACACGCTGCGCCGGTCGTTGGCGAAGGCCGGGCACAGCACCAACGTGGGTGACGAGGGCGGCTTCGCGCCAGATTTCGCGAATGCCGACGAGGCCCTCCAATTCGTCGTGCGCGCCATCGAGGACTCCGGTTATCAGCCCGGCACGGACATCACGATCTGTCTGGACCCGGCCAGCTCGGAGTTCTTCCGCGGCGGCGCCTACGAGTACGCCGGTGAGGGCCGTCGGCGCACAATCGAGGAGCACATCGCGTACCTGAAGGATCTGGCCGACCGGTACCCGATCAGCTCGATTGAGGACCCGATGGCCCAGGACGACATCGCCGGTTGGGAGCAGTTGACGGCCGAGGCCGGCGAGCGGCTGCAGCTGGTCGGCGACGACGTCTTCTGCACCGACGCCGACCGGCTGCTCGACGGTGTCGAGGGCGGCTACGCCAACGCGATCCTTGTCAAGGTCAACCAGATCGGCACGCTCACCGAGACCCTCAGGACGGTGGACACCGCGTACAAGGCCGGCTACCGGGTGGTGATGTCGCACCGCTCCGGGGAGACCGAGGACACCACCATCGCCGACCTCACTGTCGCGGTCGGCTGCGGCCAGATCAAGACCGGTTCGCTGTCGCGTTCCGACCGCACCGCGAAGTACAACCAGCTCATCCGCATCGAAGAGGAACTCGGACGCCAGGCCGTCTACGCGGGGGGCCGTTGAGCCTCCGCCGCCGGAGGGGCGGCGTCGGCAGTGCGTGAGAAGCCCGTCGAGCGGGACGGCCCTGGTGGGAACCGCTTCCCACCAGGGCGGACAGATGCGCCTACCGCTTGCCGATCTGCAGGGTCAGGGTCGGCTTGGTGACCTCGGCGAAGAAGTCGTTGCCCTTGTCGTCGACGACGATGAACGCGGGGAAGTCGACCACGTCGATCTTCCAGACCGCCTCCATGCCGAGCTCCGGGTATTCGATGACCTCGACGTGCTTGATGCAGTCCTGCGCGAGCCGGGCCGCGGGGCCGCCGATCGAGCCGAGGTAGAAGCCGCCGTGGGTCTTGCAGGCGTCGGTGACCTGCTTGGAGCGGTTGCCTTTGGCCAGCATGACCATCGAGCCGCCGGCGGCCTGGAACTTCTCGACGTAGGCGTCCATCCGGCCGGCCGTCGTCGGGCCGAACGAACCCGAGGCGTAGCCCTCGGGGGTCTTCGCCGGGCCGGCGTAGTAGACGGCGTGGTCGCGCAGGTACTGCGGCATCGGCTCGCCGGCGTCGAGGCGCTCGGCGATCTTCGCGTGGGCGATGTCGCGAGCCACCACGAGGGGGCCGGTCAGTGACAGGCGGGTCTTCACCGGCAGCTGGGAGAGCTGGGCGCGGATCTCGGCCATCGGCCGGTTGAGGTCGACGGCCACCACGTCGTCGTTGAGGTGCTCGTCGGTGACGTCGGGGAGGAACCAGGCGGGGTCGCGCTCCAGCTGCTCCAGCCACACGCCCTCGGCGTTGATCTTCGCGACGGCCTGGCGGTCGGCGGAGCAGGACACCGCGATCGCGACCGGGCAGGAGGCGCCGTGCCGGGGGAGGCGGACGACGCGGACGTCGTGGCAGAAGTACCGGCCGCCGAACTGGGCGCCGATGCCGAAGTTGCGGGTCAGCTCCAGGACCTCGGCTTCCAGCTCCAGGTCGCGGAAGCCGTGGCCGACGGCGGTGCCCGACGTGGGCAGGCTGTCGAGGTACTTCGCCGAGGCCAGTTTCGCCGTCTTCAGCGTGTGCTCGGCGGAGGTGCCGCCGATGACGATCGCCAGGTGGTACGGCGGGCAGGCGGCGGTGCCGATGAGCCGCAGCTTCTCCTCGAGGAACTGCATCATCCGCGTCGGGTTCAGCAGGGCCTTGGTCTCCTGATACAGGTAGCTCTTGTTCGCCGAGCCGCCGCCCTTGGCCATGAACAGGAACTTGTAGCTGTCGTCGCCCTCGGCGTAGAGCTCGACCTGCGCCGGCAGGTTGGAGCCGGTGTTCTTCTCGTCCCACATCGTCAGCGGCGCGAGCTGCGAGTATCGCAGGTTGAGCCGCGTGTAGGCGTCGAATACGCCGCGGGCGATGGCCTCCTCGTCGCGGCCGTCGGTGAGCACGAACCGGCCGCGCTTGCCCATGACGATCGCGGTGCCGGTGTCCTGGCACATCGGCAGCACACCGCCGGCGGCGATGTTGGCGTTGCGCAGCAGGTCGAGGGCGACGAACCGGTCGTTGGGCGAGGCCTGCGGGTCGTCGATGATCGAGCGCAGCTGCGTGAGGTGCGCCGGGCGCAGGAAGTGCGCGATGTCGTGCATGGCCTCGTCGGTGAGGCGGGTCAGCGCCTCCGGCTCGACGGTGAGGAACCGCCCGTCGCGCCCGATCCCGTCGCTGGTGACCAGGCGGTATTCGGTGGTGTCCGGGCCGAGGGGCAGCAGGGGAGAGAACGCGAACTCGGGCATGACCTCGACTGTAGTTACTCGACTCCGGCGAGCCTGAGCAGGGCCGCGGTCAGTGCGGCGGCGACCACTACGACGACGAACGGCAGCTTGCGCCAGGCGAGCACCGCGCCGACGAGCACACCGGCGGGGCGGGCGATCCCGACGAACTCGGTGCCGTCGAGCAGTGCCGCGGTGCCGATCAGTGCGGCCAGCAGGGCGACGGCGGCCAGCGTCAGGTAGCGCTTGACGGTCTCGGACACGGTCAGCCGCTCCCGCAGGACGGGCCCGGCGAAGCGCAGCGCGTAGGTGCCCACGGCCAGCGCAATGATGGCGACCCAGCTCATCGTTCGGCCTTTTTCTTGTTCGGTACCGGCAGTGCCAGCGCCAGCGCGACGAGCGCGACGAGCACCGGCAGCCCGGCGGGCAGGAACGGCGTGGTGAGCAGGGCGAGGGCGGCACCGGCGAGGGCGACCTTGACGGCGACCTTGTCTTTCAGTGACGGCAGGGTCAGGGCGAGCAGCGCGGCCGGGAAGGCGGCGTCGATGCCGAACGTGGCCGGGTCGCCGAGGGCGCTGCCGGCGACGGCGCCGACGGCTGAGGCGATGTTCCAGGTGACGAACAGGCCGATGCCGGTCATCCAGTAGGCGCGGCGGCGCCGGGCCGGGTCGTCCTGGGCGAGGGCGAACGCGACGGACTCGTCGGTCATCAGGTGGCTGCCGAGCAGCCGGGCCGTGCGGGTGTCGCCGAGCGGCTGGCTGCCGATCGCCAGGCCGAACGGCAGGTGCCGCGCGTTGAGCAGCAGCCCGGCGAGCACGATGGCCAGTGCCGTGGCGCCCGCACCGGCGAGGCCGACGGCGAGGAACTGGGCGCCGCCGGCGTAGACGACCAGGGACATCGCGATGATCTGGGACAACGGCAGGCCTGCGGCGGAGGCGATCGCGCCGAACGACAGCCCGACGACCACCCCGGCCGCGCACAGCGCGGTCACGTCCCGGGCGATCGGGTCTGTTCGGAGTATCGAACGCATAGTTCGGTATGCTGAACCTGTCGGCATCGTTCGTCAAGCCGAATGCATCGTTCGCCACACCGAACGGACCTCTGCATGGACATGCGCAAGCCGCCGTTGGAGCTCATCGCGACCGCGTTGAAGCGCGAGCGCGAGCGGGAGAAGCTGTCGCTGAGTGAGGTGGCGAAGCGCGCCGGCATCGCCAAGTCGACGCTGAGCCAGCTCGAGGCGGGCGCCGGCAACCCGAACATCGAGACGCTGTGGGCCCTGGCGGTCGCGCTCAACGTGCCGTTCAGCCGGCTCGTCGAGGCGCCGCCGACCGCGCCGCACGTGATCCGGGCCGGCACCGGTCCGGTGTTCAAGTCCGACCAGGCCGACTTCGTCGGCACGCTGCTGGCGACCTGCCCGCCCGGCGCCCGGCGGGACATCTACCTGATGACGGCCGAGGTGGGCGGCGCCCGCAAGGCCGAAGCGCACCTGCCCGGCACCGTCGAGCACGTGGTGATGATCAGTGGCCGGTTGCGGGTCGGCCCCGAGGATTCTCCGGTCGACCTTGACGTGCACGACTATGCGTCATTTCCCGGCGATGTCGCGCACGGTTATGCAGCGCTGCTTCCCGGCACCTCATTCGCCCTGGTTATGGAGCATCGGTAGCCACCACAGCGGAAATGTCGCATTTGGGAGCCGCACCCGCGGTGGGCGCGGCCCGCACCAAATGCCGGGCCCTGCGCGGACCGAAATATCCCCGTTCGTCCAGGGCGTGACAGCGCTCTCCCGCTGGTAAGAAGGCGGAAGATCCGAGCAAGTCCTGGACGCATTTCGGCACGCACATGCCGACCCCTGAAAAAGGGTCGCTGTCCCGGCTCTTTCGGCGCTCTCATCTGACTACCATCGAGTGTTCAGTGTGCGCTTCGGGAGGAGGCGGCAGCCGCACAAAGGGTGGTTATGCGCAATTCGACCAGGTTTTCGATCTTGGGGCCGGTGCAGATCCGCACACCGGTCACCGAAATCACGGTCGCGGCGCCCCGCGAGCGGATCCTGCTCGCCCTGTTGCTGCTCCGCGAAGGCCAACTCGTCCCGGTCCAACAGGTCGTCACCGCGCTGTGGGACACCCACCCGCCGCCGACCGCACGAGCGCAGGTGCACAGCTGCGTCTCGCGGCTGCGACAACTGCTGCGCCGCGCCGGCCTGCCGGAAGACCTCGTCATCACCGAGCCCACCGGCTACCGGATCAAGGTCGGCCCCGAGGATCTCGACGCGGCGCTGTTCGCCACCCGGGTCGAGCGCGGCCGGGCCGCCGCCGCGGACGGGGACCTCGCCGGCGCGCGGGACGAACTGCGCGCCGCTCTCGCGTTGTGGCGAGGACGTCCCCTCGCGGACGTTGATTCCGATGTCGTACGAGCTGCCGCGGCGCACCTCGACGAGCAGTGGACCGCCGCCATGGCGTTCTGCCTGGACCTCGAACTGCAACTGGACCTGGCCGAGGAGATCCTCGCCGAAGTCGCCGACCTCGTCGAGCGGTTTCCGCACCACGAGCAGTTCCGCGGCCAGCTCATGACCGCCCTGGCCCGCACCGGCCGCCGCGCCGACGCCCTGGCCGTGTTCCGCCGCGGCCGGGCGCTGCTCGCCGAGGAACTCGGCATCGAGCCCGGCGCCGAACTCGTCGAGCTGCACCGGCGCATCCTCACCGGCGACGTCAGCCTGCTGCTGCCCCAGCTGCCCCAGCCCCCGCGCATCGGCCTGCGCCGCCCCGCCCGCTGCCTGCCCCGCGACATCGCCGACTTCGCCGGCCGCGCCGACACCGTCCAGCGGCTCGTCGACGCGCTCAGCAACGGCCCCCAGACGGTCCTCGCCATCGACGGCATGGCCGGCACCGGCAAGACCACCCTCGCCGTCCGCGCCGCCCACGCCGCCTCCGACCGGTACCCCGACGGCCAGCTCTACCTCGACCTGCGCGGCCACAGCGACCGGGCGCCACTCGACCCCGGCGAAGCACTCGGCGCGCTGCTGCGCCAGCTCGAAGTCCCCGCCGAACGGGTCCCGGCCGCCCTCGACGACCGCGCCGTGCTGTGGCGCACCGAACTCGCCGACCGGCAGGTCCTCGTCCTGCTCGACAACGCCCTCGACACCACCCAGGTGCTGCCGCTGCTGCCCGGCACCGCGAACACCGGCGTCATCATCACCAGCCGCCGCCGGCTCGGCGGCCTCGACGGCGCCCAGCCCGTCTCCCTCGACGTGCTGCCCCTCGACGACGCCGTCGAACTGCTGCGCCGCACCGTCGGCGACCGGGCCCTCGCCGACCCCGAACGCACCGAGGAGGTCGCCGAGCTGTGCGGACGGCTGCCGCTCGCGGTCCGTCTCGCCGCCGCCCGGCTCCAGCACCGGCCCACCTGGACCGTCGCCGACCTCGCCGCCCGGCTGCGCACCGCCGACCGGCGGCTGCCCGAGCTCGCCGTCGACGGGCGGACCGTCGCCGCCGCGTTCACCCTGTCGTACCAGCAACTGCCCGTACCGCTGCAGGGGCTTTTCCGGGTTCTCGGACTGCACCCGCCCGGCGACTTCGAGCCCGCCGCCGCGGCGGCCCTCGCCGACCTGCCGGTCGCCGAGGCCGAGGCGCTGCTGGAGGACCTCGTCGACGTACACCTGGTCGAAGCGCCCGCGGCCGGCCGGTACCGGCTGCACGACCTGCTGCGCGACTACGCCGCCCAGCTCGCCGCGGCCGAGGCCCACGCCGCCGTCGAACGGCTGCTGGACCACTACCTCTACAGCGTCGTCAGCGCGACAAGCTACATGGAGCTGTCCGACGCCCGGTCACTGCTGCGCCTGGACACGCCACCGCCGACCGCGAAGGAGTTCAGCGTCGTCGCCGAGGCCCGGCAGTGGCTCGACCGCGAACTGCCCAACGTCCTCGGCGTCGCTCGGCTCTCCGCCGAGCACGGCATGCACCGGCACACCTGCCTGATGACCCGGGCCGTGTCACCGTTCCTCTACGGGTTCGGCTACGGCGAGACCCAGCTCGACCTTTACGAGCGGGCGATCGCCGCGGCCGTCGCGCTGCCCGACCCCGAGCTGGAGGCCGAGTCCCGCAACTACCTCGCCGCCGTCTATTTCCGGATGGGCCGCCTCGCCGACGCCCTCGCCACCCTGCAGATCGTCGTGCGGATCGCCGAACGGGAACGGCTGCCCCGGCTCGTCGGCACCGCCCTGACCAACCGGGCGATGCTGCACAGCAAACTCGGCCAGTACCCGGAGGCGATCGCCGCCGCTGAGGCGGCTGCCGCGGTACCCGTCGAATACCCCGGCTACGAGGTGTCGCCGAGCCTCGAGTTCAAGCTGCACAGCACGATGGGGCTGGTCCACACCCAGGCCGGCAACTACACCCAGGCGCTCGCCGCCAACCGCCGCGGCCTCGCCGTCGCCCGGCGCATCGGCGGCATCCGACCGGTCGGCATCATGCTCGGCGAGCTCGGCCTCGTCCACCTGCACCTCGGCCACCTCGCCGTCGCCACCGCGCTGCTGCGCCGGGCACTGCTGCTCAAGCAGGACGCGTTCAACCAGTACGGCGCCGCCGAGACGTTGAGCAAGCTCGGCACCGCGCACCGGCTCGCCGGCCGGATCGGCGACGCGATCACCTGCCAGCGCACCGCCCGGGAGCAGATGGAGCGGGTCGCCGACGTCTCCGGTCAGTGCCTCGCCGCCAACGACCTGGCCCTGTCGCTGCGCGCTGCCGGCTCCCACGCCGCCGCCGAGCGGCTGCACCGGGAGGCGCTGACCAAGGCCGCCGGGATCGGCGACCGGTACGAACAGGCCCGCGCCCTGGCCGGCCTGGGCCGCATGGACGAGGCCGTGGCGCTGTTCACCTCCCTCGGCGCCCGCGATCTTGCCGCGTTGACGCGCTGAGCGGCCCGCCGAGGAGCACCATTGGCCTTATGGAATACCGCGTGGAACATGACACGATGGGTGAGGTGCGCGTCCCCGCCGACGCGCTCTGGCGGGCACAGACCCAGCGGGCCGTGGAGAACTTCCCGATCTCCGGCGGGCGCCTCGAAAGCGCGCACGTCCGCGCACTGGCACAGATCAAGGCCGCCGCCGCGGCCGTCAACGCCGAGCTCGGCGTCCTCGACTCCGACATGGCCGACGCCATCATCGTCGCCGCCACCGAGATCGCCTCCGGCATCCACAATGGACATTTCCCGATCGACGTCTTCCAGACCGGCTCCGGCACCTCGTCGAACATGAACATGAACGAGGTCATCGCCACTCTCGCCAGCCGCGACCTCGGCCGCCCGGTCCACCCCAACGACCACGTCAACGCCTCCCAGTCGTCCAACGACGTGTTCCCCACCTCCATCCACGTCGCCGCCACGTCGGCCCTGGTCAACGACCTGATCCCGGCCCTGTCGACGCTGGAACTGGCACTGCGCAAGAAGGGCGACGAGTTCGCCACGGTCGTGAAGGCCGGCCGCACCCACCTCATGGACGCCACCCCGGTCACCCTCGGCCAGGAGTTCCACGGGTACGCCGCACAGGTCCGCTACGGCATCGAACGCATCAACTCGGTCGTTCCCCGGGTCGCGGAACTGCCGCTCGGCGGCACCGCGGTCGGCACCGGCATCAACACCCCGCCCGGCTTCGCCGCCGCCGCGATCCTCGCCCTGTCGTCCACGACCGGGCTGCCGCTGACCGAGGCCCGCAACCACTTCGAGGCCCAGGGCGCCCGCGACGCCCTCGTCGAGGCGTCCGGCACGGTCCGCACGATCGCCGCCGGCCTGTACAAGATCGCCAACGACATCCGCTGGATGGGCTCCGGCCCCCGCGCCGGCCTGCGCGAACTGCACATCCCCGACCTCCAGCCCGGCTCGTCGATCATGCCCGGCAAGGTCAACCCCGTCGTCCCCGAAGCGGTCCGCCAGGTGGTGGCCCAGGTGATCGGCAACGACGCGGCCGTCGCGTTCGCCGGCACCCAGGGCGACTTCGAGCTCAACGTCATGCTGCCGGTGATCGCCCGCAACCTCCTCGAATCGATCCGCCTCATCGCGAACGTCTCCCGCCTTTTCGCCGAGCGGTGCGTCGCGGGCCTGACCGCGAACGTCTCCGTGATGCGCGCCTACGCCGAAGGCTCACCGTCGATCGTCACGCCGCTGAACAAGTACCTCGGGTACGAGGAGGCGGCGTCGATCGCCAAACAAGCGCTGAAGGAGAACCGCACGATCCGTGAGGTGGTCCTGGAGCGCGGCCACGTCGCTGCGGGCAAGCTGACGGAGGAGCAGCTCGACGACGCGCTGGACGTCCTGTCGATGACCCGTCCGCGCTGATCCTGTCGGCCACCGGGCAGACCTTCCCGGACGCGCTGGCGGCCGGGGCCGCCGCTGGGTCATACAACACGTTCGGTGAGCTCACCGGCCCCGCAGTGTCCTGACTAGAGGTTCCACGCTTCGATGTCGTCGAACCACATGGAACCGGAGGATGCGATCGTCCATGCCCAGACGCGTGCCCGGGCCGCTCCGACCGGCACGGCCAGGGTGGCGGACCGCTGAATCCAGTCGGTGGTGCCCGAAACGGTTCCGCCGACAGCGTCCTCGCGTGCGGCGACCTCGACTCCCCCGAAGTCGAGCCAGTCGACTCGGAAACCCCCGCCAGCGTTCAGAGCCTGCGCGCGGATGTAGCCCCGCACCAGCAATCGTCCGCCTGGCGTGACCGGAACGTCGCGCCAGAAGCCATAGTTGCCAGCGGCCGACTTGGCGATTCGTAGCGACGCATTACCGCTGCGGCGGACGCTGGTGTCGACGGCGTGTGAACCGGCTGACCCGGATGCCGACAGCGTCCACCCGGTGAGGCCGTCTTCAAAGCCGCCGTTGTGTACGAGCGACGTAACTCCGGAGATCCGAGGTGCCGCGTTCTCCTTGATTACAGGGTCAACGTGTTCAACGCTCACCAGTGGCCGGCCGGCGCCCGGCGGGACGGTCACCAGTTCGCTGTCCGGTCTGTCGTACCGCGGCCATGCGCCGCCGTGGACGCGCACGACCGAGCGATCGCCGGACACCGTGACGAAGCTGCGGCGGCCTCCGGCCGAAGTCTCGGTGCCGGCCACCACACAGGAGACGAGGTCGAGTTTGGCCGGTTCCTTGCCGCCGGTCGACAAAACGGTGATCATCGGCGACGTATTCCGGTCCTCCAGGTGGCAACCGGTGAGCGTGGTGATGCCCGACTCAAGCTGCATGTGAAGCTCGTTGTAGTCGAAGGAGACACCGAAGAAGTTGATGTCGCTGTTTCCTTCCACGTTTGCATGCACGCCGATCGCGTTTCCGTGGATGACCCCGCCGTGGAAATTGTAATTCTCGCCGGCGTTGACGATGGACTCGAAGTGGTACGCCCGACGCCAGGCGTTTGACGAGTAGCAGTGGTAGAAGGCCAGCAACCAGGACTGGTCGGCGATGGTCCAGTTGTCGCGGAATCCGCGCACCACTACGTTGTAGAAACTCATTCCGGCCACGTTGCCCTCATCTACCTCGGGCGGGCGCCCGATGAAGATGCCGTCCAGCGCCCGCGCCGTGTCGCGGCCGTTGTCGGACGGTCCGACGATGCGTAGTCCTTCACACCAGTAGCTGTAGGTCCAGCGTTCGGTGAACATGTTCGGATCGGCCGCAGGGGCGGGGGAGGGCACGAAGCGGATGGCGTACCTGTCGGTGTCCGGGACCTCCGCACAGTTCAGCGTCGATCCGTTGCCCTGATACCCCACCAGACCGACCGGCATGTCGATTCGGCCCCTGATCCGGTAGGTCTTGTTGACGCCGAAGGTCACGACGCCGCCGTTCGCCGCAGCTGCGATGGCCGACTTGATTGCCTGCGTGTCGTCGGTGACACCGTCGCCCTGCGCACCGTGATCCCGCACGTCGATCCAGTCGGTGCCGCCGGCGATCGGCGGGCTTGCGTGGGGTTTCGCTACCGCGACGCCGATGGCCGTGACGGCGGACGCGCCGAGGATCGTCGCGCCTCCCCCCGCGAGCATGCGGCGACGCGACAGCGCAGCGTGATCACGATCAGCACTGGTCACTTCGGCTCCAAGTGACGATGAGGCCGGTGACGGCACACGACGCGATGAGCCGCGGTGTTCAGCTCAGCGGGCATGATGTGGCTTGCGGACGCGCTCGCGGGACAGGATCCAGAGCGCTTCGACTCCGTCCTTCCACGTGATCTTCTTGCCCTCTTCGCGGGTGCGTGCGCGGTAGCTGATCGGCACCTCGTAGGGCCGGTGGCGGTTGCGCAGTAGCTTGCCGGTCACTTCGGCTTCCATGCCGAAGCCCGCGGAGCGGATGTGCAGTGACCGGTACAGCTCGATCGGCATGAGCTTGAAACAGGTTTCGAGGTCGCCGAGGTAGCAGTTGAACAGCATGTTGGCCGCGGTGGTGACGGCCTTGTTGCCCATGACATACCAGAACGAGAACGAGCTGTGGCTGCCGAACGTGCGATTGCCGTAGACCACTGTGGCCCGGCCGTCCAGCACCGGTTCGAGCAGCTTCGGGATGTCCTGGGGGTCGTACTCGAGGTCGGCGTCGAGGATGACCATGTAATCACCGGTCGCGTTCTCCACCGCGGTGCGGATCGCCGCGCCCTTGCCCTTGTTGCGGGGGTGAAGGAAAACGCGGACACGCTGGTCGGTGATGGCGCCCAGAATCTCGGCGGTGCGGTCGCGACTGCCGTCGTCGACGATCACAAGCTCGGTCTCGGTCGGGTAGTTCACGTCGAGTGCCTGTTTCACGGCGTCAGCGACGCGCTCTTCCTCGTTGTAGACCGGCATCAGGATCGACAGCTTCATCACGATCTCCGAAGGGCTCGGGCGGGGCAACAGACTAGCGTCCTATCACCCCTGGTGGTAATCCTCCATAGACCGTTGCGGCGCTGTCCCGCGCTTTGGGCCTGGCAGCCGTCCATCGCGCGGCAGATCGGGTTCGGTCGGAGACGGCAGTCTGACACGGGTCACGCTACTTCCTGGTGATCAAGGCAACCGGCTCTAGACCATCGGTGACCAACTGGACCTGATAGTCGGCGAGCACCTCCTGCCACGCCTTCGCCTCGCTGCCGATGATGTGCGAGCGGATCAGCCAGACCCTGCTGTCCGGACCGCGCTCGGCAGCCTTCTGGATTCCCAGTTCGAGGTTCCGCCGGATGGCTTCCGCGTTGCGGTCGGAAACCCGGATCACGTCGGATCGCCCAGGCAGATCGACATAGAAACCGACGGTGTTGCCGTACGGGGCGACCAGCTCGAGCGGAGTCTCTCGTGAATAGAACGCGAAGCCGTACCAGGCGAGGTTGCTCACCAGGATGACGTCGCCCGGTGCGGCGTACATGGTGACGTATTCGGTGGCCGACCGGACGTCCTCCACGCCGTTGGCGGTGTAGTAGAAGCTCTCGTTCTGGTCGAACCGGTACCACCGGTGGTTGGTGAACGCGAACCCGCCGACCAGGAGGGCGCTGACCGCGGCAGTGGCGACCAGGTGCGTGCCGGCTTGGCGGCCGCCGGCCGGTAGAGCGCGGCGGGTCAGGCTCGTTGCGAGATCCGCCGCACCGACTATCCCGATACCGGCCGCCGCCGCGCCCGCGACGAGCAGGAAGTGCGAGGTACGCGTTTCGAGCAGTGGATAGATCTCGCCCACACCGAGCACGATCGCCGTCGGCAGGAGCAGCAGCATCGCCACGGCGGTAGCGGGGCGGGCCCACCTGACCACGGTTAGTAATCCGGCGATGATCAGGGCGACGACCAGCGGCCCCGACACGCCGATCAAGGGCATCAGGGCGTCGAGCTGGTGCTGGAGGTAGTCGGGTAGTTCGGCCACGGTCGGGAAGTTGGCCACCCAGTATTGCTGCATCTGATCGTTGCGACCCCGGCCGGAGATGCCGAAGTAGACGGCCGCGATGATCAACCCGGCGCCGATGCCGCACGAGATCACCTCAACCAGTCGCCGCCACTGCCGCCGAATCGCAGTCACCAACACCAGCCCGCCGAACACGCACGGGGCGACCACGGCGGTCACATGGCTGAGCATCATTCCCACTGCGACGGCGGCGGTGAGCACGCTGAGGCGCCGGCGTGACCAGCTCTGTTCCGTCGAGGCGCTCAAGACCAGCAGGCCTAATGAGACGGCAGCGTCAGCGGTGTACTGCTTGAGGTCGTGGCGGATCTGCTGGGCGGGCAGCAGCAGGACCACCGCCGCACAGATGAAACCGGCGAGGACCGCCCGGCCCCGAGCCGGCCAGGCCAGCACCCGGCCGAGCAGGTACGCGGCGAGGACCGTGAGGAGGTGGAACACAAGCGGGACGACCCGCAAGTCATCATCATCGGGCACCAGGCGCAGCAGGAAGCTCCACCCCAACGGACTCGACGACGTCGTGATCGGCAGGTCGCTCAGCGGAAACCGAACAGACAACGCCACCCACGCCTCGTCCGCCCAGTACGGCGCGGTGAGCAGGCTCTTCACGTCGTGGACGGCGGGGAATGAGGCCAGCAGCACCGCTCCGGCGACGACGTCGTAACACCACAGGCGGCGACGGGTAGTGGGAGCGGTGACCGGATCCTGGTTCGCGATGTTCTCTGGAGCGACCTGTCCGACCAAATGGTTCCTCGGCTTGTGTAGGCGGGAATTGCAACAGGCTAGTCAGTGCCTGCGGCGAAGGCCAGCGGCCCTGCCTTTGGGACTGCCTCAGTCCACGATCCTGCGGTGCCTGCCGACCCCGGAACGGACCGGCACCGCTTCCTGGGCAGGTGGCGATTTTCGGCCGCGCGCGGCGACCTTGGACCACACACGAACCACGAAGACATGGCGGAAACGCGGCACGCACACGATGTATGTGAGCCAGATCAAACCGATGGCGGTGCATGAGGCGATGAGCCGCAGGATTCCGTCGCCGGCCAAGAGCCATCCGGCCGCGACCGCGCCGACGATGCCGGGCGCCAGTAGTGCGAGCAGCCGCAAGCAATGCCGCATGATCCCCAACGACCATGCCGCGCCGACGAACATCACCAGGCCAGTGATGGACGAGGCGACACCGATTGTGATCGGCCCCCAGAATCGCCACATGACCAGGTTCACGGTGGCGGCGATTCCGAAGGAGAGGCCGTTGACGACCGCAACCCGTGCGTTCTGTCCTCGCGCGTTGAGCACCTTGACGAGGGTGTGGCCAAGCACGTTGGCCCAGATGCCCAGCGAGAACCCGAGCAGCATGATCGACGATACGTCGACGGCCTGGTCATCGAACTGACCGCGAGCATAGAGGGCCGTGATGATGCCGCGGCTGTTGAGGCCGAGCACGATCGACAGCGGCACGGTGACCAGCAGGACCGGAGTGATCAGGCGCTCGAGGCCGGCGCGGACCTCTTCCGTCTGCATTCGGGCGAACGCGGCAAGTCCGGCCAGCCCGAGCGGTGCGGCGATCAGCGCCATCAGCGAGTCGACAACGAATCGTGAGTACTCCGTTGCGGCAACAACCTCGATACCGAGCAAGGAGCCGACCGCGCGTTCGACCGCGATGGAACCCTGCAGCAGCACCGGGATGAGCAGCAGCGGGCGCAGTCGGCGCCAGAACATCGCGAGTGCAATCTTGTTCTGTGCACGCAGCGACTGCCGGGGGCCCGGCATGCCACCCTCGTCGTTGAGATAGTTCTTACGCCGGACCCAGTACGCGCTCCAGCACCACAGCACGGCGTACGGCGCGGTGAATCCCCAGGCGAGCAGCACCACGTCACCGGTGAGGTACGCCGCAACCGTCGCCGCGATGAGCCCAATGCTCTGGAACGAGGCCCGTATGTTGATCAAGCGCACGTCATCGTGTGCCAGCGCTACGAGTGAGTGGAGGCTGTACAGGACATAGAAGGGCACACCGAGTGCGGCGATCGACAGCATGGACCCGGTCAATGCCGCGGTGGAATCGTCGAGTCCTGGAGCGAGCAGGCCGACCCAGAAACCTCGTGCCGCCTGCAGGGCGACCACCAGGCCTATGGAGAGAGCGGCGAGCAGTCGCCAGACCGAGCGGTAGAGCGCCAGCGACATCGCCGGGCTGTCCCGTTTGTACTGCACGTACAGTGGCAGGAAGCCGGCCGACAGCGCATCGGCGGTGAAGAAGTTGATCGGGACCATGGTCCCGGTCATCGCTATCCGGTTGGCGCCCACGGCCCGTCCGGCGCCGAAGAGCGCGGCGAGCAGGACCTCCCGGACGATGCCAAGCACTTTCCCGGCGAGGCCGCCGAGCAGGAGCCGGAGGAATGTGCTAGCCACGGCGCTTCGCCTTTCCGCACCGCTGCCCGATGATCGCCTGTGTCACATCAGATCCTCGTACAGCGACTCCAGTTTGGCGGTCTGTGCGCGTAGGTCGAACCGGTGCTCCACCATCGCGCGACCCGCTGCACCGAAGCGCTCGCCCAGGTCGGGGTTGACGAGGAGGGTGATCAGTCGCTCGGCGAGCGCAGCCGGATCACGTTCCGGCACCAGGTAGCCGTTGACGCCGTCGACGACGGCCTCGGGGATGCCGCCGTGATCGGTGCCGACCACCGGCCGCCCCGAGGCGGCCGCCTCCAGCAGCACCATGCCCAGACCCTCCTGGGCACCGTTGGACGCCGTCGCGCTCGGCAGGCACAGCATCTGCGCGGCGCTGACCTGTGCCAGCACCTCGGCGTGCGGCTGCGCTCCGAGGAACCGCACCGCCTCCGAGACTCCCAGCTGCGTCGCGAGCGCACCGAGCTGCGCCCGCAGTGGGCCGTCACCGACGATGACCAACTCGGCCGCGGGTATCGCTCGGCGTACAGTGGCGAATGCCTGTAGCAGGTCAGCGGTGCCCTTCACCTCCACCAGGCGGGCGATGTGCACGATCCGAGGCGTCTCGACGAACGGCACCGGCTTGATGAGGTCCGTGTCGACACCGATCGGCAGCACCACGGTGCGCTCGGCTGGATAGCCCCATTCGACCGCACGGCGCCGGATGTACTCGGAGACGCAGATGAACACTGCGGCGGTATCGAAGAGCGACTTGCGCCACGTGACGTAGTTGACCCAGGACGGCTTCTTCGATGCGAGCAGCTGCTTCTTCGCGATGGTCACGTCGAAGCCGTGGAGCGTGGTGACGAGCGGTACGCCGAGTGCCTTGGCGGTTGGGGTGATGTACACGCCCTCGACGCCGAAGTGGGCGTGCAGGACGGCTACGCCACGATCGGCGAGTGTCT
Organism: Dactylosporangium fulvum; assembly: GCF_025137375.1. Lineage (GTDB taxonomy): Bacteria > Actinomycetota > Actinomycetes > Mycobacteriales > Micromonosporaceae > Dactylosporangium > Dactylosporangium fulvum. Next base: position 339,687 of record NZ_CP073720.1, read on the forward strand.
TCACCAACCGGTCCGACCGGCGGGTCAGCAGGTACGAGGTGGTTGCTGCCTTGCCGAACCGGGAGAGGCTAATGGCGTCGGTGCCGGCCGGGGCCCCAACCACCGCGTCCCGTGCGATATACAACGGTCGGAACGTCCGCATCGCCATAGCCTGACTGGGAATGAACGTCTCGGACGGCTGGAATAATTGATGTCTCACGATTCCAGATATCGGCGTCTTCGACACGTTCTGTCTCCTGTGACAAGGGACGGATCAGGTAGCAGAGCAGCAGTGCGAGAATCGGGATGAGGTGGATGTCCCCGAACACGTCGGTGTTCTCGCCCATGGCCTGGACGATTGTCCAGACCAATGCCGCGCCTGTCCACGCCACGAACAATGAGTTGTGGCCCGAGTACCGTCCGAACGCCTTGATGGCGAGCCCTAGCATCACTCCGAAGAGCAGGATCGTCAGTGCGAGTCCGAGCAGGCCGGTTGATGCCCATGCGGCGAGCAGGATGTTGTGCGGCGGGAAGTTCGGGCTGTAGATGCCGTGTGAGGCGGCATACGAGGCGAACCCGGCTTGCCAGCCACCCCAGCCGAGGCCGAGCAAAGGATCCTGAACGAATGCCTCGCCGCTGTAGCCCCAGATCTCGGTCCGCTGGCCGAAAGCCACCCGGACGGCGGTGGCGAACCCGCCTTCGGAGAAGCCGAGTGTTGCAGCGACTGCAACTGCCGTCGCGCCCCCAGCGATCAGCAGATTCCTGCGGACGGCCGGCCTCAGCTTCTGCCAGTGGTAGGCGGCCAGCGCGGCGAGGGGCAGCACGATGGCGAACATCCGCCCGGATTTGGATCCGGTGAACCAGACGCCGGTCAATGCGACAAACCCTGCCACCAATACGAGTCGCTGCCGCGTGCGCGACCAGATGGCGAACGCGGCCATGGCACTGACGCCCAGGAACAGCCCGGAGACGTTCGCGTTGATGAACACCCCGCCCGACTTGGCGGGATCCAGCACGTTGTTCCGGTTCACGTCGAAGAGTCCCCCGACGGTGTTCTGGCCCGCGAACACCCCGGCGATTGAACGCAGGTAGGCGTCCTCCAGCCGGGGGAAGAGGCGGAACAGTGCTATCAGGAGAGCCTGCAGTAGGACGAGGGGCCAGTAGACGAACTGGATCCGGCGCAGAAGGTCAGGTTCCTCGCTCATGGCGCCGTACACCAGCACCAGTGTCACCAGGAACTGGCCGAGCAGGACGATCGGCAGTCGGCCGTACCCTGAGTCGGGCGACCAGAGCAGTGCAAGGACTCGGGTCGCCAGGAGTGCGAGCAGGGCGTACAACAGCGGGGTGCGCAGCAGCCGTCGCACGTCGGGATTGCGCCACGTTGAGACCGCGACGGTCGGCACGAGCAGGATGGTGACGATGGACGACAGCGCGATGTCCATGGTGCCTTCGGGGAACAGATAAATCTGCGGCACTGCAAGCGCGAAGAGCACCAGGACGCCGACCCGCAGGGGAATCCTGCCGACCGTGGACAAGACGCGATTCATGGCCGAGCAATCAGGACGGTCGAGCCGCGGTTGGCACGGTCGTCACCGGACCGGCAGGTGCGTGAGTTCAGCGGTCAGCAGGTTGCGCAGCACCTGCCCACGCTCGTCCCAGCCGTGCCGACCAGCGCTGTCGATCCGGTCGGTGATCACGTCGTCGGTGACGGGCGCCAGCATCCGGGAGAGGTGGTGGACGAAGTCGGCGCTGTCAGCTGCGATGACATGCCGATTGTTCCGCGTGAGCGCCTGCACCGACGGCAGCGGTGTGCTCAACACCGACAGACCGGACGAAAGATACTCGAAGCACTTCAGCGGGCTGACGCCTGTCGTGTAGTCGTTGATCGAATACGGGATGAGTCCGACGGAACAGGTGCCGGCGGCTGCGGCGAGCTCGTTCGGCGTGAGCAGGCCGAGATAGCGGGCGCCCAACGCCTCCAGTTGTTGCAGTTCAGCGGTGAAGCTTCCGCCGCCGGCGGCCAGCGGACCGGCGAGGAGTAGTTCACCACGTCCTTGCAGCGCCCTGGCGACGGACTCGAGCAGCGGCATGTCGAGTTTGGCGGTGGTGAGGTTGCCGGAGAAGATCGCGGCTGGGCGGCGCTCGACGGCCGGGCGGCTGCCTTCGGTGAAAACGGACACGTCCGCGACGTTTTGCAGCAGTTCCACGCGGGGGAACCCGGCGCTGAGGAGATGCTCGTGCACCGCCTGGCTGGTTGCGATGGCGACGATGCCGGGCTGGGCCGCGAGATTCCGCTCGCCCTTACCGACGGCGACGCCGTCGATGCCGGGAAACTTCGCGAGCAGGTCGACGCAGTGGTAAATCACGACGTCTGCGGCGTTTTCCAAGCCATACGTCACTGGCGTGAAGGTCCACAGTACGCGTGGTCGGGGGCTTTCCAGCCAGGCGGCGGTGGAGCGGCGCAGCAGCGTGCGGTTCAGCACACGGGTGGGAGCACGGTGCACGGGCACGACGAGTGGCGAGACGATGCGTGTGCGGTCCGGCCTGGGCCGTCCCGTCGTCTTCGGTCCGTCCGCAGGCGTCGCGGACGCGAACGCGCGGCGTGCTCGTGCCGCCATCCTGGCGACGTCAGCTCGGCGGAGGGTGGGCCGTCGCAGGCCGAGGGATTCCACGAACGTCACGTCCGCCGCCGCAGCGAGCTCGCGGGTGACGTAGTGCTGGTTGGTGGCGATCGCCGAGTCCCATTCGGCCGTGCCCAGGATCAGCACGTTTGGCGTGGTGCCCGGCCCGTTGCGTGCCACGTCCGGCATTGATCCCATCCCGAGTGAGGTGCCGGCCCCCGAGCCGACGAGCTGGCTCATGTTACGCGAACGCCTCTCACGAGCCAACACCAAGCCGGGCCGCTCTACATTCATGTCCGGCGTTCAGCTCACCTGCGCTGTCAGCGCATGAGGCATCAGGGCCGCAACTGGTCGACATGTCAGGTACGCTGCGCGGGCCGGCGACACGGGTGGTGGGGAGGAACGTGGGCGTCGAGACTGGTGATGAGCCGGGCGTGGCACTCGCCCAACCAACCGTGGAACTGCCGTTATTGACACGCGCACCTGGTGTCCTGGATGCGACGTCTCCGGCGTATGCGACAACCCCGACGGTTTCGACAACCCCGGTCGGCACGATGAGTGCCGCCCCCTCCGGCGGCAACCGACGTCCAGTCGATCGGCTGTACGCCCTGGACCTGTTCCGCTTCTTCGCCGCGATGGTGGTGTTCGGCTATCACCTGATCGCCGACATCGGCCGCCGGGGAGCGTGGGGCGCGGACCCTGACGGGACTTTCGGTCCAGTCGTGGTCGGCGCTTTTCGGTACGGCTGGATGGGGGTGGAGTTCTTCTTCATCATCAGCGGTTTCGTCATTTGCATGAGTTGCTGGGGGCGGTCGCTGTCGGACTTCTTCACCTCGCGCGTCACCCGGCTGATGCCCGCGTACCTGTTCGCTGTACTGGTCACCGGCATGGTTCTGATGATCGCGCCGGTCCAACGCGCCCCCGGGCTGTCGCAGGTGCTCGTCAACCTGACGATGCTGCAACGCTTCGTCAATGTTCAGCCTGTTGATGACGTCTACTGGACGTTGTTCATCGAGCTAAAGTTCTACATCCTGTTCGCGACGGTGGTCTGGTTCGGCCTGACATACCGGCGGGTGGTGCTGTTCAATGTTATCTGGACGGTGTTGTACCTATTTGCCGGTTTTACCAAGTTTGATCCGCTCATCGCCATCGTCGATCCGACATTCGCGCCGTACTTCATTGCCGGCACCACCCTCTACCTGATCTACCGATTCGGGTCGAACATGCTGCTGTGGGGCATGCTCGCCGTCTCCATCGTGATGGCCGTTCCCTCGCTGGAACGGCGCGTCGCGCCGCTGGCGCGCACCGACCACATCTCGTACAAGGTCGCCCTGGTCATCCTGTTCGTCCTGTTCGGACTGATGATTCTGTTGTCCCTCGGCAAACTCTCCTGGCTGCGGTGGCCCGGGCTGATGACGCTCGGTGCCCTGACCTATCCCGTCTATCTGCTGCACCGGCAGTTGGGATGGGTGGCCGTGGTCCAGTTGCGCGAGACTGTGCCCGCGTGGCTGTTGGTAGCGGCGATCGTCATCGTGCTGCTCGGATTAGCCTTCTTGACGCACCGCCTGGTCGAGCGACCATTGGCCCGAGTGCTCCGCCGCGGGTTGAAGGCCAGCTTCGCCCAGGTGCGCGCCGCTGAGCCGGCCATCGTCGCCCACGGCACGGCGACGGGACCACCACGCTGAGCGCTGCTACCTCTGCGTGGCTGGATCCGGTGTTTGCGCGATCATTGACATCACGCGTATCCCGATCAGATGGAGATGGTCGATGCCTAGCCGGCGCACCTTGCTCGCTGCCGCCGCTGTCCTCGTGGAATCTGCTGCGACGGCAGCACAAGGTGGATGCGAGAGCCGGAAGGCCTCGCCGACGGTGGCCAAGCGTGAACCCGACAAGACGGGTCGCCCATGGATCCTGGTCGCACCGCACCCCGACGACGAGACCCTCGGGGCCGGCGTGATGATTGCGGAGCACGTGGCTGCCGGCCGGGACGTGCACATTCTGTTGCTGACCCGGGGCACCGGCAGCACCGCACGGCAGCAGATCAACGGTGCGCAGCACTCGCGTTGGTGGGGTGTCGCCCATAATCCAGCTGCGGAGGGCTACGCCCCGCTCACCTCGGAGGCGTTCGGGAAGGCTCGCTACGACGAGTTGACAGCGGCGCTCGGTTGTCTCGGCGGTGGTCGGGTGCACGAGGCGGGGCTGATCGACGGGCAGGTGACGGTCGCCGCGGTCAAGTCTGCGATCTCCGCTTTGGTCGACGAGATCGGCCACGGCGCAGGTGTATACGCGCCGAGCTGGCTGGTCGACGACAACCCGGATCACCGCGCGGCGGGGCAGGCGTTGCGTGAGTTGGCCGCCGAGCAGCCGGCGGTGTATGGGGATGTCAGCTGGTACGTTCTGCCCGTGTATTGGTCCGATTCGCGTCTGGGCCAGGTTGCTTGGTCATGGGACAAGCCGACCGACACCGAGATCAGTAATCGGGCTCGCAACGCGTGCCGCGCCTATGCGGCTTGGCATCCGCCGCACTCGTATGCGATCGGCTACCACTCCGTCGACTTCATGTTCGCCTTGATCGATTCTGACCCGAGATCGATGCTCCACAAGTAGCCCGTGGATCGTCGTCGTTCATGGAACGCGAGCTGGCCGTCACATGTCAATCACGACCGTGTGCAGCCGACGGTGTTCATCCGCGCCGTTGCCAGATGTCTCGGAGCGGCTCCCATTTCTGGTCGAGTCCGGCGACCCATGCCGCTTCGATGCGCGCGGCCAGCAGTGGGGCACCGTCCCGGTCCCACCAGATGCCGACATACGTCTGCGCGCCGGCATTTGCGGGCTTGAACGCGAACTCCACGTAGTTGCCGTCGTTCTTGCCCGACGCCCCGGCCTTGCGGGTGGGTGTCGATGCACCCGGCGCCAGCTGCTGCGCGTCGACGTTCTGTTGTTTCCGGGTCAGAAACTCTTGGCTGCGGTCCTCCGCGGTCTTGAACTGGACGAAGTAGACCGCCATGTTGTCGAGCTGACACGTGATGCGAACCTGCTCGTTCCCCGGCAGCTTCGGCGTGCCAGGTTCGCCGTTCTTGACGCATCTTGACAGGTACGGCAGCCACGGCTCGGCCATGACGGCCAGGTCTCCCTCGAACTTCTTCCGGTTCAGTTCGGCCTGTGTCGCCTCGTAGGCCGGCAGGCCGGTGCTGGACGGGCTCGGTGCGGCATGCGTGGCATCGGATTTCGAATCTGTGCCGAACAGCAGGTCACCGACGAAGTAGCCGGCCGGGGCGAAGACCACCAGGCCCACGAACAGGCCGACGAGCAGACCGGTCAGCAACCGGCCACGCTTGGGTGACGACGGCTCGATCCGCGGTTGCCAGCCCTGTGGCGCCTCGCGACCGGCCGCACGCTCCTGCTGCCACAGTTGGGCAGCCTGTGCCGTACGGGCGTCGTGCGCAGTCCACGGACCAGGGCCCGGGGGCTGCGGCACGGCTTGGGGAAACGGTTGTGGAGCCGGCTGATGGCTTGGTCCGGGCTGGACGCTCACGGGCTGGTTCGGCGTCCAGGCCGGCTGCGGCGCGGCCTGCGGCTGGCCGCTTGTCGGCGCCGGCACACCCCATGGTCCGGGCGCAGGCTGTGCCGGCTCGGCGTCCCCTTGCGTCTCAGGCTGCCAGTCCGGCGGCTGGCTCGGGTTGACCTGCTGCGGTGGCACGCTCCAGTCCGGCGCGGACGCAGGGTGGGTCTGGGACGGCACCTGGGCTCGTCCCTGCGCTGCGGGAGCGCCATGCGGTACCTGCGCCGGACTGTTCGAGTCGTTGCTCACGAGCACGGAGGTTATCAGGGGTGGTCACTGTGATCGCTTGTCCTGGAGCACCCAGGTTCAGGAGGCGTCGTCGGTGACCCAGGCCGCGATCCGCTGTTTGAACACGTCGTTGGAGAAGTTCCACGCGTGGGCGCGGATCCGCTCGTGGTCGAGCTTGTTCAGCTGCTGTAGCGCGGCTGCGTAATGTCCGGGGTCCTTCGAATCGAGCAGGAATCCCGTGTCGCCGTCGATCACCGTCTCCAGCAGCCCGCCGCGGCGCACACCGAGCACGGGTGTGCCGCAGGCCTGGGCCTCGACCGGGATGATGCCGAAGTCCTCGTGCGCGGGGAACAGCAGGGCCCTCGCCCCCCAGTACAGCTCGCGGAGCCGCTCCCGGGGCGGTCGGTGCTCGAAGGTGACCGGGACGCTCGCTTTCTCGGCCGCCCGCCGGAGGTTCTCCTCCTCCGGACCGGAACCTGCGATGACCAGCGGCATCCGGGCCGCGTCGGCGATCGCGATGATGAGGTCGAAGTTCTTGTACGGGATCCAGCGGCCCGCGCCCAGGAGGTAGCCGCGTTCCTGCATGCGCTGGTGCGCGGGGGCGTCGGCGAAGTATGCGACGTCCACCGGCGGGTTGATGACCCGGGCGTCGCGGTTCCAGAAGCGCCGGATCCGGGCCTGCACCTCGAGGGAGTTGGCGGCGTAGCTGTGCACGTGGCGGCTCAGCCGCACGTCCGCGGCCTGCAGAGCCTTGCGCGGCAGGGCGAGGAGCCCGCCGGAGCCGCGTCCGTCGAAGTCTGGGCTCCACACGTACCGCGCCGGCGAGTGGATGTAGCTGAGGTACCGCGTCTGGTCAGGGGGGCCCATCTTGACCGTGTGGGCGAAGGCGTGGCTGGACGACAGGACGACGTCGAAGTGCTCGCGCGTCAAGGTGCGCCAGGTGAACGGCATCACGGGCAGCGCCAGCGGTTTGGCGTGGCGCAACGGGGTGCGGGCCAGCCACGACTCCTGGAACCCGGCTCCGCGCTGTGCCTCTTCGTCCCGCCAGAGCACGAACGGCTTGGCCTGGGGCAGGACCTCGTTGATGGCGACGAAGACGTTTTCGGATCCCCCGGTCACGGCGAACCACTCGTGCACAAGTGCAACGGACTTGCCCGGCAGCAGGTGCGGCTGCGCCGCCGCGGCATGGTTCCGCGCGTGATCCACGATCGAGGTCCTCTCAGGGGTAGATGTCGGTGCCGGCCTGGAGTCAGCGACCGCCGCCGCGGAACACTTCGGCGACGGTGCGGAGCACCACCTTGGCGTCGAGCCAGATCGACCAGTTCTCGATGTAGTAGTTGTCGAACCGGGCCCGATCCGAGATGGGCGTGTCACCGCGCAGGCCACTCACCTGGGCCAGGCCGGTCAGGCCGACCGGCACCCGGTGGCGCATGGCGTAGTCGGGATGCTCCGCGGAGAACTGGTCCACGAAATACGGCCGCTCCGGACGTGGGCCGACGATCGTCATGTCACCACGCACGATGTTCCACAGTTGCGGCAACTCGTCCAGGGAGGTGCGGCGGATGAAGCGCCCCACCGGCCCGATCCGTGGGTCGTGCGCCACGTTCCAGTTGGTCTGGGACTCGGTCTCGTTGACCGGGCGCATGGAGCGGAACTTGATCAGCTCGAACGGGTTGCCGTAGCGACCGATCCGCTGCTGGCGGAAGAAGATGCCGGGTCCACCCTCAATCCTGACCGCGATCGCGCAGAGCAGCAGCAGCGGGCTGAGCAACACCAGTGCGATCGAGGACAGCGCGATGTCGGTGAATCGTTTGACGAACCACTTCGGTCCGCTGAGCATGGGACGGCGGACCCGGACGACCGGGATCGCGCCGATGTGGTCGGGATTGCCGCCCTGTGCGGCGAAGTCCCGCAGCCGCGGGACCATCCACAGGTCGTAGTTCTCCATCTCCTGGGACCGCACCACCGGCAGCAGGCGAGCCTCCGGGCAGTCGATGTCGGCGATGATGATGACGTCGCAGTCGACCATTTTTGCGATCTCTTCGAGCTCGTCGAAGAGGCCGATGAGCGGGGTGCTTTCCTTCAGCTCGTGGGCGGTTGTCTCGACATCGACGAAGCCAGCGAAGCGCAGCCCGTACTGCGGGTAGCGACGCAACAGCCGAGCCAGTTCGATCGCGACCGGCCCACCGCCCAGGATGATGGCGCTGTGCTCCACCCAACGCCGGCGCCTCGCGAACCGGACCGCGACGTAGCTGAACGTGCGGCCGAGCACCACCAGCCCAGCCGAAATGGCCACGACACGCAGGAAGGACGCGAGGTTCTCCGCGGACTGGTGGCGCATCGCCACGACGATGCTCACCAGCGCGCAGGCGACGAGCATCCGGCCGATAAGTGTCGGCAACTCGTCAAGGATGCTGAGATGCCGGCGTGCCCGGTAGAGACCGCCGGTGGCGAGCAGTGCCGCGCTCAGGCCGCTGGCCGTGAGGATGCTTTTCCAGTGGTTCTGGTAGTGGATCGCCGGCAGCGAGAACGCCACCAGGTCGATCGGCAGCGACATCATCCACACGCGTAGGGAGCGGGTCTTCCGGGCCGTCGACGAGCCGAGGTACGGCAGCACGACGGTCGAACCGGCGATGCGGTGATACGAGTCGGCAGCCGCGGGTCGACCCTGGTCGCTACGGCGCTGATCGTCGGCGACCCGTGGAGGGGCGACCTGTGGAGGCTCGGGCAGGCCCGTGTATTCAAATGTCTCGTCCGCGTCAATTGCGTGCCTGCCGACACGGTTGCGCTGTTTCGGCACCCGCGAATCAACGTCGGATGCCAAGGCGGAGTCAGGATCACTCTCGGTCAGCATCTGGATTCGAGGTGGCACTGAATTCGTGTTTGCGGGCACAGGTCCACCCGGGTCCAGCATGATGGCTTCCCCCGACAGGCGACGAGCCGGCTCGCCGCGTCCAACCCGCAGGATGCTACGACCAAGTGGTCGAATTTCACCAGACCGCGTGATCACGTCGTTAAACGTTCTGAGAGAAGGGTCACATCCCTGTACTGCAACGTTGGGCAAACTGGACGTTTGGCAATGTCGAATTCGGAAGTGATTGTCCTTTTTTGCGATCTTCGTTTCATGCCAATGCGGGCAGATGGTGCATCGCTCGGCAGCATGACGAATGGCCCGGCCCGGATATCCCAATCGGATTGGCACCTTTGGCTGAAGCGGTGGTCCATGTGCTCGGGCCAGGATCAGTACGATCGTCGCCATGCCAACGCGAGAACGATCTACCGACGGTGACATCACCGAGGTGGTCGACCAGATTCCGGCACAGCGCCGTGGGCGGCGGCGAGGGTCAGAGGTGTCGGGCGGTTCGACGCCCACGCCGAAGCGCCGGCGCCGCTGGCGTCGGATCGCGCTGATCGTTGCCGCGTCGTTGGCCGTACTGCTCGGTGGGGCGCTGCTCGGCACCAGTCTGTGGCTGCGGTCTGTGGCATCGGATGTCAAGCGGGTCGACGCCTTCGACGGAGTGCCTGAGGCCGACCGGCCGCAGAAGGCCGAGTCCGCGAAAGGCGCCATGAACTTTCTGCTGCTCGGCAGTGACACGCGGGATCCTGAGAACAAGGACGGCTCGCGCACCGACACGATCATCGTGCTGCATTTGAACAAGGACCACTCGAAGGCGCAGATGATCTCGATCCCGCGGGACACCTGGGTCTTCATTCCGAAGTCGCCGAACGGCAAGTACGGCAACACCAACGCCAAGATCAACGCCGCGTACGCGTGGGGCGGGGTGCCGCTCATGATCCAGACCGTCGAGAAGTTCACCGGAGTCCGACTCGACCACGTCGCCATTGTCGACTTCTCCGGCTTCAAGGAGATCGTGGACGCGCTCGGTGGCGTGGAGATCGACGTGCCGCAGAGCTTCACGTCGACCCACTCGCTCAATCCGGACGGCAAACGGCACTTCGAAAAGGGCCGGCAGACCATGGACGGCGCGGCCGCGCTGGACTACGCCCGCGAACGCTACGCGTTCAAAGACGGAGACTTCGCGCGCATCCAACACCAGCAGCAGGTCATCAAGGCGATCCTCAACAAGGCCGCCACCGGCGGCACGCTGAGCAACCCAGCGCGGCTCAACTCGTTCCTGCACGCCACCGCGGATGCGGTGACTGTCGACAACACGCTCAACCTTGTCGACATGGCCATGGAACTGCGCAACCTGCGCGGCGACGACCTGGCCTTCTTCACCAGCCCCACCAAGGGCACCGGCACGGTCGGCTCGGAGAGCGTCGTGTTCGCCGACGACGACAAGACCAAGCCGTTCTACGAGGCACTGCGCCTGGACGAGGCCCTGCCGGCCCCGACCAAGTAGCAGGTCCGCGCCGCGGAGCCGGCGACACCGATGAACGCTCACACCGTTCGCCGGTGTCGCCGGCTCGCTCATTCCGACTACTCCGTGAGCACCTTCGCCACCGCTGACGCGGCCGCCCCGACCTGCGGGGGACCGTCGACGGGTCCAGCTCGGAAAGCGCCACCACGTCGACCGCGCACCGGTGCCGCCCGCCCGGTGCGGTCACGTCCAGGTTGACGTGGAACCAGCGGCCCTGGACGTCGGGCGTGTCACGGGGGTTTGCCGGGGCCGTCATGACGTCGGTGACCCTGTCGATCGGCGGCGACGGCAAGGGGCTGCTGCTCAAGTACCCGGCGCTGGACAAGGAGGGCGCTGAGTCGCTCCTCAAGGCGTTCGAGGTGACCCTGGCCTGACCGGCCGGTCGGCGATGGCGCGGGTCAGATCAGCTCATCTCGCTGACATTGCCGATACGTGTCCGTTCGGCGGGAAGGTGGCGAGGCGGCCCGCCGGTTGCCTGTGGTCCGCGAGGTGGGCGTGGACAGTGTCGTCCCGAGTTCAGATCAGGTTGGTGGATTGTCGGCGCGCGTTGGGCCGCCGAGCCGGGTTTCGCTGGGGAACGGCGTTGTCGTGGCCGGGGCGGCCGGCGGGCTCGGCCGGGACGTGCGCTGGACCCACATGATGATGCCGGTGAGGGCGGTAACGGCCAGGGCGAGGGCGGCCACCGGCAGCACAGGGATCAGGAGCCCCCATCGCCAGGCCAGCGTCTGCGCCAGTATGCCGGTGGCGACGGGTCCGAGCAGGAGCGCGGCGCCGAGCGCGAGTCCGAGCACCAGCCGGGTCTGGGAACGCCCACGGCCCAGTTGACCGGACAGAGCGAGGGTGACGCCGAGCACGGCTCCGGCGCCCAGCCCGGCGACGACCCGGGCGCCGGCCATCACCGCCGCGTTCGGCACGAAGCCGCTCACCACGCTTCCAAGAAGCAGGAGCAGGAGCGCTGGCACCGCGGTTGCGGTGGGCGACCGCCGGCCGAGCAGGTGGCCGGGCGCGACCAGGGCCGCGGCGGCCACCGCGTACGGCACGACCATGGTCGCTGCCATGGTCGCGGTGGACAGCCCGAGGTCGCGCTGGATCGCGCTGCCCAGGGGTCCGATCGGCGCGGTGAGCAGTGCGGCGGCGAGCAGCGCGCCGAGGGCCGGGCCGGGAAGCGACCAGAGCGGGCGAACCACCGGTGGCTGGCCCGATGCGGGGTATCCGGGTGGGAACACGCGGCGAGTATATGCATCGACGGCAATGCCGATGCGATGCGCCAGGAAGCCGCCGCATGGAAAGTTGTCGTCGTCATCGACTGTCCCGCCCGTCCTGCGGAGACGGGTCAGGTCGGGTGGCCCTGGTCGTCGGTCTGGAACGCCTGGGACGTGAACTTGTTCTGGAACACGTCGAGCTGGCCGTCCGGGCGGTACACCAGAGTCGCCCCGTCCTGCCAGGTGCCGTTCTCGGCCCACCACTGGCTGCCCGGCGGGTCACCCTGGTTCTGGTGGACGTTGTGCACGCCGAGGCCGTTGGTGAACGGCTCGCCGAAGATCGCGACGCGTGCACCGACGACCAGGATCGACTCCAGCGCCGTCGCCGCGTCGAGGTTCGACCCGGTGCGCCAGCTGCGGTTGCGCAGCAGTTCCTCCAGCCATCGGGTGAGGGCGTCCGGCGGGCGGACGAAGACGCAGCCGATGCCCGGCCGAAACGCCGGGTGCCGGAGGTAGTCGACCGCGCCGCCGGCAGCGGTCATCGGCAGCGGCCGGAACCCGGCGGCGAGGCCGGTCAGCACCGGCAGTTGCGCCGGGTGGATCCGGCTGGTGCGCCACTGCACGCCGGTCGTGGTCTGCTTGCTGTCCACGTCGACCGCGCACCGGTACCGCCCGGCGGGTGCGGTCACGTCCAGGTTGACGTGGAACCAGCGGCCCTGGTCGTCGGGCGTGTCCCGGTGGTGGCCGGTCAACGTGCCGATGAGGACGCCGTAGCGGTCGAGTGGCATACAGGGCAGTATCGCCGCCGGATGCCGTGCCCGGTTTGCGTTCGACGGATGTTCGACGCCCAATGGCCAGGCACTGGTGTTTCCCGTAGTTCCCGCTCGGCGCCGCTGGCGGCGGGCTTTACGTCGCTACAGTCGGGTCAGTGCCGCCTTGGCCAATGCGGTAAGCGATGCGAGGGCCTCGTCGCCGCTGCCGCGACCGTTCACGGACAAGATCAGGATCTGTGATCCCTTGAGGACGTTCAGGTAGCCGGCGTCACGAACGGCGGCGTCACCGAGCCCGCTCACGTCGATCGCCTTCGAACCCATGCCGCTCTTCAGGGTGGTGAACAGTGCCGCGTCGCCGGGCACGGTGCTGACCGTGGCCAGCACGGGCGAGTCGCCGGAGGTGGAGAAGGCGCAGGTCTGCTGGCCAGGTAGGCCGCCGGGCTGCGGCTGGCCGGGCCCGACCGGCGCCCCCAGGGCGGCGCCCACCTCGCCCACCGTCACCACCGAACACGGATCCGTGCCCGGTCCGGCCGTCACGTCCGGGGCGGCTGCGGCAGCACCGCCGCTGGACCGGGGCGTTCCCGCCGGGTCGGTGGTGGTGCCGCACGCCACCAGTCCGAGCAGGATCACGGGTACCACGACCAGGAGCCGGCGCATCGCACTCTCCTCGACATCGAAGGATCGGAACCTCAGTGCCAACAGCCGCGTGGCTTACGCTCCGGTGAGCTGCGCGACGATCGCCCCGCCGTCGAGCCAGACGTTTTCCCGGCTGATCGCGCCGTCGCGGAACTCGAACACGTGCAGCATGCGGAACACCACCGACTCGTCACGCCCCGGCGCACCCAGGAAGCCGTTGGGAAACCGGCCGGTCGCGCGGTGTTCGACGACGCAGAAGTTTTCGCCGTAGAGGGTGCGCGTCGCGGTCATGTCTTCGTTGACGAACGCGGCGATCAGCTGGTCGTAGAAGTTCTTCGCCGCGCCGGGTCCGGTCACCGGTCCGGTCGGCCAGCCGACCACATCGTGCTCGACGTCGTCGGTGTACATGGCCACCGTCGCGGCGGAGTCCCCTGCCTTCTCCGCGTCGAGGTGCTGTTCGATCAGGCGGTCCATCTCAGCTTGCGAGGTCATGTGCTCCTCCATTAGTACGGCATGCCGTACTAAAAAAGTACGGTTGGCCGTACTAGACTGTCAAGCATCATGAAACGCCCCGAAGACGAGCCGCAGATCGGCGCACTGCTGCGCATGGCATGGGAGACGCTGCACGTCGAGGTCTACGGCCAGCTCCGCGCCGCCGGCTTCGACGACCTGCGCGAGGTCCACCGACCCATGCTGCGCTACCCACCCATCGACGGCATGCGCCCCACCGAGCTCGCTGCGCAACTGCGACTCAGCAAACAGGCGACCAACGACCTCATCCGCGACCTCGAGAAGCTGAACTACGTCCGGCTGGAACGCGACCCGTCCGACGGCAGGGCCCGCGTCATCCGCTACACCGACCGGGGCTGGCGCCTCTTCCGCACCGGATCCCAGCTGAGCCGCGACTTCGGCCAGCGGTGGGCACGGGCGCTCGGCCAGCAACGCTACGACGAGTTCAGCGCCACGCTGCGGACCATCGTCGAATTGGGCCGTCCCGCGCAGCAGCCGCCGAGCTGACCTGTCCCGCCCGTCCAGCGTCCTCAACGCCCAGCGGCCGGCTCCGGGTGCCGGCGTGCGCGGCGGCGGTGGAGCACGGCGGCCAGCAGTACCGCTGCCGCCACCGCTGCCGCGGCAGCCGCCACGAACACGACCGGATGGTGCAGGGTGCCGTAGTCGGCGGGCCCCGTCCCGTCCCGGAAGGCATCGGCCAGGGCCAGGTCCGCGGCCACGTCCAACTCGCTGATGCCGTCCGGCGTCTCCAGCAGCACCTGCTGCGCGGCGGCGCCGGGGCGCAGCGCGACCAGACGGGCCCGGGCCGAGCCGTGGTCGGTGAACGGGCTCCAGGCGTGCTCCCACACCAGCTGAGCCGGTCCCGCACCGGGCCGGGGCACGCCGGTGATCGCGACCGCGGTGCCGTCCGGGCGCCAGCCGAGCAGCCGCACGTACTGGGCGCCGGTCGCCGCGGGCAGCGCCCGGTCTGCCGACGTTGCGGCGTCCGCCGGCAGGCCGGTGCGGGCGTCGCGGACGACGAGCCGCCAGCGGTCGTCGGCGTCGCGGTGCGCGGTCGCGACGGCCGTGCCGCCGGGCAGCCACGCGCCGGGGCCGGCGAGTGTCTCGGACGAGAGCCGGATCGTGGCGTCCGGCGTGTCGCGGCCCACGGTGTACAGCCGCAGCTCGTCACCGACCTGCAACGCGAGTCGCCGGTGGTCGCCGGACAGGGCCACGGACCAGCCGGGGACCAGCCATTGGTCGCCGATGTCGAGGCTCGCGACGTCGGTGCGCCGGGCCAGATCGTACACGCCCACCCGGCTCTGCCGCGGCTCGCCGTTGCCGGTCTCGTAGACCACCAGGGCGCCGTCGGGTGAAAACGCGCGGATCTCTCCAGGGACCGGGATCCGTTCGCCGGTGACGAGGGAACGGACCTGGTGGTTGCGGGCGATGTACCGGCCGTCGGGGGAGAGCAGCGCCTCGAAGCCCGGCGGGGTGTAGACGGCGTCGCTGAACACGCGGTACCGGTTCTCGGCCGCGGCGACCGCACCGAAGCGGCCCTCGTTCCAGTCGTCGCGGGTCGCGTCGCCGCCGAAGATCGCCGCGGCCGGGCCGAGCGCGGCGGCGTCGGCGGTGGCCGTGTACCAGGGCGGCGACGCGAGCGTCGTCGGGATGCCCGGTGCGGTGGTGCCCGCGGGTGTACTGGCTGGGCCGGCCGGGCGCACGACCCAGCCGATCCCGGCAACCAGGAGCACGACCACGACAGCCACCGCGGCGGTGGCGACGGCCCTGACCCGGCGGGTGCGGTGCCGGGCCCTGGCCAGATCGAAAAAGTCGGCCGGCAGCGTGGCGCGCGGGGCCTGTTCCGCGAGCGTGTGCAGCCCGTCGTGCAGCCGTGTCACCGCAGTACCCCCATCTCGAACTCGTCCAGCAGCTCGGGGGCGACCACACGCAGCCGCGCGAGCGCATGGCGCGTCTGGCTCTTCACCGTGCCGACCCGGCAGTTGAGTCGGGCGGCGGTCTCGGCCTCGCTGCAGTCCTCGTAGAAGCGCAGCACCAGCACCGCCCGCTGCTTCGGGGTGAGCCGGGCCAGTGCCTGCCGCATCAACACGGCCAGCTCCGGTTCGCCGCCCGGCGGCCCGGCCCGCTCCGGCACGTCCGCGGTGAGCGTCTCCACCACGCGGGAGCGCCGGCGCCGCCACCAGCTGACCGACTGGGTGTAGAGCGCGCGGCGGGCGTATGCGGCCGGGTCGTCGATGCGCTGCCACCGCACGGCCAGCCGGGCGAGCACGGTCTGCACCAGATCCTCGGCGTGCTGCCGGTCGCCGGTCAGCAGATACGCCGTCCGCAGCAGCGCGTCGAGCTGCCCGCGCACGAAGTCGTCGAACGTCACCCCGGTCCCTCCCTCACCCGCTATGACGCACGGGCGGGCGGCCATGGAGGGATGTTTCATCAGACCTTGCTGCGTCCCTTGCCGCGTCCCTTGCTGCGTCGCAGCAAGATCCCGCAGACCACGATGCCGGCACCGGTGACGAACAAGGCCACGACCGCGGTTGACGAGTACGGGCGCATCCTGTTTCGAGCCACTTGTCGTGGGTCGCCGGCCGAGTACTCAACCTCCATCCAGTCACCTGCTCGAGGACACGACGTGCCGCAGGAGATCCACTGCTGGTGGCGATTCCCGTCCGCGACGTATTCGACCTCGGCCTCACCGGTCCGCCCCGGGCTCACCTTCAGCACGTGGGCGGTGACAACAACGCCGTCGCCGAAGGTGCCGTTGCGAAACCAGAACGTGCCGAGGACCGATGCCGCAGGCACCATAAAGAGCATCGCCGACATGGCGATCGCAGCGACGAGGACCCTGCCCCTGCGGTCGTCGACATCGCCCGCCACGCTTCACTCCCTCGGCTGCAAGCAGAAACTCTCGACTGAGGTCACCTACCGTTCGACGGCGCCTGCTTGTTTGCTGTGCTGGTCTGTGCGGCGGTGAGCAGGCTCAGCGCGGAGGCGCGGGGTGTGGGGTCGGGTAGTGCGAGTGCGGCGGGGACGCGGATCGGTGGGTCGGGCTGGACGAGGGTGACGGCGGTGGAGTCTGGCGAGACGACGCCGGCGGGGAGCAGGGTCCAGCACCGTCCGGAGGCAACGGGTCCGGCAAGGAGGTCTTGGACTCGGGTCAGCGTCGGCGCCCCGCGGGGGGTGAACCCGGCCGCTTGGCAGGCGGCCGTCATCAGGTCGTAGACGCCGGGGTTAGTCGTAGACGCCGGGGTTATCTGCGCGGGCGGGTCGGGCCAGGGGGAGCTCGGCGAGCGTGGCGAGGTTGCTGGCGGTGCGGGCGTATGCGGCGGGGACGGCCAGCAGTAGCGGCTCGTCCCAGAGGTGATGAACCCGCACGCCCGGGGTGTCCGGTGGCGCTGCCACGAATGCGGCATCGAGGTCGTTAGCGGCGAGGGCGGCGAGCTGACCGGTTGTTGAGGCGGAGCTTGTCACCTGGAGCGTGATGCCGGGTTGGGCGGCGCGGACAGCGGCAAGAGCAGCTTCGATACGAGGGTTGAACACGACGCTGCTGCCGATGCGCAGTACGCCGGTGTTACCGGCGGCGATGTCGACGGCGGCAGCGGCGGCACGGTCGATGCCGCGTAGCGCGCGGCGCGCGTGGACAAGGAATGCCTGGCCGTCCGGGGTGAGCCGGGCCCGACGGTGGGACCGGTCGAACAGGGTCAGGCCGAGTTCGCGTTCCAGCCGCGCGACCTGCTTGCTTACCGCGGGTTGAACGATGTGCAGGGCCTCCGCGGCCCGGCCGAAGTGTTCACACTCGGCGACGGTGACGAAACAGCGCAGCTGTCGGACCTCCATCGCCACTGCCCTCCTCATCTCGATCGATTCCTTTTGGTGATCGTTTCATGGCTGGGTTGGTCGTTGATCGGCCCTGGTGAGACCGGCAGGCTTTTCCGCGAGCGAGGTCGAGTTCTGTTCAGGTTGTTCGGGATCCCTTGGGGGAGGACGTCGTGGCCGCGGCAACAACGATTGTGAACGCGAAGGTATTCGACGGGACGATGTCGCAGGACTGGACTTCGGTCCGGTTCGCTGACGGGCTGATCACCGAGTGTTCGGCGACCTCGGCCGCCCAAGAAGGCGACGAAGTGATCGACGCGGGTGGCGGGACTGTGCTTCCCGGTCTGATCGACGCGCACGTGCACCTCGTTCCCGGCGCCCTCGCGCAATCGCTGACCTTCGGCGTTACCACCGTTCTCGACATGTTCAGCAAACCCGATCTGGTGGCCAGGGCCAAGGAGCAGGCCGGCTCCCGTCCGGATGTGGCCGATGTGCGTTCCTCGGGTGTCGGTGCCACCGCGCCCGGCGGGCACCCGTCGATGATGTACGCCCCGTTCCCGACGTTGACCGCCGCTGGCCAGGCCGAGCAGTTCGTCGCGGAACGGATCGCGGAGGGCTCGGACTATCTGAAGATCATCTCCGGTATCGGGGGTCTATGGCCGTCGCTGGACTCCGAAACCATCAAGGCACTGGTCACTGCCGCGCACGCCCGCGGCTTGGTCGTCGTCGCTCACGTGAGCTCGACGGCCGGTGTCGAGGAGGTCGTGTCCGCCGGTGTCGACGTGATGGCCCACGTCCCCGCGGACGCCGAGCTGGACAAGGCCCTGGTCGAACGCATGGCCGAGGCCGGGATCGTGGTCGGCCCGACGCTGGCCACCATCGAGAACACCCTCGGTGAACCGGGTGGCGCAGCAGTGGTAGGGGACCCGCGGCTCGCTGAGGCGCTCGGAGACGCCTGGGCACGCCGGTTGACCTCGGGTGCCTCGGGATGGCGTGGCCGGGAAATGCCGCCCTACTCGCGGGCCGAGGACAACGTGCGGCGACTGGCCGATGCGGGGGTCACGCTGCTGGCGGGCACCGACGCCCCGAACCCGGGGACCGTGTTCGGAGCAAGCCTGCACCGGGAGCTGGAACTCCTTGTCCGGTGCGGCATCAGCCCGGCACGGGCCCTGGCCGCTGCCACAACCGAACCGGCACGAGTGTTCGGCCTCACCGACCGAGGACGTGTCGCGGCCGGGCAACGCGCGGACCTGGTCCTCGTGTCCGGTAACCCGTTGACGGACATCACCGCAACACGCGCGATTGAGCGGATATGGCGCGCGGGCACAGCCTGCGATCGACACGCCTTCGTCGCGAGCGCTGCCGAAGCTGAGCAGCTTGACACTTTCGACGTCCAGGTCGCCAAGGTCGTGGCAGCCGTGCGCGAACGCTGGTCCAACGTCGACCCGCGGAAGGCCCCCTGAACGCGGCTCCCGTAGCTCATGGACCGCCCAGATGTGGCCGCCGGAGGCAACGCCTTGGCGTACCCGCCGGCTCCCCCGAGTCCGCGGCCGCACCCACCACTGGATCGCTGCCCACCGCCGAAGTACGGGCATGGGCCACGCGCAACTGGCATCGTCGTTCCCGACCGTGGCCGCCTGCGCCCGGACATCTGGCAAGCCTGGCGCGACCCCCACCCGTAGCAACAGTCGGGGACCGACGGAAGCTGGCGCGGTGGAACCGCGACGAGGTGAGGCGTTTGCAGTCTGCTGCTGTTTCAAGGGCTCCAGGTCTGCAAAACTATCGCTGTTGGCTAATATTGCAGGCTGTCGGAAATTTTTGCAGCACCAGCGCTGTCTACCGCTGACGCCGCTGACTGTCGCCCGGCCTGAACGGGACGCCCAGCCCGGGCGGCTTTGCCGGGTGACTTGGGCAAGCTGACGGAGAAGCAGCCGTGGTCGGCGACCACGAGGGTGCCGAGGTCACGGCCTGGGGCCGGATCACGCCGGCTGCCCTTGTCGCGGTAGTGCCCGCCGAGGACGCGCGGGTTGGGCACGGTCCGGTGGCCGGGCTTGCAGCGGGAAGAGTTGAACGCGCATGTCTTGGCGAGCGGGCGCAGGCAGTACCCGGGGCCGGCGCCGCCGAGGTTGAGCAGGAACTGGTGGTACTCCTCGGGTAGGCGCACGCCGTGGGACGCCTCGAACGCCAGCAGGTCTGATTCGGGGAGTGGCAGGCGGGGACTCGGCGCGGGCTTGGGCCAGCTTTGCGCGCGATCTCGTCCAGCATCTCAGGTGAGTGCCTTCGCGACTGCTGACGCTGCAGCTTCGACCTGCGGGGGGACTGTGGACCGGTCCAGTTCGGACAGTGCCACCACGCCGACGCTGGCCTCCAGGCCCTCCACATGAGGTACTGCCGCTGCGACACCGAACGCGCCGGGCTGCAACTCGCCGGCCGTTGACACTGCAGTGAAGTTGCCGGCACGGCCGGCCAGGATCGCCTTGCCGGCGGCGCCGGACTCCAGCGGGTGGCGGGAGCCGGTGCGGTACGCGACGTGGAACTGGGTCCAGCTCGGCTCCACCACGGCCAGGGCGTAGGCCTCGCCGCCGTCGGCGATCGTCAGGTGGGCGGTGGCGCCGACCGTCTCGGCCAGGCGGCGCAACGCCGGCAGGGCGGCGTCCGCGACCAGCGGCTGGGCGCGCCGCGCCAGGTGGAGCACGCCGGCGCCGAGGCGCAGCCGGCCGGACGGGTCGCGGCGGATCATGCCGTGGTCGCCGAGGGTGGCCACCAGGCGGTACACGACCGCGCGGCCCACGCCCAGGTGGGTCGCGGCCTCGGTCATGGTCAGGCCGCCGGGGGCGTCGGCCACCAGGTGCAACAGCCGCAGACCGCGGTCCAGGGTCTGCGCGGTCTCGGTCACCATATGCACAAGATTATCGAGATACGCAGCATCAGGCCCCTGGCGTCAGCCGTGGGTTACCGCCCATGTCGCGCCACCAGTGGGTGAACAGGCCCCGGTGATCTGATGTCGATGGGCAGGTGTGGAGGTTAGTCGGGCGGTTGCGCCAGCCGCTCCGGCCGGGTCCGGGTCCAACTGGCCCAGCCACGCTCGCGCATCAGGTCCAGCATCCGCTGCGCCCGCGGGTCGGACTCGATGGCGAGTGCGTCCAGAAGGTCAAACGCTAGGTCGTGGTGCGCCGCCTCGCCGGGGGTGTATGCCCGCTCGGCCAGGTCGGCCAGGATGTCGGCGGCTTCCTCCAGACGTGTGGCGTCGTCGTTTTCGAAGAGCTCCGACAGGACCAGGTAGAGCCGAACGAGTTGCGGGTCTTCGAGTTGCGTGTGTTTCGCGGCCATCGTCTCGCTGATGTGGTCGGGCCAGCGAGCCGCGACCAGGATCCACCCGTCCCGCTCACCCTCCACGATCCGTTCGGACGTCCCGATCTGTCGCAGCCGGTCGAGATAGGAGGTCACCTCCGGTGGGAGCGCCAGACTGTCCCCGGCAGCGAGCTGCGCGATCTGCTTGCGGCTGGTCTCGAGCCGGTCGATCTCGTCGCGCAGGCGGCTGTCGATCCTGTGACTCCTCCGCCCCGTGAACGAGGCGGCTTCTCTGAACGTTCAGGCGTTCAGAAGGGCCAGCCCGGCCCTGAGTACGTTCGTGGCGCCGACTACGTCGGCGTGCCCGGTGTGACCGCAGGCGACGCACACGAAGTCGGCTTGGGTGACACGGTTCTCCCGCGCGCAGTGCCCGCAGTATGGGCAGATGCGGGAGGTGTTGGCGGGGTTCACCGCAACAACGACACGTCCGGCGCTTTCAGCCTTGGCGTGCAGCACGTTGAGGAACACCCCCCAACCCGCGTCGAGAATGCTTCGGTTCAGCCCGGACTTCTGGGCCACGTTCGTGCCCGGCGCCTCGACAGTGCCGGCCGCGGAGCGGGTCATGTTCGAGATCTTCAGTGCTTCGTGGGCGATTACGTCGTGGTGGCGGACCAGCCACAACGCGGTCTTGTGGGCGTGGTCGATTCGCTGACGTCGGACCTTGGCGTGGTGCGCGGCGACCCGCGCTCGGGTCTTACGCCGTCGGTTCGAGCCGCGCTTGCACCGGGCGAGTGCCCGCTGTGCGGTGGCGAGCCGTTCGGCGTTGCGGCGGCCGGGTCGGGGATTGGGGACCTGGGCGCCGTCCGAGGTGGTCAGGAACGAGGCCACGCCCATGTCGATACCGGCCGCGCTGCCCGTCTCCGGCAGCAGTTCGGCGGGCACGTCGTCGCAGGACAGCACCACGAACCAGCGGCGGCCCTCCCGCTTGACCGAGATCGTTTTGACGGTGCCTTCCACTTTGCGGTGCGCGTGCACGCGAATGTGTCCGACGCCTTGCAGGTAAACGCGGACCTGCCCGCCGTCTGGGGTCGAATTCCAGCGGCACCCGTCTCGGTCCTTCGGCCACTCCACGGTGTCGAACCAGCCCGCACCCTTGAACCGTGGGTATCCCGGCTTCTCGCCGTTCTTGACGCGGCGGAAGAACGCGGCGAAGCCTCTGTCGAGGCGGCGAAGGGTGGCCTGCTGGGACGAGAACGACCAGCGGCCCTGGTCGGGGTCGGCGTGGCGAATGTCCTTGAGTTGGGCGGACTGGTCGCCGTAGCGGATCGAGACCCCGGCCCGCCGGTACGCGTCGCGCCGCTCCTGGAGTGCGGCGTTGGAGAGCTGCCGGTGGTCCTCCACGCATGCGCTCAGCGCGGTGGCCTGCTTGACGGTGGGGCGCAGCAGGAACTTGTACGCACGTCTCACTCGGCACGTTCCTTGCGCCATGGCCGCTCATACTGGGTGTCGATGTACCGCTGCACCGTCGCCGCCGAGACGGCGCCCACGGTCGCGGCGAAATACGACCGGGACCACAGCGTCGGCAGCCTGGACCTCAGCGACGCGAACTCGGCACGCAGTACCCGCGACGTGTACCCCTTGAGCTGGTTCGCGACATGCGCCGGGGAGTCCTTCGGATGCGCCTTGACGAACAGGTGCACGTGGTCGGGCATCACCTCCAGGGCGATGACCTGCCAGCCCTGCTCGGCACACTTGGCCCGGATCAGTTCGTCGCAGCGGGCCGCGATTGCGCCGGTCAGCACGGGGCGGCGGTACTTCGGGCACCACACGATGTGGTATCCGAGGTCGTACGCCGCCCCGGCGGAAACCTGCACGTCACGAGCCACACGGCAAGTATACACGCTGCCTGTATCTAACTGCCGGGGGTGGTTGACGGCAACACGGACGTGTCGCCTATTCCCGCCCCCCTGCGCGGGGAGTCCAATTCACCCGTCGCCTGAAGGCGACGGTCCCCTTGGAGACACTTGATGGCGATCGGTGTGATCGCGGTCGTGATGATGGTGTCCAGGCTGCGCGTGATGTGGCGCAGGGATCGTCCCAGCAGGACGGCGGTGTCGCCGAAGAAATGCGTGGCCATCGCTGTTCCTTACTCCGTGTTCGACCTGGTCATGCGGTCTTGGCCGCCGGTATCGGCGGCGCCGACGACCGCGAGGAAGACGTCCTCGAGGGAGGGCTGCTTCTCGACGTATTCGACCTTGGCGGGCGGCAGCAGCGCTTTGAGCTCGGCCAGGGTGCCGTTGACGATGATCCGACCCTGGTGGAGGATCGCGATCCGGTCGGCAAGCTGTTCGGCCTCGTCCAGGTACTGCGTGGTGAGCAGCACGGTCGTGCCGCCCTCGGCGAGCTCCTTGACGGCCCGCCACACCTCGATGCGCGCCTGCGGGTCCAGCCCGGCCGTCGGTTCGTCGAGGAAGATGACCGGCGGATTCCCGATGAGACTCATCGCGATGTCCAGGCGGCGGCGCATGCCACCGGAGTACGTCGCGACCCTCCGGGTGCCCGCCTCGGTCAGCGAGAAGCGCCGCAGCAGGTCGTCCGCGATCGCGCCGGGGTTCTTGCGGTGCCTCAGCCTGGCGACCAGGACGAGGTTCTCCCGCCCGGTGAGGATCTCGTCGACCGCCGCGAACTGCCCGGTGAGGCTGATGGACTCGCGGACGTCGGTGGCCTGCGTCGCGACATCGAAGCCGTTGACCCGGGCGGTTCCGGTGTCGGCCTTGAGTAGCGTGGAGAGGATCTTCACCATCGTGGTTTTGCCCGCCCCGTTCGAACCGAGCAGGGCGAAGATGCTGCCCCGCGGCACGTCGAGGTCCACGCCGCGCAGCACCCGCAGCTGCTGGTACGACTTCTCCAGGCCCTGCACGTGGATCGCAGGTCCCTGGACCTGGTTGGTTGTCGGCGGGATACTCATGACGGTCAGCATGGGGGGTTGACGCAGCGTCAAGGTCAAGCCCGCAGGGCAGATGTGATGCGTCGACTCGCATGGCAGCTCCGGCCCGGCGCCCCGGCGAGCGTGGCTGGCGCCGATCATTTCCAGGTGCAGCCCGGCCTCGGGTCAGCGGAGGTTGGCCTCCTGTTCGCCGAGGATGCGGATGTAGGGCAGCTCAAGGGCGGCGGGGCGCGGGCTCTGGGGTACGCCGTCACGCTCTTGGCACTTGATGACGGGCTGGTGAAACACTCGGTGGCGGCGCCGGGGGTTTCGCGGAGCAGGCCGACAGCAGCAGGAGCCCGCACAGGGCGAGGCGGCGGATCGGCACGTGGACGATTCTGTGTGGGTCGGCGGGGTGCGTGCGACGTCTGGTCACAATGCCGACCGGTACTCTTGCATCTGTGACCCTACGCCTGTATGACACCGCCACCCGATCGGTCCGGGACTTCGTCCCGATGACGCCCGGGCAGGTCGGCATCTACCTGTGTGGGCTCACCGTGCAGGCCGGCCCGCACATCGGCCATCTTCGCTCCGGCGTCAACTATGACGTGCTGCGCCGCTGGCTGCTGAAGTCCGGCTACGAGGTGACGTTCATCCGCAACATCACCGACATCGACGACAAGGTGCTGCAGAAGTCGATCGAGGCGGGTCAGCCGTTCTGGTCGATCGCCTACGCCAACGAGCGGCTGCTGTCGGCGACCTATGACCGGCTCGGGGTGCTGCCGCCGACCTACGAGCCGCGGGCGACCGGGCACGTGCCCGAGATGCACGAGCTGATCAAGATCCTGATCGACAAGGGGTACGCGTACCCGGCGATCGACGGCAGCGGCGACGTGTATTTCGACGTGGCCGCGTTCCCGGAGTACGGGTCGCTGTCGAACCAGCGGCCGGACGCCATGGAGCCGGCGACCGACGGGCCGGCCCGCGCCAAGCGCGACCCGCGCGACTTCGCCCTGTGGAAGGGCGCGAAGCCCGACGAGCCCGCCGAGGCGTACTGGCCCTCGCCGTGGGGGCCCGGCCGGCCCGGCTGGCACATCGAGTGCTCGGCCATGTGCTGGCGGTACCTCGGCGAGGAGTTCGACATCCACGGCGGCGGCCTCGACCTGACGTTCCCGCACCACGAGAACGAGATCGCGCAGTCGCACGCGGCCGGGCACCCGTTCGCGCGGTTCTGGGTCCACCACGCGCTGCTCAACCTGGGCGGCTCGAAGATGGCCAAGTCGGTGGGCAACGTGGTGACGCTGGAGGCGCTGGTCGCGTCGGGGGTCCGCCCGGTCGAGGTGCGGTACTACCTGCTGGCCCCGCACTACCGGTCGGTCATCGACTACTCACCGGAGGCCCTGGCCGAGTCGGCGTCGGCGTTGCGGCGGCTGGAGAACTTCGTGACCCGCGCCGTCGAGCTGGTCGGCCCCGGTGAGCTGGGCGAGCCGCCGGCCGCGTTCGCCGACGCGATGAACGACGACCTCAACACCTCGCGTGCCCTGGCGGTGCTGCACGACGTGGTCCGGGACGCGAACGTGGCCCTGGCCGCGGCCAACGCCACCGACGTCGCCGACGCCCTCGCGTCGGTCCGGGCGATGCTCGACGTGCTGGGGCTCGACCCGTTGAGTCCACAGTGGAGCGCTGCTGCGGGCGGTGGTGACCTGACGCGGGTCGTCGACTCGCTCGTCGCGCTCGCCCTGGAGCAGCGGGCCGCGGCCCGCACCCGTAAGGACTGGGCCGCCGCCGACGCGGTGCGGGACCAGCTCAAGCAGGCCGGTGTCGCGGTGGAGGACACCCCGACCGGGCCCCGATGGACGTTGGAGCACTGAGGCAGATGCCAGGCAATTCCGAGCGTCGCGGCAAGCGCGTCGCGTCGAAAAAGGGCGCCACGAAGGGGTCCGGCGGCAAGAACCGTCAGTCCCTGGCCGGGCGCGGACGCACCCTGCCGGCCGATGAGCGGCCGTGGCACAAGGCGTACTCCGGCGACGAGGAGCTGCCCGAGCGCACCGCGTGGAAGCAGGAGAAGGAACGCCGGTCCGCGGCTGCCCAGGGGCGGGCCCCGAAGGTCGGTCAGCCGGGCACGAAGCGGACCGCAGGCAAGGGCCCGTTCGGCGCTCCGGCGAAGAAGGCTGCGGCCGGTCGGTCCGGCCCGAGGGTCTCGCCCGGGCGGAAGGCGGCGGCGCCGAAGGACGCGCCGGAGCTGCTCGTCGGGCGGAACCCGGTCGTTGAGGCGCTGCGCACGCATGTGCCGGCGACGGCGCTGTACGTGGCGCTGGGCATCGACATGGACGACCGGGTCAAGGAGGCGGTGCGCATCGCCGCCGAGCGTGGCATCGCGATCCTCGAGGTCTCGCGGGCCGAGCTGGACCGGATGACGGGCGGAATCCTGCACCAGGGCCTCGGCCTGCAGGTGCCGCCGTTCGCGTACGAGCCGTTCGACGACCTGCTCGCCGCCGCCCTGGAGGCGCCGGCGCCGCTGCTGGTCGCGCTCGACGGGGTCACCGACCCGCGCAACCTCGGCGCGATCATCCGGTCGGCGGCCGCGTTCGGCGCCCACGGCGTGTTCCTGCCGGAGCGCCGCGCGGCGGGCATCACCGCCACGGCGTGGCGGACCAGCGCGGGCGCGGCGGCGCGGATGAAGGTCGCCCAGGTGACGAACCTGACCCGGTCGCTGAAGGCCTGCCAGGAGGAAGGCTTCACCGTGGTCGGTCTCGACGCCGACGGTGAGGCGTCGCTGTACGCCCTGGAGGCCGCGGTCGGGCCGCTGGTCGTGGTCGTCGGCTCGGAGGGGCGGGGCATGTCCCGGCTGGTCGGGCAGACCTGCGACATGCTGGTCGGCATCCCGATGGTGTCCGAGGTCGAGTCGCTCAACGCGTCCGTCGCGGCCGCGGTGACCCTGGCCGAGGTGTCCCGACGCCGGTCGTCGTGACACCGCGACGCCCGCCGATAGGTGGGTGCCTGCTGGGGCGGCTCGCAGTGGTGTTCCCGGGCGTCGGCATTCTGACGTTCGCTCGACGTTCGGCGAGGTGACGATCGGGCCGGCCGGGTTCGCGTAGTCGGAGTTCCGTCACTCCAGGCGGTTCCTGATTCGCACCGGCACCGCCGAGCCGCGGACGGTGCACGTCGGTGAGGGCGGCACCGGCCTGCCCGATGCGCCCAGGTATGCGGCGGTTACGAGCTCCGGGCGCCACGGGGTATCTCGTCGCACGGCCCACGATCGGCGCACGATCGTGGGCCGTGGGCTTACGCGCTGTGACGCGATGGTGCACGTCAGGCTGGGCTCGACGAGCGTGTGAAGCGGCTTCTTAGGATGGGGCGGTGACTGAGCCTCAGCAGGGCTTCGCGATCGGCGTCGACCTGGGTACGTCCAACACCGTGGCCGTGCTCAGGTGGCCCGACGGACGGACCCGACCCCTCCTCGTCGACGGTGCCCCGATCATGCCGTCGGGTGTCTACGTCGACGAGTACGGGCGGCTGCACGTCGGCCGGGACGCCGCACGCATGGCCGGGCTCGACCCGTCCCGCTTCGAGCCCAACCCGAAGCGGCGGATCGACGAGCCGACCGTCCTGCTCGGCGACCGTGAGATCGCCACCGTCGACCTGCTCGCGGCCATCCTCGCCGCCGTCGCTCGGGCCGCGGTCGAGGCCGTCGGGTTCCTGCCGACGGCCGTGCTGACGTATCCGGCCGCGTGGGGCAGCCGCCGCCGCGACATTCTCGCCACCGCCGCCCGCCGGGCCGGCTGGCCGCCGGTGATGCTCGTGCCCGAGCCGGTGGCCGCCGCGCGGTACTTCGCCGACGTCCTGCGCCGGCCCGTGCCCGTCGGCTCCGCCCTCGCCGTGTTCGACTTCGGCGGCGGCACCCTCGACATCGCCGTCGTGCGCAACGACAACGGCCGGTTCTCCGTCGTCGGCGCCGGCGGCATCGAAGACCTCGGCGGCCTCGACGTCGACGCCGCCCTCGTCGAACACCTCGGCCTGGTCATCGGCGAAACCGCCCCCGACACGTGGACTGCGCTGCAGAACCCGGCCACCACCTCGCAGCGGCGCGACCGGCGGCTGTTCTGGGACGACGTGCGCGGCGCGAAAGAGATGCTGTCGCGGACCACGGTCGCGCCGATCACCGTGCCGGGCCGCGACCAGGCGATCCACCTGACCCGCGAGGAACTCGACAAGGTCATCGAGCCACTCATCCGGCGGGCCGTGTGGGAGACCGGCGCGGTCATCCAGCAGGCCGGGCTGCGCGGCGACCAACTGGCCGGCCTGTTCCTGGTCGGCGGGTCGTCGCGGCTGCCGCTCGCCGCACGACTGCTGCACGCCGACCTCGGGATCGCGCCGACCGTGCTCGAGCAGCCGGAACTTCCGGTCGCCGAAGGTGCCCTCGCAGAGTTGGCGCCGGTGGGCGGCGGGTTCGGGGCGGCGCCCGGGCAGTACCAGACCGAAAGCCTCAGCCCGAGCAGCGCGATGCCGGTGTCGGGCCAACCGCCCGCACCGGCGGCGCCGGTCTCGCCCGGCTTCGGTGGTGTCACGGCCGCGCATTCCACGCCGCCGGCCGGGTTCGGCAGTGTGGCGGCCGCGCCGTCCAGGCCACCGGCCGGGTTCGGTGGCAGTCCGGCGGCGCCGGGATCGCCGACCGCGACCTATCCGATGTCCGCGGCGCAGGTGATACCACCGGGCCAGACGCAATCCGCGCCGCCGACCGTTCCCGCGCCGCCTGCGCATGCCCGGCAATCGCGGACCGGGCTGCTCGTCGGCGTCGCCGCCGCCGTGGTCGTGCTCGCGGTGCTCGCCGCCGGCGGGTATTTCTTCTTCTTCCGCGACCGCGACACCGTCGTCGACTTCAAAACCCTCACCAACGTCGGCTCGCTCGACCTCGGCGACCCGAACAAGATCGATGACCTGGTGACCGCGACGCTCGGCGACCGCACCTACGTCGGGTGGATGGCCGACAAGAAGTTCCAGGTTGTCGCCTACAACCTCGCGGACCGGGCAAAAGCCTGGGGGCCGAGCACCATCGAGGGCGACAACAGCACATGGCAGCTCTACGCGAACCCCGGCGGTGTCATCGTCACCGGCACAGGCGCCTTATCCGGCGGCACTGCCGTGCTACTCAACGCCAGCAACGGCAAACAGCTGCGGAAGGAACTGTTCAACACCCAGGACCGGCTGTACTTCCTCGGCGACGTGTGGGTGCAGTACTCGAACCAGGACAAGACCACGAAGGCGTTCGGCTGGAACGGCGACCCGAAATGGGAGCGCAAGGACAACGAGAAAAGCTCCAGCATCGTCCTGCCGATCCATTCCAGTGACGGGCACGGCGCCGGCGACTTCTCCGGCGCGCCGACCGACCGGGATCTCAAGGCGCGCAAGAACCTGCTCAGCATCGACGGCGACGACAAGATCCGCCTCATCGACGCCGCCAACGGCAACAAGGTCATTCGCACCTGGAACGACATCGGCGACTCGTCCTCCACCTATTTCGCCCAGGACGGAAAACTGTTCGTCTGGGGCAGCAGCACAAAATTCAAGGTTCAGGTGTACGACCTGACGAAGGAATCCGAACCCACCCAGATCTACAGCGCGGTCGACGACAAGCGGAAAATCGTCGACCTCACCCCGTGCGGGCAGGACCGGATCTGCATCCTCGACAGCGCCGAGTACGACGGCTCGGACACGGTCGCCCGCGCCATCTCCGTCACCGACCGCAAAGAGCTGTGGCACGCCGACGCGAAGGGCACCAAACTGCTGGTGCAGGTCGGCAAACAGCTGCTGGCGACGACGACGTCCGGCACACCGGCGAGCGTGCTGTTCGACGAGAACGGCAAGCAGGTGCTGCGCAACGAGGACACGAAGTTGCTCGGCGTGCGGGTGACGAACGGCAGCCTACTGCTCTTCGACAAGGCCCCGAGCACGATCGCCGCGAACCTGGCCCTGGTCGGCGTGACCGCCGCGACCGGCGAGCCGATCGCGCTCGGCACGCTGCAGAACACGATCGGTTCGAGCTGCTCGTGGAACGCCACCTACATCGCCTGCGTGTCCAGCGGCAAACTCCAGGTCTGGCAGTACACGTCGTAAAAGAAATCCGGTCCGACCCTCAACCCGGTCCGCGCCCGCCGACATCTAACTGACGTGCGGCCGGACCGGGAAGAGGAATTCACGCAGTACGTGGGAGCGCGCATCCCACGGCTGCACCGCATCGCGTACCAACTGCTCGGCGACCGGGACCGGGCCGACGACGCGGTGCAGAACGCGCTGACCGTGCTCTACCAGCGCTGGTCACGCATGCAGGACGTACAGAACCTCGACGCGTACGTCCACACGATGGTCGTGCGGGCCTGCCTGGACGACAAGCGCCGCTGGTGGTCGCGGGTGCACCTGTGGTCGTCCACGCCGGACGTGCCCGCGGCCCCGGACGACCCGCAGGTCGACCAGCGGATGATGCTGCGGGCAGCACTACGGTCCCTGCCGGAGGGGCAGCGCACGGTCCTGGTGCTGCGGTTCCTCTGCGACCTGCCGGTGGCCGAGGTCGCCCAACTGCTGCACCGGTCCGAGGGGACCGTGAAGAGCCAGACGTCCAACGGGCTCCGCGCGCTGCGCAAGATCCTCGACGCACAGCCTGTGGCTTCTGCTCGGCCGGGGAGGATGGCATGACCGTCGAGATGTCCGACAACCCGCTCACGATCCTGACCGAGGAGCCCGTGCCGGACACCCGGCTGCGGGCCGCGGACATCGTGGCTTCCGGCCGGCGGCGGGCCCGGCGGCGCCGCGCGGCCACGGTGTCGATCGCCGCGGCGGTTGTCGTGGTCATGGCGGTCGGGGTCGCCGCGGCCACCAGCCGGCGCCAGCCGCAACCGCAACCCGCCCAGCCGACGCCGACACCCGCCACCACCTGCACGGTGACACCGCTGCCCGACACCGACAACGTCAACTCGACGGTTGTGGTGCTCGACCCGGCGGGCACCTACGCGGCGGCCGGCACCAACTCCGGCACGGGGGTGGTGCTCTGGGAGAAATTCGGCAAAGTCACGCACGTCTCCGGCGGTGCGGTGTTCTTCGTCCAAGCGGTCAACACCGCCGGCGTGGTCGTCGGCTCAGGACGGCCCGACGTCGACAACGTGGCCTACAAGGTGCAGGACGGCGCCGTGATCGAACTACCGCTCCCCAGCGGGGCGGTCGGCGCGCAGGCGTACGGCATCAACACCTACGGCGACATCGTCGGTGAGGCTGTCCTTCCGGGCAACAAGACCCGCGCGGTGCTGTGGCGTCACGCCGACCCACTGCATCCGCAGCTCCTGGCGACCCCTTCGGGCCGGCAGTCGACGGCGCGCAAGATCGGCGACGACGGGCGGATCGTCGGTACGCTCGACGACGGCGCCGAGCCGTACCTGTGGAAAGCCGACGGGACCGGCGTCACGCTGCCCACCCCGCCGGGCCAGCCGGGCGGGATCGCCGTCCACATCACCGGCGACTGGGCCGACGGGCCCATCGACTACCAGGCCACGACGGTGGTGGATCCGTCGTCGGGCCGGCGGGTCCGCACCAGCGCGCCGCACTGGGCCCGCTGGAACCTGGCCACCGGCACGGTTGAGCCCGTCGACGTGCTGGACATCTCCGGCGGCGCCGGCATCACCAGCGACGGCAGGGTCCTGCTCAACCGGGGCTTCGGCCCGGCGCTGTGGAGCCCCGACGGCATGCTGATGCTGCCGAAACCTACCGGCTTCGGCAGCGTGCAGCTGACCGGGATGAGCGCCGACGGCAAGACGTTCGTGGGCACCGCGATGACGAGCAGCAGCAGCCGGACGGAGCTACAGCGCTGGGACTGCTGATCGGGGGCACGACCTCGCGGAACAACCACGCCGCCGGCAGGTTATCGCCTGACGCGGCACTGGTTCATTCCGTGAGCTTGCGGCAGGGAATTGTCGCGGTCCAGTAGCGGTTGCTCGCGTGCGTCGAGATGGTGACCTTGGACTTGGTGCCGTCCGCACACTGGTCACGGGCCTGGCCCACGACCGTCGTCCACGACCGGGCGAAGGCCCGGTGATTGTCCACCCGGACGTTGGCGCCACACACCACGACGAGCACCGTGGCGAATGCCACCACGGGCACGTTGCCGGGCCCACGCCAAGCCGGCCCGGCCGGCGGGAGCAGCGCGGCCAGTCCGGCGATCGCGAGCAAACCGGGCGCGTACAGGTACCGATCGGTCGTGGCGCCCAGCGACGCCAACTCGACGCCGGTCAACAGGAGACTGCAACCGAACGCTGCGATGGCCACATGCCACATCGGCCGGGTCACCCTCAACAGCGCCGCCGCGACGATCGCCAGCACCAGCAGCCAGGCTGCCGCCACCAACGCCCGGTGCTCGATCGTATGCCGCAACGTCTGGCGCCACCACGTCTCACCCAGCAACGCGTTGGGGATGGACCACCGGACGTACTCGGCCGCCACCCACACCGGGTCGAGCCGGGTATGACCGATGTCGCCACGCGACGAATAGCCCAACGCGAGCCCGCCGTACTGCACCGCGGCGCCGAACACGAGCCCAGCCGTCATCAGCAACCCGGTGCTGTCGCGGCGAACCAGCAGCCGGACGGCCAGCAGCGGCAGGAACATCACCGAAAGTGGCGTAGTAAGTGCGACGAGTACCACCACCGTGGGCGCGACGATCCGGCCCACCCGCCCGGCCGGAACCCACAGCATGAGCCAGAACAACGCGTACATGAGCGCGAACTGCAACGTCGCCAGGTTGTCGATGACCGAACCGCCGTTGGGCCCCACACCGCCCTGCCCGACCGGGGCCACCACCAGTGGCGCCGCTGCCAACAGCCGGATCACGGCGGAGCTGACGTGACTGCCGCTGGCCACGTACACCAGGACGGCCAGCAGCGCGGAGGTGAACGCCGCCTCGGTGGTCATCACGGCAGCCGCCCAGCTCACCGGCAAGAACGTGGAGACCTCGGCGAACACCCGCGGGATCAGGTGAAAATAGCCGTTCATCGAGGTCGTCACGGCGTCCACAAAGGACATACTCAGGGCATCGGTGAGGAAGTACGTCCCGTCCTCGGCCCAGATCGAGTCGAATGCCCCAGGTCCCCGTACCCGTGTCAGTCCCACGGCCGTGCCGGCGACCACCGCGGCCGCGGCCAGCCCGAGGCCACGCAGCGTGACCTGGGTGGGCCGGGCGTCGGGGAACAGGGGGCCGAACCAGCGTCGCAGCCGGTCCGGCTCCGCGCGGTCTTCTGCGGGAGGGGTGCTGCTGCCTGGCGCCGAGGTGTCGGTCACCGCGGTCATCTGGGCTCCTCTGCCATGACAGTCCGGTCAGCTGCCATGACGGTCGGGCCGGATCCGGTAACCCGGTTAGCGGCCCGCCCATGACCGTCACTGACAAGCTGTCCAGCCACAACAGCAAGTTCATTCGGTCACCGTTGGTCGAGCACCCACGGATCACCCACGCATGCACCCGGTCCGGGCCTGCTGGGTGAAACCTGCGGGACGGTTTGTGGCGTATGTTCCGCAAGGCCGCCCTGACCGGGCAGCCCTTCGCCGACCGGGACGAGATTGAGCAGGCCGCCGCTTGCCCGCAGCCGAATCATCGAGCGCCACGACTGCACCTTTTTCTGCTCGTCGGGCGCCGCCGTTGACCTCACGCGGAACGGGGCAAGGTCAGTGGGTCTGTTCGGCTCAGGATTCGTCGGCACTCTCGATGACGGTCGTCAGCTTTTTGAGCAGCCGGTTCAAGCTGGTCAGTTCCTTGTCGGACAAGGCACCCAACAGCTCCTCCTCGGCGCGGCCGCGCAGCGCCAATGCACGTCGCCAGACGGCTACGCCTGCACTGGTGGCCTCGATGTTCACGCTGCGACGGTCGGTGGGACTGGGGGTGCGCTTGACGTAGCCGGCCTTCTCCAGGGCGTCGAGCCGACCGGTCATTCCGGCTGGAGATACGCCCAGATCTTCCGCGAGCGCCCGCGGCGATGCATGACCAGGAGTGTCGCGGATCATCAACATGTGCAAGGTCTCGTACTCGAAGTGCTGCAGACCCGCCTCCGTGACCGCAGTATGGGTGCTGTCCCGGAAGTAGCGTGCGATCCGCGCGAGGCGGACCGTGGCGGCCTCGACCTTGTCGTCGAAGGGTGTGTCGATCCAATGGTCGCGCCAGCGAGCAACATGCCGATCGGCGAAGTCGTGGCCCATGACCGGATGCTAGCAGTCATTCGGTAGCGAAAAGTTCGTTGACAAAAAGTTCGCCGCCGAAATACCTTGCCGCTGTGACCGATGTCTTGCTCCCACCACGGGGTACGACCTCGCCCTGGCGCTCGACGCCCTTCCGCTGGCTGCTGACCGGGCGCACACTGATCGGTCTCGGGTCGGCGATCACTCCCGTGGCGATGGCACTTGCGGTGCTACATCTCGGCGGCTCAGCCACCGACCTGGGCCTGGTGGTCGCGGCGTATGCACTCGTCGACGTGATCACCACCCTCTTCGCCGGAGTGCTCGGAGACCGGTTCTCCCGCGCGTTGCTCATGCGTGGTGCCGCTGTACTGGCCTGCCTGTCCCAGGCCATTGTGGCGCTCAGCCTCGCGACCGGCCTGGCCAGCGTGCCGATGCTGGCCGTCATGAGCGCCGTCAACGGGGCCCTCGCCGCGATCTCCGGGCCAAGCTCCCGCGCCGTGCTCCCGCAGACGGTACCTGCCTTGGCGCTGCCGACCGCAGTCTCAGTACTGCGACTGTCGCAGAATACCGCCATGGTCGTGGGCTTCAGCCTCGCCGGCCTGCTGGTCGGGCTCTTCGGACCCGGTTGGGCGATCGCCGTGGACGCCGCGACGTTCGCCGCATCGGCAGTCTGCTTCGCTGCCATGAAGGTCGAACCCTTGGCTGAGCCCGCGGCACGTTCGGTGCTCAACGATCTGGGCGCCGGAGCGCGTGAGGTCTTCCGCCACACCTGGCTATGGGTGCTCATCGTGCAGGCGCTGATCTATCACCTGATGTATGGCGGCACCCAGGGCGTTCTCGGTCCTGTCCTGGTGACCAGGCTGTTCGGTGAGGCGGCGTGGGGCTGGGCCCTGGCGGCACTGATGGTTGGGTTCATGGTCGGCGGCGTCATCAGCCTGCGCTACCGCCCTGATCGAATGCTCTTCGTCGGTACGGCATTCCTCGTCCTGACCGCATGTTTTCCGCTGACGATGGCCTTGCCCGTTCCTTTGCCGGTCATCCTGCTCGGCGCCTTCCTGCACGGCCTCGGCCTGGAAGTGTTCAGCGTCAACTGGGACCTGGCGATCCAACAGAACATTCCTCCCGACAAGCTCGCACGAGTCTTCGCCTTCGACCAGGTCGGCTCGTTCGTGATGCGACCGCTCGGACTGGCGCTCACCGGTCCCGTGGCCGAGAGCGTCGGCGAACGCAGCTGGCTCCTCGCCACCGCAGCCGTCATGACCGCGGCGACCCTCATGGCGCTGCTGCCCCCTCCGTGCGCAATCTGCGACGCCAGTCCTGAACAACCCCCCTGCACAACACCCTGAGAGTTCACGGGCATCGATCACACGTCGAGCACGTGCCGCGAGTTGCACGCAGGGCACAACGCGACAGCTGGTCACTACAGGTAGGCACGTCACCAGCAGCCACGACGCCGGTAAGATCGATCTCCGGGTCGGCCCCGTCGCCGCGATCGGCATCGCGGTCATGCTCACGCTGCTGCCGGTGCTGTTGACGATCTGCGGCCGCTGGATCTTCTGGCCGCTGTGGGCCGTCGCCGTGGGGGCGCTGTCGGCGTTGCTCGCGGCCACACCACCGCTGGCCGGTACCCCGGATCTGCTGGCGCTCGCCGCGCAGACGGCGGGTGCCGGCGCTGCTGTTCCTGGGCTGGCGGAGGTCGCCGCCCGGCCGGGCAGCAGCCGACTGGTGACCGAGGCGCGTCGGCTGACCCGGGTGCTTCAAAAGAAAAGGGGCGACGCACTTGGCGTCGCCCCTTTTGGTGCTTGTTCTACGGTCAGATGCGGCGGCCCGTGGCGGCGTTGAACGCGTGGTGCGTGCTGGCGTGCGGGCGGACGTACACGATCTCGGTCAGGCGCGGCGTGCGGCGCGGGTCGGCGCGGACGACGAACCGCTCGTCCTGGCCCTCCAGCGCGACCGTGCCGTGGACGTAGGCGTCGGAGCCGAGCTCCTCGACCAGGTCGACCGTGATTGGGATGCCACCGTCGTTCGGGCCGACCAGGTCGGTGTCCTCGGGACGGAACCCGACGGTGACCTTGCCGCTGGCGCCGTCGGACTGCGCGGCGGCGATCTGCTCGCGAGTCAGCGGCAGCACGACCTCACCGAAGCGGCCACCCTGGTCGGTCAGCGGCACCGTCTTGATGTTCATGGCGGGGGAGCCCATGAAGCCGGCGACGAAGACGTTCGCGGGCTGGTCGTACAGCTCACGCGGGCTGGCGACCTGCTGCAGTACACCATCGAGGAGCACCGCCACGCGGTGACCCATCGTCATGGCCTCGACCTGGTCGTGGGTGACGTAGACGGTGGTGATGCCCAGCTTGGCCTGCAGCGTCGCGATCTGCGAACGGGTCTGAACACGGAGCTTCGCGTCGAGGTTCGACAGCGGCTCGTCCATGAGGAAGACCTGCGGCTCACGCACGATGGCGCGGCCCATGGCGACACGCTGACGCTGACCACCGGAGAGCGCCTTCGGCTTGCGGCCGAGGTAGTCCTCGAGCTGCAGCATCGCGGCGGCTTCCTTCACGCGACGGTCGATGTCGTGCTTCGGCGTCTTGCGCAGCTTCAGAGCGAACGCCATGTTCTCGTACACCGTCATGTGCGGGTACAGCGCGTAGTTCTGGAACACCATCGCGATGTCACGGGCCTTCGGAGGCAGGTGCGTGACATTGCGGTCGTTGATCAGGATGTCGCCGGCGTCGACGTCCTCAAGACCAGCGAGCATGCGGAGCGAGGTCGACTTACCGCAACCCGAGGGACCGACGAGGACGAGGAACTCGCCGTCACCGATCTGGAGGTCGAGCTGGTCGACTGCGGGACGCGGCGTGCCCGGGTAGATGCGGGACGCCTTCGCGTACGTGACCGTAGCCATGGCAGAGTGCCACCTTCCACCGGCAGGAACGTGCCGGACGATCCGAGTAGAAAGTTCTCCGCCAGCATCGTCGCTGGTCGGAGTTGTGGCAACAGTACGGGCTGACCAGCCTTCTGCCAAGGTCGGGATGGTCTTTTGGGGGATTTTGAGTGGGTCTGCTCGGTCTGGTCGGTGGGTATGTCGGAGGCGAAGCGGGGCCGAGGGCAAGTACGATCGGTGCGGCAGGCCGGCATCGTCGGCTTGCTGGCCGGCCGACGTGGCGCAATTGGTAGCGCACCCGACTTGTAATCGGAAGGTTGGGGGTTCAAGTCCCCCCGTCGGCTCTCCTGATCAAGCCATTGACCTGGTCTTTTGGCTCATGGTGGCGATCTTGGCGGGTCGCTGGAGCGGCCATTGTGCTCATTCTGTGCTCGGACGAGCCAATTTCGCGCCGGACGAACACGCTCGCGCTGGACGGATGCGCCCTTGCCGCTGATGGAACGGATGGGCTGGTTGTGGTTCAGGACCGGGGGTGCTGTTACCCGTTTGTGGCCCCCGGTTTGGAGATCAATTTGGCGCCGGGGTCGGCCTGACTGTCTCGAGCGCTCCGGCTCGGTGAGCCGCTGCTATTCCAGGACGCTTTTCCAACACGACCCCCGTACTAGCCAGGGTTGTTCCTCGGTGGTCTCTCGAGGCGCTGCGCCCGAGGATCACCCGAGTAGGATCTCATCCGGCCGGCGGTACGTGATGGCGATGTCGTAGTCCCCGGTGACCGAGTTGAGAAGTGCGTTGAGGTCGCCGTTATGGTCGGCGGCTGCCATGCGGAGCACCTGCTCGGCGAGGGTTTTTCCGTCGATGAGCACCAGAGGGTACTGGTCGTCGATGACTTCGATCTGTGCTTGTCGGGAGAAGACTCCGGTAGTCACGAAGACCCCGATCCATCCGCGTCGCAGGCGGGCGACCACCCGAGCGACCTGGTCGGGACTGATCGACGAGGTGGGAGTTACGCATTTCGCCTGGCCGAGGACTACCAGTGGGACGTTGTTGGCGGCTGTGCCTACGTCGAGCCGACCGACGAAGTCGACCCCGCCGTCACCACCAGGTCGGGTAAGCCAGCCGTCGTGGTACCGAGCGCCGGAGTGGCCCAGGACCTGGGCAGTGACCCGAGCGGCCAGCAACTCAAAGGCATGCTTGCGTCCGTCGAAGTGGGTGTACAGACGCTGAAGTAGCTCCGCTTCCGCAGAGCCAACGGCTGGGCGTTGGTCTTCAGCCGAACGCACGCGCGA
Source organism: Dactylosporangium fulvum (assembly GCF_025137375.1). Lineage (GTDB taxonomy): Bacteria > Actinomycetota > Actinomycetes > Mycobacteriales > Micromonosporaceae > Dactylosporangium > Dactylosporangium fulvum. The sequence continues at coordinate 377,983 of NZ_CP073720.1, forward strand.
GGATACGACGCGGCGTCGTACGCGAGGAATCGCGGCTCGACCGTCTTTGACCCAGCGCCACCAGGACGCGGGCGCGTGGCGGGCAGCCTGCTCAGCGTGGAGTGTCGGGTTGCGGCGGTCGTCGATCCAACGCATGTCGAGGGCGTCGCCGGTCTCCGAAAGATCAATGACTGCCAGGTCGAGCACAAGGTTAGGGAAGCTACGCCCTGTCTCCGGGTCGCGCTGCACGACGTGCTCGAGTCGTTCGATGATCGCCGCACCGCAGAACTCGATGTGCCCCTTGACGAGGCTGCGGCCACCTCGCCTGACCGTTGTGGAACGATAGATCAGCAGTGGCGGTGCCTGGAGCCGCTCGCGCGAATCGGTGGCAGCGTGCAGTGCCCATGTGTCCAGCAGCGCACGGTTGCCTACTGTTGCGCCGGGAAGCCCGATCGTGGTCGGCTTGTGGTCTCCGTAATAGCGGACATGGCCATGGTCGAGGTCGAACTCGTCATGCCACGGGTTGGTGGCGTGCCCTGCTTTCCACGGACTCGACCGCAGGCTGATCACGGGCCGACGAGGTCTTTCAGGTGCGTCCACCATCGCTGCCACGTTGATACCGGCTTCGAGCATCAATCGTGGAATGTCGCCGGCTTCGGGTGAGGCGGTCACGAAGTGATAGTTGAGGTAACCGTCCAGCTCGACCTCAAGCCTGCTGTCGCCGATTTTTGAAATTTGACCCCTTTTGGGTTCCGGAATTTTGACCCCTCCGGTGGTTGGTCAGTTGTGGTTGGTGCGGTTGTCTTTGTTGAGGAGTTCGCGGCGTTGGCGGGTGCGGTAGGAGTCGCCGGTGAGGGTGAGGACCTCGGCGTGGTGGACGAGTCGGTCGATCATGGCTGCGGCGACGACGTCGTCGGAGAAGGTCTCGCCCCAGCGTCCGAACGGCAGGTTCGAGGTGACCATGACGGAGCCTTGCTCGTAGCGGGATGCGATGAGTTGGAAGAACAGGTTCGCGGCGTCCTGGTCGAACGGGATGTAGCCGACTTCATCGATGATGATCAGTTTGTAGCGGCGGATCTTCTTCAGTTCGGCTTCGAGACGTCCGGCGTGGTGGGCCTCGGCGAGGCGGGTGATCCAGTTGCTGGCGGTGTCGAACAGGACGGAGTGCCCGGCCTGGGTGGCTTTGACGCCGAGGGCGATGGCGAGGTGCGTTTTGCCGAGGCCGGGTGGTCCGAGCAGGATCACGTTCTCGGCTTTCGCGACGTAGGTGCTGGTGGCGAGGTGGGCGAGGACGTCGCGGCGCAGTGAGGGCAGGTGGTCGAGGTTGAAGTCCTCGAGGGTTTTCACGGTTGGGAAGTGCGCGGTGCGGATGCGCATGACGGTGCCTTTGGACTCGCGGTCGGCGACCTGGCGTTGCAGCAGCGCGGCCAGATATTCTTCGTGGGACCAGTTCTCGTCCCGGGCCTGACCGGCGAGTTCTTCCCAGAACGCGCCGATGGTGGGGGTCTTCAGGACCCGGGTGAGGTAGGCGATCATCGACGGCATCCCGTCCTTGATCCCGCCGCCGGGCCCGTTTCTGGGGCCGGTGGGCTGGGCTTGCTGGGATTTCGTCTTGGTGGTGGTCATTCGCTGCTCGCTCTCGTTGCTGTGCTGGTGGTTGGGTTGAAGTCGACGCCGAACAGGGCGTCGTAGTCGTGCAGGGCCCGCAGGGTGACCGGATGCCCGTCGCCGTGGTGGCGGGTGGCCGCGAGGCGTCGTTGGCGGTCTTCGGCGAGGGCGTGGCGCATCAGCTTCGCGGTCGCGGCGTGGCCCGGGTCGGTGATCACGCCGTGTTTGGCCCAGGACCGGTCGTGCCGGGCCACGACGGTGCCGTCGCAGGACACCGTCACCAGATGCGCCGTGGCGGTGACCTCGACGAACCGGCCGATGAAACGCGGGTCGACGGAGTAGTCGACGGTGTCGACCCGCACGTAGTAGTCCCGGCCCAGCCGGATCCGTTGCTGCAAACCGACTTGCGGCCCGACCGGTGGCAGCGGCAGCATCGCCGGGCGGTCCGTTTCGAGGAGGTCCACGGGCCGGCCATGGATCGAGCGGACCGTGCGGGTGTTCGCCGTGCTCCCCAGCCAGTCACCGAGCTGGGTGTTGAAGTCGGTGGGTGAGGTGAACCGCCTGCCGGGCAGGAACGACGTCTCCAGATAGCCGTTGGCGCGTTCCACCATGCCCTTGTATTCCGGGTCGCGGGGCGGGGCCAACTGGATGCGGGTGGCGAGGGTCCCGGCGAACGCCGCCGCCGGGGCGCTGACCCTGCCGGTCCCGCCGATCGCGGACTCCCGATCCCAGACCAGGGTCCGGGTGACGCGCCCGATCCCGCAGATCAGCAGCCACATCCCGGACAGGATGTCCCCGGCCTGCCGGGTCGGGATCATCGTCGCGGTCATGAACCGGGAGAACCCGAGCGTCATCACCAGCACCGGCAACACCCGGTCCTGACCCGCAGCGACCGGGATCCGCGGCTGCGGGAACCACAGATCGCACTGCGTGATCTGCCCCGGCTCATAGACGACCCGGTCGACCGGGTCGATCCCCACGTACTCCGGCCGGATCTGCGCCAGCCGCTTCTTCAACGGCGACAACGAATACGGCCAGCCGATCCGCTGCGCGATCACCGGAACCGGCATCCGCGGCCACTCACCCAGCAACACCCGGATCCGCGGCTCGAACGCATCCACCACCGACCCACGCGCCGGCCGCTCATACCGCGGCGGCCGATCCGACGCCAACGCCGCCCGCACCGTGTTCCGAGCCACCCCCAACCGCCGGACGATCTCCTTGATCGGCACCCCCTCCGCCCGGTGCAAACGACGGATCTCTGCCCAGTCCTCCACGCTCAACACCCTCCAAGATCATCAGAACGGAGGGGTCAAAATTCAAAGATCCACCGGGGGTCAGTCTTCCGGAAGCTGCGACAGCCTGCTGGCTCCCTGGGCATAGCGCATGACCTCGAGCATCGGAACTGGGCGGGCGTGATCCACCTGCACATATTGGCTGCTCGCCCTCTGGGACGGTACTGGCGTTTGGAATAGCCTTCCTCGCCTGACGTGCCTATGCCGGAACTGTGAGGTGCACCGCTGGGCGACATGCGCGGGTGCATCGGCGTCGGCTTCGCACCGGGCCGTCCTGCGGTGCGGTGGCGCGATTCCCCACGGCATGGACCGCTGTGACGAGCTCGTCAGTGAACGGCTTGCCGGCCGCGAGCACTCCAGTCCTGGCGCGGTGCACGGTCGTGACGGCTATTGGTCCTACGGGAAGGGGGCGATAGGGGGTCAGCGCTGGACGCGCACCATAAAGTGTCCATAGTGGTTGGTGCGGCCAACACGGCGTAGCAACCTGGGCTGTGGATGCCCTGATCGGGTGCATCTCTGAGCTAGACGGAAAGTCGAGCCGGCCAGCCGCTGGCGAGCGTCGGTGCGGCCGGCTAAGGTACAGCCCATGCCGAAGATCTTCCGCGTCGTGGACCTCTTCGCCGGATGTGGGGGGCTTACGGCGGGTCTTCGGAAGACCAAACGATTTACTCCCGTCGGTGCGGTCGAAATCGATCTGGCCGCGGCTGCCACATACGCCGAGAACTTCGGCGAGGAGCACATCCATCATGGTGGCATCGCAGAGTGGCTGGACGAGGGGTTAGCCCCGGAGGCCGACGTCGTCGTAGGCGGACCTCCGTGCCAGGGCTTTTCGAACCTGGGAAAGCGACTCGACGACGATCCGCGCAATGAGCTCTGGCGTGAGTACTGGCGTGCTCTCAATATCATCAAGCCCAAGGTTTTCGTGGTCGAGAACGTCGACCGGCTCCTGCGCAGCGACCAGTATCAGCAGATGAAAGCCGCTACCGAGAGTGAGGATCTCCGCGACTACGAGCTCCGCGCGGACGTCGTTGTGGCTGCTGCGTTCGGCTCGTCGCAGATCAGGCGCCGGGCTATCGTCATCGGTACTCACCGCGACTTGAAGCCCATCGACGTTCCGATCTCCGACCTGGGTCGGGAACATTGGAAGACCGTCCGAGAGGCTCTGGCCGGCGTGAGATCCTACGTACCCAAGCATCGGCAGGGCCTGCCTCCCGGATCTGTTACGCGGTTCGGCCAGTCGGTTCCCGGGCCGTTCCTCAGCCGCTCACTTCACATCACGCGTCACTACGAGGAGATCTCCCGAGAGCGGTTCGAGTACATTCCTCCTGGTGGCAACCGATTTGATCTTCCTGATCGTCTCAAGTCGCCCTGTTGGCGCAAGCACACGACCGGCGCCGCGGACGTCATGGGCAGACTCAGGTGGGATCGGCCGTCAGTGACCATCCGGACCGAGTTCTTCAAGCCGGAGAAGGGGCGTTACCTGCATCCGTCTGAGGACAGGGCGTTGACCCACTACGAGGCCGCGAGACTTCAAGGGTTCGACGACGACTTCAAGTGGTGTGGCAACAAGCTGCAGATCGCCCGTCAGATCGGCAACGCCGTTCCTGTTGAGCTCGCGATGGCTATTGGGCAGCACGTTGCCGATGCGCTAGACGGACAGAGCTGAGGGGCGCGGCAGGATTCAGTCCGGAACCGCCAGCGATTCCCGCTGGCCGGCCCGCTCTCGGAAGGCGGCGCGACGCTCGTTCAGCAAGTCGACGATGCGTACGACAGCGTCAGCGGGACTCTCATGTTCCCAGATTCTGAGGACCGACCAACCCAACGCCTCGAGGTGGGCGGTCGTCGCTGCGTCGCGCAGACGGTTCGTCTCCAGCTTCTTCGACCACCAGTCTCCGTTGGCGGTTGGAATCGTCTTGTGCTGGGAGCACGAATGCCAGAAGCATCCGTCGACGAACACGGCTACCCGGGCTCGAGTAAACGCGATGTCGACGGTTCGCCGGCGTAGACCGGGTATCGGCCACGCAACTCGGTAGCGATAGCCCTGGGCATGCAGCAACTGTCGTATCGACACCTCCGGTGCCGTGTCGCGGCGCCGTTGGCGGCTCATACGGCTGGAGACGCCGGACGAGCTCGGGACGGGCAGCTGTGCCACCATGACGCAACCGTACCCCGGCCGGGTCAGACAACGACGAGCGGCTTCACAGGTCGGATTCCTTGAGGTCAGCCGCGTTGACGCCCGTCTCGGCGAGCTGGCGCCTCGACTCATGGCGCTGTTCTCGGACGAGTTCCAAGAGACCTTGCTCAGGCATCCAGTCGAGGTCGAGGAAAGCCGTCAGTCGGAGAAGGCGCCGCAACGAGTCGCGATGCACCGCCCTAGCCGGTACACCGTCATCGGTCCGGCCGTCCTCGACATGGGCCCGCACGATGGCGCGCACCAGCGCCGGGGCTGCCGCCACGGCACGACGGCGGGCCATGACATGGTCCAGATCGGCCTCTCCGAGGCCGGACAGCAGTTCGTAGGGATCCGGAAGAGACGGATCGTGGAGGACGTGCGCACGGGTCCACAGCCTGGCCAGTGTGTGCCTGGTGAGGTCCGTTCCCTTGAATCGGTCGGCGAGGTAGACGCCGTCTCGCATCGGGAATCGCCAGGCGCAAAGATGGGGAACCAGCACCAGTGCGAGGAAGGCCCACACCTGCCGTTGCGACGCCTCGCCCGGAAGCATGCCGGACCGCTCGTGCAGATATCGTGCGGCCATCCGATCGAACTCGTTCCTGCCCGCTGTGGTGGGCGGGTCGGGGAAGCCGTTGACGGTGGCGAACTTTTCCAGCTCGGTAGCGAGAAGACGCAGCTCGTCGCGACTGACGCGTGTCCCACCCGTGGCGGCGTAGACGGCACGATCCGATACGACGGCCGCGAACCGCGCCAGGTCTTCCGGCTGACGACCATGCAGACTCGCGAACAACCTCTCGGACTCACCGGGCAGAAGTCGGGGATACAGGGTGCTCACGGCGTTCTGCCTCCCGGGAACAGTAAACTGCTCTGAACGGCGGCACGCAGTCGTGACGGGTCACGCCGACGTTCCTCTCTCAGGCGGTCGATGGCGTCGGCGAGGCTCTCGTTCGGCAACCTCAGAAACGCCCTGATCAGCCCGTGAACCAAGGCTGCGGTCGTCACCTCGCCGTCGCGGTCCGTCGTCTCCTCCTCAGACGGGAACTCGTCGTCCTCCAGCGCCCGACCGACCAGGTCGTACACCACGTCCACCGTGAGCGCGTCCCAGAGAACCGCCGCCTTGGGGTCGTTCGGTTTCCGCACAGCCTCGTTGACCTGCTCGTTGTCATCGTTGAGCAGGACGAGCAGGTTGCCCATGGCGGCGCTGCTCCACTCGGCCGAGTCGACGCTCACGTACCAGGCAGCCCGTTCCGGCAAACCTTGGTTCTTGAAGCTGACCGGTGCCACCGGCAGAAGCCCCGCATTGCCCTCCAACCGGATGGAGGTCTGGTCACGCCACAGCACGCTGCCGGGCCTGAAGGCGACGAACGGATCTGAGCCGCCAGATCCCGTCGCCAGCACGATTGTCGTCTCCAGCGTGACTGCACCGGCGAGATCTGTACCGGGGATTTCGACGTCGAGGATCGTCTCGACCTGTCCGGGTACACCGTCGTGTCGCAAGGGCACGTGTGCAGCGGAGCGACGCAGCAGGGAAGTCGAAGGCCAGTACCGCACGTTCATGGCGAGCGTTACGGCGCTGTCGAACCCACAGGCAGTCAGGAGCGCCGTCATGTCAACGGTGACGCGTCTGGAGAAGTGCAGCAGCGTGCCGTAGTCCCAACTCGGTAGGTGATCACCGGCGGCGACACCGTCGTCCGTGTGGACCCATGGTTCTGCCGACACATGGTCGCCTGCTGTGCGATACGGATATGCTCGCCCGCTCATCGCGGCATCGCCTCAACCGCGACGTCGACGGCCGCGTCCACTACAGGCACCACCAACAGTTCGTACTCGCTCGGGCCCTCGTCGACCTCGACGAATTCACCGAGCGTCACGTTGCCGTCCAGGCGCCAGCCCAACACTTCAGGAACGGAACCCCCCGCAGGCCTGGTGGTTTCCAGTGACCCCTCGCCGGTGAACACCGACGCCGAGCCTCGGAGCGTGGTCGGGCCGGACACTCGAACCTTCTGGACCAGGACGGCTCGGCCGGCGTGTGAGGCGAAGAAGGGCGATCCGACGAGAGCAGGCCTGGCTTGGCGCCGAGGCGTAGAGGTCGTGCCGCGTCCGTGCTTCGGAGCTTCAGCGCCGGAGCCACCGCCGGTGGGAGTCGAAGAGCCATGTCCGGACCGGGCGAAGTCGGTGCTGCCACCAGCCGGGTTCGAGTCGGACGCGCCGGTTCCTCCCACGCCGGACAGGAGAAAGCCCAGCCTCTGCGCGATGGTGCCAACCGGAACAGCGACGGCCTGGGAGCTTTGCGTCTTGGGCCCGACGATGGCCGCGCACTGCTCCAGCATGCGCTTGCGCGCCATCCTGACGAACGTGGCGTCGCGTCCGGTCAACTGAACGTCGACCCAGGCATCGTGCGTCGGAGGCTCGGATCTTGAGAATATCGAGTCCAGGTCGTCGTTCACCTTGAAGACCGCGGCGTACCCGACGTCGGGATGTGCCTTGGTCGGGCCCGGTAGGTATTGCACGACCAGATCCGGTGAACGCATGAGGCATACGTGATGAGGGGAATCGACAAGACCCAGCTCGGCAGCGGCGGGTGACGTCACCTTTGCTCCGAAGGTGTCTTGGTGGCCGAACTGACCCAGTTTCTGTTTCGGCCTCATGCAGAACAGCGCTGTGCCGTGCTCGCCCAGTGCCGTCCGGTATGCGGCAGCGAAGTTGGCCAACACGGCATCGTCGTGTTCGGAAGGGACGGGGACCCGGACGCCATGTGCCGAGACCGAGACGTGCACACGAACCGCGCGGTCGGCAAGCGTTACTGGCCACAGGTTCCACGCTGCGGCATCCGCCAGGTAACGTCCGGCGGACTCGATGGACATCTCGTCGGCATCGTCGTCGGGCAGCGAAGGGTCCGAAAGGTCTGGATCGAGTACCACGACCGTCGTTCCGGTTTCGTCCTTCTCGAATCCGGGTAGCCCCAGACGACGTGCCGTGACATCGGCATCCTGGTCCGCCAGTGGTTCGCAATGGTCCAGGCTGGGCAGACCCCACCAGTGCCGGCCTGTGTACGGCACGCCGTCCACCGTCGTCGAGCTCAGCAGCGCCGACGCGATCAGTCGGGAACGCAACTGATTCCCCTCGCGAAAACGCGTGTAGATCAGTACCGTCCCGACCCGGGATGCGAGGAAGAACGCGCCCTTGCCGTACCCGTACGTGCCGCCACCACCGTCGACGTCCTGTCGCTCGCCGCTGTTCAGCACGAACGACAACCATCCACGTTGGTTGGGCTTCGCCTCGACGTCCGATCGTGTCGGGCCGCCCAGTCCGCTGGTGCCCCGGTCCGAGACCGCGAGATAGCGGATGGTCGAGCTCCGGAACAGGTCCGACAACGTACGGGCAGCCGTGGGGTCGTTAGGCGCGTTTGGCGCGAGGAGTTCCTTCCAGGTCGACCGGTGCGCCGGCGACACGGTAACCAGGTCGAGCTTGAACGAGACGTCAGCCGACGTCTTCGCGTCCCAGCTGTTCTGGGCCGATTCACGGACCAGCACAGTCAACACCGACAAGGTCGGCCGCCCCAGCTGGTTCCGGAGACCTTCCGCGGTGATGCCACCGTCGGGTCGGAACGGCTGTGCGTACCACCCGGGCTTCGTCATGCGGCCCCCAGGACACGTCTCACGGCTTGATGCAGGTCCTCGTCCGACGGCGGAACAGTGTCAAGATCGACGTAGTACTCGATGCCGCTGACGCCCGCCGGAACTACCCCCGACGAGAATCTGGTGGGGGTGATGCTCGGAAAGTTGTCGTCGACCTCGAACAGGCGTTGATCGATCACCGAGAAGCTCGCCATCCGGATCTCGGACGAGGACAGCGGCGGAAGCCCCAGACGATCCAGACACGAGAGGATCACGTGCGGCTCACCCGCTGCCGTGCATCGATCCACGATCGACGGCACGTCGTCCGCTACGCCGGGTGCCGTCACCGCCAACCGCAGCCATACGACTTTCAACGACCCTGTCGGCGGCCGGACGAGCTGTTCCGCGCCGTGAACGTGGATCAACCGGCCCTGCGGCGATGTCGTCGTCTTCACCTCGACCGCGTGGGGGTGGCTGCGGAAGTCCTGAGCAGCCCCGGTCGGGCCGGTCCATGTGTTCGCCGCCTTTGCGTCGACTGCCAGAAGGTGCTCCAAGACGAAAAGCTCGCCATACAGGCCGGCGAGCCGTTGCGAGGTCCACTGCGGCCGGCCGCCGAGAAGTTCGCGCCAGGCCTCCAGTGCCTCCGGCACTGCCCGTTCGGGCATGGACTCAGTGCGAGCGAGGACCATGCAGATGTCCGCCACCAGGCCCGTGAAAACACCGGTCAGTGTCGTTCGCCTGCACTCCAGGTCGAGGAATCGGACCACCTTGTCGTTCACGAGCAGAGTCCGTGTCGTGAGATGCACACCCGAACTGCGTCTGTCCTCGACGTCCTGGGCGCCTTTCGGCAAAGGCACCAGCAAGTGTGGAAGTCCATACGAGTCCGACGCCAACCGCAGCGGTCCGGCCGACGTCGGCAGTGCCAGCTCGGTGCTCTGCAGCGTCTTGCTGTCGCTGCGGGAATGCTTCCCGGCGAGCTCGCTCCATAGACGTTCCAGTGTCCGCCGGAGTGCTGCTTCCTGGCCGCCGCGTACACCCGTCACGGAGCAGACACCGGAACGTCGGTGTCGAGGTCCTGGTCGAGAACAGAAACGTCCTCCGGCTCCTCGTCGGTCGCTGCGGGGAAGACTCGAGACAGGTCGGCGGCCAGGTAGTCGTACTCGACCTCGACGTCCTGTCCTCGAACCGGTTTAGGAAAAACCAGTGCCGCTCCCCAGACGACGGCAGGACCGACGACCTTCAGATCCGCGCGGTTCGGTTTCGTCGCCTTGGAGGTTGCGTCGATCGGATAGAGCAGCACCAGGCCCTTCTCGGGCTGCTGTTTCGAGCGTTCCTTCTGCAGTACGGCTCGATTGACCTCAGACACTTTATCGAGGTTGAGGTCGAGACCCTCGTCGCGGGAACCCGTCAGTGTTTTGATGTCCGCCACATCGTCGTCGCTATTGGCGATCAAACGTGTACGCACAACGGTTCCTACGACGCTACCTCCGGGGAGCGTCACCTTCTCGGGCTCTCGGCCGGTGCTCGAGGCACTCGATGCTGGATCGACGCCGATAACACCGACGTTCCAGCTTGTCAGACCGCCGGTATTCATTCGCTTCTCGATGTATGCGGCCATCAGGTTCGCCGAGGCGTCGATCGACTTCTCGTGGAAGCGATATGTGCTCACGAATCGAAAGATGTGATCACCCGGTACGTCCCGCCACAACGGCTTGGCGGATGGTGCTGATCGGTCGAACCAGCCGTCCGTACCGCCGGCTTCCAAGAGCCTCGTGACCGCGTCGGCATTGTCGGCGTGCCACGCCTTGGTGTCGACGCCCTCCGCAGCAGGGAAGTACCGGCTCTCGACCAGCGCACCACCGTATGCGGCCGCGGCACGGACCGCTGCCTTCTGTTTGCTCGGCGCCGTCACACGCATTTTCGGGTGGCAACGGATGCGGACCGCCATCTCGAGCGGTGTCTTGTGCTCCACGAGTAGGCGATCGATCTCGCCCCGCATCTCGGCCTCGACGGTGGCCAGGTGGGTAAACCATCGGCGCATCTCAGCGGGCATGTAGATGCGCGGCAGGTCCTTGTAACCCGGACGGTAGCCGAACCACCGACCCATCTGCAGCAGCGTGTCGTAGACGTCGGACGACCTGACGAAAACGCTGACGACGAGGCCCTCCAAGGTGAGACCACGCGAGAGGGTGTTGCCACCGACGGCGATGACCGTTGCCGCACCCGACTCGTAGTCGAGCCGGTTGGTGCTCCGGTAGTGGTCCATGATGATCTTCGTGTCGGCGACGACCTGAGGCAGGAGCCCCATGACGTCCTCGCAGGCGACGCGGCGCTCGCCGAGCTCGTAGGCGGGCACGCGAGCAGTCTCCGTCTCCCACAGCGTGCACAGCTCTGCGAGCAGTTCGTCGTCGTCCGCGGCGAGCCGTTCGCCGATCTCCAACTTGAGCTGCTCCAGCGGCAGCTTGTACGAGTCGTGCACTCTCGTGTCGGAGTGGGCATGGACGAGCATCGACGAATGCTGCGCCTTGCCGGAACGCGCTCTGCGGGCAGCAGTCGACAACCAGAACCACAGCGCAGCCTTCCGGAGCGACGGCGTCACCCCCGGCTCGAAGTCGGCGATGTCCGCCTTCTTCGCAGGCCGCATCGCGGCGACCTCACCGTCCGGGATCTCCCGGATCATGTCGAGTCCACCCGGCACGTCTGCAGGGTCCTCACCGTCGAGCGGCGAGCGTCCGAACAGGGTCTCCGGACCCTGGTAGTCCTCGCTCCTGGGCAGACTCAGGATGAAGTCGCGCGGGTAGAAGTCCTCCTTGCTGACCGGATCGGCGAGCAGGTTCGCGAACGGGGTCGCCGTGTAGCCCACGTAGCACACCCTCGGCAGCTGCCGAAGAACGTCAGCGATCAACGGGTTGATACTTTTCGTGGCAATCGTCGCCTGGTCGGCCTCGTCGTCGATCAGCAGAGCTGGGCAGTTCTGCAGATGCGCCCGAGCGTCGGCGAGCCACTTCTTCAGCTTGCGCAGAACAACAGCGTTCTTCTTGACCACGAGCAGAAGATGCTGATCCTTCGCGGCGAGAAGGGCGGCCGGATTCGGCGGCGGGGTGAAGTCGTGCTCGGGGGTCGTGATCTGGTGCCACAGGGGAGGGTTCAGCCTGACCACGTCGCGGATCAGCCTCGTCTGCGTCTGACGCCGGAGGGCGTTGTGCACGCCGGAGAGTACGATGAACATCCGGTAGCCCCGGTCTGCGGCCTTGCAGATTACAGCCGTGAAGTTGCTGGTCTTGCCGGACTGGACGTGGCCGACCACAAGCCCGCGCGAGTCGAACCCAGGCGTCGCCGGATGATCCAACATGGCGACGACCTTTTCGGAGGCCTCGTTGATCGTATCGACGGCATCCGAATCCAGGGTTCTCCGCAGGTGTGCTTCGAACGCGGGCCAGTTGCGGTCGCCCTTGCGCGGCCCGGTGTACCACGGCGTCGTATTCTCCCGGCCCAGCCCCAGGGGCTCCTTAAGCTCGAGGATCTTGGTCGTCTCGACCTCGTGCCGCTTGATGAGCTCGGCGATGAGGTCCTCGGGAACCGAAAGGCTGCGGAGCTGCTGCGTGACCTGGTGCGGCGGCGCGTGGTCGAGGAAGTTGCGATAGGTCTCCCACGCGCCGCTGATGCGCGGATCGTTCTCAGACATCAGGCACCTCGATTCAAGGACGCATCACAGTTCGCTGGTCTGGTGTTGCACACGTCGGCGTGACCGTTCACCAGGTGATCGGCGACAGAGATGCGACTTCGGAGCTTCGCTGCTGGAGGTCGAAGCGGTGGGGTGTGCACGAAACCCTTACTAGCATCCTGGATCATCACCACGGTAGTCGTGACGGCTTCGGTGTAGTTCGACCCGGTGAAACTCATCCGAATGTCTCATTGCGTACTCGTGCGTCGGGCCGACCGATTCCGGCCCGACGATCACTCGCGGCTGGGGACGGTTCTGCGTGGCGCCGGTTTCATCGTCGTCTCGAGCGGTGATCCGGCCGCTCCATCGATGTTCTCCATCGAGCGCGCTGTGCGATGGTCAGTGTTCGTGATCAGCGGACCGCCGCAGCTGGAACGCGGTAGGCTGGCTCGAGTTCCCGAGTTGCATACCTCGGATACGCGTTTGAGCGGAGTGTTACTAGAGCCGCGATGCGGCGGCCCGTCGCGGACAGGCAGACGCTCGTTCCCGGAATTGGACCACTTCCAGGCGATGGGGGCTCCGTCGTTTGCCGCCGATGTCGAGCCGTGAGTCGAACTCGCAATCCTTTGGGCTACTGCTTCCCGAATCTGGCGGTAGGTAGTCTTATGGCCCCGATCGGCGACCCAAAACTGGGGATTGCTGGAAAATACTGGAAGATTTACAGTCGTGGTTGTGGACGGTGTAGAGGCGCAGGAGCGACCCACTGACGAGTCGCGTGGGGATCGTGGATCGGGCGCAAGCTGTCTTGCTCCTGGGGAGCAGCAATGACTGGTGACCCGAGTTGGCGGCAGCCCGATCCGGCATTGGTGCATTGGCTCGACGACCATCGCAGGCGGACCCTGGAGGCGTACCGGGCTGATCCGCTCTACATCGCGGAGCACGCCAACCAGGAAGACAGCTACCGAACCGGTGGGTATACCGGGCGGCAGCTGCTGGAACTGGCTCGGAACACCGCCGACGCCCCGCACCGCGGTGGTGCCCACGGACGCGTTGAGCTGCGACTGGCAGGCGACACGCTGTACTGTGCCAACGAAGGCGAGCCCTTCACACAGGCTGGCCACGAGGCCGTAGGCAACGCCTTCCTGGGTTCAAAGCGCGGCGAAGAGATCGGCTGGCTCGGTCTGGGCTTCAAGTCGTTCCTCGGAGTCAGTCGACACCCCGCCGTCTTCAGCCGGTCAGTTAGCTTCGACTTCGACGGTGACAGGTCTCGGCTCGAGCTCCTTGTCGTAGATCCGCACGCCAGCCCGTTTCTTGTCCTGCGCCTTCCGTTGTTCGTCGGCGTCGAACATGAGCTGAGGACGGACGAGACCTTGCGGGGCCTTGCGTCCTGGGCGCAGACCGTGGTCCGCCTTCCGCTGTCGAACGGCCGCTCGCGGCTCGTGGGGGAGATGTGCGAGTTCTCACGCGAGTTCCTGCTGTTCGTCCTGAACGTGTCGGCCCTCCGTCTGAAGATCGACGGAGATGCCGACATAGGCCGGTCCCTGGGACGGAGTCTGCGGCGCCGTAACGCAGCGGAGCGACGGATGTCTCGTGCGTACCACGAAGATCCTGGCCACGTGGAGTCCGGCACTGGCATCGAGATCCAGACGTCGCAGGACAGTTGCGGCTGCAAGGAGATCCACGAACTCGTGCAGAACGGCGCGGATGCGCTGAGGGAGGCGTTGGGTAACACCGCTGTCCGACGGCAGAGCGCCGATATGAGGCCTATCGTTTGCCGACTTGCCGCTCCGCGCCGCCTGCGTTCTTCCATCGCAGTACCGAACGTTGGGCATGTCCGGCCGGAAAGCTGCAAATGCTCGGCGATTACGAAGCGCGGCAGGCGTCGAGTTGCGGAACGTCAACTTCGGCACGGACGCTGCGTCGTCAATTCGGCAGCTGCCCCTTGCGAAGGTGTAATCGGTCGCGGTGCAGCGACCGCGGATGCGAGGAGCGCTCGTTCGTGGCGATGACGACGCGGCAGGCCTGGACGCCGGACCCCGGTCTTGTGAAGCAGGTCGAGGAGCAGTTCGAAGGGGCGATAAAATCGTATCGGGCCCTCCCCACGTTGATCCCGGAGCATGCAGGCCTCGAGGAATCGATCAGGACTGGCGGATACGCCAACCGGACCCTGCTCGAGCTCGTCCAGAATGCCGCAGATGCGATGTCCGGAGACAACGGCACTCACGACGGTGCGGCCGGTCGTGTCGAAATCGTGCTCGACACCGAGAGTCGGAACCTGTACTGCGCCAACGCGGGGCGTCCGTTCACGGAGAGCGGATTGACGTCGATCATGCACGCGTATCTCAGCGCCAAGCGGGGCGACGAGATCGGGCGGTTCGGCCTCGGGTTCAAGTCCGTTCTCGCTGTCTCCTCGGCGCCGCAGGTCTTCAGCCGTTCGATCTCGTTCGAGTTCAATTCGCCGGCCGCCCAGGCTCGTCTGGCCGAGATCGGCTTCGCGGCCAAACGCTATCCGATCCTGCGAACGGCGACGGTTGTCGACGCCGGCACCGCGTTCGTCGAGGATCCAGTCCTGGCTGACCTGGCCGAGTGGGCGGTCACCATCGTCAAGCTCCCGCTGGCGACCGGACTCGATCGGCTCCGCGGGGAGATCGAGAACTTCGCCTCAGAGTTCCTGCTCTTCGTCGGTGCAGTGCGGGAGGTGAGGCTCCGGGTCCTCGGTCTGAACGGTCTCGATACGAGTCACCGTTCACGCGATTTCGGCGACGGCGTTCTCAAGATCGAGCGGCCGGACGGCAGTGGCGAGGAGTGGATCGTCGAGAACCGGATGCATGAGTCGAGTGCTGAAGCGCGCGCTGCGGTGGGGGAGGCGGTGTCACGCAAGCGGGTCAAGGTGACTGTCGCGATTCCGAAGCGGCATTCGAGGCTGCGGATCGGTAAGTTCTGGTCCTACTTCCCGCTGGTCGACAACACCTCGGCATCTGCCCTCTTCAATGCGCCTTGGAGTGTCAACGACGACCGGACGACACTGCTGGAGAACACCTACAACCGAGAGATCCTCGGTACGGTCGCCGAGATGTTCGTGGACTTGCTCCCGAGGCTGAGCGGGGACGACGACCCGGCCGGTCATCTCGACTACATGCCGGCGCGTGGCAAGGAATGGTTGTCGTTCGGCGACAGACTGCTCTGCGCCTATGTGCCGAGGTTCGCAGCGAACCGGCAGCTCGTGCCCAACGCTTCCGGGACGCTGACGGGCGCAAAAGAGTTGAAGCCGCTCGATTTCGCTGTCGAGGTCGACACCGAGGTCCATCGAGCGTGGATCGACTCCCCCAACACCGGCGACAACGTTCCTCATTGGCGCTGCTACACGACGCCGCAACGTTTCACCCGCCTTCGTCAGCTGTTCACGGAGGCGGCGTCGGGCGGTGGAATCGACGCGGAGAGCCGCGACGTCAAGAAGGCGCTTGAGGTCATGCCGAAGCGTGGATTCCTGACGTGGCTGCGCGAATGGGCCGAGGGGTCGGACGCGGTGTCCGCCGCGAAAGCCTTCAAGTTCGTCACCGGGTACAAACGACGTGCCGACGTCGAGAACGCCAAGGTCATCCCGACCACCGCGGGTCTGCGTGCGCTGGTGGACAAGAACGCCGTCTTCATCAACCAGGAGGAGGGCGTCGAGATCGAAGGGGCGGTTTTCGTATCGGCGGATTTCCTCGCCCAGCCCGGTGTGGACAAGGCCCTCCGTGATGCCGGCTTCCGAGACCTGGACCCACTCGCGATCCTCAACGCCCGGCTGGCGAACGTCTCCGTGTCGCCCGGTGACGAGCAGTTTACCAAGCTCTGGGACGCGGTTCTCGGCCTGCCGGTCGACAGGGCCGTGAGAACACTGTCCGAACACTCGTCCGTCGTGAAAGTGCCGACGCGCGACGGTGGGTGGGCATGGCCCCGGCAGGTGTTCGATCTCGACCCGTATCTGGGCGACGGCCTGGCGTCGAGGAGTCTAGACCGCACGCGCTGTCTGCCGGAGGTCGCCTACCGGCTGGGCGTAATACGTGAGCCGGTCAAGGAATACCCGCTCGAGGACGAGCCTTGCTTCGAGGACTATCGAGACTGGGTGTTGGAGGCTGTCCGAGCGGTGCAAGGCCCGGGCGAGCGTCCCGTCGAGCGCATCGAGATCTACCCCGGCAAGGGCCCTGGCCCTTTCTCCATGCTCTCCATTCTCCGGGATGTGGGGGCCCCCGATCGCGTACGTGAGTCTTGGACGGTCGGTCTGGTCACCGCCGGAAGTCCGGATTGGACCTGCGAGGACGTCGACACGGGGGCCGCCTATCACGTGCAGTCTCCGGTTCGATGGGCGGCGGAGCAGGCCGGTCTGCTGAGCTCGAACCAAGGATTCCGTCCACCCGCCGAGGTGGTCTCGCCGACGCTGGTCAGGTACGAGAAGCTGCTTCCGCTCCTGCGCGGATCCGGGCAGGGGCAGGTCGCTGCTGCGTTGGAGCTCCCGGATCAACTCGACGCGGTCCCGGTTCCGGTGCTCAAGGAGGCGCTCGAGGCGGAAGCGTTCGCGTCGTCGATCCCGGACGCCGTCCTCGTCGAGTTCATCACGAAGGTGTGTCGTGTGGCGTACGAGAACGCGCCACCTCCGAGGATCCCTGCCCGGATCAAGCGTACGATCGAGGCCCGCCCGCCGTCGTCGGTCTACCTCGCCACGACCGACGAGCAGGAGCAGTATCTGTCCACCCGTCAGCGGCCCTATCTGCGGGTCACGGATGAGCGGTCCACAGAACTCGTCGAGTCGGTGGGATGCCGTCGGTTCGAGGACAGCTTCGCGTTCTCGATGCTGGTGGAAGGGCTGCAGGATGCCGAACGCATCGTCGATGTCTTCACGGGACTTCGGGGCACGCACGTCGCGGACGCGGTGAACAACGCGACCGTCACGCGGGCGATCCAGATCGCCAAGCGGGTCTCGACGGAGGACGGGGTCGAGGACCATTCGCTCGATTTCTACCGCGACGGTCCGGCTCTCTTCGTCCGCAGCGATGCGGACGAGCGCCGGACACTCAGATTCGTCAACGAGGCATTCGATCTGAGTCTGACGAACGCGGAACTGGACGGGGTCCTGAAGACCGGGCTGGACCATCGCCTGGAAGCCTTGAGGCAGGAGGCCAAGGCGGCTGTCACCGACGCCGACCGATTGGACGTCTATTTCGGCCCGGACGACCTGCGTGAAGCGCTGCCCAAGGGCCTGTGGCAGGCGCTCGAGGCGCAGGGCTTGGTCGACGGCCGGACCTCCGTCGCCGAGCTCTTCCTCACCGTGTTCGGCGCGGACTCGGTGAAGCAGTTGAAAGAGCTCTTCCAGGTGGCCGGGTTCCCCGACGTCCCGAATCAGTGGGCGGGCGGCGCGGCCACGATCTCCTGGCTGCGCAGGATGGGCTTCGGTACCGAGTACGCCGGCCGGCGGGAGATTCGGAGGGCCGACGAGTTCATTGTCGACGGCGCCGTCCGGCTCAACCCGCTTCACGATTTCCAGCTGGAGATTAGCCGGCAGCTCCGGGACGTCCTCACATCGCGTGAGGCGAACGGTCGCCACCAGAAGGCGATGGTGGAACTTCCGACCGGTGCCGGCAAGACGCGCGTCGCCACGGAGACGGTGCTGAAACTCTTCATCGACGGCAGCCTCCGTGGTCCCGTACTCTGGATCGCGCAGTCGTTGGAGCTCTGTGAGCAGGCCGTTCAGACCGCGAGTACGGTATGGAGAGGGCTCGCCGACGAACGGCCGCTCGCGATCGGGCGTCTTTGGGACGGCAACACGGTCCACGAGCCCGATACCGAATTCAGCTTCATCGTGGCGACGGATGCACAGCTGGACGTCGTGCGTAACGCACCCGAGTACGAGTGGCTGAGCCGCCCCGCCGCGGTCTTCGTCGACGAGGGACACCGAGCCGGCAATTCTGAGCGCTACACCCGGATCCTCGGCTGGCTGGGTGTGGCCGGACGAGGGTGGGAGCGTCCCTTGGTCGGGCTGTCCGCCACACCGTTCAAGGGAACGTCGGAGTCGGCGACCATCGCCCTTGCCAGCCGGTTCGGCAATCGCAAGTTGGAGGCCTTCGGCGGCGACGCGTATCGGCAGCTGTCTGCGAGTGGAGTGCTCGCCCGCGTCAGGCACGAGGTGCTGCCCGGCATCGAGGTGGTCCTGCGCCCGGACGAGAGGGCCGAGGCGACCAACCGGCGCTCCCTCAGCCGCTCCGTCCTCGACCGAGTCGGCCAGGACCACGTACGCATGTCGATCCTCGTCAATCACATCATGGGGTTGGACAGCACTTGGCCGGTGCTGGTCTTCACACCAAACGTTCTCTCCGCGCAGGTGCTCGCTGCCACGCTTCGCTACCGCGGTGTCGAGGCGGCAGCGGTGAGTGGGCAGACCGGTCGACAGCAGCGCAGCGACATCATCAGAAGGTTCAAGGACAACAAGATTCGGGTTCTGACCAACTGCGACCTTCTGATCCAGGGGTTCGACGCTCCGGGTGTCCGGGCGCTCTACATCGCACGACCGACGCTCAGTCCGAACGCCTACATCCAAATGGCCGGCCGCGGCCTCCGCGGCCCGGCGAACGGGGGGAAGGAGGAGTGTCTGATCGTCGACATGGCGGACAACTTCGGGGACCTCAGCGACTGGCTCGGATATCGGGAGTACGAGCACCTCTGGCAGGAGCAGAGCGCATGATCCTCGTCCCGGACCTCGCTGACATCGAGAAGATTGCCGTCAGCGACGCCGAACGGCGCGTCGCCCGACTTCTTCGCCAGATCGACTCTGATCCCGAGGCGGTCGCCTTTCATTCCGTCAAGTTGCGATCGCACGCCTACAAGCAGCAGGCGGAGGCAGATCTGGTCGTCCTGTGGAAGAGGGTCGTCATCCTCGTCGAGGTCAAGGGCGGCGGTGTCAGCAAGCACGACGGGGTCTGGTACTCGGTCGACCGACGCAACGACTGGCACAAGCTCCCGGGTTCGCCGATGGATCAGGCACAGTCCGCCATGTACGCGCTGCGCGACATTCTTCGGGAGGAGGGCATCGGCTGGTTCGCGCACGAGGCGGTCGTCATCACTCCGGACATCGACTCGCCCCCACATGCGGTCGGTTGGCAGCCGACGCACTGGCTGGCCAAGGACGACATGAGCGTCACAGGCCTCACCACGGCGCTCGATGTGGTGGCCGCGGGCGCCCGGACGCCGCCCTTCGGCCAGAAGCAGGCGCGAATCGACGAATTGCGTGCCCGCCTGTTCGGGGAATTCACCAGGATGCCGGTGCTCGACGCGCAGCGAGGAGCTGTGATCGAGGAGCAGAACCGCGCCACGGCCGGCCAGGCGAGGGTGCTCGCCGCGCTCGCGCGCAATCCGCGCGTGATGGTGTCGGGCGGCGCCGGCACCGGTAAATCGCTGGTGCTCGTCGAGGCGGCCAAGCAGGAGGCTGGCCATGGCAGATCGGTCCTGATCACGTTCCGCTCGCCGGAGTTGCTTCCCTTCTTCAAGGCGCACGTCGGCGATCGCGTCATCGACGTCGTGCCCTTCGACCTGTTGACGCCGTCGAGCCGCTACGACGCCGTGTTCGTCGACGAGGCGCAGGACCTCATGACCGCCGAACGGATGGACCAGCTCGATGCGGTGGTCGCCGGTGGGCGAAGCTCGGGCCGGTGGCGGATGTTCCTCGACACGAACAATCAAGCGCACGTCGATGGGTGCTTCGACCAGGTCATCTACGACTACGTCTCCGAGGAAGCCTTCCTGCTCGACCTGGACCTCAATGTCAGGAACACCGCGGCGATCGTGACGATGGTTCAGGAGTACATCGGCGCGGACGTCGGAGATCCGGGCATCGTCCACGGTGAAAAGGTTCAATGGCACCAGCCCGAGGGTGCACCGGACGTCGCGGCGGCCGACAAGGTGGCGACGGACCTCGTCTCCGGTGGCGTCCGGCGGCAGGACATCTGGATCATCAGTGCGACCTCGACCGCAGCCCGCTCGGTGACCGAGCGTGGATTCACCGTCATGAGTCCGCGACACGCCAAGGGCCTCGAGGCGGAGAACATCATTGTTTGCGATCTCCCGGCCATCTACGACCGGGCGGGAACGGCGGCGTTCTACGTCGCGGTGACGCGGGCGCGCGTGTCGTTGCACATCGTCGCATCCAAGGAGGACAGGAAGCGGCTTCGGGAACTCGTCCGACCGGGATCGGTGGCGAAATGAGCAGGACGACCGCGCAAGAGATCGCGCTGCGGCATCTTCGATCTGCGTACGTCGGACCGGACGGCGGTGACGACGAGGTCGTTCTCAACATGCCCGACCGCCAGTACGCCGTCGGCATGCTGTTCCCTGTGGCCTCGTCGCCACCCATGCAAGAGGAGTCCGACGAGACGGAAGTCGAGGCTGACGTCAGCTCCGGTGACGTCGAGGAGAGCGGGGCCGGCGTTCCACTCGCCGAGGACTGGCGTCCGTCGTCCGTCGCGATCTCCTTCATCACGGATCGGCCGGCCGTCGTCTGCGGATTCTCGGGCGGTACCTATCGGCCTGTCCAAGGCGACGGCCCGCCGCGCTGGCAACGGCATCCATTCCGTTTCGAGGGCGTCGAGCTCACCCGGGAGACGCCGCCGCACCAGCTCAAGGCTGGCGAGGTGCCGATCGAGATCGGATCGAGATGGCGGCCCTACGGTGACCGCTATCTGGTGACGACGCATGCGCGTGTCCTGTCAAGGTCGACGGGCGACGACCGGCAGGATATCGCCCTGATGCTCTTCCAGATTGCGCTCGACGTCTCTCCGGCCCCGGGCGGGCAGATCTTCGAGTACGACATCTCTCGTGCCTTCGACCTGGACGCCGAGTCCGCAGAGCTGCGACTTCGGTATCGGGACAAGAGGGTTTATGCGGTCGGGCACGGCATGGCAGCGGATTGGGAGCTCGCCGACGGTACCTGCAGCCGGATCTTTCTCGATCCGGTTCCGGCGTTCGTCGTGCCGACAGTCGAGACCATCGGTTTCGATCCAGAGTCGGTCGAGGCCGAGGCGCTGGGCCTCGCCAACCTCGCGCTCATCGACACGCAGCCCGAAAGGGTCGTGTCGATGCTCGACGCCTTCGTCAGCGCCTTTTCCGACTGGGTCTGCGGGCAGGAGACTCGTGTCGAGGGATTCGGGTCGAGGGCGGCAACGGCGCGTGCGATCACCGACCGGGCCGGCGAAGCGGCCGCTCGTATGACGGCTGGCGTCGACCTGTTGCGTGATCCTGAGCGCGGGGCGTTGAGGACGGCGTTCGCGCTGGGGATGACCGCCATGCGTTCGCAGATGCGCCAGACCGCCGTCAGGGCCGGCAACGATCCCGCCGAACCTCGCTGGCGTCCGTTCCAGTTGGGCTTCCTGCTGGTTGCACTGGCCTCGACGGTCGACGAGAAACACGGCGACCGTGAACTCGTCGACCTCATCTGGTTCCCTACGGGCGGAGGCAAGACGGAGGCATATCTCGGGCTCGCGGCGATCGAGATCTTCCGGCGTAGGATCGCATACGGCACTAAGGGTGCGGGCACCGCCGTCATCACCCGTTACACCTTGCGTCTGCTCACTGCGCAGCAGTTCCAGCGAGCGGCGTCACTCGTGTGCGCGATGGAGCTTCTCCGCCGCCAGGATCCGCGGGCGAGAGGCATGGCGCCGTTCTCCATCGGCCTGTGGGTCGGCAACGAGGTGACGCCCGGGACCAAGAAGGACGCAAAGGCCGCTCTCGACCGACTCCACAAGGCAGCCAAACCCGAGGAAGCGAACCAGTTCCAGGTTGAGAGCTGTCCGTGGTGCGGCGCGGCGTTGATCCCCGGTTCGCGGCAGACCGACCGCAGCCGGTACGGCATTCGCGTCCAGGGTCACGACGTTGTCATTCACTGCACCAGCACGGACTGCCCGTTCTACGACGAACTGCCCATCGCGGTGGTCGACGAGGTGCTGTACGAGGAGCCGCCCACGATCCTCCTGGCGACGGTCGACAAGTTCGCCCGACTCCAGTTCAAACCGGAGGCTGGGCGACTGTTGGGCCTCAACACGACGTTCCACCAGCCTTCGATGATCATTCAGGACGAGCTGCATCTGCTGTCGGGGCCGTTGGGGACCACTGTCGCCGTGTTCGACGCGGTGATACAGATACTGCTGAGCCGAGGCGGTTCGACGCCTAAGATCATCGCCTCGACAGCCACGATCCGTGCCTCGGCCGAACAGGTTCAAGGCCTGTACGGGCGCGAGGTCGCCCTCTACCCGCCGGCCGGCCTCGACGGCGACAGAACGTTCTTCTCCCGACCGGTGGCGAGCGGTGAGGGCCGTCTGTACATCGGGCTCATGCCGCAGTCCTTGTCGCAGGTCTCCGCGGTCGTCGCTGCTGCCGCACCCTTGATCGAGATTGCCGAGGTGCTGTCACAGGTTGCCGACTCGGGTGCGACGCGAGACTCGTACTGGACCGCGGTGATGTACCACAACAGTCTCCGCGAGCTCGGCCGGACGGGAACGCTGGTCGTCGACGACGTCAACGGGCGCCTGGAGCCGCGAGCCGACCGGCTCAGCCTGCCGCTGCGGCGTGTCCGTGCCGATCGGGTGCTCGAGCTGACCAGCAGGCGCGGGCCGGAGGAACTTCCCAACGACCTGCGCGAACTCGCGCGCAGCGCGGACAGCACCGACCAGGCCGTCGACGTCGTGCTGTCCTCCAACATGCTGTCGGTCGGCATCGACATCCCGCGCCTGGCCCTGATGCTGATGGTCGGACAACCCAAGACGACCGCGGAGTACATCCAGGCGACCAGTCGTGTCGGCCGCGGCCGGAATAATGGCATCGTCACGACGTTGTTCAGGTCCAATCGAGCGCGTGATCGCTCACATTTCGAAACCTTCCGAGGGTACCACGAGGCGCTCTACCGCAGCGTGGAGCCCACGAGTGTCACCCCTTGGTCGATGGCCTCGCGAGAGAGGTCGTTGGCGGGTGCTCTGGTGGCGTTGCTCCGTCATTCCGTCCCGAGCCTCGCGGCGAACGACGCGGCTGCGCAACTCGATCTCGACGACAGCCGGATGAGCCAAATGATCGACCGGCTCGTATCGACATTCCTCGGGCTGGTGAGCCGATCGGAACAACTCGAGGCGCAGGAGACCAAGGATGAGATCTGGCGGCTCCTACGGGATTGGGACCGTCGCGCGAAGGTGGCGAGGGACGCCGGAGGCGCGCTGCTCTACGACCGTCACAAGAGCGACGACGAAGCGTTGTTGAAGCGGTTCGGGCAGAGCGGTGAGGGTTGGCTCGTCGCCGACTCGATGCGGTCGGTCGATCCGAACGTCGCCGTACAGGTGCGTGAGCCTTTGGAAGAGGGGTCCGGTGGAGCGAATCCTGCATGACCTTCGCCTTTCCGAGACGGTTACGCCGTTCGGGGTGGGAGCGGTTGTCGACGTGCTCGGTGAGTCATTGATCGCCTCCGATACATCATGGTGGGACATCAGGTCGGCGCCCGAGATCAGCTGTCAACGCCTGCTGGCAATCCTGGACCCTGGTGTCCTCAGGCAGGCGCCTGCTCACTCAGGGCGGGCGGCCAAGGAGACCGCACACCTCTTCTACTGGCGGTTCCCGGCCTGGCGATTCTGTGAACGGTGCACCAAGTTGTCGCAGATCACCGGCAAGAGCAAAGGCCGTTGGGTCAACCGCTGCGACTGCGGCGGAGCTCTCGTACCCATGCGTTACGTCGCCGTCTGCGACAAGGGAAGTCATATCCAGGACATTCCGTGGTTCAAGTGGGCGCACCGGGGCATGGACGCCGGCGTCACCGACGCCGTGCGGTTCTGCAAGGCGTACAAGGAACTGAAGTTCGTGCGTTCGTCTCAGCGCGGCGAAGGTCTGTCCTCGCTGAGCGTCGAATGCAACGGGTGCAGGCGTTCCCGTCCGCTCTCCGCCCTGGTCGGCATAGAGTCCCTGCACCGCGACGGCGTTCGATGCGAGGGTCGGCAGCCCTGGCAGGACCCAAGCTCGGACCAAATCTGCGATCACCGGTTGATCGCCGTTCAACGGGGCGCCACCAGCAACTACATCGCTGAGAGTCTCTCGGCGCTCGACATCCCGGAGGAGACCCTGCCGTCCGTTGCCCGTACGGAGGCGATCCGGAGTCATGAGCTCTTCTGGAGAATGGTGGCCGACAACGGCGGACCCAAGTCCGAAATGTTCGCGGAGATGATCGCTGAGGAAGTCGGTATCCCGGTCGAGGAGGTCTTGAGAGCGGCATCCGATGAAGAGGATGAATCGGGCGGTGCTGCCCTTTTGGATCTCAAGGACGGCGAGTGGGCCGCCTTCCTCAAGAAACTGGAGAACGGCAGAGATCATGGAGTGGGTGACTTCGTCGTCGACGGGTGGGCGGTGGCCAGCCATTCCACCTGGCCGCAGGCGCTGACGAGCCGGCTCGGAGGGGTCGGTCAAGTGCGCCGCGTCCGCGAGGTGAGGGCACTTCGCGGTTTCCGTCGGTACGACGCCGGTGCTGCCTTCATCAATGCGGATCTCGGTCCAAAGCGGAAGAAGAAGTCGGTCTTCCCGGCCATCGAGCTGTTCGGGGAGGGCATCTTCCTCCGGTTCGACGAGGAGCGGCTGACCGAATGGGAGAGGGCGTCCGAGGTCAGGGCGCGCGCGGACATTCTGATGCAGAGGCGTAGGGCCAGTCAGTGGGCAGAACGCCTACCTGTGCCCGAGCCGCGCTTCGTCGCCCTGCACACAATCGCTCATCTGCTGATCCGGAGGCTCGCGTTCGCCAGTGGGTACGCATCGGCATCGTTGCAGGAACGCGTCTACGCGCACTCCGACAGGCCGGATCGAACCGCAGGTATCTTGATCTACACGGCGGCCGGCGACGCACAAGGAACGCTCGGGGGTCTCGTTCGCCTGGGTGAACCCGATAAACTTCTCCCCCTCCTGCTTGCTGCATTGAGCGACGCGGACGTCTGTTCGAACGATCCTGTGTGCATCGAGAGTGACCGGCAGGGCGCATCGTCCCTCAACCTGTCGGCCTGTCATGGGTGTGCGCTTGTCAGCGAGACATCGTGCGAGACTGCCAATCGACTGCTCGATCGACAATTGGTGCTTGGTGGAGCCAATGTGCCCGGACTGCTCGACGATGTCCTGGATCAGGCGCGTCGGATAGGCGGATGACGCCGAGCCGTACCTGCGTATCACGGTCGATGGACACCGCTGACCAGTCGATCGCGCTGCCGGACGCGGCTGTGCGCCGCCGGTCCTGCGTGCTGCGCGGGGCTGGTGCGCTTCGTGAAGTTGTCAGCGGCTGGACCTACGACTGACGCGTCTGGTATTGGAATTGAGCTGAGCCAGTCGAAGCCCCGTGGCGTCGCTGCCGCCGTCGGGGTACGAGCGCGGCTGCCGCCTTCGCAGCGTCCCGAGCCACCTGCGGCAGAACCGACGTGTACGTGTTGGCGGTGAGCACGATGGTCGAGTGCCGCAGCATTGCCTGGACGGTCTTGATGTCGGCGCCGCCGGCGAGGGCGAGCGTCGCGGCGCCGTGGCGGAGATCGTGGAGCCGTACCGGTGGCAGGCCGGTTTCGGCGATGGCTTCCTTGAAGCGGCGGGTGACGTAGTCGGGGTGGATCATGCTGCCGTCCTCGCGGGTGAAGACCAAGCCGGTCTCGACCCATGCCGCGCCGGCCCGCTCCCGTAGATCGTCCTGCTGTTCGAGGTTTTCGCGGAGCAGCCGGGCGGTGATGGTGTCCAGGGCGATCGTGGCTTCACTGCCGTCAGTCTTCGGGGCCGTTAGGTTGAGTTTCCAGGCTTCGACGACGACCTGGTGCCGCACGGTGAGAGTCAGGGCGTCGAGGTCGAGGTCGGCGCGGTGCAGGCCGCAGGCTTCGCCACGACGGAGGCCGCGCAGAGCGATGAGGTGGTACATCGCGTACAGCGGGTCGTCGATGATGTGGTCGAGGAACGCGCCGGTCTGTTCGGCGGTCCACACCATGACCGGGGACGGGATTCTGCCGGTGCGCCGCCATTCGGCGACGCGCTGGTCGGTCCAGACGAGCGGCTTCGCCGACCGTGCCGGTGGCAGTTCGATGTGGGTGGCCACGTTGTAGGTAATCATTTGGCGGCGTATGGCGTGGTTGAGCGCGGCGCGCAGCGCGGCCTGGATGCGGCGCTGCGCGGTCGGTCCGACCGGCTTCATCGTGCGCCGATCGCCGACAATGCGAGAGCCGAGGTTGAGGTCCGGATCGGCGCGGAGGGCCTCCAGCTCCTCGTTGCGGGCGTTGATTGCGTCGAACATCGCGGCGACATGCTTTCCAGTCAGCCGTACCAGCTTGATGGGGCCGAGGTGTGGCTTGAGGTACTTGCGGATGTTGTCGGCGTAGTTGCGGCGGGTGGTCTCGCGCAGCGAGCGGCGGCTGGCGAGCCAGTAGTCAAGCCATTCGCCGATGGTGATGTCGTCGTGTTCGCCGTCGCTGTGCAGCAGTCGGCGGATCGTGAGCGGCTCTCGGCGGCTGATCGCTGCGGCGATGAGGTCGCCGATGCGGGTGGCGTCGTCGGTGTCGTCGGCCATCGCGAGCAGGGTGCGGATGCGGTCGAGTTCGGTGTCGGCGTCGGCCTTGGTGGCAAAGCCGCCGCGGCGGAGTGGACGGCGTTTGCCGTCGGCGGTGGGCGGAAGTTCGCACTGGTATTGCCAGACGCCGTGCGTCGGGTGCCACGAGCCGCCGGGGCGGCGCAGCTTCGGGCACGAGCGGCCGTACGGGCGGCCGGTGTTGGGGTTGACGCAGCTGCACCGCTTGTAGGTGGTGCCTTTCAACCATGCCTCCTCACGGGCGGTCGGATCGGTTCGATCGACGCTTCACTTCGCCCGCCGGTCAAGTCGCCGGGACCGGCGGGGTCGACGATGGCGAGGAGGTACGCGACTACGACGCGGTAGCGGCGACCGACGGACAGCACTGGGACGGGGAAGTCGCCGGCGGCGGCGAGGGCGTAGGCGGTGGAGCGGCCGATGCCGAGGACTGCGGCGGCGGTGGGCAGGTCGGTGACGGCGCCCAGGGCACGGACGTCGTCGACGGTCCAGATCGACGGTTTGGTGGTGGACACGGTCGTTCCTTTCGGAGGCTTGGAATCGGCTCGCGGTTCGTTGCAGAGCCGGTGACCATTGCGGGGTGCGTGATCCGGCGCGATTCGACGATTCCGAGAACTGGTGCGGCGGCTTCTACGAGCTCGACATCGAGCTCGGCCGAGCCGATCCGGTGCGCCTGCAGGCGGCGTTGGCGGTGCTGTGGGCTGCCGCTGGTATCTACGGCTGTTATGCGGATCCCCGAATCACGAACGGGCTGACGCCAGTACCGCTGAATGTGTCGTCACTCGAGGAGCACGGTCTGCTCGCCGGGATCGTGACGCTGCCTTTCGGCCGTCGTGTCGTCTGTGCCTGTACTTCGGGCGAATTCGACGACGGCCAGGAGTGGCTGACCTTGAGCCTCCCGCTCGGCGCTCTCGCTCGTACCGATCGGCGTATTAGGGCGTTCCCGTTCGGCGAGTATGGCGGCCCTGTTTCGTTGCGCTGGCGGCATCAGCTCGACGCTTGGCTGGGTACCGTCGCTGATGCTGTCCACGCGGAGGTCGGGATCGCCTGTGCGCTCATCGGGTTCGAGATCGATGCCGGGAAGGACGCTGCATCGCTTGCGGCTGGCCTGCCTGAGGAGCGGTGGGAGGCGATCGCGTTGCCGGGGCTGGCCGGTTTGGTTCATACGCCGGCCAACCGGTGAACGGGTCACGAGGCGGGTAGCTCTGCGAGGCGGTACCGGTACCAGCCGGCTTGGGCTATGGCCCACACTTCGCCGACCGGTGACCATGAGCCGGCGCGGTGGCCGGTGGCGACCGGCACGATCGGCGGCTGGTCGGTCAGTATCCGCTGGAGGTTGCGTTCCCGAGCGGGGCTGTGCAGCCAGAACAGCACCGGCCAGACTCGGCCGAGATGGCGGGCGAGTTCGGTGTACCCGTCGAGTTTGTCGACGAGCGTGCTCAGTGGCTCGGTGCCGGTGTCGTACTCCAGGAAGAACGGCACGGTGACGCCGCCTTCGGTCCACTCGCCGTACCCGTCGGGGCGGACCCGCGGTTGGTATGCGCGCAGCACGACGGGATCGTCCGAGCGGACGAAGACGCCAGGCCGGCGGCAGGCCGACTCCGACCACCAGGCGTCCAGTGTCGTTCCTGGATGGCTGCGGGCGTGGCCGGCCAGGTCGGTGAAGAACTGGTTGACGCCGAGCCGGTGTGCGAGGAGGTGCCCGGCGGTCCAGCGTCGTCGTTCGGTACGGGCATGTTCGCGCCGTGGCGGGCGTTCGCCGCGGGCGGCGGCGATGGTCTCGGCGCCGAGCTGGTCGATGACGTAGTGGTACGGGTAGGAGCCGCCGTCGGGCCGGTTCGGTCGGAACCGAGTGATCAGCCGCAGTTCGGTCAGGGTCCGAAGCCGTCGCTGGCAGAAGTCCAGCGATGGGAACAGCGCATTGGCGATCTGGAACGACGTGAGCACGCCGTGGTCGTACAGCCAGCCGAGCAGGGTCCGATCCCGCTCGGTCAGGCGGACCTGGACGCGCAGGACAGGGTCATCCATGGCGCCTCCCGCCCCACCGGAGACCCCCTTCAGGAGGGTCTGTCGGAGTTGATCGGTACGGCCGTGACAGCGGTTCTGACCTGCGTAGTGAGCGCGGTGGAGGGGTCAGTCCGCGGGTCAGCTTGAAAGCTGACCCCATTGCTGACGGCAAGCGGGACGGTGGGGCCGACACCGAGACCTGTACGTCGAGCTCGGGGTGGCGAAGTGTGGTTGTGGACATGGGTCGACTCCGGTCTTGATCAAGGATCGTGTGCCCTGGGTTCGGATTGGGCTCGTCATCCCCTATCCGGGTTTGTGAGCCCTGGCGAACGCCCCCATCGCTCGCAGCCGCTCACAGCGCGCGTCGTCCCGCTGCGTGAGCCGGCTGTGGGCGGTTGTGAGTGGACTGTGAGTACTTGGGCGCCGTCGTTGTGAGCGGCATGTGCTACTCGGACGTGGCGGCTGTGAGCGCCTGTGAGTGGCAGACGGTTGACACGACCCGGTCCGCGCCGGTGTCGGATGACCGTGCTCCGACCGACGACCGGTGACAGGAAGTGTCACACCATCCGGTTGTGACACCCGAGGGATGTCAACGACATAGATCGATGTCATGACTGTCGCGCCAGCCTGTGACACGGCGCGACGTGGTGACCCTGACAGTGGCACGACCCAGAACTCGGCCTTGGCTGTGGCACCGTGACGCGGCGCTGGCTAAGCGGGTTCCCTGAAGTTCTGCGCGTAACTGTGGGGCAGCCAGGGTGAGGTCCATGGTGCGGCGGTGGTCAGCATCTGGTCGGGTGTTCGTCGTCGGAAGAACACCCGTGCCTGGTGGATGCGTTCGATCCAGGTGACCGCGGTGTTGGCCAGGTCTGCTTTGAGCGAAGCCCAGATGCGTTCGACCGGATTGTCGTGTGGGCTGTACGCGGCGGCGTGGATGAGCCGGAGCCGGGGGTGGTCGCTGACCCATCGCCGGACCGCCGCGGCGTGGTGGATGCCGTCGTTGTCGCAGATCACCGCGACGGCGGGGGCGTTGGGGTAGGCAGTCAGCAGGAGTTGCAGCATGGCGATGAAACCCGTCGCGCGGCGGCGGGCCCACAGGTACCACCAGGTGCCGGTGGTCAGGTCGAGGGCGCCGAAGATGGTGGCCCGGCGGTTCTTGCCCGGGGTCATCACGTGGTGGCGATGCCCGCGCAGGGTCCAGGTGGCGCGCACTGCGGGCAGGAGATCGAGGTGGGCCTCGTCTTCGGCGATGACAACCGACCCGGCCGGGAGTCGGGCGATGCGGCGGCGGATGCCCGCCAGGGTGTGGTTGTGGTCGGGGTCGCCTCGGGCGATGAGGCGGGGTCGTCGCCAGTGGGCCACGGTGCGGGTGTAGCGCCATAGGGTGCGCGGGCTGATCGCTGGTCTGCCCAGGTGCTGCCAGAGCCGTCGGATGGTCCACGGTCCCGGTGCGGTGAGCAGGGCGGTGATGCGGGTGGTGAGGGCGGTCCCGCCCAGGCGGGGTCGTCCCGGTCGGGGTCGGTCGGGCAGGCCGGGGATGCCTTCGGTGCGGTAGCGGTGCAGCCAGCGGCGCACGGTGGCGGGGTGGTAGTCCAGCAGGGCGGCGATCTGGGCCGGTGGCATGCCGGCGGTGGACAGTACGACCATGATCAGGCGGGTGGCGGTCCGCCACCGGCCGTGCAGCAGGTCCATGATCTGGGCCCGGGTGCCACCAGAGACCTCGGCGAACACACAGACAGGGCGCATAATGGACACGACCTTGCCGGTTTTGTTGAGGTGGTGTCTCTTCTTCACCAATCATCAACGGCCGGCAAGGCCGTGTTGTCTTCGCCCCCGGTGACCTACCCGGGCCCAGTTACGCGCAGAACCTCTGTCAACCCGCTTAGCCGCCGTGGCAACCCCATGATCAAATGTCAATCCGCAGCTAGGGCCGACATTGACATCGATGCTCTTCTGTGAAATCGGTTGTTTGTCATTGGCGGTGTGGCATGACATCCGCGCTGGCGCCGGTGGCCCGCCGGTCACGGGGGTCAAGTTCCCCTGTGAGCCCCTGTGTGCGCGACGTGAGGGCGTGACACCCGCTGCCGTCAGTGTCATGTGCTACGGACACCGTGCCGTCACGGGGCCGCACTGTCACAATTTACATCGATCTGTGTCGTTGACATGGACACGCTTCGGCCAGCACGGCGTGACACGTGACAAGCGCAGTGACACCGCGATCGCAGTGTCACGATGCCCGCGTCACTGTCCGGCCATGACGCCGGCGACGTTCCTGTGCGGCAGTGACAGCGCCGGCAAGCACCGCGACCGGCACGTCGAGCACCTCCGCCAGCACGGCCATCATCGGCCCGCCCGGCAGCCGCACCCCGCGCTCGTACCGCGACAGCTCATGCCGAGTGATCGTCGCCCGCCCGGATACCGAGCAGGCTCGCTCGGCCAGATCCCGCTGACTCAGCCCGAGCGTCCGCCGACGGTTGGCAACGAGCGCGCCGAAGTCGTTCACAGCGGCAGTACTGCTGATGATTTGCTGCATCGACGCTCCCGGTGACTCGGTGGACGTCGATCAACGCTTGCCTTTGCGTGAAGGTCAAGTCGTCAGCCGGGCCGAGTGACCAGGGATGCGATGAGCGTTGCGAGCCGGGCTGCCGGGACATCGAGAGCGGAGCGGCGTCGGCTGCGTCGGGCCAGTTCGTGTAGGTGCACTGCGGCATCGCGGCGTGAGGCCCGTAAGGGCGTCTCGGAAAGCCGCCAGCCACCGATCTCGTCGGGAGGATAGGTGTCGATGATCTCCAGAAGACGGTAGACGTCCTCGACATCCCGGGCCTGCAGGCGCGAGCCGTACGCAAGCGCCTTGATGACGAGCGCGAGTTCGACCGTGGGCACGCGCACGGTGAACTCCAGCGCGGTGCCGTTGAGCATCCGCGCTCTCGCGTCGATCACGATGGGGTCGGCGGCCAGGGCTGGGGCGAGCCCAGGGGCTGAGTCGAACGCGCGCCCGCCGAGTTCCTGCGGTTGGAAGCGCCCATCGAGGGACGGTATGAGCAAGTCGACGGTGAGCTCCGGAACAGGTCCGCCGTCGACGGCGAGGTCGGGTACCGGCCGCGTGTAGCTGTTGCCACTGGTAGCGGTGTACCCGTGGTCGAGGAGGCGTTGATGGATGACGCCGGATCCGGCGAGTTCGGTAGTGATGGCGGCGTCGGCGTCACGGGTGCGGCGTACGTCGATCCCGGATACGGGGAAGGCGGTCAACAGCAGCGAAGCCATTTGCCCGCCGATGATGCGAACGTTCTGGTCGGCGGTGATCGCACTGATCTCCGCGAGGGATCGTATTGACAGTTCGTCCGCGTACGCGGTGGCGACGAGTTCGACGTGACGCCCTATCTCCACAGCCGCTCCCGGAGTGCCCGCGCTCGGAGTTGGTCGACCGCTGCGTCGACATCCCCGCCGGGTGACCGGCGGAGATCCCATGCAGCGATCAGCGGGTCGGTGTACCGACGTGGGTTTCCTTGCCGTTTGGATGGCAATGCGCGGGACATGGTTAGCACGGTCGGATCCCGAGGGGTACACAACTCGACGGTCGCATCCGTCGGCCGTACGACCGCGAATCCGTGCTCCTCCAAAGAGGGCTGGTTGACGACGTAGGCGACGACGCGGCTCGGGCGGCGCCACGGGGCGTACAGGTCGGCGGCGAGGTCGCCGGACACGGCCGGCGGGGCGTCTCCTCGGTCGAGGGCAACGTGTTCGATACGTTCGAGCTGGGCGGCGGGGTCCCCGGTCGTCGCCCAGTACGTGGTCAACCCGCGAGGTCCTGGATAGTCCGCCATGAAGCGATCCCAGCACCCCGCCCGGTCCACGACCTGCCAGCCGGCCGGCGTGCGCGCCACCAACTCGTCGGGCAGCGGTAGTTGCTTGCCGACCGCAACGTGCGACACGCCAATCTGACGTGCGATCTCCGACTGCGACAACGGCTTGGCCGGGCTCAGTGCGAACAACCGGAGCATGGCGAGCCTGGTCCAACTCGTGCGACCCGGATGTGCGGGGACGGCCGGCCGCTGGTCACCAGCCCGGTACGTCTCGCCTTGAAAGCAGACGACCGCCTCATCAACCGCCGCATAGGCGACGCGGTGATCCCGTTCGGCGGCACTCTTCAAGGCACGCCCCGCTCGCGGTACCACGAAGATCAGCCCGTCCACGCGCGGTCGGAGCGCCCTCACGGCGCGATCGATCTCGCGCGGGCTCGGCGAATGGCGCAGCAGCATGACTTGGCGACGTGACCATCGGCCGTCGCCGGTACCGACATCGATCTCGGCGCTGTCCACGACCCGTCGGTCCAACCCGGCGTCGAGCAGCAACTCGACACCGTCAACGGTCTCCACGGAAACAATGTAACCTACCTAGGAAATTTCTAGGTAGGTTACAGCGAAGCTGCCGCCGCTTTGTGGCGGCGGTCAGGCCTCGCGCGACGGCGCGTCGTACATGGCGACCGGCCACGGAACGGTGAGGTACCTGCGCTCGGCCTTACGGCGAGAAGCGCCTGGCGTTCGACCTGGCGGCGGAGGAGGTCGGTGCTCTGCTTATCGTCTCGGAGGATGCCGACCTGACTAGCAAGTCGCCCTGGCGGGACGTGCCGGTGCTGCGCGCCCGCGAGTTCGTAGGCTGGGTGGATGCGATGCGCCGGCACCGCCGGCGTTGACCGCCGCTCGCGCGTGACGCCAGTCGGCGCTACGGCAGCGGCTCGGACGCTTTCGCGCCGGGTAGGTTTCGCGAGGCTGCGTCCTCTGAGGTGGTGTACGACTCGCCCACTTTGAGTGGGGATGCCGGAATGGGAACGGCCACCGCTTGATCCTTCGAACTGACCAAAGATCGAAGGAGAGACCAAGCGATGGCCGCACCTGTGAGTGTGGACGGTGCCGCGTTCCTGCGCGAGCACATCGAGTCCGCGTCACCCGATCTGTTGCGCACGATGGTGAAGACGTTCGCCGAAGCGCTGATGTCCGCCGAGGCCGACGCGCTGTGCGGCGCCGGTTACGGCGAGCGCAGCGACGAACGCACGAACCAGCGCAACGGCTACCGGGCCCGGGACTGGGACACCCGCGCCGGCACGGTGGAACTGGCGATCCCGAAGCTGCGCCACGGCTCCTATTTCCCGGACTGGCTGCTGCAGCACCGCCGCCGCGCCGAACAGGCCCTCGTGTCGGTGGTGGCCACCGCCTACCTGCTGGGGGTGTCGACCCGGCGGGTGGAGAAACTCGTCGAGCAACTCGGCGTCACATCGCTGTCACGCAGCCAGGTGTCGGAGATGGCCGCCCACCTGGACACGCAGGTCGAGGCGTTCCGCAACCGGCCCCTCGACGCCGCCCACTACACGTTCGTGTGGATGGACGCCCTCGTGATCAAGGTCCGGGAGCACGGCCGGACCGTCAACGTCCACGCCCTGGTCGCGGTCGGGGTCAACGCCGACGGCCAACGCGAGGTCCTCGGCCTGGACGTCGCCTCCGACCAGGCCGGCGACGAGGACGGCGCCGGCTGGCTGGCCTTCCTGCGCTCCCTGACCGCCCGCGGCCTGTCCGGGGTCAAGCTCGTGGTCTCCGACGCCCACCGCGGCCTGGTCTCGGCGATCGGCGCCGCGCTGCCCGGCGCGTCCTGGCAGCGCTGCCGCACCCACTACCTGCGCAACCTGCTCGCGAAAGTCCCCAAATCCGCCCAGCCATGGGTCGCCACCCTCGTGCGCACCGTCTTCGACCAGCCCGACGCCGCCTCGGTCCACGCCCAGTACACCCGGGTCGTGACCGCGATCGCCGAACGGTTCCCCGCCGCGGCCGAGCACCTCGACGACGCCCGCGAGGAACTGCTCGCGTTCACCGCGTTCCCCCGCGAGGTCTGGCGCCAGATCTGGTCCAACAACCCCCAAGAGCGGCTGAACAAGAAGATCCGCCGCCGCACCGACGTCGTCGGGATCTTCCCCAACCGCGCCGCCATCATCCGCCTCATCGGCGCTGTCCTGGCCGAACAGACCGACGAATGGACCGAAGGCCGCCGCTACATGGGTCTGGACATCCTCGCCAAGGCCCGCCTCACCGTGATCACGAACGAGGGAACCGACACCGAACCGACCACCACCGAACTCGCCGCGGCATAACATTCAACTATCTGGATCAGCGCTGGCCGTTCCTACACCACCAGCGCGGACGTGGCCTTTCGCGAACGGCCCGTCACCCTATCAACCCTCATTCAGACTCGTTGGCCCTGCCTGTCCAACCTTGAAGGAACAGGATCAGCGTCAACGGGCCGCAGGCGTGTATGCAGGTGAACACGGCGGCCGCGAACCAGGGGGACGGCAGCCGCTCGGTGCCTGCGAAGGCGACCCACGCCCCAAAGTCGAGCGCCAGAGCTAGACCGGCTGCACCGAGCGCGATGAACCGCTGCCAACGTCGCCGCTCGCGCCAAGGTGCGAACGCCCACCCGGCGGCGGCCACTGGCAGTAACGCGATGAGACCGGTCATCGTCCCACGACCAACCGCTGACTCCGCTCCGAGCGCGGGGAGTGCCCGCCACGCCTGAAAGCCGGCTGTCAGTATGGCCGATGCGACGACGACCAGCGTCACGGTGCCGAGCAGTACCAGCCACGCCGGCGCCATCCGGCGTAAAGATGCATCGGCACACCGGCGGCGTCCGTTGCCGCTGTGCGGCTGCCGGGTCGCATCGGCCGGGACTGTCGCTTGACGGCGTGACGACCGAACGTCCGTAAGTTCGTCTGCAGCCCGCTGGGGTGGTACTGCGCCGCTGGAAGCCGGTTCGCCAGCGGTCGACACTTTCGTCCTACCGGGACCTGCCTGACTCGCCCGGTCGAGCACTTCAAGGTCATGGCCGGCGCTGCTACGGTCGAGCGCTTCGGTGAGGCGAAGCTCGCCTGCGGCGAGCAGCATCGCAATGATATCGGTGAGGTCTACGCAGGAGGGACAGTCCAATTGCTGGCAGCCTGCGTGCCGTTCGGCGAGGGACAGGACTGTCGCATGCGTCCACGCGGCAACGAATGGGGCCTGTTGCCAACTGGGCAGCGTCCCGATAGTTTCGGTGAGTTCATCCACCCGTTGTTGCGGTACAGCAAATGCAGTTGCTGCGGCTTGGACTCTGCGGTGGAACTCGTCCCCAGTCGGACTTTCAGTCACGGCCGTCACCGTGCTGCGGCTGATCTGTCTCGACCTGAAGGCCGGAGGCGGCGAAGTCCCGTTCGCATAACAATTGGTCCCCCTTGTCCGGTGCTAGGATACCCGGCAACACGGGGTTCAGGCAGCCCCATTCCTCGTCGACAGTAGGCTCAGTCGTCGCCGCGCGGTCGAAGGTAGGCGATGGTCGCAAGGCCTGCTCGTTGCCGTGCGAGTGGACCGCGGTTCTTGGGCAGGAGGCGCCCAGGCTGTAAATCAGCGATCGCCGGAGTTGAAGAGATCTTCCAGCATCGCTTGTGATCGTGGTGGCAGTGGCTCCGGGGAAGAATCGTTCGCATAACGCACATGCGGCTTCGACGGTGGTGATGCCGATGATGTCGGCGAGTGTGCGCAGGTCGTCCTCGTCGCGGTTGCGGGCCGCGAAAGCCTTGCGAAGACGTGCTCTGCCGATGCGGCCATGACGCGGATGCCGGGGTGGTCGAACACCTCCCGCTTGCCATCGTCGCGCTGAGTCGATACGTAGGCGCTGGCCTGCTCGTTGGCCCACCACGGCGGCAGCCCTCTCCGCTTCGGCGACGTTGCGCTTTGTCGGGAATTCTCAACCCTCTGGAAGGTCCGGCTGGTCGATAGATGCTGCGTTCCTGGGCCGCCTCACGCCGATGACGACGTCTTTGCCGATGTACTTCTTAATCAAGAAGATGAGATTCTGGCCGTCGACGAGCTGCATGCGTCCGTGTTCATATGCCTTCTCCCGGCCGCCTGCAGTGAACCATGAGGTCGTGACCAGGATGCCGCGTCCCGCCTTCTTTTCCTCCATGGCGCCGGCCAGTTCGCGGATGTGGTTTACCCCAACTACGTTCTTGTAGTGTTTGGCCTGAATGATGGTCACCCCGCCGACAAACGGATCTGGGTTCTTGACCACTGCATCCACGCCATCATCCTTACTCGACGTGGTGGTCCATCCCTGCATGCCCATCGCCTCGAAGACCTGACGCACCAAATGCTCGAACTCGCCGTACCCCATGTCCATAAGATCCGGCCGGTGGTCGAGGGACGATACAGCGTCGAGACCTTCAATGAAGGCGAACCTGCTCATGTCGAAGATGAGGATCGGCTCGATCGGCTTCAAGGCATAAGGATGCTCGGACACGCGGGCATTTAGGTAACGCAAACAGTCGGCCGGGCTGACGCGGTCGAGGATGAGCCGCTCGAACGTCGTCCGCGTGACGTCAAGACTGATCAGGCACGGATACTCCTGGCGTCCGGTAGCCGGGTTGATCGAGTCCACGTGCCCGTTGAATGCCACCTTCTGCAGGCGCCTGTCAGCATCGAACAGATCACGCAGCGCCAACAGTGTCACCTGCGCGATGACGTCGCGGTAGAGCTTCTTGACTTCCGCGTCTGGACGTTTCGTCTCGACTATCGTGTCCCTGTTCTGGCCGCTCTGGACATAGCGGAACGACTTCGCGGTCGGCACGATATCGGTGCCCGGCAGTTGTAGTTGGACCACAAGCTGCTCTGCGTCGGGGTTGTATGCGACCTCGGCGCGGCGCGGGAACTGTGGTGGAAGCAGCAGCCGAGCAAGCACCTGCTCGCAATACCGCTCCACGTTTGGCCGGCGTCGCTCGTTGAGCGACGCGATCTCTGCATCGATCCGGCGGTTGTGCTCCATGCACTCCGCCCGCTCCTCCGCCACCCGGATATCGAACGCTGCGCGCGCCTGCGCCAACCGCTGTTGCCGGTCGAGCTCTTGCCGCTCCCAATTCGCCGTCGCATCGCCGAATCGGCGCCGGGCCTTCGACAGAGCGGCCTGGTAACGCTCCTTGCCGCCGAATAGCGTCGACACCATCCCGGGTGCGGCCGGCTCGAATTGCCTCCACTCAGGTCGTTGGGCCGAGGTGCCTAGGTCTCCGGCTTCGAACACCCTTCGGCTGACGGCTCGCTTCCAGCGACCCAAGTCGATCTTTGCCGGGCGTCGTATGCCCTCGACCAATAGCCCGTCGAGCATCGCAACCAACTGTGCGATGTCGGCGGTTCTGCGCTCGGCTTCATCCCTCCGGGATGCGAAGTACTTCGCCTTCTCTTCCCGCTCGGCAGCGGCGGCGGCGCGTTCAGCGGCGCGCTGATCACGTTGAGCCTGCCTCGCCAGATTCTGTTGCATCCGGTAGAAGTCCGAATTGCCCACTCGCTTGTTCGAAGCCATCGGCCACCCATCGACGCCCTCGACTCAGGTTATCGGCCGCAGCCGCCCCCGTCGAGACCTGGAGTGACTTCCCGATTGCCCTCCGTCAGGAGTGCTCTCCGCTGGGGCCGCGTCAAGTAGATCGGGGCCCAGACCCTCTTGGCGAATGGGGCAAGGTGCCCGCGATTGGGCAAAGCAGGGATCGTCCACTATGGATTCGCCTGTGCTCGTTGCGTGCTCCGGCGTTTCCGGACGCCTCCCCTTCGCCCTGGATTCGGCCTGCTGGGCTGGACTAAATTCGGGACAAGACGGTACTAAGTGGCACGCACAATACTCGTAAAACCGGACATAACTCGCCTTGTAGTCGGAAGGTTGCGGGTTCAAGTCCCGCCGTCGGCTCTTAGCTCCAGGTCAGGCTGGCGCCCCTGAGATGCCACAGAGCCGGGCCGTGCAGCAGCATGCTTACCGCTCCAGGCTCTCGTCGAGACGTCGTAGCGCTTCCCGGGTCTGGGTTATCGGGCTCCAGTTGATCCGTTACAGATCGACGGTGACAGTTTCAGCCGGCATGGGCGATCACGACGTCACGACGACGAATAGTCCATGCCAATGGCGCGCTCCCGACGGTCTAAATCTTCGCGCATCACGTTGGTTAGCGCCCGTTGGGCCTCCGCATACGTGTCCAATAGTGCGCCGCCGTTAGCAAGAGTCTGCTCGAACATACCTGCGATCGTTTTACGCAGGTTGTCCGCCTTGTCGACGATCAGCTCAGGAGCGCAGAGGCGTAGGCGCACAACATGCTCAATCAACTCCACAAGCTTGGCATCGGCTGCCTGATACGTGTCCTGCTCGATCTCATCGGTGGCGTACGTGTGACGAATTTTATTCTGGAGATCAAATGCCGATTCCACTACGCGCAAGTAGGCCAAGTACTCCTCACGGCATAGCTGCAGTTGCAGACGATCTCGTTCTACCGTGACCGCGTTCATGGCCAACTCTCGCTCGGATTTCCTGGCCCGGTTTGTGGTCCAGAGCGTGCTCGAAATACCTGCGAGGCCAACCACTGCCGTGCTGACCGTACCGATCCAGTCTGCTGCCATGGCTCGGTATGATGCCATCCGGTCCACAGTGGAGGCGACCTGACTCTGGCAGGTGCAGCGTCTGACCCACGACCAGAAGCCGGCCGGCGGCCAGGGCTACCTGGCGCCGATCCTGTGCACCTGCCGGTGCACCTCCAGGCATCGGGCCCGCGGATGCTGCACTCGGCATGCCACCTCGACGGCGGCGGTTACCCGGCAGTGGTGAGACCGTAGCGGTCGGCGAGATACAACACCGGCTCACCGCCAGCCGTCCGGACCTCGAGCACCGGCATTCCCATCGACCAACCATGCTGCACGGCCTCCGGCCGGGTCACCGGGCGTGTCGTCACGACCACACCAGCCTGCAGGAGGGCCGTTTCCCACTCTGGCGACTGCCGCACCATGGCTGGCCGGCCACGCGCCGTGGACACCAGACCCTCACGGGCCAGTTCCCCGATCGCCTCCCGCACCATCTGCCGTCCGCACCTGAACGCAGCAGAAAGGTCACTTTCGCTGGGCAGGCTGACACCGGGTGGCAGTTCGTGGGCGAAGATCCGGCGGCGCAACTCGGCGGCAATGTCGTGGTAGCTGACCCGCAGCTCGGTCGGCGAAGGCATGACAATCAATATAAGCCATATGGCCATAATGGCCAAGATGCTGCGCCGCCGGTACGGGCTACTACCTTTGTCGATCACAGGACGCGGCTTCGGCCCGGGATCAGCTTCAGACAGCGACGAGAGCAGGTCCTCCATGCTCACCCTCGTATTGGCCACGCTCTACCGGGACGCGCGCCACTCACTGGCTTCCCTCCCGTTCGCAACGGGCAACCGCTGCGGGTTCGGACTCTGCGCACCCCAGCACGGTGAATGACCGGTGCCGGTAGTGCATTCGGCGAGGGGTTGGGATGTCAGCCGTCGACGTGGGTGATCGTCGAGTCGGCGGCGTTCGCCACCGTCAGGTCGGTATCCGCGGCATCGCATCGATATCTGCGATCATCATGGGATGCGTCGGCCTCCGCATCGCCTGACCGCTGTCGAGAAGCGCGTATGGACTGGCTTCTTCGCCGGCATCGAGACGGGTCTCGCGGACCGGAGGCGCACCGTGCGGGCTTCGGTGCTCGCCGACCTCCTCGCCCGCCCGGTCGACCGTACGACACACCCGCGGGCGGCTCTGCGGCTGCGGGGTGCGACGGTCGTCGGCGTGCTCGACATCGCCCATACCGATGTGGCCGTGCCGGTGGAGCTGCACGACTGCACTCTGGCCGATCCGGTCGACGTGTCCGGCGCCCGGTTGGCCGGCCTGCACCTGGTTCGTTGCCGACTGCCAGGGCTGCAGGCCCGGCTCGTGGACGTGCGGGGAGACGTGCTGTGCACGGAGAGCACGATCGGCGGCCCGGTCGACCTGCGCGACGCGCGGATCGGCGGCGACCTCGATCTCGACCGGGCGCAGCTGCGCAATCCGGCCGGCAACGCGCTCGCGGCTGCCCGCCTCAGCGTCGGTGGCAGCCTCCGCGCCACCGAGCTGCGCACGGCCGGCGAGCTATGGCTCGGCGGTGCCCAGGTCGGCGGCAATGTGCTGCTCGACGGTGCCGTCCTGGACAACCCGGCCGGGCGGGTGGTCGGCGGCGACCGGCTGCGCGTGGGCGGCAACGTACGTGCCGGCGCCGGGTTCACCGCTGACGGCGACGTCATGCTGATCCACGTCGACGTCGGCGGTCAGCTCTGGTTCGTCGACGCCACGCTGCGCAGCCCCGACGGGTTCGCCCTGAACCTCGGTGGCAGCACGGCCGGCAGCGTGTGGCTGGGCTTCCGCGAGCCGCCGGTCGGCCGCGTGCGCCTGTCAGGTCTGCGGGTCGACACGCTGTTCGACGACCCGCGGGTCTGGCCGGCCGAACTCGACCTGGTCGGTTGCACGTACCGGCTGGTGATGTCCCGTGCGTTCGAGTCGGGCCCGCAGCCGCGCGGGCCGTCCGGGCTGGCGGCGGTCGGCGTACGTAGCCGTCTGGACTGGCTTCGCCGCAGTCCGGACGGCTATGCCCCGCAGCCGTACGAGCAGCTGGCCGAGGTGTACCGGCGCAACGGTCAGGACGTGGAGGCCCGGCGGGTACTGCTGGAAAAGCACCGGCGCCGGCGGGCGACGCTGCACTGGCCCGGGCGGTTCGCCGGCTATCTGCTCGACGGGCTGGTCGGATACGGCTACCGGACGTGGCTGGCCGGGCTGTGGCTGCTTGGCTGCTGGGCGATCGGAACGGCCGCGTTCACCCGTTGGCCGGCACCAGCCCGCAACCCGGCCGAGGCACCGGAACGCAACCCCGCGCTGTACGCGCTGGACCTACTGCTGCCGATTATCAACCTCGGACACGACACGGCATGGAAGCCAACAGGCACAGCGCAGTACATCGCGGCAGGACTGGTCGTCATGGGCTGGGTCCTCACAACCGCGGCAGTCGCCGGCCTGACCCGCCTGATCAACCGCTGACACCCAGCGGCCACCGGCAGCGCCCCGCCAACCCAGGCCACGCAACGAAACCCCAACCACTCCTCGTGCCACACCTGCATAAGAGCCATTCCGGGCCCGGAACCGCAACCGCATCGATCAACGATCAGGCGTAGCGGGCCGAAGGAGCAGGCGTCAGGCGCGAATCATTGAGGCTAGGTTGCGGTCTGCGGGACGCTGGAACGCGACTACGTGCTCGCCTCAGTTCGAAACCGCGTCGACGCCGAGTGGCGACGATCGACATCCGGAAGTCGCACGTGTGGGGGTGAGTCATTCCGCCCAGATGCAGCGACATCTACCGAAGAGGTGCCGTCGCCAACAAACGACCGGGGGCGGAGCGACGCAGCCGTTTCGATCCCAGTTTAGTGGTCGGCACGACGTAAACGCCGGAGGGCCGACTCACTCCCCAAGAGCGTGAGGTCCTTCGGCATCCCGGACAGTCAGTTCAGGGATCTGAACCGTCGGCACTTCAGAAGCCGGGAGTTGCATAAAGCTCGCGAGCAGTTCGCCGAAGCGCTCCGCCGCCGTCCGGTGAACGCCGCTCTTGGCCCAGGAGTGAAACTTCAGCGTCAGATTCGTTTCCGTAGTGATGATGTCCAGGACCGGAGCCTTGTCGCTCCGGTCCGGCCTGCGGACGTAACGGATGTCATCGAGGTCCAGTTCGATGTCGATGGTGCCCAGACGACGCAGCGAGTCCTGCTTAGCGATGAGCACGCGCTGGTTGGTGACCGCGACCCAGCCGGCATCGCGGAGGTGTAGGCCCCAGCGATCACAGGTTGCATCCGCAAGCGCGAGCACCCGCTCCCCGTTCTGCAGACGCAGCGGCAGGATGCGTTGCAGCTCTGCCGGAACGGTTCCGTCGAATACCTGAGTCGACGGCAGGGCGAGAGGCTTCGGCTCGGTCGGCGCGGGCTCGTCGCGGACTGCTGCCAGGGCCTTCTGCAGCTGCCGCACCATCCGCGCCGACTCCTTGGCTGCTCGGGCGCTGCCGCCGATCTTGAACGTCCGTTTGCCCGGCAACTCGCCGATGACAGCGAACTCCCGAGCGAGCTCCTCGAGCAGCCAATTGGTCTCGTCGAGCGCCTTGTCGTGGAGTTCCTGAGCATCCGTCACCAGCTTCTTGAGCAGTGCCGCGTCTTGCGGGTTTGACCCGGCGCTGTTGAGCAAATGGCCGGCGCGTAGCGCCTGGTACAGGAACCACGATGTCTGGGCCAGCAGGAGTGCTTGAACGTCGGCAATGATTGCCTCGCCGTGGTCAGTCAGGTACTGCTGGCGTTCCTTGTGCCCCTGCTTCGGCCGGAGTTCCTTGACGTGCGCATGAATGGCCTTCTCGAAGAGATCCCATTGTGTCGAGAGCGGTCCTTGGTAGCCGCGGATCTCCTTATAGATGGCATCGGTGACCATGCCGATCTCGCGGGCGTTGCCCAGTTCCTTCAGGAGCGTGTTGTGGTAGCCCGTCACCTGCGACCACAGCTCCTGGCGTACGACTTGCAGCACCTTGGAGGTGAGCTCGAGGTTGTGTTGAGCAAGGTCGGCAATCTGATTGAGCTGGAACTGGATGGCCATCATCGTCAGCGCCGGACCCATCGACGCGATGACAGACGCTGCCGAAGCCCCGCCGGCCGGAAGCCACCTCACCTGGGCAACGAACTTTCCCTCGCTCGCGAGGGTGCCAAGGTTCCAGCCGCCCTTCATGAGGGGCGCCGCGGTCTTGAGTTGCTCGAGCGTCTGCGGGGCCAAGCGCACGAGGCCCTGCGCCTGCATGATGCCGTTCACTCCCTGAGCGACGGTGTTGCCGAAGCCGGAAGCACTTGCGATAGCGGTGGAGATCGAGGCGCGGGTGGGCTCGTCAATGAGCGTGAACGGGATGAACTCGGCTCCGGCAGGGAGGTGATCACCGTAAAGAACCGCGAGTCCGTCTTCGATCTGCACGAGCGCAGCCAACGGCGGAGCCCCGTCCTCGCCAGCATCGGCGGTGCCAGGGCCCTCGAAGGTGGAG
Source organism: Dactylosporangium fulvum (assembly GCF_025137375.1). GTDB lineage: Bacteria > Actinomycetota > Actinomycetes > Mycobacteriales > Micromonosporaceae > Dactylosporangium > Dactylosporangium fulvum. Next base: position 421,835 of record NZ_CP073720.1, read on the forward strand.
TCCGGTTCAATCTCGTCGTTCATGCCTGTCCTAGCCTGGGTGATTCACCGTGATCGCCAAGATGGGTTGTTCGTCGGCGTGTAGATGAGCGGAAGTGCCTGCCCTGCAAGGGAAACTTGTGATCGCGACGTCTACAGGTTTCTCTTCGAGGGAGGCACTTCCGAGGTGCAGCTTACGGCGTGGTCGAGGGGATCTGCGGGTCACCGCGGGCGGTTCGGATGTGGTGTCGCCGTGAATGCGCAAGGTGATGCTGAAGGCGGCACCGCCAGCGCACCTCGACGTTTCGCGTCCTGAGCCGACGGGTGTCAACGGGAGGACCGCTGGGGTTGGCCGCTCATCCAGGCCAGCACATCAAACACGCGCAGCGCTGAGATCGACGTAGGCAGGTCTGCGGCAGCGCGCAGCCGCAGCAGCCGGCGGTGCAGCGCCGCACCGTCCGCCCTCAGCGCTTGGTGCATCGCCGGCCAGAATGCGACCGGAGCTCCGACGACTTCACGCACGACGCTGTCGTACATCGGGATCAGCCGAGGTCGTTTGCGGGCCAGGAGCTTCCCGGCGGTGACCCAGTCGACGCCGTCGATCGTGCAAAGCCGTTCATGCAGCCACCACGCAGGCCACTGCGAACCGCCAGCGAGCTCGGTGTCCGGCAGGTCGGCCAGGTCACGGTCCTGGCCGACCTGCTCGAGCAGGTCGTTGAACTCGTCGGCCCGGTCACACAGCAACGCACCGACGGTGTCAGCGGTGACCTTGATGCTGAGGAAGCGCAGCGCGACGAGATCGTCCGCGGTGAACCGGTCAGTGTCCCGCGCCCGGGTGCCGGTGGAGTCCCAGCAATCGAACCGAGCGCCGGTGTAGGCAACACCGAGCGGGCGACCCTCGTCCCGGCGGTAGTAGGCACGCAACAGCGCCACCGCTCGATCATCGTCGTTGGGTTGCAGCGCGTCCGGCAGTCGCCATGTCACGGCGGCCACCGTATATGGCGCGTTCGCGGATCGGGAGCACCAACCGGTCCGACAAGATCGGCAAACGGCCAGCCGTTGCTGCGCGAAAGAGATGGCGGGGTGGCACCGCCACGCCGATTTTGGACCAGGGACCGTGCGGCTCACCGACGACACGCGCCTCGCGGTAAAGTCTCGACCATCCCGTAGGACGCTTGGTGTTTCTGAGGCACCGCAGGTCAGCGCGGCCGTCGGTGCCTCAGATCAGCTGAGACGGGACAGCTGGACGCCCGCAGCTGGCTTGAGCGTTCGGCGGCTTTCGCCAGTAGATCTTGCTCGTGTGTATCAGCGTGGCTGCGGTTGAGGATCGCCGCGGCGAGGCTGATGGTGTCGGGGTAGGTCGCTGCTTCCGTGGAGTCATGGTCGGTGGAAACGCCGCGGTGATGGTTGGTGGTCTGCAGCGAATATCCTCGGCATCCGGCCGGACCGAGTCGTCGAGATACGCGAGGACATCCTGACCAAGATCGACGGACCGATGCTCCGGCACGGACTCCAGGAGATGCACGGCTCCGTCATCTACCTGCCGCGCCCCCGCCGCGACCATCCCGACCCGAGCCGGATCGGGGAACGGTACGAGCAGTTCCGCTCGGCCGCCTAAGCCTGAATCCACCGACTGGCCTTGGATCGCGGCCACTGCCAGGCATTTCATCGATGTGCACTGATTGATGTGGTGGATGGGTGTGATTGATCCGCCGGGCGCTCCGGCATGCTCCATGGGCGGTGGTCGGCCCGTGGTGGGCGGTCGGTCCGGGGTCAGGCGGTGGCAGGTGGTGCGTGGACGCGGTCGAACAGGGTTTGCCACGAGCGCTGCCAGGGCCAGTGGTTCGGTAGGTGCAGGATGAGACGTCGGGCCCGGCGGGCCAGCCGGGCTGGGATGGCGATCAGGTGCCGGCGGATGGTGGCGGTACGGGCGGTGGCGTAGCGGGGGCTGGTCAGGCAGCCGGCGGCGCGCAGCAGGTTGTGGGCCATCGCGGCCAGGGTCAGCCAGGCGGCGTTGGCGGCGAACCGGCCCGACGGTAGGTGGGCCAGGGGCCCGTCGATGAGGTCGGCGAAGACCTGTTCGATGACGGCGTGGCCGCGGTGGGTCAGGTCAGCGTCCATGGTGGCTTCGGTGGTGTCGGTGAGGAAGGCGTGGTACCGCCACAGCGGGAACAACGCTTCCTGACCTGCCGGGGCGGGGTTGCGTTCCTTGACCCGGCGCACGACCAGCCGCGCGGTGACCTTGTGGCGGCTGGACTCGAACGCGGTGTAGACCGTTTCGGCGACCTCGGCCTCGGCGATCCAGCACCCGGTGTCCTCATCGAACACCGCGCCGGGGTAACGCACCGGGGTCCACGCCGCCTCGTCGATGCCGTCGATGGCCGCGCGGAGCTTGACGTTGGACTGCAGGGTGAGCGAGAAGTTCACCCCGGCCTTGCGGCAGGCCGACACCACGGCACCGGAGCCGAACGCCGAGTCGGCCCGCACCAGGACGCGGCCGGTGGCACCGCAGGCCCGGGCGGTGGCGATCGCCTGTGTGACGAGGGATGCCGCGCCGCGGGCGGAACCGGCGCTGCCGCCACGCAGCCGGGTCGCGGCGACGACCGGGGCCGCGCAGTCGGTGCTGATCGTGGCCACCAGCGGGGACAGTCCGCGCAGCCGCACGCGGTAGCCGCCGACCTTGGCATGGCCGAACCCGGCGCCCTGTTTGGCGTGGCCGTAGACCCGCCGCAGCAACGAGTCCACGTCGACATACACCTGCCCCGAATTACCGGACGCGCCGGGTAGCAGCGGCGTGGCCGCGGCGAGGGCGGCCAGCAGGTCCCGGGCCGCGGCCTCCAGCTGCAGGGCGTGGCCCCAGGTGAAGAATCGCAGGAACGACCCCAGCGTCGAGGGTGCGTACACCCCGCCGAACAGCGCCGCCATCCCACCGTGGCGTAACACGTCCAGGTCGTCGATGCTGTCCGCGCCGGCAGCCATGCCGGCCACGACCGCGGCGGCCTTGCCGCCCGGGTTCGATCCCGTGGACAGGTCCGGCCGCACCCGTGCCGTGACCAGCCCGGCCAGATCAACGCGTTCGGCCAGGCCCATCACCGGCACCAGCCCGGCACACGACACCAGATTCGCCTCGTCGAACACCGCGTCCGCCGCGCGGCGAGCATGCAACAATCGCACCTACGAGATGCCCTCTCGACCAGGGGAATGGAAGCGTAGAGAACTCCCATCCTTCCAGTTCAGAGGGCATTTCCCATACCTTCTCGTCTCCCGACGTCACGGTTGGTCGGTGGATTGAGGCTAAGGCGCCACAAGTCGCCGGTACCGTCAGCTCGTGCCGTCGAGGAGTTCTGCACGCCACGCTGCGAATCGAGTGCGGAGCCCGTCGAGTTCCTTGTCGCGTATGCCGTACCGCGCGAAGTCGTCGTCGTCCAGCACCTGAGCCTGTCCGATCGCGGCGGCGAACATGCGGCGGTCGAAGCCGCTGTCCGCCTGCTCCGCGAACCGCAGCAGCGTTTCCCGGTCGTACTGGCCGGATCGGAGCGCGGCGTCGACGTCGATGAAGTCGCGGGCGAGCGCACGCCCGTACAGCGCGGCCATCTTGTTCGTGATGGCGTCGTCGGGGTGGAGTACAGGGCCGATGGCCATCAGCACGGGTTCTTTGGCACGCCAATCAACGCCCAGCTCCACCTTCGAAGTGTGCCGGCTATCGGTGACGGTGAGACGGGTGAAGGTGTCGTACCGGAGTTCAATCCGTACCTCGAGGCCGTCACCTCGGTATGCATCGAGGACCGCGGCGACCGCCGCGCTGAATTCACTGCGCCGGTCCCACGCGGTGAAGAGATCCACGTCCTCGCTCGGGCGATGCAGGAAGCCGGCGGCCTGAACCGCATAGCCGCCGGCGAGCGCAAAGCCGTAGCGATCGGTGGCGGCCAGTCCGAGTTTGGCGAGCCGTTCATGGAAGGCGTCCATGATCAGGATGCCGTCGTTCTCGCCGCGCCGAGCTCGTGGAACCGGTCCTCCCACAAGCGGCGGAGCTGGGCCGGCAGCCAGAGCTGCGGCCAGAGCCGGATGAGCGTGGCGCCGTCGAGCCAGTCCCGAAGGTCGCTGGTGGTTGTCGCCTCGGTGAGAACGGTCTTGTACATGGACGCGAGGCGGGTCGGCCGGTCCAGGACATACTCGGCATTGCCGGACCAGTCGAGGTGGTGCGGCAACGTGACGCTGCCCGACGTCGGTCCGTGGAGTTCGGCGAGGGTCTCCGCGACGACGTATCGTTTCCGGTCGCCGTATGGGACGTAGTCGGCCGGCGGCCGAACCGTCGTGCCGGTCGTTTTTCGCCGGTTGGTGTTGGCAGCGAGGCGGGCCTCGGGGTGCAACGCTTGGCGGATGGTCTCCCGGCTGTAGCCGGTGACACGCTGTAGGTCGACTGCCCGCCACCCTGCGGCGTGGAAGGCGCGGAGTGCAGCGTCGCGCTTCGCGAGGGCTGCCTTCTTCGTCGCTTCATACTCGGCGATCACGGCACGCAGCTCGTCCTCGTCGTGGTCGCTCATGAACCCAGTCTACCGTGCTAGGCCAAGCGCGCTAGGCATGTCAGACGGGAGGCTTGTGGCGGGGTTGGAGGTGCTCACCGAGTATGCGGCGGTCGATGCCACTGCACGGCCGCCAGCGCCCCCGGGACGATGGGTGAGCCGGTGTTTCGCGGCGCAACTGGCGAACTCGGCCCCCAGCCGTAAAGTTGCTGACCAGGCCGGCATCGCCACCGGAACACGACGCTGGGCCGCAGACGCAGCGCTGGCTTCTCGGTGGCCTGCCCGGATATTCCTGCGCAGGTGGGGCTGGCGACGCCCGCCGAACCCAAGCCGAACCGGCGGTGGTCGGCAGTCTCGTGACGCATCTGCCCATTCATGCGCGGGCACTGCGGCGTACGGTGTCCGCTGAACGACTCGCCGACTCCGAGGAGGATGCCATGACAGGCCAGAACCGGACCGCCAGCATTCCGATCGCAGTGCGGCAGGTGTACGACGAGATCATCACCGCGACCGGTGCCTTCTGCCTGCGGCATCTTGACGAAGAGTACGCCGCGCTCTGCGCCAAGCTGTCGGCCAAGCTTGCCCGCAAGCGCCCGTCCCCGCTCGTCCGCGGCGATCGCCGCATCTGGGCGGCCGGCATCGTCTACGCCATCGGCCGGGTCAACTTCCTCGCCGATCCCAACCAGAAACCGCACCTGCGCACCGACACGTTGGCGGAGTTGCTCGGTGTCAAGCAGACGACGATGGCCAACAAGGGCAGGCTCATCATGGACACCCTCAACATCGGTCTGATGGACCCGGAGTTCAGCCGGCGCGAGATCATCGACAACCATCCGATGGCCTGGCTCCTGGAGGTCGACCGTCTGATCGTCGACGCCCGCAACCTGCCGGAACCGTTGCAGGTAGAAGCCTGGCAGCGCGGGCTGATCCCGTACATGCCCGCGCACGCTGCGACGAGCAAAGCGTCGACACCGCCAAGATAGGCCCCTCCAAACCGTTCGACATTGATGAGATCAACCGTAGGCTCACGGCGCTGCTCGACGCGGTATCACTGCTACTCGCAGGGTGACGTCGCCTCCGCCAGTCGTAGGCTGGCCGTCGTGGTGTGGTGAACTGTCGGGATGAGTCCGAAGAGTCGTGGGCGCCCGGCCGGTCGAGGCAAGGCGAAGACCCGCCGTCAGGAGCCCGTCCGGTCGCTGCGGCCCTCCGACCGCCTCGTCCGGGCTGCCCACGATCTGCTCACGTACACCGATCCGCTCGAAGTTGAACAATGGGCCTCCGGCTGGCTCGGCCAGGCCTGGCTGGCCGCCCCGCTCGGCGACAGGGAGCCCGAGGGGACCCTCTGCCTGGAGGTCGTCGGCCGCTGCAGCACCCGCCCGTCGGCGCACGGGTTGGCCGCCGTGGCAGCGCTGCGCAGGGTCGCCCCGCCGAGTGAACACACGCTGCTTGACGAGACGATCGACATGCTGCGGCAGTCTCAGCCGGCGCCACCGTGGCTCGATGCGGCATTCGCCCCGGTGCGGGCCTTCCGCGCCGTCGACGTGTACGACAGCGAACGGGTCCTGTTCATCGAGTACGGCACGCACACACTGCTCGCACAGATCCTCGCCACCGGCGGGACGTTCGTGGAGAAGTTGTCGTTGCTGCAGGTCGGCGCAGCCGAGGCGTGGGACAGGGCGCGAGAGCTCGGCGAGGTGCCGATGCCGATCGAGGAGGTACCTGTCACCGACGCGCTGGCCGACCTGGCCGGCTCGTTGCGGTACACCGACATGGTCTGGCCGCGCCACGACGACGAGGACTTCGTCGACCTGCGGGCGCTCGCCTGGGCGCGATCCCGTGCGTACCTCCCGGAGCGGCCGGAGTTCGAGCCCCTCGCCGACGGGGAGCGGGCTGAACTCGTCGAGGCGTTCGTCGAACTGACAACGGACTCCGAGGCATACCGGAGCCTGGCGGACCTCTTTCTCGACTACGGCGACGGGTACCTCAACAATCGCCCGCTCGGCTGGAGCCCCGACGCGGTCGCGATGTTCCTCGCCGACTGGCTGCCGAGAAAGGCGTTCCTCGACGCGGACGACCGGATCGCCCTGCCCGACGCCCTCCGTGGCTGGTTGCGGTTCGCGCTCGAGCGCCGTGGCGTTGCCGACGAGTGGATCACACCGGTGACCGCCATGGTCGACACGTGGCTGCCTCAGTTCGAGCACGCGGTCGACGACGAGACGTCCTGGGGGCCGGCGAAGCAGATCGCCGCCGAGCTGCAGGCCCGCGGCATCGACCCCCGCGACAAAGACGCCGTCAACGAGGTGATCGGCCAGTTCAACGCGGAACGCCTCGCCAACCGACTCCGTACCTGAGCCAGCGAGACCTCGCGGACCGGCTGTGCACCGAGTCTGGTCGGCCGACCACCACGCGCCACAAGTTGTCCCGCTACGAGCGCGGGCTGCGGCTGCCGCGCTGCCGATCACTCGAAGTCCTCGCTGCTTGCCTCGATGTACCGCTGCAGGACCTGCAGCAAGCCGCCGCCGAACGGCTGATGCCGGCGGTGCGACCGGGTCCTCCCATGCGAGTCTGTCGATGGTCGGGCTACTCTGCGGCAGTGGGTTCGCTGAGCCGGTCACAGCTCGATGCTCTGGTCGAGGAAGCGACCGTTGACTGCTACAACGAGGATGAGCAGTTGACGGGCCTGTTCACCATGATCGAGGACAATCTCGCGCTGCCGTTCACGACGGAGGTCCTCGGTGTCGACGGGATCGTGGCGATCTGCCACCGGAGTCGTGAGCGGTAGGCGATCGCGATCCTGGACCTTCCGTTGCCGGATCCGCCGCCCGACGGCGCACAGTGGATCGAGGCCTACCGGCATTGGGGCGGATGACGCGTGAGCGAGTATCAGTACTACGAGTTCGTAGCGATCGACCGGCCGCTGACAGCGGTCGAGCAGGGCGAACTGCGGGCGGTGTCGACGCGTGGCCGGATCAGCGCGTCGAGCTTCGTCAACGACTACCAGTGGGGTGACCTGAAAGCCGATCCACGTAAGTGGATGGAGCAATACTTCGACGCCCACCTCTACCTGGCGAACTGGGGCACTCGCCGGATCGCGCTGCGGCTGCCGGTACAACTGCTGGATCCGGATCTTGCGGCGACGTGCTACGTGGGTGACTCCGCCTCCTCGTGGGCCACGGACGAGCACGTGATCCTCGACCTGTACAGCAGGGACGAAGACGGCGACGACGAGTGGTAGGAAGACGAAGCCGCGCTCGCGTCGATCGTTCCCATCCGGGCGGAACTGGCCGCCGGCGACAACCGGCTGCTCTACCTGGCGTGGCTGTTGTGCGTGCAGAGCGAGGAGCTGGACGAGGACGAGCTGGAGCCGCCGGTCCCGCCCGGCCTGGCCAGGCTGTCCGGGCCGCTGCGCAGCCTCGCCGACTTCCTGCGCCTGGACAAGGATCTCCTTCAGGCGGCGGCTCAGGCCAGCGCACCCCTGACCACGAAGGTGTCTTCGGTGGCGGCCGTGACGAATTGGGTGCAGCGGCTGCCGGAGGCGGACAAGGACGAGGTCATCGTGCGGCTGCTGCGCGGCGACGGCGCGCACCTTCGCGCCGAGTTGCTGCGCCGGTACGGCGGCGGGACAGCAACCGAGGCAGTGCGCAGCGGTCGGACGGTGGGCGAGTTGCTGGCCGGCGCCGAGACGCGCTGGGCAGGCCGGCAGCGGCAGGCCGAGGAGCGTAACGCGGCTGAACAGGCGCGCCGGGAGGCAGTAGCCGCCGCTGCCCGCGAGCAGCGCCTCGACGTGCTGGCCGTCGACCCTGAGCGGGCGTGGCAGCAGGTGGCGGAGCTGATCGCGACCAAGAAGCCCAAGGAGTACGACGCGGCGGTCGCGTTCCGTGTCAAGTAGGCGTGTTGAATCTTTTCTCAGCCGAAGCTGACCTCTTTCCGGCGGGGCTTGGGTTGGGGGGCATGAGGGCATCGGACAGGGAGCCCCAAGACTCCGACCGGCCAATGCGCGAGCCGCCTACGCTCGCTATAGGGCGGTTGCCCACCCGCCACGGCCTTGGTCTGTCCATTGTGGATGCTGTTGCTTCCGCCCGCGGCACCGTGGTCACCGCTTGCGCCGGGACCGGCGGCGGCCTGTCCGTCGAGGTCACCTTCCCGGCGGTCCGGGACGAGTCGTTGGCCGTCCCGCCAGCCATTCGCTGACCATCGGCGTTCCCGGGCTCTCCACCGGTGCTGACTGCTTGACACGCACCCAGTTCCGATGCACCCTCATTCCACTAGTAACCTAGTGGAACGGGATTATGGGTGATCGACTTCCACCTCGACGCGCGCTCGGGGATCGCCCCGTATCTGCAGATCGTCAGGCAGGTACGCCAGGCGCTGCTGCTGGGGCTGCTGTCCGAGGGCGACAAACTGCCCACGGTCAAGGAGGTGGTCGCCAAGGTAGCGATCAACCCGAACACCGTGAGCAAGGCGTACCGCGAACTCGAACACCTCGGCCTGGCCGCGGCAAAGCCGGGGGTGGGCACTTTCATCACCCGATCGCTCGGCCACGCATCGCTCACCACGCACGGTCCGTTGCAGCAGGAGCTGCGCGCCTGGATGGACAAGGCCCGCGCTGCGGGCCTGACCGAGCCGGGCATCGAGGCGATGTTCCAGAACACCCTGCGCGAGAGCGCCGAAGAGGAGCAATGAACGCGATACTGCAAGCCCATGCGCTGGGCAAGCGATACGGCCAGCGCCAGGCGCTGGCCGACTGCACCCTTGATCTCCCGCCGGGGCACGTCGTCGGCCTGGTCGGGCCCAACGGCGCGGGCAAGACCACGCTGCTGAAGATCGCCTGCGGCATGCTCGCGCCGACCACGGGGCGGATCGAGGTGCTGGGCGAACAGCCCAACGGCGGAACCGCGCAACTGGCCCGAGTCGGGTACGTCGCCCAGGACACACCCACCTACGCGAGCCTGTCCGTCGCCGACCACCTGAAGCTCGGCGCCAAGATGAACCCGGCCTGGGACGCGAAGCTCGCACAGGCCCGCATCGAGCAGCTCGGCCTCAACCCGAAGCAGAAGGCGGGCAAGCTCTCCGGCGGGCAGCGCGCCCAGCTCGCCCTGACCGTCGCGGTCGCCAAGCGACCCGAATTGCTCATCCTCGACGAACCGGTCGCCAGCCTCGACCCGCTGGCCCGCCGCGACTTCCTGCGGCACCTGATGGAGTCGGTCGCCGAGCACGACACCAGCGTCATCCTCTCCTCCCACCTGGTCTCCGACCTCGAACGCGTCTGCGACTACCTGGTCGTGCTGGTCTCCTCCCGCGTACAGCTCGTCGGCGAAACCGATGATCTGCTCACGCAGCACCACCGGATCGTGTGCACGCGGCGCCAGGAGTCCGACCTGCCCGCGGGGCTGAAGGTCATCTCGGCGGAGCACACCGACCGGCAGTCCACGTTCGTCGTGCGAAGCGACAGCGAACTGCCCGCCGGGGACTGGTCCGCCGAACACCTCGAACTGGAGGACCTCGTGCTGACCTACATGGAGCGGCCCGTCGACCACGACGGCGATACCGCGATGCAACTGACGGGAGAAGCGCGATGATCTGGGTGACCTGGCGGCAGTTCCGTGCCCAGGCCCTCACCGTCCTGGTCCTGCTCGCCGCCGCCGCGATCGGCTTCCTGGTCACCGGGTTGCGGATGCACCACAGCTACGCCGCGGACCTGGCCGCATGCGCCTCGCTGCACGCCTGCGACGGAGCAACCCCCGCCGCGCGGGCGCTGGGTGCCCAGCTCAGCCTGTTGCAGCGAAGCTATGAGCCGATGTTCGAGCTCCTGCAACTCCTCGTAATCGCCGTGCCGGCGCTGATCGGCATCTTCTGGGGCGCGCCGCTGATCGGCCGTGAACTGGAAACCGGTACACACCAACTCGCCTGGAACCAGACCGTCACGCGCACCCGGTGGCTCGCGGTCAAACTCACCGTCGTCGGCGTCGCCGCGATCGCCACCGCCGCGATCTTCAGCTGGCTGCTGACCTGGTGGGCCGGGCCGCTGGACCACCTCAACGGGAACCGGTGGGCGGCGATGACCTTCGCCTCACGCGACATCGTCCCGCTCGGCTACGCCGCGTTCGCCTTCACCCTGGGCACCACGCTGGGACTGCTGCTGCGCCGCACCCTGCCGGCCATGGCCATCACCCTCGCCGTGTTCATCGCCATCCAGATGCTCGTGCCCACCCTCATCCGACCCCACCTGCTGCCGTCGACCACGACCACCTTCCCGATCAACCAGGCCAGCACGAGCCAGTTCCACGGCTTCTCGGGCTCGCAGACGGACTTCCACTTTGACCTGCCGACACCGCGGGGCGCGTGGCTGATATCCCAGCCGCCCGTGAAGAACTCGTCCGGCCAGGTGGTCCGCATAGAGGACTACTCCGACTGCTTCCCGGGTCAGGACGGAGGCGGCCAGGGCGATGACCCGGACTTGGATCAGATCGGCGCCTGCCTCGCCGAGAACAACCTCCACGAGACAGTCACCTACCAGCCCGCGAGCCACTACTGGCCGCTGCAGTGGATGGAAGCCGGGATCTTCCTCGTGCTCGCCGGGGCGCTGGCCGGTACCTGCTTCTGGTGGATCCGGCGCCGACAGAACTGAACGTTCGCCCGCCCAGATACTCGGAGACTGTCGCGAGTGGCGTCGACCCGCTCAAACCGAACGGCGTGAGCCTCGATGTGGCTAGCGGCCAGATCGAGGCCGCCGAAACCCCGCACACGAGCGTCGTCGAGTCCAGCCATCTCACGTGCCGTATGACGGCCAGAGCCCCGTTGCTGCCCTGGCTGACGAAGCCGTTTCGCAAGCCGAACGCCGCCGGGGTGTTGCGGGCGTTGGCATTGGCCGCAGACCCCGAACGCGCCGAACCATCGGAACAACTGGGCGCTGGTCCAGGTGGTCGAGCTCAGCGATGATGCGCAACTGCGCGAGTGGCTGGTGGGCTCGGCCCGATGAGCTGACCGACGTCGACCCGCCAAGATCACCAGAAGTTCTGCGAGATCGAGGGATGGGAGCCCGTCCGAACCGGCACCCACCACCTGACCTACGAGCTGGCGCTGCCAGACGGCCGGACTCTGCGAACCCGAATCTCCCATCCACCGGACCGCAGCACCTACGGTCCCGGCATCTGGAGTCACACCCTGCGTGACCAACTCGACGTCACCGAGGACGTCTTCTGGACCTGTGCGCGCGACGGCGGCAAACCGGCTCTGGGCAGGCCTGAATTGCCAACGGCCGAACCGATCCCGGCCGAGGTGGTGCACCTGCTCATCACCCGAGTCGGCCTCACCGAACCGGACGTGGCGCGAATGACGAAGGACGAGGCCATCCCGCGTAGGGTCGCATCGGAAGACGGAAGCGATCATGGTTTCTGTTGAGGTGTTCGACGAGCTGACCGCCGAGCGGAATCAATCACTTGCGCAAGCCGCTGCGTCCGTGCGAGCCGAGGGACTCGCGGTCAGCTCCGACGCTGAGGCGATCATGGAACGGTGGGCTCGCGGCGAGCTCAGTGCAAGCCAGATGCGAGAACTGGTTCGGCAGCTCCACGTCTCATGACCGTCGCATAGCGTTCAACGTGGTGCCACGCCGACGGGACCAGCTCATCGAGCACGGCCAGGTACACCGGTGCCGCGTCGGTGACCACCTCGTTCGGTGTCATCTTCAACGTGGCCAACGCTCGGCGGAAGGACCGGCGGGCCGCGGCAGCATCGCGGCGGGCTGAGAAGAGCACGTCGATGACCTGGCCGTACTGGTCGACGGCCCGGTAAACGTACCGCCATACGCCGTTGACCCTGACGTAGGTCTCGTCGACAAACCACCTGTCTCCTGGTGAATGCCGGCAGGACCTGGCTGCGTCGGCCAGCAGCGGTGTGAACCGCTGCACCCACCGGAACACCGTCACGTGGTCGACCTCGACACCGCGCTCGAGCAGCAGCTCCTCAACGTCACGGTAGGACAGGCCGAACCGCAGACACCAGCGGACCGCGACCACGATCACCTCGGGCGGAAATCGGAACCCGGCGAACGCTGATCCGGGCGGCATCATCGGGCGTTGGTGGGTAGCGACCTTCATCGCTCAAGCCTGCCTCGATCATGCCTACCGTCAACGCAACAGAGCGACACCGACCAACCCGGCTAAACGAGCGGCCCACTACGGATCAGAAGGTTTGGGGGTTCGAGTCCCTTCGGGCGCGCAGCACGATCAAGGCCGTGACCAGCAGATACGCGAGTCACGGCCTTGATTCTGTCCCGGCATGTGTCGTGGTCTTTCACATGGCGGGACCGTGGTGCTCTAACGACGGTTTGGGACGCCCTCCAGGTTCAACGCCCCCGTGCCGAGCAGGCCGCGCAGCGCCTTCAGCCCGTCGGAGGTTTGGCTCTTCACCGTGCCCTCCGCGCAGCCGAGCAGGTCGGCCACCTCAGCGACCGGCAAATCGCACAGGAACCGCAGCACCAGCACCGCCTGCTGGCGGGGCGGCAACCGCCGCAGCGCGGCACGGACTACTACTCGCTCGTCGGCCGGCTGCTCGGCGACCGCCGCGCGGTCTGGCAGGTGTGCGGTGAGTATCACCCGGGCCCAGCGCAGCCGACGCTCGCTCAGGAACGTGTTGATCACCGCCCGGCGCACGTAGGCGTCGATGTTCTCCGCCGCCCGGGCCTTCTTCCACCCCGTGTACAACGTCGTCGCAACCGTCTGCACGATGTCGTCCGCGCGGTGGAAATCCCCACAGAGCGCCATGGCGAGCCGGCGGAGGTGCGGCATCCGCAGCTCGAAGTACTCCACGTACTCGCGTTCCAGTTCGGGTCGCATCCGGGATCTACCGTCCGCAGGTCCACGTCGCGGTGCCGAAGGCGCCGGACGTGACGTAGCTAGTGCCGGTGATCCGCCGCCCGTCCAGTGATACTGAGAACAGCGTGCCTTCTGGGCGGTCGGGATAGATCGGCAGGGGCTGGACATCGCCGTTCACCCAAACCGCCGGACGCCCCGACGTTGAGCCGTTGTCCGGGACGCTGAGCGGGACGTTGCCGAACAACCGCCCGTACTTGTCGACCTTCATCGGCATCAGCCCCTCGACGACCTCGGCCGTGCCGGTCCGCAGGTTCCATCGTGCGCCGGCGCCGACCACCCAGTCACCGGCGATCGCTATCGGGTAGGGCCCTCTCTTTCCAGCTCGGGCCGGCGTCCATCCCGCCGGGACCGGCAGCCGGCGAGCCGAGCCGTCCAGTCCCCATGCCATAGGCGTGATATCCACCGGGCCGTTGTCGGTCCGGTGGCTCAGGTAGCCCACGACCGTACCGTCGTCGGCAATGTCCATGGCCTCCGACGACCATCCCGCCGGTGTGGCGAGCAGGACCGGCGTCCCCTGCTGGCTGGCCGGCCACAGCACGGCACGGGTGTCGTCGCGGCCGTCCCAGTAGAAGGCCGTGCCGATGAGGTCGCCGCGTTCGTTGATGCCCACCATCGACATCGCGGAGACATCCGGCGGCAACGGCAGGACGGTGAACGTGCCGTCGCGGTACACCCACGCGGGTTTGTACCCGCTCGCCCCGACGAACGCGCCGGAGCCGTTGACCGCCGCGGCGGTGCCGTAACCGTCACCGGTCGGTACCCCGTCGATCCGCTCCTGCCTACCGTCCATCCAACGCAGCAGATTGCCGGACTTGAGAGGATCCTGCATAACGAACACCTGACCGCTCCGGTTGGCCACGATCTTGATCATCCTGCTCTGCGAAGCCACCGGCGCTTCGTCGATCGTGCAGTTGCCCAGCGGCGGCGCCGGCTCCGGCGAGCGCGAACCTTCCGGGCCCGCCCCGGGCCAGGGCGCTGCAGTGTTCTTCCCGGTCGTCGCGGCGACCACCACGACCGTGCCAAGGGCCAGGACCGCGGCCAGCCCACCGGCCACGACGGCACCCATCCGCTCGCGCCGCCGCCCGGCCCGCATCGCGCGGTTGAGGTCCACCATCGACGGTGGCAGATCGTCGACCCGCAGTCGCCGCAGCATCTCTTCGTCATCATGCATCTAACATCGCCTCCATCCACCAGGTGCGCACGGGACCGACAACGGTTGGGTGCAACGGTGCTGTTACGTTCGCCGATCGGAAGGCGCGTTGAGCTCAGGTACGCCGAGCTCAGATTGCGGTGGCGAGCTCGCGGAACGCCGTGGCGATGCTCGCGTCACCTGTGCCCCGCGTGTCCAACCACGTAAGGCGGCATGGCTGCGCCGACTTGCATGCCGGTAGGCGACGTCGAACCGGGCCTTGCCCTCGGTGTCGGACCTGCGGCAGCGAACCTTCCGATGTTGAATCGGCCAACTGTCGAGACTGCTGGGGGCTACGGAGCTGTCCGACAGCATCGGGTCGGTCCACGATGCCTCGGCAGGCCCACAACACGGACTCGGCCCGTTGGCCGTCCAACCGGCCGGAGCCACGCTGAGTAGCGGGAACGAGTTCTCAGACGGCTACCGGATCCGATGAGAGTGCGCCGCCTTCGGCCCGATAATTAGGGTCACCATCCCTTGGCCAGGCCGTGGCACGATGGCGGGCGATGACGATCGAGCCTAACTACCCGCGGCTGCGCGTCGATGCTCTCACCTGGGCGGATGTCGACCCCGATCGGCACCCGTTCGATCCGGACGCCGTGCTCGACGTCGTGCGAGCGGCGGCTCCGGCGGGCGGCGTGCCGGCGCCCTTCCGATACGACTCGGCCCGCGGCTTCGATCACGTCGCGGACCAGGCGCGCTGGGACTGGCAGCGCGCGATGACCGTTGCCCTTGTCGAGCACTACGGCGTCTGGGCCTGCGGCTGGCTCGCCGAGATGGCCGGCCTGACGGCTGACGGTGCGATGGTGCTGCGGTGGAGCGGCGCTCGAGACTCGATCACGACGCCGGAGGAGACGCTCGATGCCGTCGCCGGGGCGCTGCTGGACTGGCGGATATTCCTGGAAGACCTGGCCGAGCTGTTCACGCGGCATCTGCCGCTGCCCGCCGAACCTCGCGCCGCCTCCGTCGCATGGGAGGCAACGGTTGCCTCCCTGGTCGCCACGGTGGCGGCGCGGTCCGGCGCGGACGAGCACTGGTACCCGGTCTGCGCCTTGGCCCTGAAGTGGTTCCTGGCCGTTGCCGAGGTGCCGGGCGAGGACCATGACGCGCTCGTTGACGCGGCGATCGGCGGGCGGTTCTGGAGCTTCGTCTCCCCGCTGGGTGCTGAGGTGGCCGACGCCGCGGAATCCTTGGCGGCGATGCTCACCGGCGTCACGGCGCCACCGGACGACGTGTGGCCCGACACCTGGCCGCAGGACTGGCCCAGCTGGCGTAGCACGGAGCTGCCCGCCGCCGCCCGGGCGCCGCGGGTCACGTCACCGGCGGTGCCCGACTCTCTCGAGGCCTGGCGGCAGGTCCGGCAGGCGGCTCGATGGGAGCACGAGGTTGAGCACGTCGCCGGTCCGGTGTGCACCGCACGCGACGGTATCGCCGAGCACCTGGCGCGACGGAAGTACGATGCCGGCCGCGCTCTGGCCGGGTTGGAACTGGCGCGCGCGGACGCTGCCGAGGGCGGCCCGCTCACGTTCGCGCGTCTCGAGACGTGGCAGCGCGAGGTGCTCGCGGTGGCCGCCGCACCGTTTCGCACGACGTCCGCCTGGGCAAGGGCCGGCCAAGAACGGTACGCGTACCGCGATGAGCTACCGGAAGTGTTCGAGGCGTGTCTCGCCGAAGCCACCGACCCGGCTGTACCGCTACCATCTCGAGCCGCGCGGGTGTACCTCGACGTGCTGCACTTCCACCCCTTCGCCGACGGCAACGCGCGATCGGCGGCGCTCGCACTGTACTTCGTGCTCGCGCGCGAAGAAGTGGTACTTGACCGGGCCGCGTCGCTGCTGATGACCCGCTGGCCGGCGTCCGACCCACGCGGTGCCGAAGGGCTGGCCAGATTCGTCGCCCTGCTCATCAAGCAGACCCGTCGGTCACAAGGTATCCGTGCACAGCCGGGACCGCGCTGAAGAGCTCGGTTCGATGCCTGAGCGCCCGTGCCGGCGCACTCACATGTTTGATATGTAAGTGATCGTGAGACTCCTCTGATCGGGCATGCAGTGCCTCGATCACGCTACATATCACGCATTATGCGGCCCGCCAGGACGCAGGTGATCGAAGATCACCCGCATAATGCCGATGATGGCGCAATTGATCGAGGCGCGGCTGTGCCGAAGCTGTACGGGCGTGGTGAAGACAGTGCCCGCGGAGGTGGTCGCCGGTCGTGGCGGGTGCCTCGATCGTCGCGGGATACTCGACGGTATGGAAGTGGTGGGTGTACGGCCGGGTGCCAGTCTGGTCTGGACGCTGGCACGTGCGTACCGGCGGGCGGTCCACGACGGGCAGCCGGTGGTGAGCTCTGCGGAAGTGTTCAGACACGGCGCGGTACGGGTACCTGAGCTGCCCGGACTCCCGCCACCGAGGTCGCGTGATTGGCGGCAGGGGGTGGAACCGGTGGACGACGACCCGCCGGCACAGCGGTCTCGGCTGTTTCCCGCGTTCGACCAGCAGGTGGAACTGTTCGCCGAGGGCGCGTTGCGGGAGGCAGCCTACAAGGGCGGTCCCGGCGACTCCGTGTTCTCCCCGCTGGTCTGTCACGCGGTCTACGAAGCCGTCCACGAGGCGAGCCGCCGCGACGGGGTGCACGCCGGGGTCCGTCACCTGCTTGGCGCGGTGTTCGCCGAGCCTGGCAACGCCGCCGCCAAGCTCGCCGAGCGGATGTGGGTGGTCGGCCATGGCGGGTTCCCCCTCGACCGGCAGTCGCCCGCGTATCGCGGCGGTGACGACCCACCCGACTGGGCCGTGCAGGCGCTGCAGGCGCTGCGGGTTCTGCCGGCGAAGCCGCCCCGCGCCCTACAACTGCCCTGGAAGGCGGCCGTGGCTACGAGCATGTACTTCTTGGTACGCCGCCCGTTTGTTCGCTACGGCGCCCGCTACGGTCACCCCATCTCGCTGCTGATCGAGACTGACGCCGCCGAACAGGCGGTCCGCCTCGGCCATGCCTACACCGGTACCGTGGAGGTGCTGCTGAGCATCTTGGACCTGCACGAGCAACTCCACGCCGCCGGCGCGGTGCTGCCGGACCTGGTCGCCCGTCACAACACCGCCGGTCAAATACTGCGCGAGCACAACGTCACCCTGCTCGCCGCTACCACCGCCGCAGCCCGATCACCCGCCACACCGCAAGGCGTCGCGGACCCAGCCGCGATACCAACCAAAGGCTGGCCCTCGGCACCGAAAACCCATCGGCCCGCACCGCCGCTGGACCCAGGCGCCCTATTCGCGCTGCGTTCGGCAAGCGCGCGAGCCAGGCAGGCCGGCGATCCATTCGTCGGCACGACACACCTGCTGGCAAGCATCCTGCGAGACAGCGACGGCCCAGCCGCCCGACTCTTGCGCGAACTTGGCGCCGACCCCGACGCGATCACCGCTCAGGTCCGTATCCAGCCAGACTGACCAACGGCACCGGCCCCGCCGCCATACGGAATGTCACGCCGCCCGCGGCATCCCCGATCCCGCACACCGCCTTCCCAGACCAGGCTGGAGCTCTGATACATCAACCGCAAAGCCGGCTCGGTTCCGCTGGCGTTCGCTGCTGTCGCGATCCGCGCGTCACACGCTCTGGCGAGCCCTCGTCACCGCCCGGATTTGCCGCGATCCGTGGCCTTGCACGGACTGCGCCAGGACGCCTAAATCACGGAGCGTAGCTGGCAACAAGTACGTGAACCTAGCTCGGCCGGGTCTGGTGGGAGCAAAGGGCGTCGATGGCGACTCGAGCGCGTTGGGCTCACCGCCAGCCAGTCCATAGGTGCGTCGGCTCCAGCGGCAGCAGTGGCCACGGCAGCCCCCGGCCCGCGTAATACCCACCGTCTTCGTTGGCGAGCCGACGTACCGTGGCATGCACCTTGGCGTCGAGCAGCCAATCGATGCCGGCGTCGTCCGGCAGGTTGCGCACAACCAGGTGCATGGTCCCGCCGCCGATCGGCACGGTGAACACCGGCCACTCGTCCGGGCGTTCAAAGTCGTCGACATAGGCGTCCAGGTCGGCAAGGTCCACCCCGAACGCTTCAGGTGCCGAGCGGGCCATGCCCACCTGCCCGCCGTGGCTCATGCTCGATCGAGTAGGTAGTTGCTCGGCCCCCAGTTGATCTTCCAGTCCTCGTAGACGCCGAGCAGCCCGCAGGCCAGGCAACGGAGCCCGATGAAGAGCCAGCGCACGTCGCCGTCGTCGTGCAGCGAATAGCCGACCGCGGCGGCGAACTCTTCCTCGCCACAGGGGCAGCCGCAGTAGTACTCGACCTCGGAGTCGTCGTCCCAATAGTCCTCGCTGTCGGCGATGAACTCGTGCCGCTCGCAGTCCAGGCACGTGCGACGGGCGGCGGACTCCGTGTCCATTACCTGCACCGCGAATCGCCGGCCGCCGCATGTGCGGCAGACGCACTCGCGTACTTCGTGGACCGGATAGCCGTCGGGCTCGGGCTGCTTGAGGAAGGCGGCGAGGTCTTCGAAGGAAGAGCCGTAGGTCGGCTCGGCGGCGGTCTCGGTCATATGGCGCTCCCCAGTGGTGTCGGCGCAGCGGAGCCTAACGACCGGGTATGACACTTCTCGGGCGGCGTTGCCGCCCACCATGGCGACTGTCCATAGTGCACTAAACAGCACCGGGCCGTAGAGCAGGTCGCTGAGCCGCCGGGTGGCCTCGACCCGCAGCTCGTCGATGACGTGCTGGTACCCGCATGCGCGGTCTGACCCGCGTCGCCGCCGCCACCAACCCGGCACGACTTGCCATCCTCGGCCTCACCCACACCCGTCACACCGGCTGGACCTCAACCCCACCTGAACCGCCACCGGCTCAACTGCAACGGTGGTTGATCGGACACACCGATCAACCACCGTTAACACCAGCCTGGTGCGCTGCGACTCACGTCAGGGGCCGGCGTCTGGGCCGGCGCGGAAGGCAGCGACCGCCTCGGACACCCGCAGCGGCCGACCGTGGACACGCAGGCAGCCGACCTCGGCCCGGTCGACACCGTGCATCCGCACGTCCGCGTCCGTGGTCAGGTCACGCAGGTCGGCGGAGAAGCGGCCCCAGCCGTACGGGCGTTCGTCGCCGCCGTCCTGCACCCGCCCGTCCACCACGAGGACGATCAGCTTCGGTCCGCCGTCGACGATCACGGCGACGTGGGTACGCCGACCGGCGACCAGGGTGTCCCGCTCGGAGATCCAGCCGCACTCCCGCCGGCCGTCGTTGAGGGTGAGCCGCAGCCGGCCCTGCTCGGCAAGGCTGAGCGCGAAGCCGTGTCCGGTGTAGTCGCGCTGCTCGACCAGGGTCCGGCCGGGCGTCAGGTCGGTCACGGTGAGCCAGGTGTCCAGGGTGAACCCGGCGCGGGCGTCCTCGATCCGCCAGTTGCCCCGCCGCAACTGGAACCGGGGCAGGGTGACCGGGCCGGGCGGCGGCGAACCGGCCCGGTACGTCAGCAGCAGGCTGTCGTCGGGCACGCCGGCGCGGACGTGCTGGGACCACAGGCCGTCCAGCAGCTCCGGCTCGATCCGGTGTACCCGGGCCACCGACTTCTGCGTCTCGGTCAGCCAGAACCCGTCGCCGTCCTGGATCAGATCGGGGTAGCTCATGCTGGTCTGCGGGTCGTCCGCGTACAGGGCGATCTCCGGCTCCGACCAGTGGATCACGCCGTCGACCTCGACTCCGCCAGAGAGCCAGACCGGGTTGCGGTACGTACCGAACCAGGTATTGCCGTTGTGGTGGAACCACAGCAGGTACCGTCCGCCGCCGCAGTTCCAGGCGAAGGTGGCGGCGCGCGGGTTGCGGATCGGCCGGCCGGTGGCCGCGAAGGTCGCCGCCCGGGGCGGCGTCCAGGTGTGGCCGCCATCGCGGCTGTACGCCTCGGCGACCACCCCCACCTCCGTCCGGTACGTGCAGTAGAGGCTGCCGTCGGTGAGCCCGACGACCTTGTGTTCCTCGGCCACCTCGCCGGCCGGGGCGCGCAGCCCCACCTCGCCGTCGGGCAGCGTGGTCCAGGTGATCCGGGTCGGGTCCGGCTCGGTGAGCAGGTTGTCCGAGCGCATCACGAAGCCCTCGCTGGTGCGCTGGAAGCCCAGCCGTTCCTCGCGGAACCCGCCGACCTTCGACGCGCCCAGATAGACCGCGTCCCCGACGATCTCGGGTTTGCCGACCGACCACCAGAACAGCACCTCCCCGCCGTACGGGTTGGCCCGGTCGATGTCGAACAGCCGCATCGGCACGGTGTACCGGTCGGCGGACCAGCTCCGCCCGTGGTCGTCGGAGTACTTGAAGACCAGGTCGCCCAGGGTGTCCACCCGGGGGCTGGTGCCACTGTCGGTGATCACCACCCGCAGGTTCCGGCTGTTGTAGGTGTAGAAGACGTAGATCCGGCCGGACGGCAGCACCAGCGGCACCGCCCAGGACGCCTCTGGCCCGGTGGGTGGCTCGACGTCCACCGGGTCGCTCCAGGTCGCCCCCTGGTCGGTGGAGCGGCGGGACACGATCCGCTGGCTCGGGTCGCCCTCGTGGCTGTTCGAGCTGGTCACCACGCACACCCACGCGCCGTCGCCGGCCACCACCACGTACGGCTGGTCGCAGTAGCCGTCGGCCTGGATCACCGAGCCGGCGGTGAGCAGCCGGGGATCGGGCCGGGCCGGCTGCGGGTCGTCCGGCAGTTGCGGGGAGGGTACGAAACCGTCGTGCATGCTCACCATTCCGCGAAGCTCCCGTCCGTGTGTCGCCAGATGGCGTTGCGCCACCGGTGGGGGTGTTGGGCGGCCCGGCGTACCTCGGCCTCGTCGACCTCGATGCCCAGCCCGGGCCTGGTGGGCCGGGCCAGCCAGCCGTCGGGTGCGGCGAAGACCGACCGGTCCACCAGGTAGTCCAGCAGGTCCGAGCCGACGTTGTAGTGGATGCCCAGACTCTGTTCCTGGATCAGGAAGTTGGGGGTGGCCACGTCGACCTGCACGCAGGCGGCGAGGGCGATCGGGCCGAGCGGGCAGTGCGGGGCGAGACTGACCCCGTACGCCTCGGCCATCGCGGCGATCCGGCGCACCTCGGAGATGCCGCCGGCGTGCGACAGGTCCGGCTGGACCACCGCGACGCCGCTGCCGAGCAGGTCCCGGAAGTCCCACCGGGAGTAGAGCCGCTCGCCGGTGGCGATGGGGATGCTGGTGCCGGCCGCGATCCGGCCCAGGTCGGCGGAGAGTTCCGGCACCACCGGCTCCTCGACGAAGATCGGCCGTAGCGGCTCCAGCAGCGGCAGCGCCCGGCGGGCCATCGCCGGGGAGTACCGGCCGTGGAAGTCCACGGCCAGGTCCCGGTCCGGGCCGAGCACCTCGCGGACCGCCGAGACCCGCTCGACCAGCAGGTCGAGCTGGCGGGGCGTGTCGATCGCGGTCAGCTCCTCCGAGCCGTTCATCTTGACCGCGGTCAGACCGGCGGCGACCTGCCGTTGCGCGTCCTCGGCCAGGGCCGAGGGGCGGTCGCCGCCGATCCAACCGTAGATGCGTACCCGGTCCCGGACCGGCCCGCCGAGCAGGTCGTAGACGGGTACGCCGTACACCTTGCCGGCGATGTCCCACAGCGCCTGGTCGATGCCGGCGACCGCGCTGGACAGCACCGGCCCGCCCCGGTAGAAACCCCCCTTGGTGAGCACCTGCCAGGTGTCCTCGATGCGCAGCGGGTCGCTGCCGATCAGGTAGTCGGAGAGTTCCGCGATGGCCGTCTGCACGGTCTCGGCGCGGCCCTCGACCACCGGTTCTCCCCAGCCGGTGACGCCCTCGTCGGTGGTCACGGCGAGGAAGAGCCACCGGGGTGGCACCCGGAACGTCTCCACCTTCACGATCTTCATTGGTTCGTGTCTCTCCTGATCTGCGTTTTCCGGCGCGGGACGCGGATGGTTCAGTCGGTGGTGAGGTTGACGATCTGGGCGCGCTGGTCGGGGTAGATCAGCAGCGGCGAGCCGGACACCCCGGTGAACGTGTTGCCGGTGACGGTGAGCGTGTTGATCTGCGACAGGATCCGGCCGATGGGCGACTGGCCGCCCACCCAGACGCCGGAGAACGGCACGTCGGTGACGGTGTTGCCGGCGACGGTGAAGAAGCCCTCGGCGGTGCCGGCCTGGTGCCGGACGCTGTGGATGGCGATCGCCCCGGGAGTCACGCAGAGCGCACCGGTGCAGGCCCGGACGACCGTGTTCCCGGTGACCGCCACGCTGTGCGTCGGGAAGATCGGCGACCGGCCGTACAGGTAGATGCCGGCCTGGCAGGTGTCCCGGACGGTGTTGCCGGTGACCTCGACGGCGGTGCCGCTGGCGACCAGGATGCCGGCGCCCTCGGTGACCCCGTCGACGGTGTTGCCGTCCACCCGCACGTACTGGCAGTCCCGGAAGACCGTGCCGACGTAGCTGACGTGGATGCCGCCGTCCCGGTTGCCGACGGCGGTGCAGCCGGTGACCCGTACCTGCCGGCTGGCGCCGACGTCGATGCCGTACAGGTTGGCGTCCTCGGTGCGCACGCCCCGGACCAGGACCCCGGTGCAGGTGTCGATCAGCAGGTTCGCGCCGCTGGCGCCGCGCAGCCGGACGTCGGTGACCGAACCGTCCTTGACCCCGCTCAGCTCCAGCAGTGCCCGGTTGTGCCGTAGCGCCGGCCGGGCCGGCAGGGTGAACCGCAGCCGCGACACCGAGCAGCCGGTGCCGCCGACGATCCGTACGCCCTGGTGGTCGGGGCTGGACAGGACGATCTCGGAGTGTTCGCCGACGCCGACCAGGTGCACGTTGTCCCGTTCCGCGATGGCGAAGTGGTGTGGGATGCGGGTGTCCCGGAAGGCGCTGTGCCGTTCGTCGGGCACCAGCCGGTACCGCCCGGCCGGTACCTTGATCACGCCGCCGCTGGCCGGGAGGCTGGCCAGGGCGGCGCGGAACGCCGGGGTGTCGTCGTGCCGCCCGTCGCCTCGCGCCCCGAACCGGCGGACGTTGGCCACCCGCAGGCCGTTGAGGGGGCGTTCGGTCGGCTCGGCCCAGGCGGTCTCGCTCGGTTCGGCCCGCCGGTCGGCGTACGGGTCGCGGTAGCCGACCAGCCCGGTGGTCCGGAACCCGGTCAGGTCGCCGTCGACGGTGCCGCCGTCCAGTTCGGGCAGCCGGGTGACCAGGTTCCCGGCGCTGGTCACGCCGGTCGCCGTACCGGCCACCGAGACGGCGGCCCCGGTGTTGCCCAGCACCCGGTTGTCCTCGACGACCAGGCCGTCGACGACGGTGCCCGGGGACACCCGCAGGCCCGCCCCGTTCGCGGCGAGCAGCTCGTTGTCGCTGATGGTGATCTGCCGGCCGGTCACCGGCAACCAGTTCTGTACGCCGATGGTGATGTCGTTGCTCTGCGAGCCGCGGATGCTGTTGCCGGTGATGGTGAGCGTGTCGACCTTGTTGATGAAGGAGACCGCGCCCTGGAAGCCGCCGCCGGGCCGCAGTGCCCGGTTGTCCGGCCGCATCTCCAGGGCGCTGCGAACCAGGTGGTTGTCCTCGACCCGGGCGTCGATCAGGGTGGCCGGGTTGGCGCTGGTGCTGATGTCCCCGAAGATCGCGCAACCCATGGTGGTCTCGATCCAGTTGTGCGCGATGGTGTGCCCGGCCCCGCCGAGGGTCATCCCCCGGCCGTAACAGGCGTTGATCACCGTGTTGTGCTCGAACCGGACCCCGGAGGTGACCGTGCTGTCCGGGTACCGGTTGCTGTCGTGCCAGTTGGCGATGCCGTCGTCGCCGATGGACTCGGCCCAGTTGTACGCGGCCACCGAGTTGGCCGCCCCGCCGTAGTTGTACGCGTCGGAGCCGCCGTTGCGCAGCGTGTTGCCGACCATCCAGCAGTCCCGGGCGTTCTGCAGGATGATGCCGGGCTGGCAGTGGTCGACGGTGACCCGCAGGATCTGCACGGCCTGCGGCGTCCGGACGATCAGCGCGGTGGCGGTGGCGTTGTGCCGCAGCATGTTCAGCGGGGCCCACTGGATGGCCAGGTCACGCAGGGACACGTTCACCGCGGTCTGGAACTGCCAGCCCTGGCCGCTCGGGTACGGCGGGGCCTCCCTACCGTTCTCCCGCATCACCGGCCGCTGGAACAGCAGGACGCTGGACTCGCCCTCGCCGACGAAGTGGATGTTTCGGATGTCGCCCTGGAACCACCAGTCGTTGCCGGGCAGCGGGGGCGGCGGGAACAGGTAGCGGCCGGACGGCAGGTACATGATCCCGCCGCCGGCGGCCCGCAGCGCGGCCAGCGACCGGTTGAAGGCGGCCACGTCGGAGGTGACCCCGTCGCCGGCCGCGCCGTGGTCGCGGACGTTCACCACGGGGAGCGCGGCGTAGTCGATCCGGGGCATGCCCGCTAGGCCGGGCCGGTCGTAGAAGGAGTCGGGCAGGTTGCGGATCGTGCCGGCCCCGGTCAGGTTGCCCAGCGGCTGGTCGAACCGGGGGGCCGGCGGGTTGGCGAGGGCCGGGCCGCCGAGGGCGGGCAGGACGGTGGCGCTGACCGCCGTCGCGGCGGCGGCACCGAGCAGGGTACGTCGGGACACGTCGAAGGGCATGGTGGAGGAACCTCCAAGCGTGGAAGGTGGGAGGGCGGGGGTTCAGCTGATCGACAGGTTGGTGATCTTCGCCTGCTGGTTGGTGTCGATCAGGACGTCGCTGCCGCCGAGCGCGGTGTACGTGTTGCCGCTGATGGTCAGGGTGTCCAGCTCGGACAGGTAGCGCGGGCCGCCGGGCCAGGTGACCCGGGTGACCGGGCACTGGCCGCCGACCCAGATCCCGGCGAACGGCGCGGTGTCGATGGTGTTGCCGGTGATGGTGACGGTGGAGCCGTCGGTGGTGCCGGCGTTCTCCCGGATGCTGTGGACGGAGATCGCGCCGGGACAGTAGTTGAGCGGGCCGGCGCACGCGTTGGTCACCGTGTTGCCGGTGATGTCGACGCTGTATATCGGGAAGACCGGGGCTCGGCCGACCAGGTAGATCCCGGCCTGGGCGGTGTTGTTGACCTGGTTGTTGCTGATGGTGACGTCGGCGCCGCTGCTGACGCAGATGCCGCCGCTCTCGGCGGTGCCGTCCACCACGTTGTCGTGCACCCGGACGAACTGGGACTCCCGGTACACGACCCCGGTCCAGCCGAGGTGGATGCCGCTGTCCCGGCTGTCGGTGACCGTGCACCCGGTCACCTCAACCTGCCGGCTGGCCTCGATCTGGATGCCGTGGTGGTTGGCGCCGCCGCTGGTCACCGCGCTGACCAGGACGGATCGGCTGGAGTCGACGAGCAGGTTCGGGCCGCCCGAGTCGATCAGGCTGGTGTCGGTGACCGCGCAGCCGTGCACGCCGGAGAGGTTCAGCAGTGCCCGGCAGTGGCGCAGGTTCGGCTTGTCGGCGGCGCGCAGCCGCAGCCGGACCCCGTCGACCGCGCTGTCGGTGCAGTTGACGAAGCGGATGCCGTGGTGGTCGGGGCTGGTGAAGATCAGCTCGGCGGTGCTGCCGGGGCCGTGCACGAACAGCCGGTTGCGGTCCAGCACGCCCAGGTGGTGGCGGATCTTCGTGTGCGGGTATGACTCGTGGGCCGGGTCGGGTTCGATCAGGTACTGCCCGGCCGGCACCCAGAGGATGCCCCCGACCACCGGGTCGATGGCGGCCAGGGCGGCCCGGAAGGCCGGACCGTCGTCGGTCACCCCGTCACCGACCGCCCCGTACGCGGTCACGTCGTACGTGGTCAGGCCGGTGCTGGCCGGGACGGTCGGCGCGGACCAGGCGGTCTCGTCCGCCGCGGCCCGGACGGCGGCGTAGCTGTCCACGAAGGCCGGGGTGGCGCCGACCACGGTGAAGCCGGTGAAGGTGCCGGTGACCGAGCCGCCGCTGGCGATGGTGGCCGCGTTGCTGACCAGGTTGCCGCTGGTCGTCACCGAGGTGGCGGTGCCGCCGACCGAGACGCACGCGCCACCGTTGCCGAGGATCTGGTTGGCCTCGACGGTCAGCCCGGTCACCGTCGAGGTGGGCCGCAGCCGGATGCCGGCGCTGCCGGCGCGGCTGAGGGTGTTGTTGGTGATGGCGACGTCGGTGGCGGTGATGGTGCGCCACGAGTCGATGCCCAGGGTGACGTCGAACTCCTCCGAGCCGAGCACCTGGTTGTCCGAGATCTCCAGGTCGTCGACCAGGTCGACGACGGCGATCGCCCCGTGGAACCCGCTGTTGCCCACCCGGTAGCGGTTGTCCGGGCGCATCTCGAAGTTGTTGCGGACCAGGGTGTTGCCGCTGATCACGGCACCGCGCAGCACCGCGTCCGGCCGGTTGGCCAGGTCGGTGGTGGAGATGTCGCTGAGGATCCCGGAGGACACCGCGGTCTCCACCCAGTTGTCCATCACGTGGTGGTCGGTGCCGCCGAGGGTGAGCCCCCGGCCGTACGCGCAGCCGATCACCACGTTGGACCGGAACAGCACCGTGCTGAACGCCGCGCTGTCCGAGATCACGTCGGTGTTCATGTAGTTGGCGAAGCCGTCGTCGGTGATGTTCTCCGCCCAGTTGTACGCCAGCACGCTGTCGTTGGCGTTGCCCAGGTTGAACGCGTCGGAGGCACTGTTGCGGACCACGCTGTCGACCACCCAGCAGTCGGTGCCGTCGGGCATCACCACGCCCGGCTGGCAGTGGTCCACGCTGATCCGGACCACCTGGACCGAGGTGGGCCGGCGGGTGAGCAGCACGGTGCCGGTGATGCAGTGCCGGGTCATCACGTACGGGGTCCAGGTGAACGCCAGGTCCCGGATCGACACGTTCACCGCGTTGTTGAACTCCCAGCCCTGCCCCGAGTCCCGGACGTTGGCGGTGGACCCGTTCGCCGGCATGGCGTCCCGCTGGAAGACCACCACGGAGGCGTCGCCCTCGCCGACGAAGTGCACGTTGTTCAGGGCCCCGCCCCCGGACCGGAACCACCAGCTCGGCGAGCTGCCGGCCGGCGGCGGGAAGACGTACCGGCCGGGCGGGACGTAGACGATGCCGCCGCCGCTGCCCAGCGCGGCGACCGCGGCGTTGAACGCGGCGACGGTGGCCTCCGGGTGCGTGCCGTCGGCGTACGCGCCGTGGTCGGTGACGTCCACCACTGTCATGGTCGAGTACGCGATCTGCGGCATGGTCTCCAGGCCGGGCCGGTCGTAGAAGGCCGCCGGCAGGTCCTGGATCACCCCGCCGACGAGGTTGCCCAACGGCGGCTCGGCGCGCGCCGGGCGGGGACGGAAGGGCAGGGCGAGACCGGCGGCGGCCAGTCCCGCCGCGCCGAGCAGGGCCCGGCGGCTGAACGGATGCGACATCACGAAACTCCCGGGGTGGTGGGGATGGTTGGGGGAGCGGGTCAGTCGGTGCGGGGTCGGCGGTGCCGGGCTGACCAGCCCAGCAGGCGTCGGGCCGGGCGGCAGTCGACCAGGCCGCCGTCGGGGGAGCCCCGCCAGGGCAGGTCGGGGTGCAGCTCGGCGGCGGTCCGGGCCGGATCACCGCCGGACCACAGATCGGGGGCGGCGAGCAGCAGGGCGTGGAACCCGGTGAGGTCCGCGGTGAGCGCGGCCCGCACCGCGTCGGTCACGTCCCGCAGGTCCACGTACGCGAACAGACCGTCGGCGTCGGGACCGGCCGGGCGGGGGGACGGGTCGGGGTGGGTGACGTAGCAGGGGCGCAGGCAGATCGTGGTGAGGCCGTGCTGCGCGGAGACCTGACGGCAGGCCTCCTCGGCAAGGTGCTTCGACAACTGGTACGGCGAAACCGGGTGGTGCGGGTGGTCGTCGTCCACCGGCAGGTAGCGGGGCCGACCGGCGCCCACGCAGCCGAGCGCGTTGACGCTGGACAGATACACCAGCCGGGGCACCCCGCACCGGACGGCGGCGTGCAGCAGGGTGCAGGTGCCGGCGACGTTCACCGCGAACAGTTCGTCCTCCCGGCCGGGCCGGTCGCTGGGCAGCCCACCGCAGTGCACCACCGCGTCCACGCCGGCCAGGGTGGCCAGCAGCAGGTCGAGGTCGCGGACGTCGCCGGGCACGTGCCGGATCCCCGGTGCCGGTCCGGCCGCGGCGACGTCCAGGGCGCTCACCTCGTACCCGGCGGCGTGCAGGGCCGCCGCGCTGGCCGCGCCGATCGCGCCGCTGCCCCCGGTGACCAGCACCCGGCCGCCGGGCGGCAGCCCGGTCGACGGTACGGCGGTCACGACAGCGCCTCCGTCACGGCCGCCGCGACCGGGGCACCCCGACGGACCAGGAACCCGGCCCGGTCCAGCGGCAGGTCGAGGGTGACCCGGCGCCCGCCCGGGTGCACGTCACCGGTCCACGGGTCCACCCAGTCCACGCCGTCCGGCAGCCACGCCGACCGGCTGCGGGCGCCGTACTCCAGCACCGGAACGGCGAGCAGGTCCGGGCCGAACAAGAACTGGTCCTCGACCGTCCAGGCGGTCTCCTGGTCCGGGAAGTCCAGGAACAGCGGGCGCATCAGCGGCAGTCCGCGCGTGGTCGCCTCGGCCATCGACCGCCCGACGTACGGGCGCAGCGCCTCGCGTAGCCGCAGCATCCGGGTCGCCGCCGCCAGCACCTCCGGGCCGAAGGACCACACCTCGTTGGGTGCGCCCCGCAGCAGTTCGCCCGGCAGGTCCGGCCGCCGGTGCCCGTGCAGCCGGAACAGCGGGGTGAACACCGCGTACTGGAACCAGCGGATGACGAGTTCCCGCAGCTCCGGGTCGGTGTTCGGGACGAAGGTGGCGAAGCCGCCGATGTCAGAGCCCCACCAGGGCAGGCCGCTCAGCCCGGCGTTCAGCCCGGCCGGGACCTGGGCACGCAGGGCGGCGAACGTGGCCGACACGTCCCCCGACCAGACCGCCGCGCCGTACCGGGCGGTGCCGGCCCAGGCGGACCGGCTGAGCAGCAGCGCCCCGGTGGTACCGGCCTCGGTGAGGCCCTCGTGGAACGCCTGCGCGTTCCAGTGCGGGTACAGCCCGGCCACCGCGACACCCGGTCCGGCGTGGTAGCGCCACTGCGCCGGGTCGGGGGCGACCAGTTCCGGTTCGCAGGCGTCCAGCCAGAAACCCCGGATGCCCAGGTCGTGGTAGCCGGCGCGGATCTGCTCCCAGACGAACCGCCGGGCCTGCGGGTTGCTCGGGTC
This sequence comes from Dactylosporangium fulvum, assembly GCF_025137375.1. Taxonomy (GTDB): domain Bacteria; phylum Actinomycetota; class Actinomycetes; order Mycobacteriales; family Micromonosporaceae; genus Dactylosporangium; species Dactylosporangium fulvum. The sequence continues at coordinate 451,556 of NZ_CP073720.1, forward strand.
GTAGTAGTGCAGGAACGCCGGGCCGGGCTGGCCGACGTCCACGAACCGGGAGGCGACGGAGAGCTGGTCGCTGTGCAGCAGCAGGCCGCGCTGACGCATCTCGGCGTGGTTGGCGCTGTGCTCGCTGACTGTCGGCCACACCGAGACCACCACCTCGACGCCGAGGTCGCGCAAGTGGGCGACCAGGCCGGCCGGGTCGGGCCAGCGGGCCGGGTCGAAACGCCAGTCACCGTGGTGCGCCCAGTGCAGGAAGTCGATCACGATGACCGACAGCGGCAGCCCCCGGTCCAGGTGCTCGTGCACCACGTCCAGCAGTTCCTGCTGGTTGTCGTAGCGCAGCCGGGACTGCCAGAAACCGGTCGCCCAGTCCGGGTACGCCGGGGCGTGCCCGACGAGGTCGGCGTACCGGCCGAGCACCCCACCCGGGGTCGACGCCGCGACGAGCCAGTAGTCCAGTTCCCGGGCCCCGTCGGCCACCCACCGGGCGGTGTGCCGGCCCAGTTCCACCCGGCCGGCGCCGGGATTGTTCCAAAGCAGCCCGTAGCCCCGGCTGGACAGCAGGAACGGTACGGCGATCTCGGTGTTCTGCTGCACCAGGTCGACGACGCAGCCCTTCTGGTCGAGCAGCCCGTGCTGGTGCTGGCCGAGACCGTAGAGCCGCTCGTCGGGCCGGGCCTGGAAGGTCGCGGTGATCCGGCACAGCCCGCCGGGGTCCGGGCGCAGGTGCCGGGGCGGCACGCTCTGCAACCACTGCTCGCGTTCCGCCAGCAGCTCCCGGCCGGTGGCCGACTCGACGAAGGTGATCGTGCCGCGCCGGTCGACGACCGCCCGGATCGCCCCGTTGGTGAGGGTGCCACCGCCGTCCGTGGTGAGGTGGAGCTCGGCGCTGCCGCCGGCCGGTTCGTCGGCCAGCGCGCCGGGCCCGCGGCCGTCGCCGAGCGGGCCGAGTGCGCTACGGACCCGTACCGCGTCGGGGCCCCACGGCTGGATCCGGGTGACCTGCTGGCCGTCCCGGATCTCCAGGGTCGATCCGACGGCCTGGACGGTGCGGGCGGTGCGGACGGTGCGGGCGGGGTCCTGCTCGGTGGGCATCGGCGTCAACCCTTCAGTCCGCTGAACCCGATGCCGCGCACCAGGTACCGCTGGAACACGACGAACACGATCAACGGCGGCAGCGTCGAGATGAGCAGGCCGGCGATCAGCATCGCCTGGTCGGAGTAGGTGGCCAGGCGGGGCAGAGCCACCGACAACGGCTGCCGGACCGGGTCGCTCATCGCCACCAGCGGCCAGAGGAAGTCCTTCCAGGCAGCCATCAGGGTGAGGATGGAGACCGCGGCGAGCATCGGTCGGGACATCGGCAGCACGATGGACCAGAAGGTCCGGAACGCACCGGCCCCGTCGGCCGCCGCCGCCTCGAACAACTCGCGGGGCAGCGCGTCGAAGAACTGCTTGGCGATCAGCACGTTGAATGCGTGCGCGGCGGCCGGCAGCCAGATGGCCAGCGGGGTGTTGGCGATCGACACCCCGAAGCCGGGTACGTCGACGATGGTGAGGTACAGGGCGACCAGGGTGACCGACCCGGGAATGAAGAGGGTGGCCAGGATCGCCCCGTAGAGCACGCCACCGAACCGGGGCCGCAGCACCGACAGGGCGTACCCGGCGGTGGTGGCCACCGCGACCTGGGCGGCACATGCGCCGGTCGCGTAGATCACGGTGTTGAGCAGGTAGTGGCCGACCTCGAGCTGGGTCCACGCGTCGGTCAGGTTCGCCCAGTGCAGCGCGCTCGGCCACGCCCGGATCGGGTCGGCGAGCAGTTCCTGGGTGGCCGAGACGGCCCCCTTGACCAACCACCAGAACGGCACCAGCGCGGCCACCACGACCCCGGTGAGCAGGACCACCTGGGTCAGCCCGATGGCGGCCCGGGTGCCGGGCCGGTGGCGGTCGGCGGTGGAGATGATGCCCCGGTCGGGGGCCTCGGCGGCCCGACGGGTGCGGCCGGGGCGGACCCGCCCCGGGGGCAGCTCGGTGAGGGGTCCGGTCACGTCGTACTCCAGCCTCGGGTCAGCCGCAGGTAGACCGCGGAGAGGACGGCGAGCACCAGGGCCAGCAGCACGCTCAGGGCGGCGGCCGAACCGAAGTCGCCGTAGACGAAGGCGTTGCGGTAGATCAGGTAGATCACGGTGACCGTGGAGTTCTCCGGTCCACCGTCGGTCATCACGAACGGCTCGATGAAGATCTGCAGGGTGCCGATGATCTGGAGGAGCAGCAGGATCAGCATCATGCCGCGCAACTGGGGCAGGGTGATGTGCCAGACGCGGCGTCGGATGGACGCGCCGTCGACCTCGGCCGCCTCGTACAGCTCCCGGGAGATGCCGGACAGCGAGGCGAAGTAGAGCAGTACCGTGCCGCCGGTGTTCGCCCAGACGATCAGCAGCACCAGGCTGGGCAGCGCGGAGCCCTTGTCCTGCAACCAGGGCAGCGGGTCGACACCGAGCCGGCCGAGGACGGCGTTGAACAGCCCGGCGTCCGGGTCGTAGAAGAACTTCCAGAGCAGCACCGAGACCACCGGCGGCATGATCACCGGTAGGTAGACCAGGACCCGGAACACCCCACCCAGCCGGCGCAGCTCGGACATGACGATGGCCAGCAGCAGCGGCAGCGGGAAGCCGATCAGAATGGTCAGCGCCCCGAACTTCGCCGTGTTCAGCACCGCCGTGCCGAGCAGCGGGTCGGTCAGGACCTGCCGGAAGTTGTCCAGCCCCACCCACCGGGGCGGGTCGACGAAGTTGGTCTGCTGCATGCTCAGCAGCACGCTCTTGACGATCGGCCACCAGGAGAAGTAGCCGAACGACAGCAACGCGGGCAGCAGGAACAGCCAGGCGGCCAGCGGCGAGCGGCGACTGTTCCGGCGGCGGAACCAGCGTGACGGCGACGGTCTGTCCGGCCGGGGGCCGGCGCTCCCGGTGCGGGTCTGTGGACCCACGCCGGAAGCGCCGCCGTCCACCCGGGTGGGGGGAGCGGTGGTCATCGTTGGGCCTGCTCCACGATCGTCGTCGCGGTCTTCTGGGCGGCGGCGAGCTCGGCCGCCGGGTCGGCGTCCTGCCGGGTCAGCACGGCCTGCACCGTGGTGTCCAGCGCGGCGTACAGTTTCTGCGCCTCGACCGGCGGCTCCGGCTTGTACTGCAACGACGCGGTACCGGTCAGGAAGGGCGCGAAGTTGGCCTGGTCGACGGTGACGTACGGCTTGACCGCCTCGGCGATGCGCTGCTGGACCTCGGTGTTGAACAGGGCGACGGTGGGCACGCCGACCGGGATGCCGGACTCCTTGTTCGACCTGGCCCGCTCGGCGGCGGCGGTCGGCTCGTACTGCGGACGCAGGTAGTAGAAGTCGACCCACTTCAGGGCGGCGGCCCGCTGGGCGGCGCTGGCCTTCGGGTTGACCATCGCGGCCTGCCCGCCGATCAGGGTGGCGTTGCCGCCCGCCTGCGGGTACGCCCCGGCCCCGAAGTTCGCGGGGTCGCCCTTGTACTGGTTGAGGTAGCTGGCGTAGTACCCGGGATCCGAGATGATCATGCCGAACTTGCCGGCGGCGAAGCCGCTGTTGACGTCGTCATAGCCGAGGAGTTGGTTCGTCCCCATCGACTTGTCCTGCCAGCGCATCCGCTGGAGCTGGGTCAGGTGGGCCACCGCCTGCGGGTTGTCCACCGTGGCGGCGAACTTCTCGCCCTGCTGGACCTGCATGGCGCCGCCCCGGGAGTAGGTGCCGGCGGTGAGCCGCCACCCGCCACCGTTCCTCACCGTCATCTCGGCGAAGCCGGGGACGCCGGTCCGGTCGGTGATCTGCTTCGCGGCGGCGGCCAGCTCGTCCCAGGTGGTCGGGGGCCTGGCCGGGTCCAGGCCGGCCTGGATGAACAGCTTCCGGTTGTAGACCAGCCCGAGCGCGTACGAGCTGGTGGGGATGCCGTACAGCTTGCCGGCGGAATCCCGGAGGTTGTCCAGCACCCGGGGGTCGAACTGCTTGAAGTTCGTCAGTTCCTCCGCCGCCGTGGTGAGGTCGGCGACCTGGCGGCGGGCGATCAGCCCGGCCGGCTCGGTGAGTGCCACCAGCAGCATGCTCGGCGCGTTGCCCCCGGCGAGCTGGGTGGCGTACGCGGTGGGGTCGAAGGCGGCGTCCGTGGTCTCGATCTTGATCTTCGGGTTGGCCTGCTCGAACGCGGCCACCTGATCGAGGTACGCCTGGCGGGCGGCGGCCTTGGTGGTGGGCGGGATACCCATCACGGTGATGGTGGTGGTGCCGTCGCTCCCGGCGTCGTCGGACGAGGCGCAGGCGGTCGAGGTGACCGCCAGCCCCAGGGCCAGGGCGCCGAGGGCGACGCGGGTGGAAAGGGTTCTCATCGGGTTCCTCCGACAGGAAGGTGGAGTGCGGCGTCGAGCACGCCGGTGGGCTCGGGCGGGCTCTGGTGGACGACGTTGCGCAGCGGCTGCCCGTCCCGCAGGGCGCGGATGTTCGCGGCGACGTCACGCATGCGGTTGGTGAACACGTCGTGGGTGACCCCGGAGGTGTGCGGGGTCATGATGACGTTGGTCAGCTCGTGGAAGGGCAGGTTGGCCGGCGCGCCCTGGCGGCCGGACGTCGGGTAGCGCCACCAGACGTCGATCGCCGCACCGGCGAGGCGTCCGCCGGTCAGCGCGGCGTGCAGCGCGGTTTCGTCCACCACCGGCCCCCGGGAGACGTTGATCAGGAAGGCGGACGGTCGCAGTTCGGCCAGCATGGCCGCGTCGAGCAGCCCGACGGTCTCGTCGCTGAGCGGGACGGTGACCACCACGACGTCGCTGTCGCGCAGCAGTCGGGGCAGCTCGTCCGGGCCGCCGATCCAGTCGGCGGGCGGGGCGGGCGTTGGACGCCGGCGGGTGGCGATCACCCGCATGCCCAGCGCGTGGCACAGCTCCGCCACGTGCTGGCCGATCTCGCCGTACCCGACGATGCCGACCGTCTGGCCGACCAGGGTCCGGTGCACCGGGGCGTCCGGGTCCTGGAACACCGAGCGCCAGCGCCCGGCGCGCAGATCCGCGTCCTCGACGAGGAGCTGCCGGTGCAGCGCGAGCATGGCCATCACGCAGTACTCGGCGATGGCCCGGCCGTGGTGCGTGGTGTTCGCCACGATCGTGCCGGGGCGCAGCCCGGCCAGGTCGATGCCCTCGTACCCGGCTCCGGCGACCTGCACCAGGCGCAGGGCGTCCGCCTGTGCGGTGGCGCTGGGCGGCAGTTTGGACCCGACGAAGACGTCCGCCCGGACCAGTGCCCCGGGTAGCGCCTCCGGGGTGTGCGCGGAGCTGAAGTCCCACGACACGCCCTCGCCCACCTCGGCGGTCAACTGCTCGGCCAGCCGTACCTGCATGGGATCGGCCACGACTACGTGCACCCCGGCCCCTCTCTCTGTGACGGGCGCCATGCACCCTCGTTAAAAGCAGATTAAACTGATTAGAGAGAGGTGATGTCAAGAGCTCGGGTCGGATGGCTCGTCAAGCTCGGACGATCGGGCGATTAGCGCCATCTGCCAGGGGATTTCACTGGCCACCACCAGGCCGGGTGGGCGCGTAGACTACCCTGCGGTCACCATCGTCCCCGATGGCCGGCCTAGACTTCCCGGACCTCGTACCGCAAGGTTATAGGTTGTTTGATCTGACTAGTAGCTCACGGAGGCGGAGCGTGCGTGACATCGACTCACCGTCGGGCGATCGCTTGTACGACCGGGTGGTCGAGCACCTCGGCAAGGAGATCGTCACCGGCCGGATCCCGCCCGGCGCTGCGGTCTCGCCCGAGCGACTCGCCGACGAACTCCAGGTCTCCCGCCCCGTGCTGCGGGAGGCGTTCCGGACCCTCCAGTCCCAGGGCCTGCTCGTCGCCCGGCCCAAGGTCGGCACCCGGGTCGCCGACCCGGCCACCTGGAACTACCTCGACCCGAGGGTGATCGCCTGGCGGCTGGCCAGCAGCCTGCGCAACGAGCAGATGGCCGAGCTATACGCGATGCGCCTAGCGGTCGAGCCGCTGGCCGCGAAGCTGACCGCCGAACGGGCCACCCCGCACGACGTCGCCCGGCTCACCACCGCCATCGACGCCATGTACGTGGCCCTCGACGAACGGGACCTGCACAGCTTCACCGCCGCCGACATCGACTTCCACGTGGCGCTGCTGACCGTCTCCGGCAACAAGATGTTCGCCTGCCTCAGCGGCGTCATCACCACCGCAGTCCGGGCCCGCGAGACGCTGCTTTTCCCGCTGGTCGAGGCGACCCGCCGCGGCCTGCTCCTGCACCGCCAGCTCGTCCAGGCCATCATGACCGGCGACACCGACGTCGAGCATCTCTCCCGCCAGCTCATCATCGGCGCGCAGCACGAGGCCGAACGCGCGCTCGGCCCGTGGGGTGCCGGCACCGAACCCGCCGGAACCGACCTCCATGTCGCCCACTGAGCACACCCCCGGAGGCACGCCGCCGCCGACAACCACCCGGTACGACGCCATCTGCATCGGCGAATCGATGGCGCTGGTGGCGCCCGACCCGCCCGCCCCGCTGGCCCGCGGCGGGACGATGCGGCTCGACGTGGCCGGAGCGGAGTCCACCGTGGCCAGCTACCTGGCCCAACTGGGCGCCCGGGTCGCCTGGGTGAGCCGGGTCGGCGAAGACCCGCTCGGGCGGCTGCTACGCGACCGCACCGCAGCGCACGGGGTCGACGTGTCCCACGTGGACGTCGACCCGACCGCCCCGACCGGGGTCTTCTTCAAAGACCCGGGCGAGCACACCACCGTCCACTACTACCGGGCCGGCTCGGCGGCGTCCCGGCTCGGGCCGGAACTGTTCGCCCGCCCGGCCTTCGCCGGCTGCCGCGTGGTCCACCTCAGCGGGATCACCCCGGCGCTCTCCGCGAGCTGCGCCGCGCTGGTCGACACCGCGTTGACCGGCCGGCCACTGCCCGACGCGGTCTACAGCTTCGACGTCAACCACCGACCGGCGCTCTGGTCGGCCGGCGAAGCCGGTCCGGTCCTGGCCCGGCTGGCCGACCGCGCCGACGTCACCTTCGTCGGTCTGGACGAGGCGACACGGCTGTGGGGCACCCGGACCCCGGACGAGGTCCGCGCCCTGCTGCCCGGCCCACGGACCCTGGTCGTCAAGGACGGCGCGGTCGGCGTCACCTCGTACCGGGCCGGCCGGGTTACCTTCGCCCCAGCCGTCCCGGTCGACGTGGTCGAACCGGTCGGAGCGGGCGACGCGTACGCCGCCGGTTACCTCTACGGCCTGCTCACCGGGCTGACCGAGCCGGCCCGGCTCCGGCTCGGTCACCTGGTGGCCGGTGCCGCGCTGCGGATCCCCACGGACGTGGCCACCCTCACCGACACCGCCCGTCTGCTCCACCACGCACGCACCGGAGGCACCCCGTGACCGAAGCCCAGCCCGCCGCGCGGACCGCCCGAGAACCAGACGCGCCCGCCGACGGCTTCGACCGGATCGTCGGCGCGCACCGGATCATGGCCATCCTGCGCGGATACGGCCCGGCCGAGACGGCCGCACTCGCCCACCGCATCTGGGACGCCGGCATCGGCCTGCTCGAGGTGCCCATCGGCACACCCGACGCCCTGCCCGCGCTGCGCGCCGCGGTCGCGGCCGGCGCCGAACGCGGACGCCGGGTCGGGGCCGGCACCGTGCTCACCCCCGAGCAGGTACGCGCGGCCGCGACCGCTGGTGCGCAGTACACCGTCGCACCCGGCCTCGACCTGACCGTGCTCGCCGCCAGCCTCGCCGCCGGACTGCCGCACCTACCCGGGGTCGGTACGGCGAGCGAGGTCCAGCAGGTCCGGGCCGCCGGCTGCCGGTGGGTCAAAGCGTTCCCGGCCAGCGCCCTAGGCCCGTCCTGGGTCACCGGGATCGCCGGCCCGTTCCCGGACGTGGCCGTTGTCGCCACCGGCGGACTGCGGGTCGCCGACGCCGCCGCCTGGCTGTCCGCCGGGGCCCGGGTGGTCGCCCTCGGCGCGGCCCTGGCCGACCCGACCCAGGTAGCCCGGCTTTCCGAGCTGGTGCCGCAGGTTCGGTAGGGCGTCCGGTGCCGCCGAAGTTCGCCGCCTCGCGTGCGCGGTCACCTCGGCAGGGGATCAATGAGCCAGTCCAGGCTGAAATGGTCGAGCACCGCTTGCGCCACCCTGAAATTGCCGGCGCGCCGTGCGCAGGAACGGCCGTGGGTCACCTCGGCCACGGTCATGCGCTCGCATCGAGGGCATGTCGCCTGCCAGTGGATCCTTGCGACCAGCCGGGACACCGACCTTCCGCGTGCATGGGTGGCTGGTGCTCATTCCGCTCGAAGCTCCAGGACCACAGCCTGGGCCGGATCGAGCAATGGCGCGGCCAGCCCGATGGTGGACAACACAGATCCGGGAAGGCGGACCGATCCCCGTGCGAGCCAGGGGACGGGACGTGCAGGGTGACCAGTGGGCATACCGACCTCCGGGCAAACTCTGACGGTGTAGCGGAAGTCCGCATCCAGGCCCGGGAATCGGAGGCGGGCCGGGACGGAATCGGTTGAAGTGGTCAGCTGGACCAGGCTGAACACGGCGTGCCGTCGATCGGTCGCGACGACGCCGTGCAGCCAGGCGTTCGGATCCGGATGGTCGGCGTGAACGGTGCGTCCAGTGTGCAGCAGTGGCCTGAGTCGCTTGTGGAGACGGACCCAGGCGGCTATCTGGTCGAGCTCGGCGTCGGTGCACGCAGTGAGGTCCCATTCGATGCCCGCGTGCCCGAACAGCGCGGTCGCCAGCCGGAAGGCGAGTTCGGTGGTGCGTCCTGTGGTGTGGGCGGTGGCCGCGCCAACGTGGCCGCCGATCAGTTCGGGCGGTAGCAGCAGTCCCACCCAACGCTGGATCGCCTGCCGTTCCAGCGGGTCGATGGTGTCGGAGGCCCACACTCGGTCGGTGCGCGCAAGGATGCCGTAGTCGATCCGCGCGCCGCCGGAGGAGCACGACTCGATTTCCAACCTGGGATGCCGGTCCCGGAGTTCGTCCAGGAGCCGGTACACGGCCAGCGTCTGCACATGGACGCCAGCGGTCCCGGCGTGGACCGCCTCCAGCAGGTCGCGGTTGTGATCCCACTTCAAGTAGTCAAGTTCGTATTCGTCAACCAGCGCGTCCAGGCAGGCCAGGATGTGCGCGTACGCCTCGGGCCTGGCCAGGTCGAGCACCTGCTGCGAGCGGTGCGGAAGGGCGGCGCGGCCAGGTGCCGACAGCAGCCAGTCCGGATGGGCTCGAGCGAGGTCGGAGTCGATGCTCACCATTTCCGGCTCTACCCAAAGCCCCACCTGCATGCCCAGCGCCCTGGCTTGCTTCACCAGCGGGTGTAGCCCTTCAGGCCACACCGACCGGTCGACCGTCCAGTCGCCGAGACCGACCGTGTCGTCGCGGCGCCCGGCAAACCAGCCGTCGTCCAGGACGAGCCGTTCCACCCCGACGCGGGCCGCGCGCTTGGTGAGCTCGCTGAGCTTGTCAAGCTGATGGTCAAAATAGACCGCCTCCCATGTGTTGAGCAACACCGGCCTGGGAGTGCGGGGATGATTCAGCCGGCCGCGCAGGTGCTGGTGCAGGCGGTCGGCGAGGCCGTCGAGCCCTTCGCCCGACCAGGCGAAGTAGATCCATGGGCTCCGATACGACTCGGCGTGCGCCAACCTGATCTCGCCTGCGGCGAGCAGTTCCCCGGCACCAAGGACCGGGCCGTGCTCGGGCAACCGTTCGGTGTAGTGAACGTGGTTGCCGCTCCATCCGGCATGCACCGCCCAAACTTCGCCGTGGCCGAACCCGAAGCCGGACGCACCGGCCACCATGAGGCCGGTAGCGTCGTGGCCGGTGCGGCCGCGGCGCGACTCGCGGACAGCCAGTCCGTGTCGCAGGGGCCCGCGCTGGGGAGCACGTTCCCGAGACCAGCGCCCACTGAAGTCGAGCACCTCGGTCGCTTGGTCGCCGGCCGGGAGCAGACAGGCCACGGATTCAAGCGCAAACACCCCCGGGCCGTCGTTGACGATCTCATGGCGAATTCGAATGACACCGGACCTGTCCATCCGGACCTCGGTGCGGATCGATACGGCGGCCATCGCGTCGCGCGCCTCGATCCGCACGCCGCCGCCTTCGTCGTCGGTCTCGACGGTGACCGGCCGTACCAACTCCAGGCGCAGATGCGGGAAGCGGCCGTCCCGGTGCCCGGCGACACCTGGCCGCCCGACCCAGCCGTCGGACTGCTGAGGTATCAGGCTCAGCAGCACCGGAACCTCAACGGACGCCACCGGGCGCGGTGGCAAGCTGCCGAGGACCAGTTCGTCGAAGCTGTCCACGGCCCCCGGGTCGGCGCCCCAGTGCAGGACGCGGGGTACCCGGTGGCCGGTGACATCCAGCATCAGCGCTGTGCCTGCGGCGGCCAGCACGACGACGTCGGGCCCCTGGCACGAGGTGTCGCTACCGCCCCCTGCGGTCTGTCCTGCGGCCGTCATGGGCGCGGGGCCGCGGTCGAACGGCGGACGACGACCTCGGTGGGCAGCACGATCGGCGGCGGCGTCGCGCCCTGGATGATGCCCAACAGCGCCCTGACGGCCGCAGAGCCCATCGCCTGGGTGTCCTGCCGCACGGTAGTCAGCGGCGGCAGGATGAACGCGGCAAGGTCGATGTCGTCGAACCCGGTGACCGAAACGTCATCGGGCACCCGCAGGCCGTGCTCGTTCAACGCGCGCAGGATGCCGATCGCCATCATGTCGCTCTCGGCGATCACCGCCGTGAAGTCGCGCCGGGTCTCCAACAGGTCGACTGCGGCGCGATAGGCACCCTCGGTGGACCAGTCCGACTTGCGGGCGAGACCTGGGTCTTCGGGGACGCCGGCCACGGCGAGCGCCGCGCGGATCCCGGCCAGCCGATCCCGGCCGGCCGGGTCAGTCTCGGTGCCGGTGATCCGGGCGATCCGGCGGTGGCCCAGCCCCAGCAGGTGTTCGGTAATCTGTCGGGCCCCGTCGGCATTGTCCGATGCCACCCAGGTGGCGCGCAGCCCCGTGCCGACCGCGTCGACGAAGACCGTCGGCAGCCGGGACTCGACCAATGCCTGGATCCGTACGTCACCCGGCGGGCAGGCGACCATGATGGTGCCGGCCACCCGTCGGGAGCGCAGCAACCGGACGTAGCTGTCGCTGGCCGCACTGGTCGGGCGCGAGGGCACAAGCAGGTCGTAGCCGGCTTCGGCGGTGGCCGCCTCAATGTGGTGCAGGAGGTTGAGGTAGAAGTGATACTGCGGCCGGGCCAGCTCGGACAACGTCCACATGTCGTTGGCGAAGAACCCCAGAGCAATCACCTTCGACCGGGCGCCGGACAGGCTCTGCGCCGCCACGTCCGGCTGATACCCAAGGCTTGCTGCAGCAGCCTCCACGCGGATCCGGGTGGTGTCCCTGACCTTCGCCGTGCCCGAGAGGACGCGCGAAACCGTCGCCCGCGAGACTCCCGCGAGGCGTGCCACCTCTTCGCTCGTGGCCATCGCCCACCTTCCGATTCGGCTCGTCAACCGCCGCCCCTGGCAGACACGGCGAGCGCGCGTTCCGTCGTGTTCATGAACGCGCGTACATCAGGTCGGGCATCAGTATCAGGCCGTCGAGTGAGGCCAGTCAACAGTCGCGGACCGTTACCTATTCAACCCCTCTGGTGCTGCCGTACGCGCGGCGTAAGGTCCCCGCCGCTCAGCAATGTACGCGCGTTCACTGCGGGTCCCGGCCCTCACCCCGGCCTGTCCACAGTCGTAACAGGAGTGAGTCCCGATCATGGGGTGCACGGAGGTGAATCCTGTGGCGTTTTGGTGTTTGGCGTCACGATGAGAGCGTGGGCCCAACGTCAGGTGAGCTGCTGACCACTACTGAGACCGCGAAGCTGCTGCATTGTTCAAGGCAGCACGTCGTGGATCTGTGTGACAGCGGCAAGCTGGCGTTCGTTCGTGCCGGTACGCACCGGCGCATCCGCCGGGCAGAACACTCCGTTCGCCGGGGCTGTTGAGCGAACGAGAGCGGCTCAAGGTGCTGGCCGCGTTCGATGCCACCCACCCCCGCACCGCCGTGAGCGCATGAAGCGCGAGCAGTTGGAGCATGTGCTCCGGGCCGCGTCAGCGATTGCCGGTGATCCGGACATGCTGGTCATCGGCAGTCAGTCCATCCTCGGCGCGATTCCCGAGCATCTCTTGGCGGGTGCCGGCGAGGCGGATGAGTCAAGTACTGGCGTGTGCTTCGAGGCTCTCAGCGCACGCCGGATCACCACGACTGAGAAGCTTCAGAGGTTGCCGCGCAGCTCCGCCGCTTCTTGCAACGCATCAAGGTCGACCACCGTCACCGTGCGATAGCCGGTGATGATCGCCCCGTTGTGCCGGAAGTCCCGCAGCGCCTTCTGCACCGTCACCTCGGCCGCGCCGCATAGGCTCGCCAGCTCCGACTGTGTCAACTCGAACCCGATCTCCAGCCCTGTCGGCGTCCGACGCCCGTACGCCAGCGCCATCTTCACCAGCACCCGCGCGATCCGCACCTTAGCCGAGTAGGCGGTGAACTCGACCCGGAACTGGTTGGCCCACCGCAGACGATCGGCGACCATGCCGGCCAGCGCGAGGGCCGCACCAGGCTGGCGTTCAAGAAACGTGTGCAGCTGTTGCCGGTGAATCACGCTGTACACCGACGGGGTGCATGCCGCAACGGTGGCTGATCGGGGAAGGTCGTTGAGGGCGGACATCTCGCCGACGAGATCCCCACCGATGCGGATCGCCAGCAGCGACTCGGCGCCATCGCTGGTCAGCACGGTTACCTTCAAGATGCCGCTGTGTAGGAGCACCAGGTGACGCTCAAGCGCACCCTGATATATAGACACTCTGCCATATGGTGACTTCTTCCGGTGTCCCTATCGCGCCCCGAAGGCAAGCCCGAGACATAGCCAGCTGATTGAGCCCACGACGGTCACGGCCGCCCATGGCAGGCACGCCCGAATCGCTCGGTATTTCCGCATCGCGATGCCGGCCAGTGCCACTGCTGCCGCCCACGCTTCGTCACGCTGTTGCTCGACCGGGGTGGATTCGTGCGGTTGCCAGCGCGCGCCGAGGTCCGGCAGTGCGAACCGGTTGCCGGACAAACTTTCCGGCCCGGTCAGGCGCGGCACGAGACACCGGCCGAGATGCCATCCCGCGACCGCGACGCCTGCGACGATCGCCGACCCGAGGCCGATCATGCCGACGGTCGCTGTGATGCCGGCCTGCGCTGCGGCTGCTATGAGTCCGGGCTGGTTGGCCGCCAGGGCGGCCGCGCCGGCCAGCCCGGTTAGCAGCAGCGCCGCCTTCGTGTCGGCGTGCTGGATGGAGGTCTGCGCGGCAGCGCCTACCGACACGGCGATCCGTAGATCTTCCAACGGGTCCAACGGTTTGGGTGCTTCGCTCATGTGTTCATCGCAGCCCATGCCATCATGAGCGATTACGTCGCAAGACAGGTTTGCCACCTTCGGTCATGCCGTATTTGGACGGAATCTCCAACGCCGTTCATCGATATACAGGACGGGTCGCCGACGTCCGTTGTGCGACCGTCGAGTGGTGAAAAGAGGCGGCAATGCCCGAACCGGCCCATCCCAGACGTTGCATCGTTGTCGCGGTTGACATCGAGCGCTACAGCCCTCGGGACAATCTCCGGCAGTACCATGCTCAACAGCTGTTCCGGGACGTTATGGACGAGGCGGTTACGAGCATCGGGCTGGACCGTCGGAGCTGGACCACACAGCAGTCTGGCGACGGCGAGCTGGCGATTCTGCCGGCTGAGACGTCGGAGCTGACCGTCGTGGCGGACTTGGTTCCCGCACTGGATCGGATCCTGCGGGAGCACAATCACAGCTTGCTGCCCGAGGCGAAGGTCCGTCTTCGTGTCGCGATCCATCAGGGCCTGGTCCACCTCACGGGTGCCAACGGGTTCCCGGGTGAAGCCGTCGTCGAAGTGTGCCGGCTGCTCGACGCGGAGCCGCTCCGGCAGGCGTTGACGGCGTTCCCGCACGCCTCGGTCGCGCTCATCGTGTCGCGCAGCATCTTCCAGGATGTCGTCCGGCACGGGTACCGCGGGCTGCGCCCCCAACGGTTCGCGCAGGTCCAGGTGAAGGTGAAGCAGTTGGCGGCGGACGCCTGGATCTTCGTGCCGGACGAGGACGTGAGTACGGTGGCCTGGGAGCAGCCGCTCGCGGCGAAGCCGCACTCGCCGGCCGCGGAGCCGAGCACAGGGACAGCGACGTATCAGATCAGCGGCGTGACCACCCACGGCCCTGCGGTGTTCGGCCCCGGCGGTACGGCGATCGGCACGGTAAACGGTCCGTGGAATGGGACGGTCGACCGATGACCACCATCGAGGAGCCGAAACCGCGACCCGAGTTGAAGTTGGATACCCCGGAGGACGACGAGGGCACTACCGACGACGTGCGTTCTTTGCCCGCACACATGATTCGCTCCTACGGCATCCTGGACTCGGAGTTCCTCGGACCGTCGGCGTTCGGACCCGGCTCTACGTCGATCGGTGCGATCCTGAACGTCGGCGCCGGTCCGGGAAGGCGACGGTCCGTCAACCAGCCACTGGATGGCGCCTTTGTGCGGGAATGCGTTCACACCTACGCCGCCACGGCGACACCGGACCGCCTGGTCGAACGGCTCACCCGGCGACCGGTCGCCTATCTCAGCGGGCCGCCGGGCAGCGGACGGGTAACGGCCGCGCTAGTCGGGCTGGCCCGCATGCACGCGCCGGATCGAATCGCGCAGCTGCATCTCGTCGGTGACGACCCGATCCATGCGTACTTCTCCGATCCGGACCTCCTTCGACCGGGCCACGGACACATCGTGGAGTTGGCTCGTACCGTCGAGCCGGAGTCGTCGGAGTTGGCTCAGCTGTCCGCACTCGCCCGAGCGGCGCACGCTTCGGTCGTGTTCGTCGGCTCCGACGCCGGGAACCGTCAACTCGTCGAGTACCACGTCGAGCATGACCGCCCTGATCCAAGCGCTGTCTTCCTCGTGCGGCTGGAGCGGCGGCTCGGCGATCGAGGTCGCTGCATCGGCGCCTGCCCGGCCTGTGAGGGCGAGTGCGTGCGTGCGTACGTCGAGCGCTGCCGCACCAAGTACATGCAGTACCTGTCGGTGAACACCATGACCGACGCCGTACGATTCGCGGCGGACTTCGCCGAACACCGGCCGGATGGCAGAGCAGCGGTCGACCTGCTGGCCGATCGTGCCGCGCTGCGTGCCAAGGCCGTGGAACTACTTGAAGCGGCGCAGCCACAAGACGGTGTGGGTCGTGACGGGCTCCGTGTCCGCCGCCTCTCGCAGCATCGTCGCGCCGCACGTCTGGCGTTCGCCGTGTTTCATGGGTACCCGTTGACCAGGGTGTTCGAGGCGACCGGCGCGTTGATCCAGCGGCTCAACGAAGCCGCCGGACGACCCACGACCGACCGCACGGTCCTCGAACACAAGCCTTCGGGTGCCGCACTGGCGGGTCTTGGTCGTCGCCGATTGCCGCCGGATGCCGGTGCAACCCAAGACCCAGCTGGCCGCCACCATTGGCGGCCTCGTACAGGCCGGGCTGTAGGCGCTCCACTCGTCCGCGGACGACGTTCGTCTTCTGGATTGGTCTGCTTCGAGGAACGGACGTCGAGGGCCAGTCCCTTGTTGATCGGGATTGACCGGCTGCGAAATGGCTCCTGGCTTGCCAACGCGTGGCTATCGGGGTCGTTGTGGAGTTCGACCACCAGTCCGTTGCGAGGCTCCAACGAGCCGCTCTGACCCGTTCCCGGGATTGCATAGACGCCGGCGCCGAGCCGAAGCGCAGAGTCCACCGCTCGACGATGCCCATGTGTGTCGTGCGTGTCGAGACGGTGCCGATGACCGACCACGAACTCGGCAACGCCGCTGAGGCGCTTGCCGTCCTGCTCCGCAACTTTTTGAAGGAACATCCTGAGCTATGTGAAATGACGTCCCAACACCCCCGCTCGGCACCAAGATGACCCGGCTGCCGCGACGGCTGTGGCCATCCACACCGCTTGTGACGGCAATGCTCAGGGCGAGCGTCGGCGCGTCTTCTGTCGAGGCTACCCTCTCGGGTGCGGAAGTCGGGGCTTGAGATCGGGGCAGTCGGCCAGGTTCGCGGCGACGTCGGGAACGCAGTACGCGGGAAGCCCGACGAGCAGGTTGTGTTCGTAACGGAGAACGGCGAAGCGGCCGAAGTCTCGACGTTCGGCGGGTGCGCCGAAGTGGGTCTCGGCCGCCGCCGTGCTGTTGAACGCCAGGTCGACGATGATGAACCGGGCGTCGTGCTGGGCGGGGTCGTACCATTCGGCATGCGACTCCCACCGGTACGCGAAGATGCGGCTGGTGCCGGCGACCACCGGTGCCACGCGTACTCGCCTGGCGGTGTGCACGGTGGTGATGTTCGCCGCCCAATAGTCGCCCAGGCCATATGACTCGCCCTGTGCCATCAGCCAGTCGCCGGCCCGGGCAGCCTCGTGCGGTACCGGCCGGGCAGCCGCGACGCGCACTACGAGGCCTGCGGCGAACAACGACAGGACGACGCACAGTGCGGCGACCGGACGCGATGTGGGTGGCCGGGTAGGGGTTCCACGGCCGAACGTCAGCAACGCGGGACCGAGAGTCCGGCCGACGAGAGCAGCGGCGAACGGAAGCACGACCGCGATCTGCCGGGCCGAGGCGAGGTCGTACGGTATCGTCGACAGCACGAACGCGGCAAGGTTCGTCACGATGGCGACGGTCAGCACGTCGGCCACCCGATCGCCGTCGACGGCGGTGCGCCGCCTGAGGAACCGCACGCCGCCGACTACTACCGCGACGGCTGCCGAGCCGACGCCGAGCAGGTTGAGAAGCCGCAGCCCGAGGTCGACCTCGCCCGCCGCATCCGGCAGGTAGACGCCGAAGTCGATGGCAAGCCCGTCGCGCAGGAGATGGGCGTTGAACGGCAGCCTTTCGTGTGAAACGAACTCGGCAGTGGCCGGGTGCGTGGAGAACCCGCCCGCCCGCCAAACCGCCACCTGGACGGTGTGGGCGACCAATGCCGATATCAGAGCGGCCCCGAGTAAGAAGGCATTGCCGCTGCGCTCCCCTTTTCCGTCCCGCCACATCCGCCATCCGCTGACGACGACCAGCGGCACGACGCCGACGAACAGTGCGAGCGGATCACCGATTTGCGCCCACGCCAGCAAGGCCATGAGCCCCAGCGCCAGCCGCCAGCCGGCGGTTCGGGTGCCGCCTGTCGTGGCCCGGTCAAGTACCAGCCAGGTGACCAGCAGCGGCACCGCTGTTCCGGTGTGGTCCGGCGAGGCCAGCAGAATCTGGTAGCCGTACCCGGACGCGGGGACCAGGATGACGGCCACCGCCACGCCTGTCCGGACCAACGCTTCGATACCTACGGCGCGACCGCGGGCGACCGCGGCGACGAGGAGGACCAAGAGGGTGTAGGTCAGCGCGGACGCAACGTGCTGCACATCGACACGCAGGCCGAACATCAACTCGAGGATGGCGTACTGGAGCAGCTCCGTCGTGTAGAAGGACACATCAGTCACCGTCCATCCACGCAGCAGAACGTTGCCGTGCAGCATGTCCCACGCCTGTAGTGCGTTGCTGGAACCGTCGGCGTCGGCCGGAAGACTCCGCGACATTTGCAGGTATGCGGAGCCGAGCAACCCAGCGGCAGCAGCCACTCCCAGCCACTGGGTCGCTCGCTGGAGCTTCACGGAACGGCCTGCGGTGGATCGACGACGCGGGTAAGAGCTCGACCGCAACACCGTCAAACGCGTGCCGCCTTGTGCCATTGCGTGCCACCATCCACATCAGCCGCCGGTGTTAGGCGTCCCGTTCGTTCCCGGGCTTCGTTCGTATTCGGAGTTGATCTATTGCGAGAAGCGGACATCGAGGGTCAGGCTCGAGATCGCCCGACTGCGGAGCGGTTCCTGACTTGCCAACGCGTGGCCGTCGGGGTCGTCGTGGAGTTCGACCGCCAGGCCGTTGCCCGGCACGTCGACCCGGGTCGCGATGTATCCGGGTTTGCCGCCCAGTAAACGATCGACCATTCCCCGCACCTCTTGAAGGTCGCCGAGGCTCCAGCGAGCCGCTCTGACCTCGATCCGGTCAGGATCGAAGAAATGGCTGACCGCGGCGCGGACGCTGCCGGTGTCTTTCGACAGGACAGCGACGACGCCTCGTTCCTGGTCAAGGAAGCAACCGGCATACCAGTGCCGCCATCAGGTCCAATCGCTGGTCGGGGTCGTCCTGCGGGCCCGGCTGGTCCGGGACCTGCAATGGCTCGGCGGAAGCTTGTTCGCGTGAGGACGTTCCACCAGCCGGCTGAAGGGCTGCTCCCACCAGGCCCGGCGGCGCCGCGCGCTGAGGTAGGTATTGATCAGGGTCCGTTGCACATAGTTGTCGATCCCCTCGGACCGCTGCAGACGCGACCACACCACGACCGTCTTCGCCAACGTGGTCTGCACCAGGTCTTCGGCCCGGCCGGCATCCCCGCAGAGCAGGAAGGCCTCATGAAGCAAACGACCGTAGCTAGCCCTGACGAAGGCTGTCACCCCCTCGTCGTCCTGCCTGTCCATGCGACCTCACCATCCTCGCCGACATCCTCATAGCAACTACCTACGCAGTGACCGCATTGAAACGTTGCCGCCAGAAAGAAGTTTCTCGTCCAATGTGCCGAGCACGTCGCGGATCCGGCGGCAGCAACACGGGACGACTGCCGCGTTTCGAACACCGATCGCGGCGGCGAACCGCCCGGTCCAGTCGGGTCGCGACTCGAGCCGGCGTTCTCCGCGAACCAGGCCGTCAGTTGACGCTTCCGCCCCGAGCTGTACCTCTTCCCGTAGAGCCCGGCGGCCACGGCGCGGTGGACCTCAGACGTGAGCGGCGACCCGCAAGAGCAGCCGCCGCTCACGAAGACGTCGATCAGCTGCCTGCCGAGACGACCTTCGTCAGCCGCAGCGGCCGGTAGCCGTCGGTGTCGAGCTGGGCGAGTTCACCGTCGATGTCGACCGAGTGGGTGCCGTAGAAGTCCACGTTCTCGTGGTGGGTCGGCCAGATGTGCGCCAGGATCTCGTCGTCGAACTGCCGGTCGGCCCGGCGCAGGGCGGCCACGCCGAGACCGTGGTACTCCGCCGACCAGCAGACGATCCCGTTGGTCGCCAGGGTCAGGCACCACATCTGCTCGGTCTGCTGCTCGTGGTGCCGGCGCCGCAGCGCTCCCTCCCCGGCGTATGCGAGGGAGCGGCGCAGGCGTGCAGGTTCTCACCCTTGTTCAGCTGCCGGGCGATGCGCCGCCGGTACGTCTCGTCGGCCAGGTAACGGGCGGCGTAGACGGTGCGGCGCAGCGCCCCGTACTGCCGCCACCGCATCGTCTGTGCCGACGGTCGCGGAGACGCGCCGATCGAGGACTGGAACCCTGAGGACGGTCCCGGCGCGACGCCGTTCGACATCGAGGCGGTCAACCATAGGCTGGCAGGACGGCTCGGCCTGTCGAACGCATAGACTGTCACCGCTGGAAGCGGACGGCATGCACGACGGCCTGTGTCAGAAACTCAGACAGCGCCGATGCGACGGGCGACGTCCGAACGCCGGCCAGAGTGCCGCGGGTGTCTGCCGTCATCAGGGCCTGGTGTGCGCTCTCAATGAAGGTGATCCGGCCGGAACTCGCTGACCTGCGAGGATCAGATTCGGTGAGAAGGAGCGCGGCTCGCCGTGTCTCTTCGAATCTGATCCGGCTGTGGGATTCGGGCCGTTGAGGTGTCGTCGGCGCGGAGCGCGGCGTAGATGCTTCGGTCGGGCTCGCTGCTGTTTTTGCCACCGCCATCGAGGAAGGTCGTCGGCTCCTGTCCAGCGGAAGAGCGGGTGTTGCGGGCGTAGAAGTTGTCCCGGGCTGGGGTGGTGGAGGTGGTGTGCCGCGCTCAGGAAGAGCAACATCGGTGTCGGGTCGCCGGGGTTGCCTCGCGGGGTGAGCAGTAGTTGCGGGATGCGGGCGAACATGGTGGCGAGGGCGATGGTTTCTGGGTAGCGGATGACCTGGTCGTCGGCTTGGGGCAGCAGGTCGCTGCGTTCACGCCATCGGATGACGATGGGGTCTGGCTCGCCTCGGCGATGCTGCCACGTCCGCCAGCCGCTGATGATCTGGCTGGCCGTAGTGAGGGCGGGGCCGACGGTGTCGGGCCGTCGCCGTCGCAGCGTGCGTGTCCAATCCAGTTGAAGCCTGCGAATGGTTGGCGCACCGACCTGCGGTTCGTAGGGTGGTTCTGACCGGTCGGGCTGGGATCTGGTCAGACTTACTTTGCGGATTCCGTGGATCTTGGTGTTTGGTCGGCCGTTGAGATCGAGGCGAGTTCCCGGACTACGGCGAGCAGATCCCACCGGGCGCCGTGGAGTTCATGGCCGATCTGGTCAAGGTTGATCAGTCCGACCTACCTCGTCGTCGGCGGCGTGGCCGCCGGTCCGGTCTGGGCTGGCGAGCAGGGCGGCTGCGGTTGCCGCGACGGCGACGAACGGCCAGAATTCGAGGTATGCGACGGTTCGACGGGCGGGTGGCGTTGGTGACGGGGGCGGCGCGCGGTATCGGCCGGGCGGTCGCCGCCCGTCTCGCGGCCGAGGGCGCCGCCGTGACCCTCACCGACATCGACGAAGGCGCGGTCACCGCGGCGGCCGATCACCTGGCCGGGACCGGCGCCGACGCGGTGGCGCAGGTCTGCGACGTCACCGACCGCACCGCGGTCGACGCCGCGGTGGCGGCGGTCGTGCACCGACACGGCCGGTTGGACGTGCTGGTGAACAACGTCGGCGTGTCCCTGGGGACACCGTTCGAAGAGATCGACGAGGCGGCATGGCGCGACCAGAGCGAGCCGACGCTGCACGGCGCCGTCCGGTGCATCCAGGCCGCCCTGCCACACCTGCTCACCTCACCGGTCGGCGGCAGCGTGGTGACGATAGGGTCGGTGAACGGCCTGGCAGCCTTCGGTGACCTGGTGTACTCCGCCGCGAAGGCCGGCCTGCAAAGCTTCAACCAGAACCTCGCCGTGCTGTACTCGCCTCGCAAGCTGGCGCGCCAGGGCTCGTCATCGCGCGGTGTGCGGTTCAACCTCGTCGCACCGGGCACCATTCGAACGCCCGCCTGGACGGAGGCCGGCCCCGAGAAACTGGCCATCCTCGAGCGGCTGGCCCGACGGTACCCGGCCGGCCGGGTCGGCGAGCCGGAAGACGTCGCAGCCGCGGTAGCATTCCTCGCCTCCGATGACGCGTCCTGGATCACCGGTGTCATCCTGCCGGTCGACGGTGGCGCGTTGACCGGCCCACTCAGCCTGGACAACACCGACTGAGGTTGTACCGGGCCAACCATCGGACTGCTTCATTCGAGCTTCACGGCCCAGTACTCCCGCTATCTCGGCGTGGGAGTTGATCAGAACTTATCTTGCGGACCCGGTGGATCCAGGTGGTCTGAGCCTGCGGTCACCAGACGGCCTCGCCACCGAACGTTCGCCATCAGCACCGCATCAGGCTCGTGCACCAGCCGGTACTCCCAGCCGGTACTCCCAGCCCACCTGCGCGCAGGCCCGACCGGTCACCGCGAACACGGCGGCGTCCTTCGGCCGTACCCGCCCGGCCGGGCGCACGTCGACCACCACGGCAGTGCCATCAGCCAGCCGCGCGAAGAAGTCCGGCGCATGCGAACGCCGCCGGCCCGCGTCGTCGTCCCACATCAGCCAGAACGGCTGCGACGAGATCGCCACCACCACCGGGTCAAAGTCCAGCAACGTCAGGTGATCGCGCTCCAGTCACGACTCGAACCCCACGTGACCGCCGGTCGTGGCCGACCACCACAGCCCGGTGTTGTTGCACTGCCCCCGATACACCGGAAACGACCGCACCGGCGGCACCGACTCGAACGCCACCGCGGCCACCGCCGCCAGGCCGTCGCGCTGCTCCCGCCCGTCCACGCCCACGTACCCGACCGCGAAACCCGACAACGACACCGGTGCCGAACCTCGCACCGCTACCAGACCGCCCAACCCGCCTCCCAGGCCCAAGAACCGGCACAGGGTATCGGCAGCTGGTTGTGACGGAGTAAATCGGCTCCACTAGGACGGCCATAACTGGCCCCACCACGACCTGCCTGCCACCACCACCCGTGACTGAACGTAGTCTCTACTTCGCCCGACGCGCGGCGGTTGGTGGCTGGCCGCGCGTTGTCTGCGGTATGTCCGGACACCCGATCGAGGTGGTCTGGGGGATCAGCGTGCCAGAGTTTCGGTGCGGTGCGGTGTCATCAGCCACAACGGAACACCGCCGCGGCCTGAGACGAGGTGAAGCCTTCACGTGGACTACGACATCGAATCCCTCGCCGGCGAGTTGAGCGCGATCCGTGTGCCGTGCGGCGATCGAGGCATACCTTCGCAGCTCGTGCGCGGGCACGCGCGTCGGCGCGGAACACTCCGCGTTACGGCGCAACAGAACCTCTTCGGCGACCCGGAAGCGCAATGCCACGATCGGATGGCCGTAATGTCGAGCCCAAGCGATCATCCTGCTCCGAGCATGCGGCATCACATGCGGAGCGTCGGCCACGACCGGGAGCCCGGCGCTCAGTCGAGTCGCCGCCGCCTCGGCGACCCTGCGTGGCGCGGCCGTGGCAGGGTTCCGACCATCACAACAACGGTTCCTCCGAGACGAGACCGGCTTCGGCGCACAACTTCAGCACCTCGCGGACCGTGGCCACCATCGCATCGACGGTGCGCTGCTCATCAGCGGTGCCCTTGGCGGCCTGGGCGGCCTTCGTCTGCTCGAGAAGCCGCTTGCCGACCGCGGCCAGCGCGTTGTTGCGCGACCCCGCCGCCATTTCCGCTTTGGTGATCACCTCTTCCGGGTCACGCATCTTCTTTCCCGCGAAGTAGATTCCCCTACAGGCCGCGCCGGCCACGAAGTCGTCCTGCATCGCCATACCGGCCGCCGACGGGCTACTTGAGACGCCGGATGGGCTGCTCGAGGCGGCCGGCTGGGTCTGGGACTGGGCCGATTCCGCCGTCGGCTCCGCGGTTGGGGGCAGGATCCGTTGCGCAGCCGCCGACGGCCAGCAGGGCAGCGACCGCAATGCCGAGAACACGCACTCTCATGATCGATGAGGATGCCACATCGGCGCCGGCGGCATGTCCCTTGAATGCTGTGTGGCGTCGAGGGCTGGCGCCGGTGCGCGCATTGTTCGGCTCCTGAGTCGCGCAGATCTGGCCCGCCCGGATCACCGTCGCCACGCACACGTTTACTGCTTGGGGAGCAAGCCGCGAGCGGCAAGATCACGTGCACGGTCATCGGCCATGAGTGCGCGCTGGCCACCTGGCCGGGCACCCTCTACGCAACGTGACCGCGGCGAGAGTGGGTTCGATCATGCTGGGGCCAAATATGGCCGTCCCGATGGGGCCGGTCTTGTCCGTCACGGCCAGGCAGCCCTCGACCTACCCCCGGCCGGGGCGGATCAGAACCAATGAGGCAGATCAGGTAGGGATCAGGTCTGGTGAGAAGAGATCAGCTCCACTGAGAACCGACACCTGGGTCGGTAGCGCACTTCCTGCGGCGTGTCGCGCTCGGCTCACTGCTCTTGTGCCGCACCGGTTGCAGTTCGGGTGCAGACCCGTGCCATCGGCCCGCGTTGTCCGGCGCCAGTGTCCATATGGAGACAGCGGCCGTCATGGTCGACTCGGGATGGGGGCTGCGAGAACGATGGCTGGTGTTGCGGGCGGCGTCGAGAGTGGTGGCCGTGGTTGGCCGTTGGCCAATGTCGGCATGGGCATCAAGATAGGATTGATCGTCGTGGTCCTCGCGGTGTCGGCTGTCGCCGTTGGCATCGTCGCTGTGACCCGCCTGGCCAATGTGTACGCTCAAGGCGAGCTGATCGCCAGCGACAGCCTGCGCGCGACTACGGACCTGGGTCGGCTGCGGGACCTGGCGCAGCAGGCCCGGATCCTCTCCCGGGACGCGGTCATCGCTCCGGACTCCGCCGCGGTTCGTGAAGTCAAGTCGAAGATTCAGAGTAATGACGGCGAGTTCGACGAGGCCCTTGCCCGATACCGCGGCGAGGCCGCTGACCCGGCGGCGGTCCAGCGGTTCGAGGAGCAGTGGGCGCAGTATCGCCAGCTCCGCGACACCAGGCTGCTGCCGGCGGCCGAGGCCAACGACTTCCGCGCGGCCGCCACCGTCATGAACACCCAGACGGCACCCATCACCGCGAAGGCGTTCACCGAGCTCGACGCGGCCAACGTCGCTGAGCAGGCAGACGCCGACGCTATCGTGGCCTCCGCGCACGACGCCTACCGCACCGCTCGCACCCTGATCCTTGTCGTGCTTGGGGCCGGGCTGCTGGCTGCCCTCGCCTTGGCCTGGTACGTCACCCAGCTGGTCCTGCGGCCACTGCGCATTGTCTCGAGGGTCCTGGACGCGGTCGCCGAGGGAAACCTGACCGAGGTCGCCGCGGTCGGCAGCCGCGACGAGATCGGACGGATGGCCCACGCGCTGGACCGCGCCAATGATCGGACCCGGCAGGTCGTGCGGGCCTTCACCGAAACCGCGCACACGCTCGCGTCCAGCGCCGAGGAGCTGTCGGCAACCAGCGGGCAGATCGCCGGCGCCGCTGACGAGGCTTCCGGGCAGGCCGGCGTGGTCTCCACCGCCGCCGAGCAGGTCTCGGCCAACGTGCAGACCGTGGCCGCGAGCTCGGAACAGATGACCGCCTCGATCGCCGAGATCGCCCGCAATGCCGCAGACGCGGCGAAGGTCG
Organism: Dactylosporangium fulvum; assembly: GCF_025137375.1. Lineage (GTDB taxonomy): Bacteria > Actinomycetota > Actinomycetes > Mycobacteriales > Micromonosporaceae > Dactylosporangium > Dactylosporangium fulvum. The sequence goes on from NZ_CP073720.1 coordinate 476,414, forward strand.
CCAACCAGGCCGTCGACACCGCACAGGCCGCCACGACGACCGTGGCGAAGCTGGGCGAGTCGTCCCAGGAGGTCGGCAACGTCATCAAGGTGATCACCTCTATCGCGGAGCAGACCAACCTGCTCGCGCTCAACGCCACGATCGAGGCCGCCCGGGCCGGCGATGCCGGCAAGGGGTTCGCGGTCGTGGCGAACGAGGTCAAGGACCTGGCCCAGGAAACGGCGAAGGCCACCGACGAGATCGGGCAACGGATCGTGGCGATCCAGGACGACGTGCATCAGGCCGTCTCGGCCATCGCCCAGATCAGTGAGGTGATCGCGCGGATCGACCAGTTCCAGACCACCATCGCCGCCGCGGTGGAGCAGCAAACTGCCACCACCCAGGAGATCGGCCGCAACATCGCCGAAGCGGCCTCAGGCTCGGGAGAGATCGCCCGCAACATCCTTGGCGTGGCCTCCGCCTCGCAGACCACCACCCACAGCGTCACCCAGTCCCAGACCGCCACCGCCGACGTGGCCCGCATGGCCACCGAACTGCAACGGCTGGCCACCCAGTTCCGGGTGTAGCGCGGCGCTGATCCGCCTTGAACATGGTGCTGGGTTGCTCAAGGCGTCGGCCTGAGTAGGCCGTCGGCCGGGGACAGGCCGGCGCAGCGGAGTCCGGACAGCCTGGTCGAGGCCCGCGCGACTCAGCTCAACACCCACGCCCGCCCATGGCCGTGTGGGGACGGCCACCACCACCGACCCGCTGCTTTGATCGGTCGATCAGCCGTTGTGGCGGGTCGGGGCGCGGTCTCGTTCAGGTCGGCGGAGACAGCGATGGCATCACCCCGAAACATGGCGCGCCTCGCTGCTTCCTGGCTTATCGCTGGGCTGCGGCGTCCACGGCTTGTCTGCGACGGTGCCCCGACCGGCCATGATGGCGACGATGACCTGGCCGGCTGCGGCGACGCACATCACCAGCAGAGGCGCCTGCCAACTGGAGCTGACGGTGTGCAGCAGTCCGAACAGGACCGGCCCGGCCGCCGCCAGGAGGTAGCCGATCGACTGGGCCATGGCCGACAGTGCACCCGCACCGGGGGCGTCCTGGGCGCGCAGGCCGAGGAACGCCAGGGCCAGCACCAGGCAGGCTCCGCCACCCAGACCGAGGACGACCGCCCAGAGCAGTGCCCAGCCTGGTGCGGCGAGGAGTCCGAGATAGCCGGCGAGGAGGACCGCCGAGCTTATGGCGGCGAGGGCACGCTGGTCCGCCGTGCGCCGCATGGCGGCCGGGACGGCGAGGCTGGTCAGCACAGCCACCGCCTGGAACAGGAACAGCAGCCACCCCGCGGCGGCCGAGGTGATGCCGCCGGTGTCCTGCAGAATCTGCGGCAGCCACGTGATGACGACGTAGAAGCCCAATGACTGCAGTCCCATGAAGGCGGTGACCGCCCAGGCGAGTCCCGACGTCCAGGGCAGTCGGATGCTGCGCGTCACGTCCGAGACCGGCCGGGTGGCCCACATCTGCGGCAGCCACAGCACGATGCCCACGACGGCGAGCAGCAGCCAGCAGCCGATCGCGATGTGCCACCCGCCGGGAGCGACCTGGCTGAGGGGAACGGCGATGCCGGAGGCGACGGCGGCGACTCCGCCCATCACCGTCGCGTAGGCGGCGGTCAGCACTCCGACACGGGTGGGAAAGTCGCGCTTGATCAGGCTCGGCAGCAGTACATTGCCGACCGCGATGCCCGCCCCGATCAGGATGGTGCCCGCGAACAGACCGAGCGCCGTCGGCACCCACCGCAACGCGATCCCGGCCGCCAGCACCACCAGGGCGCCGGCGAGCACCCGTTCGGGGGTCCGCCGTGCCGTCAGTCGCGGCACCATCGGAGACAGCGCCGCGAACGCCAGCAACGGCAGCGTGGTGGCCAGTCCCGCCGCCGCCGGCGACAGGTCCAAGTCGGCCTGTATCTGATCCAGCACCGGCCCCACCCCGGTCAGCGGTGCTCGAAGGTTCGCCGCCACCACCAGCAACGCCCACACCAGCAGCGCTCGACCCGAATGTGTCGACGCGACACTCTGGCGGTTCATGGCCGCCTCCTTCCGAACCGGATGCACACCGGCACTGATAGTTGGACCAGAGTCAAACTATCAGAAGTTGGATTGTCGCCCAACAATCCAACTAGCGGTACGCTGTGGTGAGGAAGGGAGACGCTCGGATGAAGCAGCCATGGCAGCCGGCGACAGGTGACCTGCGCCTGGTCGACGTTCTCGCCGCCCTGGCCGACCCCACACGCCTAGCGCTCGTGGCCAGACTCGCCGACCTCGGCAGCCAGAACTGCACCGCGATCAACAACGACGTCGACGTCCACAAGACCACGATGTCCCATCACTACCGCGTGCTCCGCGAAGCAGGTCTGACCGAAACGACCGTTCGAGGACGAGAACGCTGGATCGACCTACGCCGCGCCGACCTCGACGAACGCTTCCCCGGCCTGATCGACGCGATACTGACATCCCTCGAAACACCACCCCTGACCGGGCAGCCGCAGCCGTTAGGGTCGTGAACGAAGACGAGCCGCTGCCCAAATTCGGTGAACAGGATCGCCGACCCCTTGTTGACCGGGTGCGCGTACCCGCGGATGACTACGCCGGAAGGTCGAACGGGTGGGCGCGTGCCAGCCAACCGCGCGGGTCGCGGGTGTGGATCGGGTATCCGAAGAACAGTTCGGCGTGTCCGGAGGGGATGCTGTCCTCGGCCCAGAACTCGCCGCATCGCGAGCACCGGAAGACGGCCAGCCAGCGGTCGATGTCGACCGCTTCGGAGACGAGCAGCGGCCGGATCGCGGTCCAGTGCCCGGCCAGCGCGACCGCGGCCTGCTGTGTCGGCGGTGCGACGAACCAGTCGTGGCCGCACGCGCAGCGGGTCAGGCCGGGCAGGTAGCCGTGCCGGCGCGCCCACCGCAGCAGCTGCCAGGTCTTGCGCCGCGACTTCCAGCCGCGCTCACCCCGGTGATGCCCGCCGTAGCGGTCGGCGAGCGCGACGGCGTCGACGTCGGGATGCACCAGGGCGCAGGCGAGCGCGTCGTGCGCGTGGTACGAGCCGTCGTAGTGGCTACGGTATCGACCGTAGGCATGTTCAGCGGCGCGCAGTACCACGCCGGCCGGGTACTCCCGCCAGCGCGCCAGGGCCAGCCGGGCCAGCTTCGCCCTCGTCGACGGGAACAGCCCTGGCCACACCGGATCGCCCGGTTCGCCGTGGGCTTCGGCGTGCACGGTGGCCAGCAGATGCGGTGGGATCGGCGGGATCGGGCGTTCAGGAGGGAAACTGCCGTCGAGGTAGTCGATGACGGCCACATCGGAATCGGCCGGCGAGGGCTGCGGTGCAAAGACCGGTGCGCGCCGTGCCTGTGCGAGCTGGTCCCAGCCCTCGCCAGCCGACGCCGCACCACGCTCGCCGAGCACCGATCGCGCCCGCTGCCGGTCCGCGTCGTCGGGGGAGTCGAGCCAAGGCACCATCGCCGCCGCCAGCCGAGAGCCGCCGCCGAGGTACTCGAGGGTACGCGCGGCCCGCCGACGAATCGGTGGATGCTCGTCGAACAGAGCGATGAACAGGCCTTCGACGATGCCGGACCGTCGGGCGGAATCGGCCCGCCAGCCCATGCCGTTGAGCCCGAGGACGATCGCGTGCCGCGTGTGGCGGTCACCGTCGCGCAGCCTGGCCAGCAGGTACGCGACGGCGCCGTCACCATGCTCGGTCAGCCGGGTGATCGCGTCGTGGCGCCGGCCGAGCCCTCTGTCGAGATCTCGGACCAGCTTGTCAAGCTCCTGGTTGTTCAGTTCGGTGGCACCCCCGCGGCCTCGGCGACGCTGGCGACGGGCGTGACCCGATGCTCCAGCAGCCGTGCGAGGCGGGCCTCGAAGGCCGGCAGATCACTCACGCGGACAATGTAGACCGCCGCCGCCCGCGATGTCGTAACGACCGGTCGGCCGCCGGCCCACCACTCGGCCATTATCGATTCGCCCGGGGGAACGGTCGCACGGCTTGGCGAAGGGCGTCGGTGTGGGCAGCAACCGGCGGCCTGGGCAGCCGATCGAGAGCCGGCACAGCTGCCGGATTCACTGGAGCGTGTTCACGGGCGCGGGAAACGTGGTGGCGCGGGGGAGCTCTGCGGCTCACCATCGCCTGGTGACCAGTTTTTGCAGCAACCCCGTGAGCAACGCAGCGTGACGAGCCAGGCCGGTGTTCGGCACTCGCAAGTAGCCGAGTTGAGTCCGTCCGCTCACCATGCAGGAAGTGAAGACCCGTCATTCCAGGCCGAAGTCGGCGGGCCGTTCGGCAGCCTTGACTCTGAACGCAGTCTCTAGGGCCTCGTCTTGGGGGCCGAGGAGGGCATCCAGATCATCTTGCCTGGACTCGGCATGGTCACCGTCCAAGTCATGCTCAATGAGGTCTGCTACGAGCTCGGCGAGTTCCGGCAATCCGAAGTACCGCATCGCATCCCTGGCTCGTTCCAGACGGAAGGGCTCGTTCACCTCGACAGCGAAGCCCAAGCCACCACCCATCGCCGAGTTGTAGACACGCAGCAAGTACGAAAGCTGCACGATGCCTTGTGGAGTGCCCTCGGGGGCTTCGCCATCTGCGCCGTATTCAGCGGCACGGTTCCAGATGATGTCTAGTTCATCCAGGCCGGCGCGCCTCCACACCTCCTCCACCTCACCCACGGCGCACCCGAGTCCGACGCGAGCGGCTTGTGCCATGAGTTCGAGGTCGGATCACAAACGCAGGGTATCGGGCGGGCAGCCCCTGCCGGTCGGCGCACGTCAACCAGGGTCAGGTGCACGGATCTGCTGCCGACCGCGCGACCAGCCGGTCGGCGCTCGTCACAGCCGGTGACCAACACTCCTGGCGGAGTGTACGGATTCGTAGCGGACGAATGGGTCCGGCTCAACGCGTCGGACGGGCAGCCTGTCGTTGAGGAAGCGGGCAACCACGGATACGTTGGGATTCCGTCGCGATGCCGGCGACCTTGTTTGGTGCGGGGCAGCGGATCCGCTGCGCCGCTGGTGCTGCCCGTGCGGTCAGCCGATGGTCGTCCCGGCTGAGCAACGGCGCGGGGTTGGTGTCGGCGCCGACCCATTCGGCGCGTCGTCGTTGATCCATCCTCCATCGCGGCCAGGGCACCAACGCAGGCTGCCCCGGATCCGGGGCGGTGCCTTATGCCCGCCGACGCCCCGACGATCCTGGCCTGCTCGATGGGCTTTGACCACTCCGGCCGCAACCCGATCGACTGGCGGCCCGGCCCGGTGTTGCCGAGGCGTTCCACCTTGCCGGCGGCCCGGCCCCGCCGCGGCTGTGCTTCCTAGCCGCCGTCTGCTGACCATCACCCGAACATAGGGGCCTGTGGCAGGTGTACGGCGATGTCCATGCCGCCGGTCGGCTGGGCGGTGCTGGAGATCTCTCCGTCGTGTGCGGTGACGACCGCGTGGACGATGGACAGGCCGAGCCCGGTCCCGCGGGTGCCGTTGGCGGCGCCTCGGATGAACGGTTCGAACAGCCGTCGTTCCTCGTCCGGTGTGACCGGCGGGCCGGTGTTGACGACTCGCAGGAACGCGTGCCCGTTCGCGGTGCCGGAGGTGATCGTGACGTGTCCGCCGGTGTGGTTGTAGCGCAGGGCGTTGTCCAGCAGGTTGCCGGCCATCCGTTCCAGCAGTACCGGCTCGCCGCTGGCCAGTGCCGGCCGCAGGTCGGCCCGCAGGGTGACGGCCCCATTGGCTGCCGGGTCGGCGGCGCTGGCGATCGCCGCGGCGGCGACCTCGGCCAGGTCCACGGGCGTCCGGCGGGGCGGGCCGGCTTGGCTGCGGGCCAGGATCAGGAGCCCGTCGAGGGTGCGCTGGCTGGTTTCGACGGCGGCGGCGATGTCGCCGGCCATCGCGACGAGTTCGGCCCGGTCGGGTTCGCCGTCGAGGGTGACGTCGATGGCGGTGCGCATGGTGGTGAGCGGGGTACGCAGTTCGTGTGCGGCGTTGGCGACGAACAGCCGCTGACTGTTCAGCACCCGGTCGCGTTCGGCGATGCCGTGCTGGATGCGGTCCAGCATGCCGTTGATGGTGGTGGCCAGCGTGGCGAGTTCGTCGGCGGGTTGGCGGACGGGTACCCGTTCGGACAGGTTCTCCGCGGAGAGCCGGTTCGCGGTGCCGGAGATCGTGCGGATGGGGCGCAGTATCCGTCCGGCTACCAGCCAGCCGGTCAGCCCGGCCAGCGCGGTCACCACCAGCAGTGCCGGCGCGGCCTGGGTCAGCAGTTTGGACATCGCCTCGTCGATACGCAGCCGCAGGCTGTGAAACAGCAGCAGGTATGTCAGGGCCGTGAGCAGCGATCCGGCGGCCAGTACCAGGCCGGTGTATAGCAGCGCGAGACGGCTGCGGGCGGTCGGTCGCCAGGTCATGGGGCGATCCGGTATCCGGCGCCGGTTACGGTTTCGATCAGTGGTGGATCGCCGAGCTTGCGGCGCAGGGTGCTGACGGTGATCCGCACGGCGTTGGTGAACGGGTCGGCGTGCTCGTCCCACACTTTGTCCAGCAGCGTTTCGGTGCTCACCAGGTCGCCGTCGGCGGCGAGCAGCCGTTCCAGCACCCCGAACTCCTTCGGGGTCAGCGACAGCAGCCGACCATCCCGTTCGGCGGTGCGCCGGGACGGGTCGAGTTCGACATCCCGCGCGCACAGCACCGGAGGGCGGGCCGGGGTGCTGCGCCGGGCCAGCGCACGCACCCGGGCGACCAGCTCGGCGAACGCGAACGGCTTGCCCAGGTAGTCGTCGGCGCCCAGGGCCAGCCCGTCCACCCGGTCGGACACGGCACCGGACGCGGTGAGCATCAGCACCCGGGCGGTGCCGCGCTGCGCCAACAGCCGGCACACGGTGTCACCGTGCACCACCGGAAGGTCCCGGTCCAGGACCACCACGTCATACGGGGTGATGTCGCATTTGTTCAGCGCCTGCTGACCGTCGTGTGCCACGTCCACGGCGCAGCCGTGCTTGCGCAGCCCGGCCGCGATGTACGCGGCCAGCGGCTGCTCGTCCTCGACCAGCAGCACCCGCATCCACCCAGTATCCCCGGCACCGCATATGGGTGGCGTATGGGCCGGCGATCGGTCGCCGATAGGCGGTCGCCGGTAGACCTGCAACGGTTCGTTTGTCGATCGGGAAAGGACCGTGATCATGGATTCGGATTCGGTACTCGGTATCGACCGGCGGCGGCTAGTCAGATGGGGAGGGTTGGCGGCCCTGACCTCGCACGCGTGCCGGCCGGCTGTCAACGTGAGACACCCCGTTCATTGGACTCCACCGGGCATGAGGATCTTCCGCAACGACGGAGGCGGATCATGAAGATCACATCAGCCGCCCGCTGGCCCGCCGTCGTCCTGCTCTTCACCGCAGCGCTCGTCACGCCCAGCCACGCAGCCCAGGCCGCGCCAGTCAACTGCCTCGCGCCGGTGCCGAGTACCACCCGGCCCGGTTATTCAATCGCCGATCCTAACTGCGACCTCAACGGCACCCCGTTCCAGCCGCTCACCGACGCGAGCGGCAACCCCGTCAGCAAGACATACACCGGCATTGAGGACGGCGCCGCCTTCCGTATGGAGGTGCCGTTGAACTGGAACGGCGAACTCGTCGTGTTCGCCCACGGCTACCGAGGCGCCGGCGCCACCGTGCGGGTCGACAACCCCGACCTGCGGGCCCACTACGTGGCCCGGGGCTTCGCCTGGGCCGCGTCCAGCTATCAGACCAACGGCTACGACGTCGGGCAGGGCGTGCGCGACTCGCACGCGCTGATCGCCCAGTTCGCCCGCGTCCACGGCACCGCGGCCCACAATGTCTACCTGACAGGCGGGTCGATGGGGGGCCACGTCACGGTCGTTGCGATCGAGCAGTTCCGCGGCTCGTTCGTCGGGGCCATGCCGTACTGTGGCGCCCTCGACGGCGTCAAGCTGTTCGACTACTTCCTCGACGCGACGGTGACCGCGGCCGCGCTGGCGCGCGTCCCCGTGCAGTTCCCGCTGGAACCGTCGGCGGACTTCCCGACCACCTTCCGCGCGACGGTGGACGACATCACGGCAGCGCTTGGCGTCGACGTCGGGCGGCCACCGAACCTGACCCCTGCCGGGCGGCAGTGGTCGGATGCGGTCGAGCGGCGCTCCGGCGGTGAGCGGCCCGGCTTCGAGAGTACGTTCGCGTACTGGAACGCGATCAGAGGGCTGAGGCCGAACAACGACATGCCGTTCCTGTTCGGGCTCTACCCCGGCCTTGACGGCGGCACGGCCGGCATCGCGGACGGCAACATTACGTCCAATCGGTCCACCTGGTACGAACTGGACGATCACTGGCTGCCGAGCGCGGATGAGATCAAGCTGAACCTGACGGCGCTCCGGGTCGACCGCACGGCCCAGCCGAGCCCGGACCTCAGCGGCGTGCCGCGTGTGCACGGCGATCCACGCATTCCCGTGCTGTCGCTGCACAACGTCGGCGACCTGTTCGTGCCGTTCTCGTTGGAACAGGTCTACGCGGCCGCCGCCGGATCGCACGGGCATTCGCGGCTGTTCGTATCGCGCGCGATACGAGCCAACGGGCACTGCGACTTCACCGGTGCCGAGCTGGCACAGGGCTTCGACGACCTGGTGAGCTGGGTCCGCACCGGGCACCGTCCGGCCGGGGACGCCATCCTCGACCGGCGCGTGGTGGCCCGCGACGACTTCGGCTGCCAGTTCACTGTCGGCGTCCGGGCGGACTTCGTCGCACCCGCCTGCCCTGACCTCTACCCGCACGGATCTTACGGCGGCGGCGGAACAAACCACCAAACAACAGCCACAGATCCATCCACAGTTGCAAGCGGCGCGGTTCAGGCGGGTTCATCCCAGCCCGGTAGTGGTGGACATAGGCCGCCGCGGCAGAGCATGGCCATGCCGATTAGGGCTTCGGCGCAGTGATAGCCCTCGTAGTAGTACTCGCATGCGGACGTTGTCGGCCGTGATGCAGGCGTTGAACAGGCCGCTGTCGAGGCGTGTTCAACGCCCCGGCAGCGGACGGTCGGGCCAGCCGCCGGGAAGGGTGGGCTGGACAGATGTCACGGCCGGACAGAAGCGGAGGCGGCATGATCAAGGGATGGCACGGCTGGGTCGGTACGTTCACTGGCGTGGCACTCATCACGGTGGCGGTACTACCGTTGGCCGCGCTGGCGGTGTGGGCTCTGGCACGCCGTCGCGGTGTCACCGGCATCAAGCCGGCGTGGGCGTGGCGGTTGTCGCTGGCAGAGGCCGGCATCGTCTACGGGACGGTGCCGTGGATATGGATGATTATGTTGCCGGGCGCCCGGGCCGGCGCCGTCCCCGGTCGGGTGAGCCTGGTACCGCTGCGGGATCTGTTTACGATCCTCGCCGACCGAGGGCCGGTGACGCTGACCGGCCAGGTCGTCGCCAACCTGCTGGTATTCGCGGCTCTGGGTTTCTTCGCCCCACTGCGGTTCGCGGCGCTGGCGTCGGTATCGCGAATCCTGACGCTCGCGGCGGGCTGCTCGATCCTGGTCGAGACCGCGCAGTACGTCCTGCATCTGGACCGGGTGTCCTCTGTGGACGACGTACTACTCAACACCGCAGGCGCCGGGCTGGCCGCGCTGGCGTCGCGCCGCTGGTGGCGCGCTACGGCCAGATCATCGTCATTTCAACCTCGATCGGCCACGGCCCCGGGACGCTGAGCCACCCGCGGTACTCCGGTCAGCGGCCCGGCTGGCCCTCTGCGCGCCACCATCGCCTTCGGCGCGGTCCTCGGCGTCGTCGATGGTCGATGCGACATCCACGTCGGTACTCGACGGTGTGCCGGGCGCGGAAATACGACGAGGACGGTGGTGGGCCGAACGCGGGGCACCCTCGGCTGCATTTCAACCCGGCTTTTTCCATCCGGGCGGCTGACGTGGCCGTACAGCTGGCCACCGGTCGCCGCCCGGTTGCCGCAACCGTCGGGGATCTGCCGCGCTCCGCGCGTGCAAGGTCAGTTCAAAGAGTTGTAGGACCAGGCGATGGTCACGTCCGGCTTCATCCGTAACCACAGCGTCGAGGCTGGCGAGTTGTCCGGAAAGTCCACACGTAGCAGCTCGCGGCCATGGATGCGCTCGACCCCGACGCTGCACACGCCCCGAAGATCGAGGTCGAGTAGCTCGGCGCCGGAGACGGCATGCAGCCGCAGCCGGACGAGCTCGTACCCCGGCTCGATGTCCATCTCGATGTCATGGCCAGCCCGCGTGGTCCTGAACGTGACCGACGTGTATGGCCACAGTTCCCGCCAGTCGAACTCATAGCCCGTCGCGCGCTCGTCCTCGGCGTACCGGTAGACCGGCTCGGCCTCGAACAACCAGATCAAGTCCTCGTAGCTGGGCACCGGCTCCATGGCCATCAACGAATGATCCCACGCGCCGATGGTGTCCCAACGGCATCCGCATAATGCCGCCGTCCGTGCGCGCCGGCCTGACCGCACGCGGACACTCCACGTAGTTGTCGGCCCTGGGTTTAGCATCCGCGCGGCGCCCAGAGATGCTGATGAGTGTGTAAGGCAGGACGCCCGATCGGACACGCGTAGAACGGCACAGGGCAGACTGAGCCGGCCGTGTCACGCTATTGCGGGCGGTCGGGGTGGTTGTCGACCGGTAGGCGGTGCGTCACCACGTCGCCGCGCCGTTTGTCCCATTGCCGGAGCGTGGGCAGCGCCACCGTTGCCGCGACCAACCGGATCGCGCCGGCGACCAGCCACGGTGCGGCTAGCCCGAACCATCCGGCGACCAGGCCGCCGAGTACTGCGCCGACTGGCTGGACGCCCCAGGCGACGAGCAGGCCGGCGCTGCTGACCCGGCCGAGCAACTCGACCGGCACGGTGCGCTGGCGCAGCGAGCCGACCGCGACGTTCCACAGTGACGCACCGAACGAGGTCACGGTGGCCAGCGTGGCCACGATGGGGAGGTTGGACCCGAACAACCCGATGCAGATCATCGCAGCCGGGGTCGTGAAGATGGTCATGGTGGCGACCGCCCGTCCGCCGAACCTCGCGACAAGCCGGTCGCTCAGTAGCCCACCGCAGACGCCGCCCGCGGCCATGAGCGCGACGAGCACGCCGTACCCGATCTCGTCGAGCCCGAGTCGTTGCCGGGCGAAGAGGACCAATGTCGGGACGGCCATGAAGCTGGCCAGGTTTGCGGCCGCGGACAGCAGCGACAGCGTGCGGATCAGCCGGTGGCGGGCAAGCCAGCGCAGCCCTTCGACGATGTCGCCGCGCAGCGGCCGCCGCTGTCCGCCGCGCGGTCGGGTCTCGACGGCGATCCGCGCGACGAGCGCCGCGGATATCGCAAACGTGGCCGCGTCTACCCAGAACGGTAGCGCGGTCGCGAACGTGAACAACAGCGCGCCCACGGGCGGGCCGATGAATTGGTGCGTCGTGAAGAACACCGCGTTCTGCCGGCCGTTCGCACGTTCCAGGTGCTCGTCGGGGACCAGCGCGGGCACCAACTTCTGCCCGGCGACCTTCGCTACCGTCTCCGCCACGCCGACGCCGAAGGCTATGGCGTACAGCAGCACGATCGATCCGGTCCGCGCCATCGTCAGCGCGGCGAGCGACGCGAGCAGCAGCGCCTGGACGATCTGGACACCGACCATCGCGCGGCGGGCGTCGGCACGGTCCACGTAGGCGCCGGCCGGCAGCGCGGTGAGTAGCCAGGGCAGCGTGCCCCAGGCGGTGACACCGGCGATCAGACGCGGGTCGGTCGTCATCGTCGCGGCCAGCAACGGCAACGCCGCGAGCAACGCACCGTCGCCAACAGTGGACACCGCTGAGGCGCTCAGCAGCAACCGCCAGCCGCGCCGCGTTGCTGGGCGACCGACGGACGTGCCGACACTCGGGGCTGTCATCGTCATGGCAGAAGCCTGGGGCGTCCCCCAGGACAACAGTTAGCATTTAGCGTTCGCTAAATCATGGGAGACGGGATGGAGATCCGTATCCGGCTCGGCGGCCCGGAACTCGCCCGGGTGAGGTTCGCGATGTCGCCGGCGTACGAGACGGTCACCGCGCTGCGGGTCTTGCGCCAGCCAGGCGTCCACGCGGTACACGTGCCGTGGGTGCGGTGGGCCCGCCCGCGGGTGACCGCCCTGCCGGATCTTGCGCTGTTGCGGGCGCTGGTGGCCCATGACCGATACACGCCGGCGTTCCTGATCCCTCCACCCAGCACACGCCTGCCCGACCTGGATGCCGAGCTGCGTCGGATCCGTGCCACGCCGACCGCGCTCGTCCATCGCAATATCGAACGGCTGATGCCCAGGTCCACCTTGATCCGGACGCTGCACGACGACCCTCGCGGCGGGCTTCGCCGGGTGGCCGAGGCGCTGCGCCACCTGTACGACGCCATCGTGGCGCCCCACTGGCCACGCATCAGCCGCGTACTCGAGGCGGACATCACCCACCGCGCCGGCATCCTCGTCGCCGGTGGTGTCGCGACGCTGTTCGCCGGACTGCACCCGGAGGTGAGGTGGACCGACGGTGAGCTGCTCCTGTATCCGGGACAACCGGACGGTACCGCCGTCGCGCTGGGCGGCCACGGACTCGTGCTCTGCCCGAGCGTCTTCTGCTGGCCCCGGGTCACCGCAGCGATCCGACCGGTCGCGGAGGGCACGTTACGCTATCCGGCTCGCGGGGTCGCCACGCTGTGGGAGTTCCGCGAGCCTGCGCCCGACGCGCTCGCCGCCCTTATCGGGCGGACCCGGGCCGGAATGCTCGCGGCACTCGCCGCGCCCGCCACCACCACCGAGCTGGCCGCAACGCTCGCGGTCACGCCGGGCGCGGTCTCCCAACACCTCGCGGTACTACGCGCCGCCGGACTCGTCACCACACGACGCGACGGACGCACCGTGCTGCACCTGCGCACCGCACGCGCCGAGACGCTACTCGCCTGAGCCCACGCGGGAACCCTGGCCCAGGCACCGACGCTACGGTGCGATGACCAACTTCGAGACTAGGGCGTGTCTCGTGGATCATCGGTATCGAATGCGGTAGATAGACGACTGCGTCTCGACGGCATGAGCTGACTGATGAGGAATGGGCGTTGCTGCAGCGGTCGCTGGCGGGACCATCGCACGGTGGACTCGGCGACCCTGTTCCGGGAACGGACTGGGATCACCTGGCGGGACCTGCCCGAGCGGTTCGGTCCGTGGAAGACGGTCTACCAGCGTAAACGTCGCTGGACAGGTTTCCAAGCGGGTCGCCATGTCGGGGTGGTTGGTCGCAGGCGCGGCGAACGGCGCTGATCACCTCGGTCCCCAGGCGGCGATCGCCTCCTGTGGAGACGTTGCGGCTGCACAGCCGGCGATGCGGTCCGTCCACGCGCGCACGATGTCGCGAAGTTGCGCAGGCTCCCGCACGACGAAGGGCAGTGCGAGCCCGGCCAGGACACCGGGAACCCAGTCGAGCCGCTCCGCCCGTAGCCGCACGAGAACCCAGTCCGCGCCGTCGCCGACGTCCGGTTCGATGCTGACGATTCCGCCGATTCCGCGCGGCAGCCGCGCCCGTACCTCGTCGGCCGTGCCCTGCACAGCGACGGCGACCTCATGCCGCCATGGCGTGGCGGCCAGGCTCGTCAGGACCACATCGGCGGGCTGGAAGCCCTCGGGCACCGCGAAGGTGCCGTGCGCGATTCGCACCTGCGCGATGCGGTCGAGCCGAAAGGTACGCAGTTCTCTGGACGCGGAGTCGGTGCCGGTCACGTACCAGCGCCCGGAGTGCGCGACGAGCCCGTAAGGATGCACGGTGCGCTCACTGCGCCGTCCGGTGCGGTCGGTGTAGCTGATGACCGCAGGTTGCTGCTGTCGCGTCGCTTCCGCCAGCCGCAGCATGACTGCGGCCTCCGGCGTCGGCACCTCACGCCCGGGTGAGGTGAAGTCGGTGGTCGCGAACAGCGCACCGAGCCGGGAGGCCAGCGCTTTCGGCAGTACCCTCCGTACCTTGGCGGCCGCGGTTTCGGCCGCTTCCCGCGATGTCGACACCAGGCCGGCTCGGCGGCCCGCCACCAGGCCGAGCAGGACCGCAAGTGCTTCCTCATCGGTCAGCATGAGCGGTGGCATCCGGAATCCGGGAGCCAGCCGGTAACCGCCGTAGCGGCCCCGCACCGATTCGACCGGCACTTCGAGATCAAGCAGGTGGTCGGCGTAGCGGCGTACGGTGCGCTCGTCGACGCCGAGGCGTTCGGCCAGGTCAGAAGCAGTGTGAGTGCCGCCGGCCTGCAGGATTTCGAGGAGGGCGAGCACCCGTGCGGTCGGCCGTGTCATGGTCAGATTCTTTCTCGATACCGGGCGGATTGTGCCCGGTATCGGTCCTAGCGTCTTGCTTGCCAACCCCGCAACGAGGAGAAACGTCATGAAATTCGTGTCGGTCCGCATCATCACCGACCAGGTCGACTGTCTCACGGAGTTCTACGAGCAGGTCACCGGACAGACCGCCCGCCGCTACACGCCTGACTTCGCTGAGATCGTTCTGCCGGGGGCGACACTGGCGATCGGCAGCACCGCAACGGTCAAGCTCTTTGGCGAAGGCTCGGCCGAGCCGGCCGCCAACCGGACGGCGATCGTCGAGTTCCGCGTGGACGACGTTGACGCCGAGTTCGCCCGGCTGCGCGACATGATCGGCGAGTTCGTCCAAGACCCGACCACGATGCCCTGGGGCAACCGATCACTGCTGTTCCGCGACCCCGACGGAACGCTGGTCAACCTATTCACGCCGATCAGCGCCGAGGCGATTGCCCGGCAGCAACACTAGGTCGCGTGCGGACGAAGCCGATGAGAGTGCGTCCGCATGATTGTCGAGAGCCGTGTGCGCGATGCCTGGATGATCTGCCTGTGAGGCGGAGAGGTTGCGTGTCAGTTCAGGAGCTTCTCTGTGAGGTCCATCAGCCGTGCGGCGTTGCGAGGGTCGAGAGTGGGAAGACTGAGCGGAAGTTGCTTGCCCCGGTCGACGGCGGTCAGCGGCGCGGTGGGCGGCGTGTCCAGAAACTGGTGGATTGGTGCTACCGCGTCGGCGACCGGCCGGGCTACCAACGATGCCATCGCCAGCAGCCCGCGGAGCGCCAGCGGAAGCGGGCTGCGATCTCCGCTCTTCGTGAAGCCGGGATGGTAGAGCACATACCGGGCGCGGCTGCCGGACCGCTGGGCGAAGCCGACGCCTAGGAGGTCGTTGGCTCGACCGGCCTGTAGCTGTGCGGTGATGGTCGAGTAGCCCGCCGCCAGTTGCGGGTCCGTCCAGTGCACCGCGCCTTTGGTGACTCCGACGCCGGCGATATTCACGATCACCGGCGCGGTGGCCTGGTCCAGCGCCGGACGCAGGCCGAAGCTGAGCAGGTATCGGCTGAGGTAGTAGAGCGCGAACGTGCGCTCCAGCCCCTCGGTGGTCAGGGTGCGACGCGGCGCCAGACGGTTGGCAAACAGCGTCAGCGCGTCCACCACCTGGTATCTGGTCAGGATTTCCTCGATGACCTGCCGTGTCTCGGTCACACTGGACAGGTCGACGGGGAGGAAGGTGATCGAGCCGCCTGCCAGAGCCTCGCCACGTTCGCGGTTGCGGCCGAGCACCAGGACGCGGTCGCCGAGTTCGGCCCGCTCGAGGGCGAACGCGCGTCCCATCCCGTTCGTGCCGCCACTGATCACCACGACGCCCACGTCGCCCTCCACTACCCTTGACCGTTGACGTGTTCATCCTGCACAGACGGCCTGCGGAGCCGAAAGAAGGCACTTTCATGTCCACAACGAACACCGGTGTGCCTGCCTCACTACGCGACCATCAACTGCCGAGTCCGATTCCGATCGGCGAGTACGAACGCTGTCCGGTCACCGACGTGCTGCGGCGCGTGAGCGACAAGTGGACGCTGGTGCTGGTCACCCTGCTCGGCCGGCATCCGTATCGATTCAACGAGTTGCATCGGGCCGTTGAGGGCATCAGCCAGCGCATGCTCACTCGAACGTTGCGCACGTTGGAGAGCGACGGCCTCGTCGAACGTGAAGTGTTCCCGACACTGCCGCCGACCGTCGAATACCGCCTGACACCGCTCGGCGTCAGCCTTCTCGAGCCACTCTCCGCGCTGGCCGACTGGGCGGTTGACCACCACGCCGAGATCGCCTCGGTACGTCAGCGCACCATCTGAGACACCGCGTCGCCCACTCATCTGCCGCGGTACGATCGCTATGCGGCATGACAGCCAGTACCGGCGGCTCGGCGCGCAGACATGTCAATGACAGTGCTCTGGGCGCGTGTGGGTGAAGCGCAGGCGACGAGTTCGGGCGTTTGCTTGTAGCTCTTACGCCGGCGGAAGGACCGCTGGGGTGGCGACGGTCCAGCGGGGCACCATCTGCCCGGCGCGGCAGCGCGATACGGCGCGGTCATGCGTGATGGAATCGTCTGGATGACCGGCTGGGCTCCTCGGGCTTCGACACGCTCGATCGCGGGCTGAACGGCCTCGCTGTCTGATCGGGCAGATCAGAATTTCCAGCGTCGAGCTGTCGATTTGTCGGCTCGTTGTTCATCTTACCATCAGCGTAAGGCGTTTTGAGTCAAGCTTTTGGTCGGTGCCTCGGCCGTCGCGTTGGGCTCGTCATACAGGGAGCTCCGATGTCGTATCCTGGCCAACTTTGATTCTTTCGGAGGTTGAGTTGGCTGAGTATCCGCAGGAAGTCACACAGCGCTTCCATGGAACCCCCGAGCAGATGGCTGCCGCCTTGGTAGGCAAGCCCCCAAGGAAGTGGCAGTCCATCGTCGTCGAGGATTACGACCCGGCGTGGGTGGACCGATTCGCTGCTGCCAGCTCGTTGCTCAACAAGGTTCTGGGCGACCTGATCATCAGTGTTGAACACGTTGGGTCCACATCGGTGCCGGGCCTGGCGGCCAAGGCCATCATCGACATCGACCTCCTTATTGAGGACACGACGGACGAGTCCCGCTACATCCCCGCTCTTGAAAGACTCGGGTACCGACTCGTTCTTCGAGAGCCGTGGTGGCATGGGCACCGGATGCTCGTTAGCCCTGCGGAAGACGTCAACCTTCACGTTTGGCCGCAGGATGCGCCTGAGCCTGTACGGCATAGGCTTTTCCGCGACTGGCTGCGCTCGCATCCGGAAGACCGCGAGCTTTACGCCACAACCAAGCGGCGCCTCGCACGGGACACAGCGCATCAACCTAGCGACTACAGCCTGGCGAAGAACGACGTCATCGATGACATCTATGCGCGCATCTTTGCAGCAGCCAGCGAGGAGGGTTGAGGCTGATCCCAAGCCATGGCCAGGCGGATGCACCGGCTGCGGAGGAAGGCGTCCGCTATGCCGCGATCCGCGCGCAATGAAGCGTGACGGGCCGGGCCGACGCTCGGCACCCGCTTTTGCCGAGTTGAGTGCAGGGGATTGCCCGAACAATGGCGTTGCGTTCACTGGGCGACGCCGATATTTTGCCGGCGTGGAGATTGTAACTCGCGCCGATCGGCCCGAGCTGCACGAGGCGGCGGCCGTCGTGTTCCGCGAACGCTGGCCAGAGTTCGTTTTCCACGACGACGTGCCGAAGAGATATATGGGCCGGGTCGAGGAGTACTTCGCGCGATACGACGTCATGGTGCTCGATGGGGGTTCTGTCGTCGCCGGCGGTTGGGGAGTGCCGATGGCCTGGGATGGCAGCGCCGACGACCTACCGTCGGGCTACGACGACGCGTTGATCCGTGCGGTGGACGGCCGAGAAGCCGGCATCGAGCCCACGAGCCTGAGCTTCATGGCGGTTGCCGTGGGCGCATCGCATGACAGGCGCGGTATGGCCGGTGTCGTGCTTGAGGAGTTGGTGCGACGAGCGTGGAGCGACGGCCTTACGCATGTGGTCGCTCCGCTTCGACCGACGTGGAAGCACCGCTACCCGATGGTGTCGATGGCCGAGTACGCCGGATGGAGTCGCCCGGACGGACTCTCGATCGATCCGTGGATCCGCACCCACCAGCGCATGGGGGCCTGGGTGCTCTGTCCAGCTCTGCGGTCGATGGTGATCGAAGGAACCGTCGCTGAATGGGAGAGCTGGGCGGACATGGTGTTTCCCGTCACCCGAGAATATGTAGTCCCCGGAGCGCTCAACCTCGTGCTGATCGATCGGGAACGGGACCGCGGCGTATACGTCGAGGAAAACCTGTGGGTTCAGCACAGATGAACTCGGCGTCAAACCCGTAATGGGACGGCCTGCGCTGGTTAGCCAACGAGTGCTGACCGCGCGCATCTGCCGCTGACCGCGCTGACTGCAGCAGGTGCTCGTCCTCGATCGACGCCGGACTGCGGCTGCCGGCTTGCCTGGGACACCGAAGAGGATCAGACGCGAGAAGGTGCCGCGAGAAGTGCTCGACGCGTGGTCAGACCGCACGATCTTCCATCTGCTTCTGTCGATGTCGGCACGTGGAGGGCGGGAGCGGAGACGGAGCGACGTGCCACCATCACACGCCGCCGACCGGCCCCATCGTTACCGTGGTCAGTGTTCCCGCCGGCGGATCTTGATGTTGTCGAGGTCGGTTGACACCGATTGAAGGTCGCGGTAGTCGGCACCGAGTCCCTGGACGGCGGCTGCGGCGAGCGCTTCTGCCCTGCCGATCACGACTGCTTCCTTGTCCTCCTCGGTGGCCGGGACCACGCAGCGGAAGGTGAACGCGAGCAGGGATCGCTCGTAGGTCACGGTGCCTTCCTCGGTGAACTTTGCCTGGAACACGTCGTGTTCGTCAGCCTTGGCGAGCAGGTTGGCCCGCTGTTCGTCATCGAGTGGCGCGAACTTGCCGCGCACGATGACCTGATATGTCTTACCGGCCATGAGCGGGGACCTCCGGATCTGGCTGAGTGTCGCGACATCGTCGGTCGGCGGGCTGGTGCGGCGGGCAAATCACCGCCGCCATGCCGCTGGTCGATCGAAACGCCGCTGACGACCCTATCGGGAGAGTTCGGGAACGGCAGAGGCATTTTCACAGCGGTCGGCGACCCTGCTCCGCCAAGCGCAGACCACGTCCTCTCATGGCGATCCGTGCTACGGAACGTCACGGCGAGTTGGGTCGCAGAATTCTCGGACATGGCCGAATTGAGGATGTTGGATCATCGCGGGTCTTCATGCTGGCAGAGAGCAGCGCTCAGCGCGTTACGGCTCTGCGGGCGGTCGAACCGACTGGAGGTACCGGCTCACGGGTCGAAGGGTCAGCAGCAACGTCGCGCTGAGTAGGCAGGCGAGCCAGCCGAGGTTGACGGCCAGCGTGACGTCGCCGAACCAGCCCGGCAGGATTCGGTCCATCCGTTGGGTCACGGGGTCGGTGCTGTCGGCGCCGCCGAGGGAATCCGCCAGGGTGGCGACGTTCACGGAGGGCAGCACAGCATCAGCCCGCTCACCATCCACGTCGCGGTCCGGCTGGTGCGTCGGCCGCGCAGGTTCTGCACGGCGATGACTACCAGCGAGATGGCACCGACGATCCGAAGCAACACGATGAACAGGCCAAGCATGAGGGTCACCGCTGCGAACGCGGTCGCGTTCTCGATTTCGTTCGCGTTGACGGCCGCCCAGTACGCCTCGTCATGTGCTTGCTCCCAGCGGTAGGACAACCACAGATCGGCCGTGCCCAGCACCGCCCCGATCGCAAGCAGCCAGCTCGATACCGTGACGGCCACCGGACGGCGCATCGTCAGCCCCTGTGCCACACCGCGATGATCGCACGCCCGACGATCACGGAGCGGGGTGGCGGCCAGACACTGTCAGTGGCAAGAGGCCGACGCCCACGAGAGGACTTTGCCAGCCGGGCCCACCTGTCGGGCGCACGGACATGCCGCCGATCGTGCGCGGCTCGTCGGCTACGGCATGCTGATCCGGCTGGTCCGCGCCGCGCTTCTGGAGATTCTCCAATGCGCCTGCTTCGTGGTCGACACCCCGGAGGGCCGCGTCGCCGGCTGAACGAGAGACCCCGGCTTTCAACCAACCTCGGCGAACGGATCTGGCCGCAGCCCGTGCGTTGCCCACCAGCCGACGGCAGGATCGTGTGTACCGAATGGTTTCCGCAGATCCGTGCGAGCGTCGCCGCCTTCCAAAGCTGCGACGATAAGCTTTCTGATCAGCATGGCGTCCGCGTCAGCCATCGCTGCGGGCCAGGTCTGACGGGCGCAACGCGGGTCGGACGGATTCGGCTGCGTCGCGGCGAGAGATTCTTCGGGGCCGTGTCGATCCGCGGGCCGCTCGTTCGACGTGTGGGTGCGAGTGCGAGGCCGAGAGGCGGCCCCGACAGACGAGGAGAACGCGATGCCGAAGTACATGCTGATCATGCGTGGCACCGATGAGTCGAACGCGGCCCTGATGGCCGGGTGGGAAGAGTTGGCGGCCACGACGTACTCCTACATCGAGGAGCTGGTCAAGGCCGGCGTGTTCGTCGCGGCCGAAGGGCTGGACGATGCGCGCCAGGGCGTCGTGGTCGACTTCAGCGGCGAGGCCCCGGTGGTCACGGACGGGCCGTACGGAGAGACCAAGGAACTGTTCGGGGGCTACTTCCTGCTCGATGTCGCCTCGAAGCAGGAGGCGGTCGAGTGGGCCAAGCGGGTCCCGTCGGTCACCGGGTCCAAGATCGAGATCCGGCGGGTGGCCGGGGACGACGAGACGCCGCAGGACAACAAGGGGTCCGTCGAGGAACGGGCCGGGAACGAGAGCACCGGCCGGATCTGATGGGTACGGCCGACGTCGAGGCCGTCTGGCGGATCGAGTCGGCGCGGATCGTCGCCGCGCTGACCCGGTTCACCGGCGATTTCGGGCTGGCCGAGGACGCCGCCCAGGAGGCGGTGGCCGAGGCGCTGGTGTCGTGGCCGCTCACCTCTCCGGCCAATCCGGCCGGCTGGCTGATGGCCACGGCCCGGCGGCGGGCGATCGACGCGATCCGCCGCCGGACCGCCCTGCACGACCGATACACCCTGCTGGCGGCTGACCCGGTGGTCGACGAGGACATCGACCCCGACCGGATCGACGACGACATCCTGGCGCTGATGTTCGTCAGCTGCCACCCGGTGCTCTCCCCCGAGGCCCGGGTGGCACTGACCCTGCGCGTGGTCGGCGGCCTGTCCACCGAACAGATCGCCCGCGCGTTCCTGGTACCCGTGCCGACCGTGCAGGCCCGCATCACCCGGGCGAAGAAGACGATCGCGGCGGCCGGGGTGCCGTTCGAGCTGCCGCCGGCCGGTGAACGCCGGGAACGGCTGGGCGGCGTGCTCAGCGTCGTCTACGTGATCTTCACCGAGGGGTCGACGGCCACGTCGGGCGACCGGCTGCTCCGCCCCGGCGTCGCGTACGAGGCGATCCGGCTGGCCCGCACGCTGGCCGCGCTGCAGCCGGACGAGCCGGAGGTACACGGTTTGCTCGCGCTGTGCGAGCTGACGGCCGCGCGCTTCCCGGCCCGGACCGGCCCGGATGGTTCGCCGATCCTCCTGGCGGACCAGGACCGGCGGCGGTGGGACTTCTCGGCGGTCCGCCGCGGGCTGGCCGCGCTGGCCAAGGCATCGGCTCGCGGGCTCGGCCCCTACGGCCTGCAGGCTGCGATCGCCGCCGCCCACGCGTCGGCGCCGTCGGTGGAGGCGACCGACTGGGACCGGATCGTGGTGCTCTACGAGGCGCTCGGCCGGGTCGCGCCCTCGCCGGTGGTCGAGCTCAACTGGGCCGTCGCCGTGGCCATGGCCTCGGGTCCGGCGCAAGCCCTGGCCATGGTGGACGAGCTGATCGCCTTGGACCGGCTCCCCGGTTCGCATTTGGTTCCGACCGTACGCGGTGAGCTGCTGGCCCGCCTCGGTCGACGACCGGAGGCGCGCGCCGAGCTGGAGCTGGCGGCCCGGCTGTGCACCAACCAGCGCGAACGCTCAGTGCTGCTGCGCAAGGCGGCCGCGCTGGGCTGACTTCTCCAGCGCGGCCGGCCGGGATTCGAGTGCGGCCCGGATGCGTCAATCGTCCGGACTTGCACCTACAACGAAACGGACTGCTCATGACAACCGCTGGGCAAGCACGCTCGGTCGAGCACTGGCGGCACTACCTCGCCGAGTACAGCGCCGACGTGCTGCGGACCGCTTCCGGCGATGAGCTCGCTGAGATCAGCGACGCCCAGCGGGCGACTGGCTGGCTGGGCTTCGACGGCGCCGACGCTGAGCGCCTCGCGCTGCTGGAGCAGCGTCTGGGTACCGCGTTGCCGCCGAGCTATCGATCATTCCTCGCAGCATCCGACGGCTGGGTCAACATCAGCCCCTTCATGTGGACCATGCGTACAACCAGCGACGTCAACTGGCTGCGTGACGCCGCCCCGGACCTGTGGGACATCCTCCGGGAGGGCCTGGCACTACAGGAGTCGTTGCTTGCCGACCGGGCATTGCTGATCTCCGGAGACGGCGATGCCCAATACTGGCTGCTCGACCCCGGCGACGTGTCGCCGGACGGCGAATGGGCGGCCTACGTCTGGGCGAGTTGGTATCCCGGGCTCGGCGACCGGCACGAGTCGTTCGCCGCGTTGGTTGACGCCGAGCGGGCGTCCTTCGAGGAACTGAGCGGGCGAGCCGGTCGCCCGGTGCATCCGGCCGGGGCCGACGCCCTGGTCGCCGAGGGCCGTGAACTGGCCATGCGCGGTGATGTCGGCGCCGCAGCGGACGCCTTCGCCCGCGCCGCGGTCAAGGGATCCGGCGCCAGCGCGTACCTCGCCGTCATCCTCAACGGGTTCCTCGAACCGGCACTCGTGCACCACGAGATCCGCAACAACATCCTCGCGCGCCCTCACGTCATCGAGGAGATCGGTCTGGACCAGCTGCGCGCGGAAGCCGTACCGCTGTTCCTGCAGCGCGCCTCGATCGCCCCGTACCGCAAACTCTTCACCGGGATCCTCACCGAGGACGAGATGACGGCAACCGACCGGTTCGTGCCGCCGCTACTGCCCGAGCCGCCGGCGTTTCAAGCCGCGCTCGATCACGCCCGGCGACTGCTCCAAGACGGATCTCCCGACGAGGCGTGGGCCGCTGTGCAAACCGCGTTGCCCGGTTGGCGCTCCGACTCACCGCATCGCATCGCACCGGTCATCCTGCTCACGGATCCGCAACTGCGGCTCCTGATCACTCCCGAACGCGCCCGCACCATCGTTACGACGCCACGTGGAGACGCCGTCTCATGATCGATCATGGTCCTGAGCCTGCCGTCACCTCACTGATCTGGCACGTAGCCCGCGATCCGGGCCTAGACACGTCGGCTTGATGCCGATGGCAGTGCACCGTTCGTCTCGGGCCACTGCTGGTGTGGCCACTGCCGTCGGCGAGAGCGTGGCCGTGCCGGATCACCGACCCGCTGGAGGGCATCGGTGTGGTAGATCGGTGATATGCAGCCGACGCGTCAGGACGTCGACTCACGCTGGCAGGCGCTCGTCGACGGCCGGACCACCCGCGCCACGGTTCATGCCTGGGCGGCGCCGTGGGTGACAGCGGACGACCGGCACCGGTCTGCTGCGTCCCCGGTATCGCTGTACGGTGGCAACCAGTCGGGATCGTAGCCGCTACTCGGGCATCCGGATCTGCTTGATCCGCGCGCAATGCAGCGTGACGAGCCGGGCCGACGCCCGGCACCCGCAAGCCGATGAGCGGGCACCTGGTCTTGCCTTCGCGGGCGACGCGCGTGGCTTGGATCTTCTCAGCTGGACAAAACCGCATGTTGTGGTCACTCCACGAAGAGTGAAATGACCGCAGCCACGACAAGACCAGCCCCCATCAGCACAAACAGACAGCCTAGGAGCCTTTCGAGGACAACGAACAGGAACTGTCGCTGCCGCAGGTCATCCTCTGTCCGGCCGCGCCGGAATGGGCTGATCGGCCCAACCAAGTTCGAGGAGAGCGCGATGTGTTTGGTCGTGATGCCTCGGAAGTCGGTCGCGAGGATGAG
Organism: Dactylosporangium fulvum; assembly: GCF_025137375.1. GTDB lineage: Bacteria > Actinomycetota > Actinomycetes > Mycobacteriales > Micromonosporaceae > Dactylosporangium > Dactylosporangium fulvum. Next base: position 500,388 of record NZ_CP073720.1, read on the forward strand.
TCCGAGGAGGACAAGCAACAGGCCTACGCCGAAGAACGCTGCTGCTTGCGCCATTTGCTACGCTCCGTATTCGCTGAGGCCGTGGAGTCATGGGGTTGCAGCATGTTGGGCCGGTCGTACGGACCGGTGCCGACCCAGCGTTCCCGTTCACCGAAGCTGTCGGTTTTTATCCATGCTTCCACCTGGCTAGTCAACGGTGTCACGGTGCCGAAGGTGGAGATCAGGTTGTCGGGGGTAATGGGGAGACCGTCGCGAATGCCGGCTGGGCCGATACGCCGTTGACCATGTCGATGATCGAGTGGGTTTCGAGATCACGTGACTCACGGTAGTAGTCGCCCCGGTCATAGACCTGACGCCGTAACTGCTGGAGCGCGGCATTCACATCGGTTTGGTAGTCCACGGTGTACGACCATGCAGACGAGCCCATCAGCACCCTCCCCAAGCGATCCTGCCATGCAACGGCTACCTTCAGCACCAGCTCCATGATCAGGTGCGCGGTCGGGCCGCCGACCGTGCGCGCGGGCCAGCGGTGCGCGGTTACGCTCGGTGGTTCCGCGCCGTGAGCAGGGACAGCGCGGTCTCGAACCTTGGCGCTTCGAAGACCAGCTGACCGTCGAGCAGGTAGGGCGTGGCCCTAGACGTAGGTCAGCGGGCAGCCATGTCGCAGCGAATGCTCGGCCGCTTGCCGAAACAGTGCCACGTAGAAGGTGAGCGGGTCGTCGATCGCGTTGGTCAGCGCCATCGGGCCGCTCGGCAGGCCGGCGGGCAGGCCGACCTCGGCGGCGATCGGGGCGATCGCTGCGCGCAGCCGCTGCGCGCTGAACACCTTCGTCACGTCGTCATAGGTGCTCTCCGCGGGAAGTTCGATCAAGCCGGTGAAGTCCACAGGCACGATGAGAGAGGCGTTGAGGAAGTCCGTGGCGTCGTGCCGCGCGCACATTTCGGCGAAGTCGTCCATGCTCGGGATGAGCTTCTCCTCGAAGTCCCCGGCCGTGGTTGGCGGGCCGGGGTAGGGCGGCAGGTTCCGCGTGGCGAGCGCCTCGTCGAGCAGAGGTGCGCATTCGTCCTGCGCCCAGTTCAGGGCGCTGATGTTGACCAGGTAGATGCCCACGCTGGGAACGGTACCGGCCAAGGTCTGTCTTCCGTCGGCGCCGGTGACGCAACCGCCGTAGCGCCAGGACTTTGATATCGGCCGTGAGCCTGACTGTCAACGGTCATGTAGCGGTGGCTCTGGCACGAGTTTGATGATCGAGATTCTCCGATCAGTTAGCGCGTCAGCAGGATCCGTTGTCGGAGCAATCGGTGCCGGTTTCGATGATGTTGCCGCCGAAGGTGATCCGGTCGACGATCGTCGTAGCAGTCGGGCCCGCGCGCAGCCTCACATCCGGGATCTCAGCACGTCGACCTCACAGCCCGGCGCGGACGGGTCGAAGCCGTGCTCGATCAGCCAGCGAACCCCCAGCAGGCTTCGCAACGACCACCACGCGTGGATCACGTCGAGGTCGATGTCGGTGCCATAGCCGGCGATGACGTCGTCGAGGTGCTCCTCGTGTCCGAGCGTGAAGGTGGCGAGGTCGTACAGGGCATCACCCTGGCCCGCCTCGGACCAGTCGATGATGCCTGTGACCTCGTCGCCGTCGACGAAGACGTGCGCGATCTGCAGGTCGCCGTGCGTGAACGCCGGAGTCCACGGCCGGAGCGCGGCCTCGGCGACCTGGCGGTTGCGGGTGACGAGGTCGGCGGGCAGGATGCCGTTCGTCATAAGCAACTCGCACTCGTCGTCGAGTTCCGCCGCCAGCGCGACGATGCTCCGGCCCGGCCCGGCCGGGCCGGGGCGGCAGCGGCGCGTCGTGCAACTTCCGGATGGCGGCGCCCGCCGCGGCCCACGCCGCCGGCGACCCGGTCGACGGCCCGCCGAGGCGCCCAAGCGTCGTCCCCGGGAGTGCGGCGATCGCGAGCACGGGCGGCTTGCGCCACAGGACCTCCGGGGTCGGGACCGGTGCGAGGGACATCGCCTCGACCTCGACGTCGATACGCGCCTGGTCGGCGTCCACCTTCAGGAACACGTCGCCGACGCGCAGGGTCGCGCGCTCGGCATGGGCGACAACGACTTTGACCTCATCCACGGGCGACCAGTATCCCGGGGATGATCGCCGACGTCGCCGGGTTTATCGCGTGCGATCACGCCGCTGACCGCGTCCCGCTACCCGGCGGCCTCGTGCACGACACCTACCTCTGACCAGGTCAAGCCCACCACTTTGTCAGGAGTCCTTAGTCCGGCACACGCTCACGCCGCTGGTCCATCGCTACCCAGCGTCACGGGATGCCGAGAGCCGACATGCGATCATGCCAGAACAGTGGTGTTCGGATAATCGGTAAGGTGTGGCGAATGGGGTGGGAGGCACTCGGGCAGTGGGGTGAAGGCGTCGCCCGCATCGAGCCGCTCGCTGGCGGAGTCGCCAACGACGTGTGGAGCGTGCGCGTCAGCGGGCACCTCGCGGTCGGTCGTCTCGGCGGCAGAAACGATGCTGATCTCGCGTGGGAGACCGAGCTTCTCCAACACCTCGACCGTGAAGGTCTGACCGTGCCGGTGCCGATCCCGACCATGGACGGCCGGCTGTTCGCCGATGGTCTGGTGGTGATGACCTACCTGGAGGGCGGACCGCCCGAGACGCAGGCCGACTGGCGTCGCGTGGCCGGCACGCTCCGCGAGCTGCATCGGTTGACGCAGGGCTGGCCGCAGCGCCCAGGGTGGCGATCGTCGACCGACCTTCTGCACGCCGAGACCGGGACGAAGATCGACCTCAGTGCGATGCCCCTTGAGGGCGTTGCCCGATGCCGGGCAGCGTGGGCGCGGCTCGCCGGACGTCAGACATGCGTCGTGCACGGCGACCCTAACCCTGGCAACATCCGCATGACCGCGAATCACGTCGCGCTGATCGACTGGGATGAGGCGCACGTCGACGTGCCCGACCTCGACCTCGTGCTGCCCGACAACGCCGCCGGCCTCGACGACGGTGCGTACGACATCGCCGCGCAAGCGTCGGCCGCATGGGAGGCCGCTGTCTGCTGGGACGACGAGTACGCAGTCAAGCGGCTCGCCGAAGTTCGAGCGGTCTGACAACGCGTTCGAAGAGTGGACCTAACGGCGGTCGAGTGCGCACATCTGCCGCGAGGCGGGCGCGTCGCCTGTGGGAGTACGTCACGGTCAGTACAGGGCCGTTCGAGTGGTGACCGCCGGCCAGGGCTTCCTGTCATAGCCGATGTGCGGATACCCCATGCCGTCCCAGCGCCGACTGCGATACAGCTTCGCGGCCCGGCAGCACTCGTGAACACCGGAGACCGGGTATGCCTATGGGTGGCGGCGGTCGGCAGAGATTCGGCTACGGCGTCTCTTCCACGGCGTTGTCGGTTGCGCTGTCGGTTAGTGGAACCGATAGCATGCCCGGGAGCCGCCGGTCATAGCGTTCGATCTCCAGCTCTGCCTTGCGCACCTCCAGCGCGGTCTGCCGGTTCTGCTCCTCAGCCAGCTTCGCCTTCGCCTGCTCCAACTTGACCTTTTCCTTGGCCATCGCCAATTTGAACTTGTGCCGGCGGGACTGGAGGAGCTGTACGAAGCCCGCGGTGCTGCCGCCGAAGAGGAACAGGAATATGACGATGTACCAGAACACGTCGTCGAACTTCACAGCGCCTCCGTAGGCCGGGCGACTTTCCTAGGGCGAGTTGACGGAACCGCGACGCGGCAAGGCCACCATACGGGGATGCGTCAAGTTCGATGGCACGAGTGCACACCAAGTCATCGCCGCCGAGGGCCAGGGCGCTGGCGAGTACGTCGCTCGCCCCTCTGGAAATGTCCTTATCTGCCGCATCCCGCGCGCGGCGAGCGTCGTCGCTCTCTGGAACGCGTGTCTGGTGCCGGATGCGTAGGAGATCAGTCTCCTGAGTGGCCGCAGAAATGGATGTGGTCGGGCTGGCCGTCGCGGTAGCTGATGACGTACGTACCGATCCACCGGTCTCGTTCGCTGGCGGCGTCGGCACTCATCCATGCCTGTACCTGGCCCGTCGAGGGAGTGACGGTGCCGAAGGTGGAGATGAGGTTGTCGGCCGGCAGCGGCGAGACCGTTGCGAACGTCGGCTGGTTCGACACGCCGTTGGTCATGTCGATGATCGAGTGGGTACCCGAGTGCGGCTGCGCCGTCACGAGTGTGTCGGGGTCGACTGGCGCCGGCCGGGATTTGCGTTCCAACCGATGTCAGTGTGTTCAGCCGCGGCCGGAACGTCGACGGCGTTCGGCTGGCCGCCTGGATGGCTCCCCGTCCGGGTGGACGGGCCGCTGGCCACTTATGGCACAAGCATCGTGCCGGGTGGTAGGTGGCGTTCCAGGGCAGAGCGCAGCTCGGCACGGCCGGGACGCACCAGCCAGATATCGACGACGAACGTGTCGCGGCCGTCGCGGGTTCGTGGCCGTGGCATGAAAGATCCCGCGCTGTGGACGTGCACACCTTCCGGTCCGGTGGGTGTCACCTCCAGCATCGGTGTGCCGAAGCGGCGCACGAGACGCACGGATTCAAGCGCCGGCCAGCGCACCAGGAGCGGAGACGAGCCGCGGCTGGCCAACTCCAGCCCCGCGCTGGAGACACGCAGCCAGTCCTGGCACCGCGACCAGCGGATCAGGGCAAACGTTGCGGCGTAGGCGATCGGTCCGCCAGGGATCTGGACGAGTATCGACACGAGCAACCAGTCCGGCGGGGACGGAGGCCTCATGGCCAGCGTGATCAGGAAGAACAACAGGAAAAACAACACCGACCAAATCACCATGGTCATCGCCAGCACAGCCGCGAACGTGCGCCAGAATCCTGGCCGGAACGTTAACGCATCTGCGGCGGGCGGGGCGAAGAGTTGGGGGCCCGGCATGTCGTCATCGTACGGACATAGCGTCCCTACTCCATCCGACGGATGGGTACATGACAAACCCAACCAGGTGGGCCGCACTCATTTGCCGCGATCAGAGCGAACGTCGAGCGCTTCCGGACGTACGACCAGGTCGACGGGCCGCGTCAGTCGTCGAACTCGAAGCCGCAATTGCTGGCGACTTTCACTAGGTCTTGGATCGCATCGTCCACGCCGGTGGTGGCTGCAACCAGATTCAGCCGGTGCTTGCCCGGTGCAATCTTGATCAACTCGATCGAAATTATGATGTTTGACATGGTGCCGAATGGCAGAATGTCCTGGTGAACGGACGTGCACCGTCTGACCTGGTCCGTCAAATGTGGGCCTTGGTCGTAGAAGAGACGTTCCTCTGGGACCTCACGAAACAAGTCACGGACTACTACGACAGCGAGACGGCGATCACGCACGGCCCGTGGCTGGCTGTCGACTGTCAGCAGATTCTTACACGCTGGTTCGATTGCGGGCTCATCGATTGCGTCGCAACCTCCTGGGCCACCAGGGTCCGATCGGACGAGATCGTCCACTTCGAGTACAACGCGGATTGGCGGACAAGAGCGACAGAGCGCGGCCAACATCTGATCCTGGCCCGCGATGACACCGGTGCGTTGTTGCGCGATCCGAGCACATGGCACGCGGACGGCGACGGGGCAGGCGTCACATTGTGTCCGTCGGACCAGGCCGCCGGGTTGTCGTTCGACGCCTGGTTCGGCAAGCTCGCAGGCCTGCCGGACCACCTGATCTACGAGCAACCTCTGGACGGGACAACCAGTGGTAAGGCCCAGAAGACGTTGGCCGAACCAGAACACGTTCGCATCGCACAGTTATGGACACCTGCCGTTGAGCACGCTGCGACTCACGGCCTGTCCCTCCTTTGCCCAGTCAACCAGGACGCCCATGTCGCGTTCGATTGGGACCCGACCGATGGGGAGACGGCCACCACCGAATCCATCGAAGACGTCGTCTGCTTCGTCGATCGAAGCAAGGTCGGGCACGGACAACCGTTCCCATTCGGACGTCACCGTCTTTGGTGCCCCGGCTGTGGTGCAGAGCAGCACCTCGTCGTCATGCGCCGTCCTGCCTGAGCAGCCATCCGCTCATGGAGTATGCCGCTGTCTCTGTCTGGCCGGTCAGTCTCTCGAGCAGCCACAGAAGTGGATGTGGTCCGGCCGGCCGTCGCGGTAGCTGATGACGTACGTGCCGACCCAGCGTTCCCGTTCACCCAAGATGTCGGTTCCCATCCATGCTCGCACCTGGCTCGTCGACGGTGTCACGGTGCCGAAGGTGTACATCAGGTTGTCGGGCGGCAACGGGGAGGCCGTCGCGAATGCCGGCGGGCCAACACGCCGTTGACCATGTCGATGATCGAATGCGTTCCCAGATGCGGTTGCGCCGCCCCGAGCGAGCCCGGGTCGATCGGCACCGGCCGGGACCTGCGCTCCAGCCAGTCCTAGACGATGGCGTCGTAGCGGTCGGGGTCGGTATGGCGCGGGGCGAGAGCCCTCGGAATTCCAATTCCGTCATCTCCAGGTCGGCGTCTCGTGACTCCCGGTAGTGGTCACCCCGGTCGTAGACCTCGTGCCGCAACTGCTGGAGGGCGGCGTTCACATCGGCCTGGTAATCCACGGTGTACGACCATGCAGACGACCCCATCAGCACTCTCTCGGAACCACGCGCAACAGCAGCGATCCTGATATACAGCGACCGTTTCCAAGCCAAGATCGGATGCCCGCACATGCCGCTGCGGGGCAAAGGCGGCAAGGTCGTACTGATCCCGCTGCCGCCAGCGGTGGCTCGAGCGATCGAGCAAGCGGTCGACGGCCGCACTGAGGGGCCGATACTCCGGAACACGCTCGGCGGCCGGATGGACCGCCACGCCGCGACGCGTCGGCTCAAGTATCTGGCCGCCACCGCCGGGGTGCGGATGCCGAGGATGCACCCGCACATGCTGCGCCACACGTTCGTGACCACCATGCTCGACGCAGGCGTCAGCCTCCGCGACGTCCAGATCGCAGCCCGCCATGCCGACCCCCGCACGACGATGCGCTACGACCACGCCCGAAACAACCTCGACCGCCACCCCAACTACATTCTCGCCGCCTACAAGGCATCCGGCACCTAGTGAACATGCACGACTTTGCCGAGGACCGTGCGCGGCGGCAGCTGCCCACGTCTCCGGGAAGTGAAGGAAGTCGTGCGCTGATGGTTAGGGGCAGAGGCGTGTCTGATCGTCGTCGCACAACTCGAACATGTCGTCGATCGCCAGGCTGGCGGGGTTGAAGGACGTGCGGTGAACCGCGCCGTCGGTGGTGTACAGCTCGATGGTGTTGCTGGCGGGGAACTCGATCCGGGTGACCTGGAGCTGGTCGTGTATGGGGAAGCTGTACATGATGCCGGCCAAGGGGTGCGGTGACTCCCGGCTGAGCCATCCGGCGCGCGACCGTAGTTGATACTCGTCGTAGTAGCCGTCGGAGGCAGACGAGTTGTGATAGCGGATTTGGACGACATCCCAGCGTCCATCGGGTGAGCTGGCGGCAGGGCTGATCGATGAGGGTTCCCACCCGCCCTCGCTCATCAGATTGTCGAACCACCCGATGCAAACGATCGGTACGAGGAGCGCCAGCAGGGCCGACGCCGTCACTGTCCTGCGTGGACCGGGTCGCACAGTCACCAGGATCGCCAACGCCAGCAGCACGGGCGCGGCGAGCGCGACCGCGATCGTGGGTTCAGGCTCGGCCAGCGGCCTGAGCGACAGGTACCGGCGCGGATTCCAGTGCGCGTACGCCTCGCCGGCAATGCCGAGCACGGTTACCGTGACGAGCGGGTACGCCGGCCAGCGTCGCCACGTATGTCGCGGGACCGATGCGGAGGACACCCGCACATGATCCGTCCCGCCCATCCGTTCGTTCAAGCCCAGTCCGCCGCCGCCCGGGCTCGCGGCATGGGCTTCGCTGCGTCGGCGAAGACTGCACACATGCATCGCCGCGCCGACAAAATCGAGTGCACTCATCTGCCGCGACCGAGGTGTGGTGGCCTGGCGCCCTAGAGTTACCGTTTCTGAGCCCGGTATCTGCGGAGGAGCGCCGTGATCTTGGCGTAGTCGCGTGCGCCGTTCAGTTCATCAAGCAACTCGTCCGGGCAGAGTTGGTACTGATCGCCCCACCACCGACGTGCTCGGTTGTCCCAGATCCGGTAGCCGCCGGCGACTCCCCGCGCCACGTACCTTCGTCTCGCCGTCAGCGGGCAACGTAACAATGCCGTACAGGTCCGCGCACCCAATTCGGGCAACCGCGAGCCGGCGACTCGCGTTCATGTCGCTGGTGTGGTCGGGTTTCGGGCGATCCTCGTACCCCTGCGGGCCCGGGTAGGGTGGCCGCGGTGGACGGCGGGGCGGCGCGGCCGGTACGGATCTGCACGGTCGGCCATGGCACGGCGCCGATCGATGCAGGTGGCTATCCGAACCGGTCAGCCAGCCTCGTCAGCTTGGTGACGTACGTCGGCCAGTCATAGTCGTGAGGGATGTTGGTGTTCTCCCGCTGCCAGCCGATCGCCGCGTCGTGCTGCTCGCGCATGATGTCGGCGTGACCGGCGTGACGGGCGAGGTCGCAGGTCACGTGGATGATGATCCTTTGTAGCGTCACGACCTGTCCATCTGGTCGCCACCATGACACCCGCCCCGGCGCGTCGAGCGGCAGCTGCTCGATCGTCTGATCCGCGAACACCCCGACACGGCGATACAGGTCGATCAGCCCGTCCTTCGTCTCGTCCTCGCGCGCGTACCAGTCTGTCTGCGGGTCCTCGTCGTATGCCTGCATGGGGACCAGCTCCTCGGGCGTCGGGAACTCGCGCCCGAAGGTAGGCCCGAAGTAGGCGGCTTCGACGTTGAGGCAGTGCTTGAGCACTCCCAGCAGGTTGTTGCCGGTCCCGGTGCGGGGCAGTCTGGCCTCGCGTTCGCTCAGCCCGTCGAGCTTCCAGATCAGGTCATCGCGAGTCGACTGGAGGTAGTGGTGCAGCGCAGCCTTCGGGTCGCCCAAATCAGCCATGCCAGCCAGTCTTCCTTATACGTCGAGCCATTATGGGCGAGGTGTCGCCCGCAAGATCAGCGCCCCGCTGGACGGGCTGACATCCTCATTTGCCGCTGTTGGCGCGTCGCCTTGCGTAATGGTCGGTGCTTGACGAACTCGGTCGTGCCCGGAGTACGGTCGGGGTCTACCTGCGGTGCCTCAAACCGCGTGACCGGAGGAGTCGGTGCTGGATGACGGCAGGGCGACCGATGCCCACACAGGACGACGTGCTCGGGTACTTCAACACGCTGTCGAACTGGGGACGGTGGGGCGACGACGACGAGCTCGGGACTCTGAACCACATCACCGACGAGGTCCGGCTGGCGGCGGCGCGGGCCGTGCGCCACGGCAGGAGCGTGTCGTGTGCGTGGGAGGTTGCCGTACCGGAAGAGATGGAGCGGTCGACGACGACGTGTCCGTGCGCCGCCGACATGCCGGGTGCCGAGGATATGCCGGTGCCCGTGTTCCGCAACGACCGGCGTTGGGGCTTTTCGTCCGAGCGGCTCGGCATCACGTTCCACGGCAACACCGTCACCCACGTCGACTCGCCGTGCCACATCTTCTGGGACGGCACGATGTACAACGGGCGGCCGCACTCGTTGGTCGATGCCGCAACGGGATCGGCGTGGGCGGCCGTCACGGCGGCGGCGAACGGGATCATCACGCGTGGTGTCCTGCTGGACATTGCGAGGGTCCGCGATGTGCCGTGGTTGGAGCCGGGGCAGGGGGTGTTTCCCGACGATCTCGAGGAGGCCGAGCGTCGCCAGGGTGTGCGAGTGCGATCCGGCGATGCGGTGCTCCTGCGGACCGGCTATGGCCGCGTCCGGCACGAGGCCGGTGCGGCCAGCGGTTTCACGCAGGCCGGCTGGCACGCGTCCTGCCTGCCGTGGCTGCATGAACGGCAGGTCGCGCTGATCGGCGCTGACACCCCCCAGGACGTTCAGCCGTCGGGGTACGAAGACGTGTTGATGCCGGTTCATGCCGTGGGTCTCGTCGCGATGGGTCTGTGGCTGCTCGACAATTGCGACCTGGAGGTGTGCGCGACGACGGCTGCCGAGCTCGGCCAGTGGGACTTCCACCTCGCGGTCGCACCGGTCCGCTTCGCCGGTACGTCCGGCAGCCCGGTCAACCCGATCGCCACATTCTGACCGCGGTTCGCGAGGTACGCCGCCTGCGTCGGTGACGTCGCGCAGCTCGGCTCGGCGGCGCAAGTCGATCTGTATTCAGCCAAACTACATACCAGGATGAAGTAATCATCGCTGGTGCTGAACATCGCTTCGGACGGACCATGGAGACATGACCGAGTACCGGGCGTCGTTCGACGCGGACGTGGCCTTCCTCAACGGTGGCGGGCTGCAGACCCAGGGCTTCCGGCTGGACCTGCCCGATGCCTCGGTGTCCGAGGAGGAGCTGGCCCGGCTGTTCGTCAGCCACCTCGGCCTGCTGATGGTGGACCAGGTGCGGCTGTCGAACGTCGAGGTCTTCGTGGAGGCGCACAAGGGCAGCCGAGGTGGCCCGGCCGCGGCCGCCGTCACCGGGGAAGGCAGCCGGCTGGTCGATCTCAGCCACGTGATCGAGGCCGGGATGACCACGTATCCCGGGCTGCCCGGCCCGGAGATCACCCCACACCTGACCCGCACGGATTCGCGGCGCCTGTACGCCGAAGGCACCGAGTTCACCATCGACCGCATCACCATGCTGAGCAACACCGGCACCTACGTGGACAGCCCGTTCCACCGGTACGAGGGCGGCGTGGACCTGGCCGGCCTGCCCCTGGAGTCGATCGCCGACCTGCCCGTCGTGGTGGTCCGCCTGACCGGCACGACCGAACGTGGCGTCACCGCGCAGACGCTGGCGCCCTATGACGTGACGGGAAAGGCCGTGCTGCTGCACACCGGCTGGGATCGGCACTGGCGGACCGACGCCTACGGCGTCGCGGCCCCGTATCTGGCCGAGGACGGCGGGAAGCACCTGGCCGACGTGGGCGCTCGGCTCGTCGGCATCGACAGCGTCAACATCGACTCGACCGACGGCGGGCAGCGGCCGGCGCACTCGATCCTGCTTGGAGCGGGCATCCCGGTGCTGGAGCACCTGACCAACCTCGGCGAGCTGCCGGTACACGGCGCCCGGCTGCACGCCGTGCCCGCCCCGGTGCGCGACTTCGGCACCTTCCCGGTGCGCGCGTACGCGCTGGTGCCGCGATGAACTGCCGCTCCTACCAACATATTGGAGCTGCCACGCCGTAACAGCGCTGCCGTCAGCGGCCGCAGACCACTGTGGTCACGATGTCGTCGAGGACCTGCGCCGCCACTTGCGGGACTGCGGCAACAGTACGACCAGGTTTCCGGCGACCAGCAGCGCCAGCAGCCCGACGGTCAGCCAGAATCCGGCACCGGTGCCGACGAAGTCGCGTGCGACCTTGTCGGCGGGTATCGCGCTCTGCTCCCGGACGCGCACCGCGAGCCGGTCCACCACCAGCGCCTGACCGGCGACCAGTGACAGGCCGGCGAGGGCGCCGAGTCCAGCCACCACCTTGCGGCGGCGCTGGTCCCTGGCCAGCGCGACTGCCGCGACGAGGGTCACCCCGAGCAGCAGCAGGCCGGCAAGGTAGAGGGGTTGCGGCTCGAGCTGGTCCTGCCGCCACTTGTCGGGTGGGAGCAGATGATCGGACGGTACCTCCGGTGCACCACCGAGCGCGAGGTCAAGCCCGTTGTACTCGGTCGTCCCGCCCGGCTCGGCGCGTCCGTAGCTGTCTGGAATGCACGAGACGGTGGCGAACGGCAGCGCAAAACACAACAGCGTCAACAGTACGGTCACCGGGCTGAGCCAGCGCCGGCGAAACGGCGTTCGCGTCCCGCGCGACCAGACGGGCGCCGGGACTGCCGGCTGATGCTGCGTCATACCGCCGCCCGCGTCGGTGCCGGCCATCGTGGCCGCGACGGTGAGGAACTGCAGCGCACCTTCCGCAACCACCGTTTCCGGCCGCTCCACGACGCTGGGTGCCATACCGAGACGGGCATGCAACAACCGGCCGAGCAACGGCATGCGGCTGCCACCGCCGACAAGGAAGACGCCGGCAAGCTCGTGCGGTGCCAGTCCCGCGTCCGCGACCAGATCCGCGGCGAGGGCCACGACCGGCGACAGCAGCGGCGTTGCCACGGCCTCCACCTCCTCGCGCGTGAGGTGAAGGTCGGAAGGGTGTCCGGGCACATGCACAGGGGCGACGCTCAGCCTCGACAGGCTCTCCTTCGCGGCTCGAACCTCCTGCCACAGCGCCATCCGGTCTCGGCGATCCGCGCCGGTCGCGGGCGTGGAGAGACGATGCCAGACCTGCGGCGCATCGCGCGACACCAGCGTCGCCAGCAGGTCGACCAGCGCCGCGTCGACGTCAAGGCCACCGACGTCCAGCCCGCCCTGCGCGACCACCGTCATCGCCGCGGCGGGCACGGCCGCACCCGCGCCGACCGGCATGCCGGCACGCACCAGCGCCACGTCGGCGGTACCGGCACCCACGTCGACGACGAGCAGCGCGGCGTCCGGCGGCAGGTCGCAGCCCAGCACCGAGGTGTAGTACGCGGCGGCCGCGATCGGCTCGCTGACCAGCTCGACCGCACCCAGGCCGGCCCGCTCGGCGGCGACGGCGAGCACCGCCCGGCGGGCAGCCGCCCAGCTGCTGGGAACGGTCAGCACCGCCGGATCCGGATGACCGGTGCGGCCGGCCTGCGCGACGACCACCGCAAGCACCGCGGCGAGCGCGTCGGTGACGTCGACACCGTGCTCACCCAACAGGACAGTGCCATCGTCGACGCGACGCTTCGGATTGGGCTCGAACGCGGCGGGGTCGGCGCGTGCCAGCCGCTCCGCATCGCTGCCGGCGATCAGTTCACCGCCGGCGTCGGCGTACACACCCGATGGCAACTGCTCTCTGCCGTCGAACAGCACCGGCCGGACCCAGCCGTCCGTGCTGCGCAGCATGGCAACCGTGTTCGAGGTACCGAGATCGACAGCGAGCACATACACCTCCGCAGGGTACGCCGTAACCAGGCCTGTCAATCGCCGCACTCGCACCCCGCCTCCGCCATCCCGAAGTGGAGCGTGTTCGTGCCGTCGCACCACGTCGAGTCGACCCATACGGCGCAGCTCCTTGCAGACAGCCATAAGGAAGACCGGGTCCAGGTTGCTGGTGCGCGACTCGAGCGCTGTCGTCCCGGGCGAGCTGAGCAAGGTGCACGCCGCGGTTCCGGGCGTCAATGCCGCGTGGACCCCACCGGAGGCGCCACCCGTTCAGCCCGGCCGGTCCAGCAGCGTGCTGAGGCCGTCGATGCCGCCGTCGGGGTACTTGCCGGACACCTCCGGGGCGGCCTGGAACGGCAGGATCCGGTCCACGTCGCCGGGCCGGGCGACGCGAACCTCGGACAGGTCCTCCGGCAGCACCCAGACCTGCACTGTCGCGCCCGACGTGAGCGCCGCGGCGTCGTCGGAGTGCAGGCGATACCCGAGGAACACCAGCACGTGCTCCTCGATGCCCTCGAAGCGCAGCCGTAGCCGCACGTTGCGCCGCCGCGACTCGTACGGGCGATCGAGCGGGGCGATCTCGGCCGCGACGATTTCGGCGCTCAGCCGCGCGCCGCGCCGCAGGATGCGCCGATTTTGCCGGTACACCCCGAGGCCCACGGCCAGGCCGGCGCCCACGGCCACGACCGCGCCCACCAGCGCCCACCCGAGGATCGCCATCGGCGCACAATAGCGGCAGTAAGCCGTTCAGAACATCCCGTTTGGCTACTGTTACGGTGGGTGTCGATGGGACCGATTACGGCGGTTGCCTGGCGGCTCGGCGTGGCGGCGGTAGTGTGGCTGGTCGTCGGCGCCGGGCAGGACAGGTACGGCAACCGGCACAACTTCTCCGACCTGCGGATCTACCACCTCGCCGTGCGTTGGTGGCGCGACGGCCGCCCCCTGTACGACTTCAGCGTCCCGGACCCGACGCAAGGGTCGCTCGGGTTCACCTATCCGCCGTTCGCCGCGCTGATACTCCGGCCCCTGGCCGGGTTCGCCTGGCCGGTGCCGGTACAGGTGGCATTCGGCACGGTATCCGTGCTCGCCTTCGCGGTGTCGTTGTGGCTGCTCTTGCTGCCGGTGGCGCGTCATCTCGGCCAGCCGACATGGTTCGTCTTCTTGTTGGCAGTGCCACTCGCCTCGGCATTGGAACCGATCCGGGAGACCTTTACCTTCGGCCAGGTCAACTTCGTACTCGTGGCGCTCGTTCTCGTGGACCTGCTGATACTCGGCGCCGTCAGCAGCCGGTGGACCGGTGTGGGCATCGGTCTCGCCGCGGCGGTCAAACTCACGCCGGGCATCTTCATCCTGTACCTGCTGTGCACCCGCCGCTGGAGAGCTGCAGGCGTCGCCACCGCGACGGCGACCGCGGCGACCGCCGCCGCATGGGCCGTCGCGCCCGGTGACTCGTGGACGTACTGGACCCGCACCCTCGTCGACGGTGACGGCATCGGCCACCCCGAGTACCTGTTCAACCAGTCGCTGATGGGAATCGTTGCGAGAGCCTCGGACCCACCACAGCGGGTGCTCTGGCTGCTGCTCGTCGCGGCCGTCGTCGGTTTCGGCATGTGGCGGGCTGCCCGGGCGTACACCGGAGGCAGCGAACTGACCGGCCTGACCCTCGCCGGCCTGGTCGGATGTTTGGCCAGCCCGGTCACCTGGGTGCACCACATCTTCTGGTTCATCCCCGCAATACTGCTGCTGGTCATCGCGGGCACTCGACCGCTGCGCTGGCCACCGCTGCTCGGCGCGGCGGCGATCTACTGCACCGTAACGTTCAGCGTCATCTCGTTTTACGCCTATGACCTGCACGAACCCGGCGGCATTGCCGGCGCGGTCCTCGGCAACTGGGACGCCCTACTCATGCTCGTCCTCCTCGCCGCCATGCCTGCCAGCCTGTCGCGGGAGCCAGTAGTGATGCCTTCCAGTGCGGCCACCGGTCAGATCCCCTCAACCAGCAGCTGACGCGGATCTGGTTCGAGTACTTCGTCCCGACGATCGTGCTTACGGACCGCTCGTCGACACCACCGGCAGTACCCTGCAACAGCTCAAGAGATCATGACAGCCGTCCACCGGCAGGTCGATGATCGTGTCTGGATCGCTGACGGCGAGATCGAAGGGGTGCTGGCCTCGGCTGATCAACCAGCTACGGAAGGCAAGCACGTTGCATTTGAGCCCGATGGCGGGCGGGTATACCGGCGAACACGAGCATTCGAGTGCTCCGTGGCCGTCGCTCGATGCATTGTCCAATGGCATGGACGTCGGTCACCGACGTCATCCATTGGTCCGCCCATGCGGATGGGTTGAGGCTCTTATGGGCGCGTGCCGGGGGTCCTATTTGTCGTTTATGGGGGCGATCGTCCCCCGGTTGGGGGTATGGCAGACGGAACATCCGAAGCGGGCTTGCGGTTGTTGCGTTTAACCGTCATGCTCGAAGGGCAACCTAGTGACACGTCGCTAGGAGCTCCGCGCGGTCGGGGAGGCGGAGCTAGAGCTAGGAGGGACGTCGCCATGTCAGCCACCCAGCAGTTGAGCACAGTCGTCGTGCCGGAGAGCATCGAACACCAGGATACTGCCCAAATGGCGCAGTTCCTGGAGTTCTGCCAGGCGCAGTCTGCTGATCTTCGCCTGGTCGCGGTGGACGGCACCTCCGTACCGCTTCCGAGTCAGGTTGTGACCCTACTCAGTCAGCTCGCGACGACCTTGCTCGCTGGCGAGGCTGTGGCGATCAATCCCATCGCCAAGGAGATGACCACTGGAGAAGCTGCCGCAATGCTCGGAATGTCGCGGCCAACTCTGATCAAGCTCCTGGACGCCGATCGCATCCCGTCCCACCGGGTAGGCACGCATCGTCGAGTACTGCTCCGTGATGTCTTGGAGTTCCGTCGTCAGCGCTTGCTTGAGCGGCGAAGGAGCTACGAGGCATTGATGGAAGAGTGCGACGTGTTGGGCATAGATGAGTAGCTGACCAGATGCTTACCGTCAGTGGGATGCTGTACCACCTGCGACGCGACCATCCAGAGTGGACTGAGCACGTAATCGGCGGCATCCGACGCCGCCTTGAGGGGTACTTCCCGGAGAGCATCGTTACCGGATACGACCCTGCCAGGGTGCCGGCACCCTCGGATATCAACGACTGGCATGTCCTCGCAGCCGCTGTCGAGGCCCGAGCCACGTACCTCGTTACGTGCGACCGGGATCTCCTGGCCCAGAGCGGTGCGTACGAGCAGCATCTCGACATGCTCCATGCCGACGACTTCCTAGTCCTTCAGCTCGACACTCACCCGCGGTTGGTGCGCAACAGGCTGGAGGACCAGATCGCATACCTCATGCGTAAGTACGCGAACGACAGTTACGGGCAGCTTCGTGAGCGAGCGCTCGGGCAGCTCGAGAAGGCGGAGGCCACGACCTTCGCCGCTCGCCTGCGGGAAGCCGACGCATGCTCTAGACCGGCTACGGAGGTCCGAAGCTGACAGAGGTTCGAGCTGCCGACTTCCAGCGCCTTCGTACTGTTGAGACGCCGACCAGAACGACGGTGGCCACAACGAGGCACGGCGTGACGGTCTACTATGGACGCGGGTGACCTCGGTGCCTGGAACCCTGTCTTCGTCGGATCCTGCGCCGACGCTGAACTGGTGGCGTCGGGCGGGATTCGTCAGGGCGCGTAGTCGGCCGGTCGGATGTTGTTATTGAGCCGGAAACGGTTGTCGGGGTCGTAGTCCCGCTTGATCTGAGCAAGCCGGTCGAGATTCTCGCCGAACGCCGCGTGCCTGCTCGCGCTGTCCAGGTCCAGGTCGCCGCTGAAGTTGAGGTAGGTGCCACCGGCCGAGGGCAGGCCGTTCACCTCGTTGAAAGCATCCCGCACCCACCGTACGTTGGCCTCGGTGTCGGCGGTGTCGGTCCAGTTGCCGTCAATGCTCACGATGTAGGCCGCACTCCGGTCGCCGAAGGCGGTGTCGTGGATCCCCGCACGCTGCACGGCGCCGCCCATTTGCGGCACGTGGACCAGGGTGTGTGGGTGCGGTCGTCCAAGTCCTCTGCGGAGCAGCACGTCGAGCACGTCGTCGCCGAGCTCGCGGACGTTCACCGACTTCCAGTAGCTGAGCAACTCTCCCTTCGGGAACATCCAGTCCATGAGCCGCTGGACGTCCCGGAACGGCATGGGCCCGCTGAGATCGGCGAGCGGCGTACCGAATTCGCCGATCGGCCTGAGGATCGTCGTGGCGTCGGCGGGTGGACCCGCGTACACGGCGGCGGTGATGAATACGTCCCGGTTGTGCACCTCCCGCGGTAGCAGCGGCGTGGCCGGCATGGACCAGAACATGGCACGGCTGCTGACCTCGTCCGGCAGACCGGTCGTCCAGGCCCGCCAGGCTGGAAGGATCTCTTCCGCGTCGGACGCGGCGTACATCGCCGCCCCGTACATGACGATGGGCCCGATCGGGTGGGCATGGAACTCGAAGGCGGTGACGATGCCGAAGTTGCCACCGCCGCCGCGAAGTGCCCAGAAGAGTTCCTCGTGCTCGGTCTCGCTGGCTCGAAGGAGCGTCCCATCGGCCGTGACGATCTCGACGGCGGCGAGATTGTCGCAGGTGAGGCCGTACTTGCGGTGGAGCCACCCGAGCCCGCCACCGAGTGTCAGACCCGCGACACCCGTCGTCGACACGATGCCGCCCGGCACGGCCAAGCCGAAAATCTGGGTCTCTCGGTCGACGTCTCCCCAGGTCGCGCCTCCTTGGACGCGAACGAGCCGCTCGGCGGGGTTCACCCACACACCCCGCATCGCCGAGAGGTCGATCATCATGGCTTCGTCATAGGTGCTGTGGCCCGCGATCCCGTGCCCACCGCCTCGCACGGCGACCAGCAGGTCGCGTTCGCGGGCGAGGTTCACCGCGTCGAGCACGTCCGCCGCCCCCGAACATCGGGCAATGAGCCCAGGGTGCCGGTCGAACATACCGTTGTGCACGACGCGACTGTCGTCATAGCCGGGATCGTCCGGTGTGATGAGCGGACCATGGAAGGCCGCGTGAAGCGCATCGATCTGCTCGTCGGTGACAGCCGTTTCGCCACCGTCGAGCCTGCGGAGTCGCACTGTCATCGCCGGGCGCCCTTCAGCCGGTCGAGTCCCGAGGCCTTCTGGGACCATCACCCGCAATCCGGGCCTTAAACCCATGTCCAGCCACGACTGCGGGTGCAATGCCAAAGGCCTCGCACGGTGCGTCGGTCCTGGTCACGTCCATACCACCCCACGCGATCACCACACGGATCCACCTGAGCCACCCGCCCTGAAGGACGGAGCACTGGCGTGTGATCGGTAGCGCGCACCGAGCTCGGCGGCGAACAGCGCGACGGCGGGCCGGCCGGAGGCGAGCTCGTCGAACACCTGCGGCAGCGTCTGGGGCAGGACCGTGTGGTGCTCGCGGCGCACTCCCAGGGGTGTCGGCATGGCCCGCCGCCGGCCGGATGTCTGCCACGCTTACGTCGGCATGGGCCAGATGGTGGACATGGCGCGCAATGAATCGTTGATCCCCGCGCCGCCGTCTCGTTAGGTCGCCA
This sequence comes from Dactylosporangium fulvum, assembly GCF_025137375.1. GTDB lineage: Bacteria > Actinomycetota > Actinomycetes > Mycobacteriales > Micromonosporaceae > Dactylosporangium > Dactylosporangium fulvum. The sequence goes on from NZ_CP073720.1 coordinate 519,011, forward strand.
CATCAAGTCGCTGATGACCACGCTGTCGGCTTTGGCAATCCCGCGATTCCAGGCAGAGGCGTCGATACGCGCTTGCGGCCGGATCGGCGCTGGGCGACATTCCCGGCGGCCGCCTGTCCGCATCGTCAAGAGGCGCACGGGTTCGTCATATTCCTGCCTCGGCCACGCCGCGACCATTCCGGCTCGAGCGGTTTCGTTCGACCACCTGATCGGGCTCGTCAGATGAAGGGGGCGGTGCGCGCAACGGGGCAGCTATTGACCGATTCTTCGAAGTTCTTAACTGTACCGATGCCGCAATAGAAGAATTAAACTTCTCGATGCTTTGGCCCGGTTGGTGCGACGGGCTCGCGCCGGTGTGACGCGGGTCATAAAAAACAAGCAGGACCCATACGCTCTGCGTCACCTGGGATACGGACAGATGCGGGGAATGTCATGTCTCTCCCCCGGGAGGGGTCCAGGAAGTGGCGAGGCAGCGCTCCCTTATGCTCGATGACCGGTACGGTTGTCCGACCTGTGTGCGCTCTCCGAAGAACGGCAGGACGTGGGCAAACACGCGGAAAAATTCGGGGAGGAGGCGCAACGATGTCCGATTCTGCAACGCGGTTCTGGGACGGAATCAACATTCCGGCTCCCGGCACCTACCTTCTCGATCAGGCACACAAGCGAATCGGTTTTGTGGCCCGGCACATGATGGTAAGTCCCGTTCGCGGTGACTTCGGTGAGGCGACCGCACGAATCATCGTGGAAGAGGACCCGTTGCGTTCCTCAGTGACCGCGTCCATCGCGGCGGCGAGCGTGAGCACCGGTAGCGCCGACCGGGATGAGCACCTGAAGAGCCCCGACTTCCTTGATGTCGACCGGTACCCCACTCTGGAGTACCGCAGCACGGGTATCAAATGGCAGGGTAACAACGATCCGATTTTCTTCTGGGCTCGCCTGAGAAATCAACGACCAGGCCGCATGGGCATGCCCCGCAAAATTCCACAACAGTCCGACCGCACCACCGGACGATTCGTGCTCACCGGGGAGTTGACGATCAAGGGGATAACCCGACCCGTCGACCTTCAGGTGGACTTCGGTGGCGCTGGTCGCGATCCGTACGGGCAGGACATTTTCGGGTTCAGCGCGACGGCGGAGATCGACCGTGAGGACTATGGCCTGATCTGGAACGTGGCCCTCGAAGGCGGCGGCGTCCTCGTCGGCAAGAACGTGCGGCTCGAACTCGCCGGCGAAGCGATCCGCCAGTCCTGAGGCCCTCCACACAACATTCCGCTCAGGCTGAGGCGCGATCCGGGTGGCCCGGCGTCAGCGCGCCGGGCCACACGTCACTGCTTGACCACCTCCAGGCCCGCGTCGAGGTCCCGCAGCCGGCGCGCGACCCGGCGCATCGCACTGCGGAAGAACCGGGCGTCGGCGGTGAACACCAGGTACACCTTGGTGACCTGGGTCATCTCCATCGTGCACGTGGTGCTGCCGTCGCGGCCAGGAGTGGCGGTGAACGTCAACTCGGAGCCGCGGGCGGCGTCCTGCTCGGCCGAGGCGCGCTGGGACATCGCACTCATCAGGCCGACGACGCCGGTCCTGCCCTCGTAGAACGCCACCGCCGTGCGCCTGCCCGACTTGGCCTCCGACGTGCTGACCCGCCACCGGCTGCCGAGCAGCGACGCGTTGCGGCCGTTGAGGCAGTCGGCGAACACCCGCACGCAGTCGGCAGGGGACGCGTTCGTCGCGATACGCCAGGTCCGGTTGTGGTCCAGCAAACCCATGTCAGATCTCCTTCGTGTGCTGCCGTTCGTGGATGCGTTGCATCTCGTAGCCGGTGAAGTGCGCGGTCGACAGGCCGCGCGCCGCTTTGAACTCGATGCCGGCGTCGATGAGCGGCCAGGCCGCCGCAGTGCGCAGCGCCTCCCCGCCCAGCAGCTCCCAGACGAGCCGGGCCGCACCGTACGTCGCGAAGCCACCGTGGTCGTCGGCCACCGCGGCGTGCAGGTTGCCGAGGAATCCGTCCCGGTCCTCCTGGGAGTACGGGTAGAACGGTGCGACGCAGGTCGGCCAGATCTCACTGCCGTCGATGCCGCAGGTGCGGGGGTCGACCTCGTACCGGCCGAACAGGTCCAGCCGACGCAGCATGTCCTCCGGGAACGGGCTACTCCTCACGCGCTTGAACCATCGCATGACCGTTCCTGACGGACAGCCGTCCGTCAGGAACGGGTAGGGACGAGCACAGGAGGTGTCCGTTGCGCAGTCGACGCCCGCCGCGAACGTCATCCGGGTACCTCGCACCGCCCGACGCGAAGGTGCGCGGCTGGGAATGCCACAACGACGAATGCGGTACCGCCAGCGAGCCGACCGAGCGGCCGCCCACATGGTGGCCGCATCCCTGCCGCGCATGCAACCGCCCGACCGACCCGGTGTTCGAGGAGCCGTGGGCGCATGACGCCCGTGGTCACCGCCTCCGGCACGACCTCCGCAGCGCGGACCCGTATCAGCGCACTCGGGCCGAGATCGAACTGCCCGTCTGGGCGTACCGGGAGGCCCGGCTCCGCGGCGACGACCCGGGAGCAGACGCGGCGTGGCAGGTCTTCCGGCAGACCAGGCAGCAGCAGCGCGACCGAGCCGACGACTGGTGGGCGGCGCAGGCGACCCACGAGCTGGTCAGCACCGCGGCAGCCTTCGACGACATCGACCGTGCGGTGCGCGAGGTGCTGGAATGGCATCCGCGGCTCGACACCCGCGACCTCGAGAACGACAACACCGGCCGCACCGACGTGCGCACCTTCGTGTCGGCCTGCACCCAGGTCTTGAGTAGTCCAGCGTCAGCCGCCCACCCGCAGAGGGCGGTCGTACGGGCCGCGCTGCGCGACATCGAGCACCGCGCCGGCGAGTGGCTGTCGACGTACAACCATGACGAGATCCGCGAGATCGACGACATTTACGCCATCCACGAGTCCGGCAATGAACTCGAGGAAGAGAGCGTGACGAACGTCGTGACCGGCGGCCTGCCGGCGATCGCGGGCGGTCAAATCCTGGACCTGGCCGGCGCCGCGCTCACGGCCCTGGAGACCAACGACGACACCGCCGCCCTCAGCGAACTGGTGAGGCGACTGGAGCAGACCGGCGAGGCACCGAGCCTGCTGCACCTGCTCCAGGCCCGCCGTGCCGCGGCCACCGGCGCCCTACCGGCCGCCCTGCACGAACTCCAACTCGCCGCCCGGGCGACCGACCCACTCGCACCACGGCTACTCCCGCAGATCCACGCCACGGCCGGCACACTGCAAGCGCTGCACGACCCGGCCGAGCTCGACGAGGGGATCGCCGCCTGCCGCACCGGCCGGCAGTCCGGCGTGCGGTGGTGGCGGCGCACCACCGCCGCGGACGCCGCACTTGCCCGGCTGCTGCTGTGGCGGGCGCTGCTGCCCGACACACCACCCGACCGGCGGGCGGCCGACGTGCGGGAAGCGGTGCGGCTGGCCCGCCGCCGATGCCGCCCCTGGCACCACCCGAGCGTGGACGAGCGGGTCGTCCTGCACGACGCCCGCGCCGCACGGGACGCCCTGTCCGGCGGCGACAACACCGGGCGGCAGCGGCGGGCCTGGCGGTCGGCGGTCACCAAACCGTCAACCGTCACCGAACAGGCGCGGCTCGCCCTGGCCTGGGCAACATGGGCGGTCGGCACCGGCGACCAGGAACTGGCCGCGGAGGCGTACCAGCACCTCGTCGGGCTCGTGCCGCTGGACGCCGCCGCGCGATACGGGCAGAGCGCCAAGCAGCGGGTCCTCGCCGCCGCTCAGGAGCACACCGCGGAGGCCGGGTACTGGCTGGCCCGGACCCGCCGCTACCGGGAGGCCGTCGTGGCCCTGGAGACCGGGCGGGCGATCGGACTGAGCGAGGCCAACGGCCGCGACGACTCCGCCGTGCACGCCCGGCTGCGTGCCGCGGGCCAACACGAACTCGCCGAGGAGTACCGGCTGGCCCGCGCCGAGGTCGACCAGCAGGAGCGCCACCCGTCGGCGCGGCCGGGACACGCCTGGCAGCGGTTGCGCGACGTCGCGGCCCGGGCCGCCGAGGTGCTCGGCACCGACCCGCTCGCACTCAGCGTCAGCTACGCCGACATCACCGCGGCCACCGGCGACGGGGCACTGGTCTACATCGCCGCGGCGAAGGCCGGCGGTTACGCCCTTGTCGTCGCCGCGCGGCACGACCCGCAGTTCATCGAGCTGCGCACGCTCGACCGTCGCACGGTCGCCCGGCTCGTGGCCGAGCTGCTGCCGCTGACCCGTGATGGTGCAACGGTCCGCGGCGCCGAGCCTGTGCGCGACCTGCGGCCGACGTCGCGCGCCGTCGACCGGACCACCTCGATGCTCAGCACACTGTGGAAGAACGGCGTGCACGATCTGGTGCTGCACAGCGTGCGGGGACGGGTGGTGACCTTCGTCCCGGTCGGGCAGCTCAGCCTGCTGCCCCTGCACGCCGCCGGCGAGCCCGGCACCCCCGGCGACACCTACACCGAATGGCGCCGAGCCGGCCACTTCTCCGCGATCCGGTACGCGCCGAACGCCCGCGGTCTGCGCCGATGCCAGGCGACCGTACGAGCATTGCCCAGCGGCGAGCAGCGACTGCTGGCCGTCGACGTGGCTGACGCCGCCGGCGGCGGCGCGCACCTGCCGCACGTCGCGCGAGAGACCACCGGGATCGCGCGGTGCTGGCCCGGCGCCGTGACGATCGCGCACAACTGCACATGGCAACGGTTCCAGGACACCGCGGACGAGCACACGGTGTGGCACCTCGCCTGCCACGGTTCGGCGCAGCCACACTCCATTCTCGACAGCCGCCTGTACTTCGCCGACCGGCAGGTCACGCTCAAGGAACTCCGCGACGTGCTGCGGCCCGGGCAGCGGCGCCTGGCCGTGCTGTCGGCGTGCGAGTCGAACCTCACCGGCACCGCCCTGCCCAACGAGGTGGTCGGGCTACCGTCAGCGCTGCTGCAGGTCGGCTTCGCCGGGGTCATCGCGAGCTCATGGAAGGTCGACGACCTGGCCACGGCATACCTCATGACCGCGTTCCACCGGCAGTGGCGCGAGGAAGGGCACGAACCGGTCGTCGCGCTGAACCACGCCATGCAGTGGCTGCGCACCGCGACCCGCGACGACCTGGCCGCCATGCTGCCGGACGTCGAACCGGGCGGCGACGCGGGCCCGTATCCCTATCTGGCGCCACGGTACTGGGCGGCGTTCGCGTACACCGGCGCGTAACACGACGGGAGGCCAGGCGGTCACGCCGCCACCACCCGGTGCTGCTCCAGATGGGACATCACTGCCTGGTTGGCCTCCCAGCCGTCCGGGAACTTCACGACCTCGTTCAGGTACATCCGGCCTGTCGACGGGTGCGCGTCCAGCAGTGCTGAGATGCCGGCCCTCGCCACCACGATGCAGGCGTGCCGGTGCCTCGACGTCAGCACGCACAACCGCCCGGCCTCCAGGTGGAACGCTGTCGCGTCGCGCCGGCCGGACAAGGGGTGCCAGACCACCGTCACGTCGTACTCGCGGCCCTGCAGGCGGTTTGCCGTGTCGACCGTGATGCCGGAGTCGGCCGGCAACTGCTGGCGGACCGCCGCGGCCTGGTCGCGATGGGCGGTGCCGATCGCGATCCGCTCGGCGGTCACCGGAGCGCCGTCGGGGAATTTCTCCGACACCGCCACAGCGCCGCGTTCGAGCAAGCGCAGTGCCGTATCCGCGCACGCCTTCGCGACCTCGGCGTCGGTGCGCATGCTGTGCCGCGCCGGCAGTTCGTGCAGCGCCCAGCCGGAGCGGGCGGCCTCCGCCAGCGTGGCGTCGAGTGGAGACGCGCCGAACGCGTGCGTCTGGAAGGTCAACGAGCGGTCGCCGGGGCCGGTGCCCGACGTGAAGCCGGTGAACGGGTAGAACGCCTCCGACACCACCGGCGCGGCCGTCGAAGGGAGCCGCCACGACACCGGCAGCCTGTGGACGGGGACATCAGTGTTGTGCCGCAGCAGCACTGCCACCGCGCTCAGTTGCGGGTCCCAGGACAGGCCGGCCCAGCGTTCGGTCTCCACCGTCGAGAACGGGTCCAGCTGACCCGGATCGCCGACGAACAGGGTCCGGTCGAAGCGGCCCGCGATGCGCAGCAGCGCGTCGGAGCGCATCTGGTACGCCTCGTCCACGATGGCCCACGCCCACGAACCGTCGGTCAACATCGACCACTTGGCCGCCGTGCCGACGATCACCCGCGTCCCCGCCAAGCCTGCCACCGCCGTGTCGACGGTGACGTTGCCGTGCTTCGAGATCCGCGGCACCGGCACGTAGCCCTGCGCCGACAACCGGCCGATCGGGAGGTCCGCAGCAGCAGCCGCCAGGTTCGCGATGAGGTCGTCGACCTGCTCGTTGGTCTGGGCCACGACGGCGAGGGGTTCGCCCAGCCGGGCGAGATGCCGCGCGGCCCGTACGACCAACGTCGACTTCCCGGCACCGGGCGGGGAGTCGACGACCACGCCCCGCGCGGAGCCGGACTGCAGATCCTCCATGACGGCAGGGAACACGTCGGTGGTCACGACCAGTCCTCCACGGCGTCCTCCTCGGTGGGCACGGGCGGCGCCGGTGGACCGCCGTGGGTCCACGGGGTCTCCTCGGCCGACGGGAACTGCCCGCCGGGCTGGTAGGCATCCGACACCGTGCTGTACGTGACCCGCTCACCCACCGCCGGGACGCTGCCGGGCGGCGCGGTGAGGGAGCGGCCCATGCCGCCGGTGAGCTCCAGCACGACGTCCAGGCCGCCGTCGACCGGCGTCACGGCGACGATGCCCGCCTGCTGCGAGAGCCGGGCCGGGGATTTCACCGAGACGCCCGCGCCCAACCGCAGCGGGTCCTGCGTGCGGACCGTGATGTGCGGGCGGAGCTTACGGCGGGGGCCCGAGGCGTCGACACGGTCGGGCTCGGCGTGGACGACGGTGCCGGCGAACGCCTCGCCGGTGAGCCGGTACTCGGCCATGACCAGCGGATCGTCCAACGCGCGCTGCGAGTCGAACAATGCCTGGGCGCGCTCCAGACGGCTGAGCCGGCGCGCGGCGGCCACAGCGCTGTCCCGGCGGGCCTGCGGCAGCGGGCTGTCCCCGCGCAAATGGCTGACGTAGTTGGTGTACACGTCGCGGTCGTCGGCCCAGCGGGCCACGACGCTCGCCCCGGGCGTGAGGGCGTTGAGCAGTTCGACGCCGCGCCACATGAGCTGCCACGTCGGCTCGAGCTGGGTGGTGAGGGCCGTCTCCAGCCTGGAAAGCGCCTGCTGACGGGCGACCGGATTGCCGTCCGTGCGTGCATATCGGTCGATGGCCGGCGCGAGCCGATCAGCGTCGAACGTCGGGTCGGTCGCCGGGCCCGCCGGCGGCCAGGTCTCCGGGTCCTCGGCGTCGAGCGCGGCGTCGAACGGGGAGCGCCCGGCGGGCGGGTCGATCCAGGCCAGCAGCGCGGCGAGGTTGGCGTCCTCGACGGCGCTCTGCCCGGTCGCCCAGTGGTCGCCGAGCGCCGAGGTCATGGCGAGCATCAGCGACGAGCCGGGGTGCTCGGCACGTTCGGAGAAGAACGTGAGCCACTGGCCGAGCAACGGCACGACGGGTTTGACGGCGTATTCACCGTAGGTCCGGCGCAGCCGGGTCGAGCGGCCGAAGAGGCGCACGAAGCCGATGCCACCCGGGTTCGGTACGAGCAACTGCGGCGCATCGGCGAACCGCGACCGCCCGCGCACGTCCTCCGCCTGCCGCGCGAAGCTGTCCACATAGGACACCATGAGGCGGCCGAGCTCGGCGGCGAACGCGAATCGCTGGTCGCGGTTGCGCGGCTGGGGCACGATGAACAGCCGCGGCGAGTCCGGCCGGTCGCCGACCATCGCGGCCAGTGGAGCGTTGGCCTCGCCGGCGAGCGCGAGTGGGATGAAGACGAGCGGGCGCCGGCTGATGTGGGTGTGCCGGACCGTGGTGATCCGCTGGGCGGTCTGGTCCCGGACCGCGAGCGCCCGCGCGATGGAGGTCAGCGACGTCATGCCGGGATCCCGAAGCACTCGTTGCGCAGGCGCATCGCTGCCCGCAGTACCATCGCGGCCTCCATCTGCTCCGGAGCGGGAGCGAGCAGGCCGCCGGCCAGGCCGAGCGCGGCCTCGACCCACTCGACGCCGCCGAGCTCCTCGCTGACGGTACGGCCCAGCGCGTGGGTCGTGCCGTGCGCCTCGCGGCGGCAGAAGTACGACATCTCGCACATGGACAGGCAATCGGGGGAGTAGCGGGCCGGGATGTGCTCCAGCGCCGCGCACAGTTCACCGACCGGCCGCGTGGGCCTGCCGTCACGGTCCGGCGCCAGGTCGAACGTCAGGTCGTCGTCCAGCGGCTCCAGCAGCTCGTCGATGCGGGTCATCCGGTTGAGCTGCCGGTTGAGCACGGTGAGCTGGCGGCGCACGTCGAGCTTCGTGGCGACCGCGTGGTTGGAGAAGTTCTCCGGGCAGACCAGCACCACGTCGTGCGAGACCCGCTCCGGGTCGAGGCCCAGCTCCTTCAGCAGTTGGCGCAGCGCCACGACGTACACGCCCGACTGCACCGCCGCCGCGGCGACCTTGCCGCCGTCGGCCTGCCCGTCGATGACCGCGAACGACTTGATCTCGATGATGTGGAAGACGCCCTGGAACTGAAACGCGATGAGGTCCGGCTCCAGGAACACCTGCCGGCCACCGACCGGCAGCCGCAGCAGCGGGTGGTCGAACAGCGTGCCGAACTCGTCGGTGCCCTTCGCGGCGGCGCCGAGCACCTGCCGGGCCAGCGCGTGCCGCACGTTCTGGCTCGTGTTGCCGGCGGCCTCCTCGAGGTCGTGGTACGCCACCTCGGGGATCGGCAGGTCGAGCACCTCCCGCAGCATCCGTAACAGCTCGGCGCAGCCGTTGGCCTTCACCTGCGCTTCGAACGCCCGGGTCCGGGTGATCGCGAACGGCGACTGCCCGTACGGCGGCGGGAAACCGACCCGGGCGGCCACCGTGCGCTTGTCGACGCCGGCGGCGTCCATGACGGCACGGCGGGCGCAGCCGGGGTTGCTGGTCAGCGCGGCGATCGTGCGGGCGTTGTGCGGCACGGGTGGTACCGGTCCACGCAGCTGATCGAGCCGCGATTCGGTGCTGTTCACTGGGGCGTTCCTTCGCGGGGAAACGGTGGGGCTACGAGACCTTGCTGTCAGGCACCGGCTCCAAAGGGCTGCCGAAGAGCCGCCGAACGTCGTCGAGTTGCGTGCGGGCCCGAGTGGCGGCCGCTTCGCGGTGCGACCGGTCGACCGGTTCGTGTGTCTGCAATTCGGCGCGCGCGGCACGGATGACCATGTCGGGCTTGGCCGAGCCGATGCCGTCGGCGGCGCCCGGGATGTTCTCGGCGAACAGCCACAGCAGGCGGCTGGTCGCGCGATCGATCTCGGGAAGCCGCGCGATGTGCTCGGCGATGCTGACGGCCGCGTAGAGGAAGTCGACGCGCGGGCTGAGTGCGCCGATGATGCGCCGCTCCAGCGGCCACGTCGACACGGCCAGGAGGCCACGCGCTGCCGCGAGCCGGTCGGCGGTGAGTGCGGCGCACAGATAGTACGGCCGGGCGAACGGCGACGAGCGGAACGAACGCTCCTCGTCGCGGCGGAGGCTGGTGAGCTTGGCGCTGTTGATGTCCCCGCCGAAGCAGGCGTTGTAGACCTGGGCGATCAGTTTCGGCGCGGCCGGCACGGTGAGCAGGGTCAGGGCGCTGTGGACCTGTTCGCGCAGCGGCAGGAGTGACCCGCTCTCCCGCTGCGTCGGCGCCGGTGTCGCCTCGGGCTCGTGCGCCTCGTCCCACGCGTCTTCCAGGGCGCGCACCTCTGCCCGTAGCATCCTGACCCGCGGCAGGTCGCCGACGGACCTCGCGTGGCGGATCTCGGCATGCAGCGCGTCGATCCGCTGCTCCAGTTCCTCAACGCTGTCGGCCATGGTTGGGACAGTACCGTTCTCCAGTAATTTCCAGCAATCCCCACTTCGGGCAGTACTGGTATATGAAGAGGCTACAGAACGTTACGTTCGAGTGGAATGGTTCCACTTTCATCGAACCCGTTCCGCACCCGGAATGAATCCACCAAATGGCTGGTAGAAGCCCATCCGGCCGGAGTGATTGTCGTGGTGGAACCTGGCGGTCTGGTCCGGTTTGTCACCCCGACCATCCGCCTCGGACGCGGAAACACCGTTGCGTGCTTCCAGTAGATTCCAGTAAGTTCCAGTAATAGCCAGGCACTGATGTGGTGCGGTCTGGAAGCCATCCGTGTTGTCCCTCGAAGGGTCGGTGCACCATGCGCAAAAACTCCCTCGTCGCCCTGTCCGCCCTGTCCCTGTTCGCCCTCGGCTGCGGGGTCGACACCAACCAGGGAACCACCCAAGGCCCCGGCGTCGCGGACGCCGCCTCCAGCGCCGCCGGCGCTCACAGCGTCGTGTTCGAGGTGACCGGCAAGGGCGTCAGCAAGGCCAGCTCCGTCACGTACGGCATCGGCGGCAACTCCTCCCAGGCCAACGGCGCCGCGCTGCCGTGGAAGAAGGAGGCCACCTCCACCGACACGCTGCTCACCGTCAGCATCGTCGCGCAGTCCGGCACCGGCACCGGCACGATCACCTGCCGCATCACCGTCGACGGCAAGGTCGTCGTCGAGAACAGCTCCGAGGGCCAGTACGCCGTCGTCACCTGCTCCGGCAACGCCTGACCGCACACACCGGGCGGTCGGTGTTCATACCCAACGACATGGGGGTCGACATGAAACAGCTAGCCATCATGGCGCACGGCGAGCGGCCGGCCTTGGACGCCGTGCTGCACGGACTCCGCGCGTCCGGACTGCAGCCCGTGGTGTTGTACGGCCTGCGCGGCGAAGACGAGGTCGTGGTCGTCGGGATCGTGAACGAAAGCCCAGCTGCCGCGCCGGCACCGGCGGGCTGGGAGCAGCTGAGCGACCGCGAACGCGCCGTGGCGCGGCTGGTCGGACAGGCACTCACCAACCGGCAGATCGCCCGTCGGCTCGGCATCTCCGCCCACATGGTGAACTACCACCTGCGACAGATCTTCCGGAAGCTCGCGATCAGCTCCAGGGTCAGCCTGGCCGCGTACGCCGAATCCGAGTGACGACGACCTCGGCAGCCTGTCGGCTGCGATAGGCGAATCAGCCCTCACGGTCGTTGCCGTGGGGGCTGATTCGAGCTCGTGACGCCACGGAACCGAGTCTTGATGGACATTGTGCGTTCGGCGGATTCTTGTCCGGCTTCAACTGTGCGTGTGGGGCAGGGATGGCAACTTGCTCTATATGATTCCGGCGTTCTAGTCGAGGAGGCTGCGTTGCCCGGACTGTTCGACGGGTTCGAAGGCTATCGAATCTTGACCGAAGTCGATGTCGACCGCGCGTTGAACTGTGCCTTGGTCGCGATCGACGCGAACGTGTTGCTGAACCTGTACCGCTACAACGCCCAGACCACTGACGACCTCCTGGCGATATTCGAGAAGTTCGGTGACCGGCTCGTCGTTCCCCACCAGGCCATGCGAGAGTTCCACCGCAACAGGCTCGCCGCCATCGGCAATCCTGACAGCGCCGCGAGTGACGTCCGATCAGCCCTGCAGAAGAACCAGCGTTCGACCAACGACGCTCTGGGTCGCTGGGCCAAGCAGGTAGCCTTGGCGGAAGCCGAACTCCAACAGCTCCAGGCAGATGTCGGCAAGCTGTACGAGTCGCTGCAAACCGCTGTGGGCCAAGCAGAACCGGACCAGGTGCACGCCAATACGCCAGCAGCCCGTGACCGTGTTCTGAGCCGGCTCTCTGTACTGCTGGACGGCAAGGTCCTCCCGAGGCCACCGGACGACGAGTGGAACGCGATGATCGCCGAAGGCAAGAAGCGCGTCGAGGAGCACCAGCCACCTGGTTACCTGGATGCCGACAAAGGCGATGAGCATCCCGAAGGTCCAGCAGGCGACTACCTCGTCTACTGGCAGGCGTGCGAGGAGGCGACCAAGCGCCAGCTTGATCTCGTCATCATCACCGGAGACGAGAAGGACGACTGGTGGTGGCGTCATCGGTCGGTGGTCGTCGGCCCGCGTCAGGAGATGACCAAAGAGTTCTTCGATCTCAGCAACGGACGGCAACTCTTCTTGCTCCGCCCACGTGACCTGCTCGAGCAGTCTTCGGCACTCAATGTCCAGGTCAGCCCCGCTTCCGTCGAAGATGCCAAACGGCCCAGGGACGACCTTGCTCCGGAGGGCCAATGGGCACCTGAGGCAGTCACAGAGCTCCTCGCCAGGCTGGACAGCGAGGGACAGGTTCAGGCGGAGGTCATCCGGGAGGCCGCGGCGCGCGGCGGCACCATCAGTCGTGAAGCCGTGTACGAAATTTGTGGGTACGACGACGAGCGGATGCTGCGAGGGTTCACTCGGCCGACCAACCGCATCACCGCTGACTTGCAGCGTGCCGGGATCCTGTCTGAGCCCGTCACGCCGATCCTCAAGCCGCTCTATCCGGACGGTGTGCGGGCATCTGGATTTCGGATTCCAGGAGAAGTGGTGGCCATCCTTCGCGCTGCGGAGGGCCTTGATGACGCCGAGACAGATCCGGGTGGCAGCTCGTCAGAGCAGAGCGTCAGTAAATACTGGCCGCTCACCCAGTGGCTGAGAACGCAGCCCGACGATGTGATTCCGATGACCTTCGCGGATCTGGAGGAGATGCTGGGCCTCCCACTTCCCCAGTCCGCCCGCAGTCATCTGCCGTACTGGTACTCGGTGCGCAACTCACTCGGCAAGGCGCTCGCACTCGGGGGCTTCAAGGCTCGACGAGTGAACTTCGTATCGGAAACGGTGGAGCTGGTCCGCCGATAGCAACCGGCCGCCGACCCGGGCAATTGGGTCGGCGGCCAGCAATCGTCAGCTTGCGCGGGCGCGTTCGAGGACTTCTTCGGTTGTCAGCGGACTCTTCGGATGGTGGCTGAGACACAGTGGCGCACGGACCTTCGCGAATGCCTGCCCCTCCAGAGCCACGTAGAACTCACCGGTGCGCAGTTGCGAGATCCCAGGCACGTCACCGCCCTTCGCCCGGGCCATTTCCCGTGCGGCATCAATCTGCACCGGCGCGTTGAGCAGCCCGTAGCACTGGGTGGCGGCATTGCCCGGAATCTGATTGTGCAGACCCTTCGGTGACTGCGTAGCGAACATCAGTCCCAGGCCGTACTTCCGAGCCTGCGAGGCGAGCGCCAGCGTGCTCTTGGTACATGCCGTCATGGCGCCGGACGGGGCGAGTGTCTGCGCTTCGTCCATGACGAACAGTCCGCCAAGAGGTCTGTCACCGGCGGGATGCTTCTTGATCCAGGCGAACAGCGCCATCTGGAGCTGATTGACGAAGCTCTGCCGTTGCTCGTCCGACTGCAGCCCGATCAGGCTGATCACTGAGATGCGGGCACGCTTACCAGTGGGCGGGGTCAGCAGCTCGCCGGGATCCACGGCTTCGCCAACACCTCCGAACAGCGGGTCGATCACCATGGCCGCAGCCAGTGTCTGGCCGAGCTCGGCGGCAATCTTCGCCGCGTTGCCCAGGTCGCTCACTGCAGCAGGCAGGTCATCAAGCATGCCGATGAATCCACGAAGCGTGGTTTCGCGGTGCCTACGGGCGTAGTAGACAAGAGCCTCCTTGAGCACCGCGCGACCTCGTTCGGCCTTACTCGTCTTGCCGTCGACCTTGGCTCTCGGCGCGAGCGTCGCCAGCGCCGATTCGATGGCAGCCTCGAATTCGTCCGGGTCGCTGACGAAGCTCTGGAAGTCGGGAAGCGGTTGGAAGCTGATCGGCCGGCCGGCCTCTCGACGCGGGGTGTACACCACCACATCGGTGTGCTCGAGGTACTCTCGTGCCTTTTCCGCATCTCCGTCACGCCACCCGGACGGTGGCTCCGGCCATGGATCGCCGAGACGAGCAAGGTCGTTGTTGGGGTCCAGCACGATCGCTGAGACGCCCTGCAGCGCGCATTCCTCGACGATGCGGCGGATGAGCACCGTCTTGCCTGATCCAGAACCCGCAAAGATCGCGGTGTGCTTGCGGAGCGCCTCCAACGCGACCGGTATCGGTGCGCCAGCGTCGAAGGTGAGCCCGAGGCTGAAGGCTGGTCCGGTGATCTGCGGCGGCAAAACAGGCTGTTCGACCTCCGTCGCCGTCGAGCCGACGTCCGCGACGGGCATGGTGAGGTCCGGCGCCGGTAGATCGGCAGCCGCGTCGGCGAGGGCCTCACGGAGGAAGGAGACACCCCGGGTCGGCTGCCGGGCGATCAGCCAGGCCGTCAGGTCCGCCGGTGCCTGAGCGAACAACTCGCGCAGCGCCCAGAGAATTGGCAGATCGTCGTCGCCGACGGTCAGGCGTCGGCCTCCGCCGGCCTCGAAGATTGCAACTGCCTCCTTGTTCTTCGGAGTCTGTGGCCAGGCACCGTTACGGAGCAGAAACAGCCGGCGCTGGCCGACGCCGCTTGCGAGGCCTGCCTCGGTGCATGCTGCGCGGATGCGGTTCAGGACGGCGACCGGGTGGTAGTCCGACGAGATGCCGCGGAAGCCCCAATGCGCCTCCTCCTCGGTTGCGTCGTCCAGCGTGCGGCGCAAGCGGGCATGCAATGCCGGCTTGGTGCTGGGCGGGGGGTCCTGCTCGAAGTGCTTTCCAGCCTCGCCCCGTTCGATGATCCACGCTTGCAGGCCAGCCGAAAGTAGGCCGGGAAGCTCGACGTCGTCGGTGTGCTCGTCGAGCGCGCGGCTGACATCTGCGGTCTCCCTCAGCTCGGCGAACCGCTTGTCCAGCACGGCAAGGCTCGCGTCCGGCGGGCGCACAGGAGGTATCGGCAGGGTCTCGCCGTCTTCCTCTGTCGACGACTCCAGCGAGGTCATTACGCGGACTTCACCGTCGCGGACACACGCTCGGATGTGCCGGTCGACATTCTGCAGCAGTTGACGGGGCATGAAGTTCACCGCGGTGTCGAACGCATCCTCGTGGATCGGCCAGGTTGGATAGGGCGGATTGAAGTCGACTGAGCGGTAGTGCGCTTCCAGACGTTTGGCGACCAACGCCTGCCCTACAGCCGCGCTGGGGATGCGGCCGAGGTTCTGCGTCGCCAGGAACCGGTCTTGCACCGCCGCGATCGCGTACTTCTTGATGACTTCCCAGGTGGCGTGCTGAGCCGCAACCACCGTGAGCGTCTTTCGGGTCGCCTCGCGCAGCGACATCAGCCCGTTGGTGATCTGGTCGAGCAGCAGCGAATCCTGCCACTCGGCGTCCTGCCGATTCGCCATTGCCTTGGCGAGCGGCGCCAGAAGACCGTCGATCTGGTCCACGGCGATGACGGACGGCCCAGTCAAAGAGAGAAGCCAGGAGATCTCGCTGACAACTTGCTCAGGCGGATATGCACCCTGGGGTAGGCCCCATGGCGAGCGTTCGCCGGGCTCGCATTCATCCCCGGAGAGCAAGAAGTTGTTGCCGACCTCCCGCGCCCGAAAGTCGCCGGCGTTGAACATCGCCAGTGCGCGGGCGGTGTACCTGCAGGCCATCGCCACTTCGGGGTTGTACCGGTGAAACGCCTCGAGAAGTGCGTCAATCGCTCCTCGGTCGAGCGGGGCATCACCGATGACAGCTTGGCGAGCCGCGAACGGTACGCCGGTCAACAGCGTGACCCGGCGCAGGAAGATCCGCAGTTGGGTCTCGTGACCGTCGACCTGCCGGGTCAACCCATTGAGCATCGAGTGCGCCACGCTGTGCCAGAAGCGGGTGCTGTCCAGCAAGCTGACGAGAAAGAAGTACCCGTCCTGGCGTTGTACCTGTTCCCGGACCCAGCCGAGGAGGTGAGTCTTCCCGGAGCCGCGCTGCCCCTGCACGACGACGCCAACCGGGCTGCCGTCCGAGCTGTCACGCGCTTCGTCGATCGCATCGAGGATCGTCTGGGCGACGTTGCGGTGCAGCGTGTCGACGTGGAACTCCGACCGTCGCCAGACGTCGTCCCGGGTCGGCACCAGCTTGATGCGGAGGCCGGTCAGAGCCTTGATCTCTGTGTCACTCATGGCGCAATCGCCAGGACATGCTGATCACGGCTGCCGATCCGCACCGCGGCGTCGCGATCTCGCTGCTCCAAGGCTTTCTGGTTCGTCTCCTCCTCGATTTGTACGCCCTGCATCCGGGTCATGAGTCGAAGCACACCGTCGATCTCCCTCTTGGGAATCCCGTTCAGCTCTTGGCGGATGTCGGCCAGCCCGACCCAACTGCCGGCCGGATCGGCCAACTTCCGATACGCCCGGCGGATCGCCTGCTCGATCTCGTCCGCGGTTGACGACGCGGCTGGAGACGGTGGACCCGCAATGATCTTCGGCTGCTCCAACTCGGGCTGACCGCCGAAGACCTGGGCGAGGCTACGTCCACTGCTGTCGAGGTAACGGTCAAGGCCGCCAAGTACCGCGTACAGCGCATGTCCGGCGGAGCCGGAGTTCGGCGGAACCGCACGGGTCAACTCCTGACGGCACCAGTGCCAACCCTCCTCCGCCAGAGTGAAGAAGTAAGCGTTGCGCGCCCCCTTGCGGCATTCGATGAGCTTCTCGTCGACAAGGCGCTGCCTGTTCTTGCCGGTGAGCTTCAGTCCTGGTGCGTACTTCTTCTCGATCTGGGGGTTCGAGAGTTCAGTGTTCTCCGCCATCAGGATGAGCAGGAGCGCCCGCTCCGGCAGTGACAGCTTCAGGTCCGGCATGCATTGCCCCCTTGTGAGTGCCAGCGCGGCGGCCGGCAAGGAACTGTTGGATCTGCGCCAGTACGAGGTCTCGGTGCATCAGCACCTGCTGGTTGGTGAACCGCAGCACTGCATACCCGTCAAGTTGCAGCAGCACGTCACGTTGCCGGTCGGCAGCGAATCTGGCCGGATCGCAGTGCTCGACGCCGTCGATCTCGACGACCAACCGTGCATCGCGCCAGAGCAGATCCAGGCGGATCGGATTGGTGAGCGGATGCGGTTGGTACGACTGGTTCCATTCGCGTCCTGCGGCCCACGCAGCAGGTGCCAGTGCGGCCTCGAGTAGTTGCTCGGCCCGGCTTCCAGGATGTGGCTGGCCGGCGATTGCGGGATAGCCGACGATCTCATCGAGAGGTGGTTCATCGATGTAGGCTGCGTTGAACTCGGGCAGCGCCTCCCCGGTCGGAGGAGTGAACCGTACGACCTCCATGGCGTCGGCCACCTGTAGAACGGTGCCGGTGAACCAGATGCCGAAGCGGCCAGAGTCGCTCAACCATCGGGCTGCGACGATGAGGGCCTGCTGCTGGTCGACGCTGAACCCTTCACCGACCCGGATGAGGATCGCCGCGCGGGTGCGCCCGAAGGCAGCCGCGATGGCCTTGGCCAAGCCAACCGCACGAACCTCTGGGTCGAATGGGCCGGTCGCGTCGACGTGCTGGAGCAGTGAGCGCTCGGCCAGGTCGGCGAGAAATGGCCCGTACTGTCCGCCGTTTTGCGCTGCACGAAGCGCGATAGACCGCACCGCGACCACACCGGCACCGGCGGCACTGTCGATGTGCGCGGCCTTCGGAAGCCATGCCGGAAAGAGTTCGCGGGCGACTCGGTCGAGTTCAGTGAGAAGCGTTGCGACGATGCGTGCGGCTCTGGGCTGTGGTAAGGCGTTGTACGTGACGATCGCGGGCGCGTCCGAGGGCAGCGGTTCGATCAACAACGCGAGCGAATCCGCGCTTACGCCATCGATGCTGATCGGCCGATCTAGGGGAAGATCTGCCCAGGATTGCGCCACGCCCCACCCTTCGCGTTCCAGCTATGCCCGATTCTGCGGGCCGTCGGTCCGTGGTGACAAGGGTGGGCTGTCCTGTCCGATGCTGCCGTATGAGCGAAAGAATCATCCAGACCGAGCATCCATTCCGGCTGCTAGATCTGCTATGCCTCCGGGGTCGCGACCTGGGACAAGTGGGTCGGCGGCGTGGGGCCTGCCCAGCGGTTGAGAAAACCGGCACATTCCATGACCGACGTTGGAACAAGGAATCGTGTGCGGCCGCATAGTGCTGCGATGGTCTATTGTGGATCGAATTGCCAGGTCGGCGTCGGAAGCTTAGGTACTGCTGCTCAATCGATGCGTGCTACCCATCCGCGATCACCCTGTCCGCTCAACCCTAACCGATCTCGCCGGGTTGATTCGGTGGATTGGCAGACTCACTGCCGGTGGGGGACATGGAGGAGGGCGATGGACTGGGCGGCCTTCGAAGCGGCGTGGTACGACAACGGCTGCCGCGTGATTGCGGACCTGGCCGCGGCGCACCCGACGGAGCGCCTGTACGCCGCCGCGTTCCACCTGTTCTACAGCGACTATTCACAGATCCTGCCACCGGCTCTCGCCGCAAACGTGGAGTCGGCCGTGAGGGCTCAGCGGACGCACGACAGGTGTTGGACCGGTGGAAGTCGTTCGCGTCCGGTTGGTCGAGCCACGAGGCAGATCAGCCCGGCGTTGCCTTCGGCAACGCCGGCATCGGGCAGACTGAGCGGATGGCAAGTTCGGGAATCGTTCGGGCCTACAACGCTGGCGAGGGTTGGGGCGTCATCGACGGGCCGGATGTGGCTGGTGGGTGCTGGGTGCACTTTTCGGTGATCGTCATGGACGGATATCGGCAGCTGTTCCAGGGGCAGAGTGTCTCGTTCCGAGCCGAGGCGGCAACCCAGGACGGATTCGCGTATCGGGCGGTGAAGGTGTGGACGGGCGACACCGAACCGGACGACCAACGACGAGAAGACGCCGAGCCCAACGCCTACCACAGCACACTGGCTCTGACCTTCGACGAGCCGCGGGGGACCAGCAGGGGCTGACCGCCAGAGACGGGCCATCTGGTGTCAGGGCGTGATGGCGTACTCGGTGAAGCGGCCGCAGGATTGGAACCCGAGCCGGCGGTAGACGGGTTCGCCCTCGGAAGAGGCTTGCAGGACCACCGTGCGGTAGCCGGCGTCGTATGCGGTGTGCAAGGTCGCCAGGGTGATGGCGCTGCCGTAGCCGCGCCGGCGGTCGGTCGCCAGGGTGGCGATGTTGTAGATCCCGGCGACTCCCGAGTGGAGGAAGACCTCGGCCGAGCAGACGGGGCGGCCGTCAACGTAGCCGACCAGGTAGCGAGCGGGGCAGTCGGGGGCGAGGGCCCAGTCGGCGGCATCGGCGAAGAAGCGGCGCACCGTGGCGGCCGGTGGGTTCCAGTTCGCGGCCAGGACGGTCGAGTAGTCGGCGAGTTGCCCGGGGGTCCTCACCCGGTGGATGGCCAGGTCCGCAGCAGGTTGCTGGGGCGGGGCCGCACGTAGGTCCTGCCACATGCCGGTCTCGGTTTCGGATGCCTGGAGACCGGCGCTTTCCAGGAGCGAGGCGAGATCCGCCGGCGTGGAGGCCGGACCCACCCACCACGAGAAGGGACGCCCGGTGGTGGCCAGTGCCTGAAGGGTCTGCGTGATCCGGGCCGGGGCGGTGTCCGGCGTAAGGCGCGCCGCTGCAACGATGTTGAAGGTGTCGTCGTCCAGGCCGCTGTCGGCGATCAGGAGGTCGTTGGTTTCAGTGACGGTCGAGCCCGCCACATGCCGGTGCAAGTGACAGGCATGTTCGGCGAGGTTCTGCTCCATTGCGAGCATCAGGTCTGAGCGATCGCCGAGCGGCTGGTTTCCTTCATTCACAGCGGATCATCACATCATGTCTGTTCGCCGTCTGGGCATGAGTTTGTGGTTGACGCCGTCGCCACGGCGCCGCAGCGATGAGGCGATTTTCGGTAGGACCCGGCACGGCGACCGGCCTGGTTGGACCGTGGCTGGGCAGTACCGCGTTCGGGCCAAGCACCACCGACCCCTCATGGAGGTACGTCCCATGCCGCGCACCCAGCAGAAGCAGCGATCGTCCGCGTGGGAGACGGCGATCACCGTGCTGCAGGAGGCCGAACCACCCTTCATCCCTGCGGGAGCACACGAGATGACCGTCGTCGTCGAGTTCCCGCCCGGTGATCCGGGCACGCCGCCGCACCGGCACACCGGACCGGCGTTCGGCTACGTGCTGGAAGGCGAGATGCTGCTGGAGATCGAAGGCCAGCCGGAGCGGGTCGTGCGTGCGGGAGAGGCGTTCTGGGAACCGGGTGGCGACGTCATCCACTACCAGGACGGCAACAACCGCGACGACATCCCGCTGCGGTTCACCGTCACGATGCTGTGCGAGCCGGGCAAGCCGATGCTCACCCTGGTGGACGACGAAGAGCTTGCCCGGCGCAAGGAGCGCCGCGCTGTCCGGCGGGCCTGAACAAGGTCACTGGTTCCAGCCGGGCAGCGCGGCCTGACTCAACAGATGCGCTTGCCGTCTTCCAGGTAGTACGTGATGTTGCCGGCCGCCGCTTCCAGAGCGGCGGCCGCCCGCCGGGCGAGTAGCGGGGACAGGCGTCGCTGCGCCTCGGCGAGGGTGCACCATGCCCAACTGCGCAGCTCGTCCGCGGGCAGTCGCAGCGCTGCGGTGGCCTTCACGTCGAGCACGCCACCGTCGTATACGAACATCACGCCCTCGGTGCGGCCCGGTCGTGGCGGCACCCAGTCGACGACCAGCAACCGGCCGGGGGACACCACCAAGCCGAGTTCCTCTTCGACCTCGCGCCGCGCGGCGTCGTGCGGTGACTCGTCACCGTCCACCGAGCCGCCGGGCAACTCCCAGTCGTCCTTGTACACCGGTTCCACCAGCAGGATCCGGTCGGCGGCGTCGCGGAACAGCACTCCGGATCCCATGCGCTTGCGCGGGAGCGCCGCAGTGTAGTCGTCGGTTGACGTGGTCACCAGCGGGCGCTCAGCGGTGTGCTTTGGCGACCGCTGCCCGCACGATCTCCGCGTCGGCGGGGGTGCCGACCGGGTCGTCGAACGTGCCGTACGGGGGGCCGTAGACGGGCGTGTCCGGCTGCACGCGCCAGCTGTCGGCGAGCGTGCCCACATCGACGGTTTCGTAGCCGATGGCGTCCAGGAACGCGGTGACGACCTGCTTGGCCTCGGCGTCGTCGCCGGCGATCGGTAGGGCGGTCCGGTCATCGGCACCTGATGGGCGGGTAAGCGAGGCCAGGTGCTTGAAGAAGATGTTGTTGAACGCCTTGACGACCTTCGCGCCGGGCAGATGCTGCTGGAGCAGTTCGCTGCTGGTCGTGGAGCCCTCGTCCAGCTCAGGGAAGCGGCCGTCACGCTGCGGGTAGTAGTTGTTGGTGTCGATGACGATCTTGCCGGCCAGCGGCTCGGCCGGCACCTCGCGGTACACCTTCAGCGGTACCGTCACCACCACGATGTCGCCGGCTGCGGCCGCGTCCGCCGGGCGGCCTGCCCGGGCGTGCGGGCCGAGCTCGGCGACCAGGTCCGCCAGGGTCTCGGGTCCGCGCGAGTTGCTCAGCACGACGTCGTAGCCGGCGGCGACCGCCAGCCGCGCCACCGTGCCGCCGATGTTGCCGCTTCCGATGAGTCCGATCGTTGTCATGCCGGCAATAACCCACTGGTTCTGTCGGGAATTCCCGCACCGCGGAGGTGTAAAAGTCGTGAAACGCGACGATAGCCATAGGGCTATAGGGCTGTAGGATGGCCCTGGGGTCATCGAGCCGCATCTTATGGTGGTGATCGATCGCGATGCTGACCGTCCACTCCACAAGCAGCTCGTGGACATTCTGCGGGGCCAGATCGATGCCGGCGTCCTGCCGCCCGGTTCGGTGCTGCCGTCCGAGATTTACCTGGCGCAGACGCACGGATTGAGCAAAACAGCGGTCCGGCGGGCGCTCGAGCTGCTGCTCAACGAGGGTCTCATCATCAAGACCAAGGGCAAGCCGACGAGGGTGCGTGAGCGGCCGCAGCGCAAGGTCGTGCTGCTGGAGCCGGGCGACGAGGTGAATGCCCGGATGCCGACCGAGGCGGAGCGGCGGTCGTGGGGCATGTCGGTGGGCGAGCCCCTCCTCGAGGTGAGTCGCCGCAGGGGGACCGTGGACTTCTTCCCTGCGGGAACGATCACGCTGCGGGCTTCCTGAGTGCAGGCGGGGCGGGCCGCCCGCCGCTGCGGGCTTTTCCGTCACGGCGTCCAGGCGCCGGGGTGTAGCTAGCCCCACCCCGGCCGGGTGTCCAGCGTCAATCCGTCGACGGGCGCGAATCCATACCGTTAGGGCATGCCTCAGCAGACAGCGGCGCTGGAGATTCGAGCGCTGACCAAGCGGTTCGGTGACAAGCTCGCCGTCGACGCCATCGACCTCACCGTCCCACCCGGCTCCTTCTTCGGTCTCGTCGGGCAGAACGGCGCCGGCAAGACCACCACCCTCTCGATGGCGGTCGGCCTGCTGCGGCCCGACAGCGGCACCGCCCGGATCTTCGGCGAGGACGTCTGGTCCGCCCCGGCGCGCGCCAAGGCGCTGGTCGGGGTCCTGCCCGACGGCCTGGCCATGCCGGAGCGGCTGACCGGGCGCGAGGTGCTGACGTACCTGGGGCTGCTGCGCGGCCTGCCGAAGCACGTGGTGGCCGAGCGCGCCGCCGAGTTGCTGGCCGTGCTGGAGCTCGACGGCGCCGACAAGACGCTCGTCATCGAGTACTCGACGGGCATGCGCAAGAAGATCGGCCTCGCCACCGCGCTGCTGCACGCGCCGCGGCTGCTGGTGCTCGACGAGCCGTTCGAGGCGGTCGACCCGGTGTCCGCCGCCACGATCAAGACCATCCTGCGCGGCTTTGTCGCCGGCGGCGGCTCCGTCGTGCTGTCCAGCCATGTGATGGCGCTGGTCGAGCAGCTCTGCGACCACGTCGCCGTGGTCGACAGCGGCGCGGTCGTCGCGGCCGGCCCGCTGGACGAGGTGCGCGGCACGCGCTCGCTCGAAGACGCTTTCGTGGGGCTCGTCGGTGGCGAGCGGACCGAGATCAAGGAGCTGTCATGGCTGTCGCGGTGACCATGGCGCAGATGAAGGTGGCGGTCCTGCGCCACGCCTACCGGGGCCAGCGCGCCCAGACGGCGGGCACCGGCGCGGTGCTCGGGCTGCTGCTCGCGGCCGGCACCGTGTACCTGGCCTGGATGGACCCGGAGCTGCTGGCGGCCGGCTACGCGGTCTGGCTGCTCGGCTGGATGCTCGGCCCGGTCTTCATGGGCGGCGGCGACGAGACGCTGCGGCCG
This sequence comes from Dactylosporangium fulvum, assembly GCF_025137375.1. Classification (GTDB taxonomy): domain Bacteria; phylum Actinomycetota; class Actinomycetes; order Mycobacteriales; family Micromonosporaceae; genus Dactylosporangium; species Dactylosporangium fulvum. The sequence continues at coordinate 542,199 of NZ_CP073720.1, forward strand.
GAGTACTTCGCCCTCCTCGGGCTCCCGGCCCGGCGCCTGGCCGTGGGCCTGCTCGTCAGCGCGTTCGTCGGCGTCGCGCCGCTGGTCAGCCTGACGGCCCTGCTCGGCCTGCTCGTCACGGGCATCCGGCTCGGTGCCGTCAACGCCCTGGTAGCCGTGCCGGCGATGCTGCTGCAGCTGGCCGTCTTCGTCCTGCTGTCCAAGGTGTCCGTCGCCGTCGTCGGCCTCGCGCTGCGCTCCCGGCTCGGCGCGATCGCCTCCGGCCTGCTCAACGGCACCATCCTGGCGGCACTCGGGCAGATCTGGGTCTTCCTGTGGGCCTTCGGCGAGACCGGCACACCCGACGCGGTCTGGTACCTCCCCTCCGCCTGGGGCCTGCTCGCCGTGCGCGGCCAGTGGTGGGCGCTGGTGGCGCTGGCCGCGCTCGTCATCGGACTCCTCGGCGCATGGGCGGCCCTGCTCAGCCGGCGAGCCGGCGCGACCCGGGTGTCCGGACGCGGCCGGCGCCCGATCACCGCCGCCACCGCCAACGGCGCCGTCGTCGCCAAGGAACTGCGCACGTGGTCCCGCGACCTGGTACGCAACCACCAGCTGGCGTTCGCGCTGGCCTACGGCGTCTGCTTCGCCGCCAGCCCGCTGATCATCGGCTGGGACGGCATGCTGCCCTACGCGGGACCGATCTTCATCGTCATGGCCGCCGCGATGGCCGCCAACCTCTACGGCACCGACGGCACCGCGCTGTGGCTGACGCTGATGACGCCGGGCCGTAGCGACGTCCGCGGCCGGCAGCTGGCCTGGCTGTCGACGCAGGGCCCGATCGCGCTCGCCCTGACCGTCGGGCTCACCGCCGTCGCCGGCGGTCCCTGGCCACTGGTCCTCGCCCTGCTGCCCGCCCTGCTCGGCGGCGCGGCCGGGCTGGTGCCGCTCATTTCGGTGTACGCGCTGGTGCCCGGCACCGACCCGCACCGCCGGGCCGGCAACCCGCTGCGCACCAGCGAGGACGACGGCGGCCTGACCGGCCTGGCGTACCTCATGCTCGCCCTCGTCGTCGCCACCGGCGCGCCCGCGGCGCTGGCCGCGATCTGGTTCGGCTGGGCGGGCGTGGCCGTCGGCGTCGGGACCGGCGCGCTGTGCGCCTGGGGCCTCGGCCTGCTGGCCGAGCGGCGGCTCCGCTCGCACGGCCCCGAACTGCTGGACACGATGCGGACCGGCCGCAAGCCGCAGACGACTGTCACGTCCCGGTTCGAGCAGCTTGGCCGCACGCAGCGCATCGTCGCCGGCTGGTGCTTCGGCCTCGGCGCCGTCCCGCTGGTCCCGCAGGGCATCCTCGCCGCCGTTTTTGTCGGCAAGGGGATGCTGCGCCACAGCTGGTTCCTCGCCACGTACCTGCCCACCGGGTGGCGCTATCCCGTCGCCGCCGGCTTCATCCTGCTGGGCCTGGCCATGTACGGCACCGGGCTGTGGATCGTCCGGCCGTGTGCCACCCGGACGGCGCGCCGATGAGCCCCCGGCGTGCAGCGCGTGTTCGCTCCACGCCGGGCCTGCTGGTCATGCCGCCGAGAGCTCTTTGGTCACCAGGGCATACACCTGATCGAAGGCGTTCATCTCGGCCGGGTTGAACCGGTTCTTGGTGACGGCAACGGTGATCCCGGTCTCGAGGTCGGCGTACGCGGCACTGCCGCCGATCCCCACCATGCCGAACACGGCCGGGCTGATGGGGGTGTTGCCGATCCGGCCGAGGGTGTAGCCCAGTCGCAGAACTGCTTGAGTGTGGTGCCCATCGGCACCGCCGGCACGCCGGCCGAGGAGCACCTGAACGTGTTGCTGAAGGTTGCTCACAGCTCTCTCCTGAATCTGGCACCGTCCGGCGCCTCATCCCACGGTCGGAGCGGACGCGGGTTTCTTGCTGCCCGGCGCAAGAATCGCGTGGTCGCTCCGACCTATCGGTGACCAAGCTCCCGACAGATCCAGGAGACCACCGTGACCGACCGGGACGCACCGCCCCGCGCGGGCCGACGGGAGTGGATCGGCCTCGCCGTCCTCGTTCGGGCCGATCCTGACGGCGATGGCGCTCGCCTCGGGTGTGCTCGCCGGAGCGAGCCTGCTCACCACGCAGTACATCCAGAGCGTTGTCGGCCTCTCGCCGGCCGTTGCCGGCCTGTGGCAGGCGCCCACGGGAATCGGTATCGCGGCCGGTGTGCTCACGGCTCCCGTCCTGGTGTCGAAGGTCGCCCCGAGGACGGCGATCGTGTTCGGCCTGGGCGTGTCGGCCGGTGGCCTCATGCTGCTGACCACCGTCGGCAGTGCCGACGGACCGGCAGTGACCGCGCTGCTGATCGCAGTGGTGGCGTTCGGGGTCGGCCCGTTGTTCGCCCTGGGCACCGGCATCGCGATCAGCACCGCCCCGGCGGAGCGGGCAGGCTCGGCCGCTTCGCTGTCGGAGAGCAGTAACGTGCTCGGCTCCACCCTCGGCCTGGCCGTGCTCGGCACCGTCGGTACCGCCGTCTACCGAAGCCGGTTGGAGCGGTCGGCCCCCGAGAACGTCCCGGCCGACATCCTGGACCAGGCGAAACAGACGATCGGTGGGGCGGCAGCGGTCGCCGAGCCGACCGGGTCGGGGCAGGACCTGTTCGAAGCCGCCCGAGCCGCCTTCACCAGCGGCATCCACGTGGTCGCCGTGGTCGGTGCGGTGCTCGTGGCGCTGGCCGCGGTCGCGGCCTGGGTGTCCCTGCGGCGGCCGGCCGGAATGTCGGCGAGCGAGCCGCGGGTCAGCGAGAATTACAACGAGGGGAGTTTGCGATGAAGTACCTGTTGATGATCCACGCGAACCCGGTCGCGCTGGACGCGCTGTCCGAGCAGGAACGGAACGCGATCTACGCGGCGCACGACGCGTTTGTCGCCCACATCACCGAGTCCGGAGAACTGGTCGGATTCGCCGCGCTGGCAGACCCGAGCAACAGCCGCACCGTCCGGGTCCGCGCGGGAGCGACAACCGTGACAGACGGCCCCTACATCGAGATGAAGGAATTCCTCGCCGGGTACACCATCGTCGACTGCGAGACACCCGAACGTGCCGCGGAACTGGCGGCCATGATTCCGGACGCCGGCATCACCGGCATCGAGGTCCGGCCGGTGATGCACTTCTCCGGGTCCGACATGTGAGCACACCCGTCCCGATCGACGACCTGCTCCGCAACGTCGTTCCGCAGGTGCTCGGTCCCGGACCGATGGTCACCCTCAACCGGGCGGTGGCCGTCGCCATGACCGCAGGCCCCCGGGCCGGACTCGAACTGCTCGACATGCTCGACAACAACAAGCACCTGGCACGCAGCCACCGGCTCGACGCCGTGCGCGGGCACCTGCTCGAGATCGCGGGCGATCTCGGGGCCGCCCGCGAGCACTATCTGCGCGCCGCCCGACGGACGACCAGCATCCCCGAGCAGCGGTACCTCACCGGCCGGGTCGCGCGACTCACCAGGTCGTGATGTATCAACGATGTGCATGGCGTGTGCTCGCCGCTCCTAGCCTGCGGGTGTATGGGGTATGTGGCGTTCGGGGCCCAGGTGATGCTCAGCTTGACCTTCGCCGTCGCGGCGATCGCGAAACTGCGCGACCTCGCCGGCTTCCGGCAGTCTCTGGCGCAGTTGCTGCCCGTGCCGGCATTGCAGGGAACGTCGACGGCCGTTGCGGTGCCGGTAGCGGAACTGGCGATCGCCGTCCTGCTCGTCGTGCCGAGCACGTCGACCGTCGGCGCGCTGGCCGCGATGACGATGATGGTCGCGTTCACCGCCACGATCGGCCGTGCCCTGCACCGGGGTGACCACGCGCCCTGCCACTGCTTCGGGGCATCGCCGCGGCGGCTGGGGCCTCAGCAACTCGTCCGTAACCTGGTCCTGACGGCGGTCGCGGCGTTGAGCCTCGCCGACGGGCGGACCGAGCCCGTGGGCTTGTTCGTCGCCGGGTTCGTCGGTGTTGTCGGCGGACTGCTGGTCGTGTGGGCCGACGACATCCTGGACCTGTTCACCGCCGGCCCGGCCTACACCCGCTGATGGGTCTGCTCGCGCTCGCCCTCGCGGTCCCGGCGGTCGCAGCGGTCGGTGTCGTCGTCTGGGTCCGCGTGCGGTACTTCGTCGTGACCGTCCGCGGCCCGAGCATGGAGCCGACGCTTCGCAGCGGGGATCGGGTCCTTGCGCGCCGGGCGGTGCTCGACCGGGTGCGAGCGGGCGACATCGTCATCCTCCGCTCAACCGCGCTGCCCACCGACGGGATCATCAAACGAGCCGTGGCCGTGCCCGGCGATCCGGTCCCGCGTGCGGCGGCGCCGGCGCTGGCCGACGTGCCGGAGGCGACCGTACCGGCTGGCAAGGTCGTAATCATCGGGGACGGTGCACAGAGCTCCGACTCCCGGCAGCACGGGTACGCCGACGGATCCCAGATCGTCGGCGTGATGCTGCGTCGGCTGCGCATCAGCGAGTAGCCGCCGGGCGGTCCGGCCGGGCCTGTGTACCGGATTGTATGCCGGCTTGATGTTTCGAGTTGGTGGCAAAGCCTTTACATTCCGTCTCTCGTTTGCGAACTTTGCATCAGATATCGAACGAACGCTTGCAAGTTTCGATAGAAGATGCTGTCGGCATACGGGGAGCGATCGTGAAATTTCAGCTGCTGGGGCCAATCGCTGTGCAGCGCGGCGAAGAACACCTGCCGATCGGACCTGGCAAGCAGCGGTCCCTGCTAATTGCACTGCTGCTCGACCGCGGGCATGTCGTGCCGATGGAGCGCCTGCTCGAAGCACTGTGGGACGGCGAGCCACCGAACTCGGCGGTGTCCAACATCCGCACGTACGCATCCCGGCTGCGCAGCACGATCATCGACACCCAGCACCGTCCCCGGGTGCTCGGCCGCAATCCCGGATACCTGATCGACGTCAACGACGACGAGTTGGACACGGACGCGTTCGCGAACCTGACCAGTGCCGGATACACCGCACTCACCGCCGGACAGGCCGACCAGGCGGCACGACACTTCCGTGACGCGTTGAACCTCTGGCGCGGCTCGGCCGGCGAGGACGTGCCGCGCTCCAGGTACCTCGACCGGCGGCTGTCCGCACTGGACGAGCAACGACTCACGGTCGTCGAAGAGTGGATCAACGCGCGACAACAGACGCACAGCGACGCGGACCTGATCGCCGACCTGCGTCGCCTGACCGAGAGCCATCCGCTGCGGGAACGGCTCTGGGGTCACCTGGTGCTGGCGCTCTACCGGGTGGGCGACATCGGCGCCGCACTCATCGCCTTCCAACGGGCGCGCACCGTGCTGATCGAGGATCTCGGCGTCGAGCCCGGTCCGGACCTGGTCCGGCTGCACCAGGCCGTCCTGGCCCGGGATCCGACGCTGGGCAGGCCGGCGGCGTACCCCCGCCCGGAGCAACGGCTGGTGGTCGCGCCCCGAGCAGCGGTCGCGACCTGGACCCCACGCGAACTCCCGGTCACGGCGCCGACGCTGATCGGCCGCGACCGGGACGTCGCATCGATCGTCGCCACCGTCGCCGCGCGCTGCGGCGAGAATGACACGCCGGCCGGCGTCCCGACCGTCGTGGCGATCCACGGGCCCAGCGGGGTCGGCGCATCAGCGCTCGCCATCCGGGCCGCGACGGAGCTGATCCCGATGTTCTCCGACGGCCAGCTCTACGCCGATCTGCGCGCAGCGGCCGAGGTGAACCCGGCGAACGGTGTGGCGCAGGTGCTCGGCCGGTTCCTGCGAGCCCTGGGCACCCCGGCGGGCCAGGTGCCCAGCGGCGTGGACGAGGCGGCCGCCCGCTTCCGATCCGCCTCGGCGAACCGGCGATTACTCATCCTCCTCGACAACGCCGCCGACGAAGCGCAGGTGCGGCCGCTGCTGAGCGCGACGAGCGGCAGCGCCGTCATCATCACCAGCGCGCGCAAACTGGCAGCGCTGGATGCGACAGCACACGTGCAGGTGGAGCCGCTGAGCAACGACGACGCGGCCCGACTGCTGGCGACGATCTCGGACTCCGACATCAACGCCGCGTCCGAGCAGTCGCTGCAGATGCTCGTCGAGCTGTGTGGTGGCCTGCCGCTGGCGCTGCGCATCGTGGCGGCACGCCTGGCCTGCGCCCCCAAGGTGCCGCTCGATCGCCTCGTCGCGGAACTGGTCGACGAACGGCGTCACCTCCGTGCGCTGTCCTGCGGTGACCTCCGGATCTCCTACCAGTCGGCCGCCTGACGCCGAACGGCGGCGCGTCCGGAGTCCTCCGGACGCGCCGCCGCGTCGACATCACTCAGCCGCAGATGAAGCTGCAGGACTGCTTGCATGCCCCGGCGACCGGGTAGTAGCAGCAGCGGTAGCGGCCGTAGCCGCCCGCACACGGACCACTGTAAGGACCCGAGTAGGTGCAGCCCCCACATGCCGCGGCGGTCGTCTTCGGCGCGACCCGCGCGAGCATCTTGTCGGCCAGCAAGGCGAACGTCTTCAAGTCTTCCTCCTTCACCAAAGTGGACGCGGCGACCGTAGCGAGCAGACATACAGCCGCAGGTCATTTCCCGCACACGCATAAGGGCACCGGTATATCGATCTCATACCCGGCCTGTATCCGCCCCGCATAGCCTCTAGCCGTTCGATATCCCGGCACTCACCGGAGACGATGTCATGCCCTTCCTTGCCGCCGCCGTGGTGATCGTCGGCCTGCTCTGCCTGCTCGACCTGCTGCTCACCGTGGGGGTGATCCGCCGCCTGCGGGAGCACACCGAGCAACTCGGGCAGCTGTCCGCGGCCGGGGGTGACAGCGGATCGCTGCCGATCGGCGCGCACGTCCCGCAGTTCGAGGCCGGCTCGATCGACGGCGAGCCGATCGGCCTGGACGCGGCCGACGGCACCGTCGTCGGCTTCTTCTCGACCACCTGCGAGCCGTGCAAGCAGCTGCTGCCGGAGTTCATCGACTACGCCGCGAACCTGCCGGGAGGCCGCTCCCGGGTGCTGGCGGTTGTTGTCGGTGAGGACGGTGACGGTGCCGCCACGGCAGCCTCGTTGTCGAGCGTGGCACAGGTCGTCGTCGAGCACCACTCCGGCACGGTCGCCACCGCGTTTCGCACCAGCACCTTCCCGACCCTCTACGTCGTGGCCCCCGACCGGCAGGTCATGGTCAGCGGCCACACCATGGACGTGCTGCGCAGCCCCGCCACGGCGGGCGCGATCGGATGAGCCGAAGCCCTGGGAGGATGCGCCTCCTGGCGCGCTTCCTCGGACTGTTTGCCCGCGCCGCGGGCTGGGCGCTGGGCCTGCGAGCCGTGTCCACGGTCCTGGCCGGCCTCGCACCGGTGCTGAGCGCCTGGCTGGCCCGCGAGCTCATCAACCACCTCATCGCGCACCGCGGCACCGCCGCGTGGCTGTCGACCGCAGCGCTCGCCGCAACCGCCACCCTCATAGCGATCCTCCAGCATGTGAACCGGTACGCCGATCAGGAGATCACCCGGCGCGTCGCACTGCGCACGCAGGCCGAGCTGTTCACCGCACTGACCCGCCTGCCCGGGCTCGCCGAGCTCGAGAATCCACAGTTCCAGGACCGGCTGCGCCTCGCACAGCAGATCGGCCAGGGCGGGCCGCAGCAGCTCATCGGCGCCGCGTTCGGCCTGGCACAATCCGCCGTGCTCGTCGGCGGCTTCCTGGTGACGCTGATCGTGGCGTCACCGGTCGTCGCGCCGCTCGTGCTGCTGTCAGCACTGCCGATGCTGTGGGCCCAGCTCAAGCTCTCCCGGCAGAGCGTCGACATGAGCCTGCGCATCACACCCAACATCCGCCGGCAGATGTTCTACTCGATGCTGTTGCTCGACACGCGGGCGGCGAAGGAGATCCGGCTGTTCGGCCTCGGCGACTTCCTCCGCGGGCGGATGCTGACCGAGCTCACGCAGGCGCAGGCCGGCGAACGCCGCATCGACCGGACCGCACTGCGCGTCAACGGCCTGCTCTCGCTGCTGACCGGGGTGGTCTCCACCATCGCGCTCATCGTCCACGTCAACCAGATCGCCGCCGGCCGGGGCAGTGTCGGCGACATCGCCGTACTGATCGCGGCACTCGCCAGTGTCCAGAGTGGACTTGCCGGCATCGTCACGGAGATCGCCACCGCGAACGAGTTCCTCCTGCTGTTCGGCCACTACGTCCACGTCACCACCGTCCCGGTCGACACCCCCGCCGGGCAAACCGAGGAACTACCCACCCTGCGCGGCGCGATCGAACTGCGCGACGTGTGGTTCCGCTATCACCCAGATCACGACTGGGTGCTGCGCGGCGTCAACCTGACGATCCCGGCCGGCGAGTCACTGGCGCTCGTCGGCCTCAACGGCGCCGGAAAGTCAACCCTGGTCAAGCTGATCTGCCGACTCTACGAACCGACCCGAGGCACCATCACCTGGGACGGGACCGACATCAGCGAGGTCGACGTCGCACAGTTGCGTAAACGGATCGGCGTCGTGTTCCAGGACTACATGAGCTATGAGCTGAGCGCGGCGGAGAACATCGCCCTCGGCGACCTCGACGCCTTGACCGACGAACCACGGCTGCGTGCCGCCGCCGCCGAGGTCGACCTCGACGACACCATCACCGCCCTGCCCCGCGGATACCAGACCATGCTGAGCCGGGTGTTCGAACCGTCCGACGACCACGTGGCGGGCGTGGTGCTGTCCGGCGGCCAATGGCAGCGGGTCGCGATCGCCCGGGCGGTGATCCGCTCCAGCGCCGACCTCCTCATCCTCGACGAGCCGTCGGCCGGACTCGACGCCGCCGCCGAACACTCCATCCACGAGAGCCTGCGGCGGCTGCGCCAGGGCCGCAGCAGCCTGCTGATCTCGCACCGGCTCAACGCCGTCCGGCAGGCCGACCGCATCGTCGTCCTCGACGGCGGAGTCGTCACGGAACAGGGCACCCACGACATCCTGATGGCGGTCGGCGGCGCATACGCTGCGCTGTTCCGCACACAGGCCGGCGGCTACCAACTCGTCCCCGACACCGCCGGTGCGAAGACCTGACGAGCCGTCCGCTCGGCCCTCAGCTGATCTTGCCGAGATGGTGACCACGCAGGGCCGCGGCCAGCCGTTGGTCGCCGTCGGCGATCTCAGCGGCACACGGCCGCGAATTTGAGGAACAGGCAGCACGAGAGGGTGACGGATGCGGTGATCGCGGACAACGCCCGGATCGCGATCTCGGTGTCGCTGCGGTGGCGCCAGGTCACCGGCAACACCTGCTCCACGATGACGAGTGACACCCAACCGAGCAGTACGAGCGGGAAGTACAGATCCCAGTCGGGGTTGTCGAACGCGCTGGCGTTGCCGTTCGCGCCGTAGTTGGGGCAGTCCTCGTACCGCATGACGGGGTCGAGAGTCACCAGCAGCAACACGATGACGGCAAAGCCCACGAGGCACACCCGGAGTCCGCCGAGCGGTGACGGTTTTGCCCGTTCATTGATCACCGGGCCAGCGTAGGAACGCCGTCGGCGGAAGCCGGGAAGGCCGTGTGTCGATGCTGTGAAGATTCAGGCGTCAACCCCGGCCGCGGCTGCCCCGCGGCCATCACGAACGGGTTCTTGGTCGAAACGATCTTGAGGAGTCCCGTTGCCGCATAGCTTTTGACTTCACCCCGACGGTCCAAAGTCGACGGTGTTGCCGTCATCCGGCTCTAACGATCATTGGTCATTGGACGGATCCGGTCGTCGGGCCGCCGGACTCGACCACGGTCGGCGCCCTGCCGGGCCGGTTGTCGGTCGGACTCGTGGTCGCGGCGGCTCGGCGTTGCCGCGTGGCTCCGGTTGGTTGTGGCCGTGATCGCGATGCGTTCGCGATCACGGGTGTGGCGGTTGGGCCTGGCCGGGTGGTGCGGCTGCGGTTGGTAGATCAAGGGAAACTTCGGGTTGCCTGGGCAGCCAGATGTTTCCGATGATCAAGCAGCCCGGGTCGGGCCAGGCGCGGAGCACGGCCGCCCCGCACGACCGGGGCCACGGCCGCCGCGGCCCGGCACCACAGCCCGGCACCGCGAGGGCACGGCTGGCACCCGGCGCCGCGCAGGGTGCCAGCCGTCCCTGACGCCCGTCAAGGTTGAGGAGGATCGACCGCCGGGTCCGTTCCCTCTTCGGCGAGGAAACGGCGCGCCGACTGGACGAGTGAGCAGGGGAACGCGGTCAGCCGTGCCCACGATGACAGGCAGCCCTCGCAGATCCCGTCCCGCTCGGTGTGCTTGCCGAGGAGTACGAGCGCTTCGTTCCGGGTTTCGGGTGTGCGGTAGTCCTTCATAAGATGTCCACCCCGCCTGGACTCGGTCTGCTCGAAAGGGCGCACACCGTCGCGCTCGGGTTACCCGGATCCGCGCGAGTGTCAGGAAGGCGTCAGATCACCACGCCGACCCGCGGCACGGCCGCATGGGCGATGATCCGGTCATGGCGTTGTCGACGCGGTTCACGGAGTTGTTCGGAGTGCGGCACCCGATCGCGCTGGCGCCGATGGGCGGCTCGGCCGGTGGCGCACTGGCGGCGGCCGTCTCTCGCGGCGGCGGGTTCGGGATGCTGGGCGCCGGGACCGGGAGCGCCCGGTGACGGCACCGGTAAAGCAAAAGATAAGGGTCCTGTATGGCCGCGTTGAGCTGCGGATATTGTCGACGAGAACGCTCTCTTCATAGTGTCGGCTCGATACCCCCGAACCGTACATGGGAGCACTTGTGAGCAACAGGACCCGCCGGCGCTGGAGCAACCGGACACTGCCGGTCCTCGCCGTCACCCTCGCCCTGGCCGTCGCCGGTCTCGTCGCCACCACAGTGCGCAGCACGCCGGAGGCCTCCGCCGGGATCGGCAACCTGACCTGGTCCGACGAGTTCAACGGGGCGGCCGGCTCGGCACCCGACCCGGCGAAGTGGAAGCACGACGTCGGCGGCAGCGGCTGGGGCAACAACGAGCGCCAGTACTACACCGCCGGCGCGGCCAACTCGGCCCTCGACGGCTCCGGGAACCTGGTGATCAGCGCCCGCAAGGAGAACCCGGGCAACTTCAACTGCTGGTACGGCCGCTGCGAGTACACCTCGGCACGGCTGCTGACCGCGGGCAAGTTCACCCAGAAGTACGGGCGGTTCGAGGCCCGGCTCAAGATCCCGCGCGGCCAGGGCCTGTGGCCGGCGTTCTGGATGCTCGGCGACGACATCGGCACCAACCCGTGGCCCAACAGCGGCGAGATCGACATCATGGAGAACGTCGGCAAGGAGCCCAGCACGCTCCACGGCACCCTGCACGGCCCCGGCTACTCCGGCGGCAACCCGCTGACCAGCAGCACCACCCTGTCCGGCGGCCGGGCTCTCGCCGACGACTTCCACACCTTCGCCGTCGACTGGGCGCCGGACTCAATCGTCTGGTACCTCGACGGCGTGCAGTACGCACGGAAGACCCCGGCCGACACCCGCGGCAACCGATGGGTCTTCGACCACCCGTTCTTCATGATCCTCAACGTTGCCGTCGGTGGTAACTGGCCCGGCTCCCCGGACGGCTCCACGACGTTCCCGCAGCAGATGGTCATCGACTACGTCCGGGTGTTCGCCTACACCACCGGCGGCGGCACCACCCCGCCCCCGGCCACCGGCGGCAGGATCACCGGCATCGGCGGCAAGTGCGTCGACGTCCAGGCCGCCAACCCGGCCAACGGCACCCAGGTCCAGCTCTACGACTGCAACGGCACCAACGCCCAGCAGTGGTCGCGCCCCGGCGACGGCACGATCCGCGCCCTCGGCAAGTGCCTCGACGTCAACGCCGCCAGCTCCGCCAACGGTACGAAGGTGCAGCTCTACGACTGCAACGGCACCAACGCCCAGAAGTGGACGGTCAACGCCGACGGCACGGTCCGTGCGCTCGGCAAGTGCCTCGACGCCAAGGACGTCTCCTCGGCCAACGGCACGCCGCTGCAGATCTGGGACTGCTCCGCCGGCGTCAACCAGCGGTGGACCTTCGCCTGACCCGCAAGCCGGGTCCGCAAGCCGGGTCCGCAAGCATGACCCGCAAGACTGCCGGATAGCTCCGGGTGCCGTCCGACGGCACCCGGAGCTGTCACGTGGTCCCAGGCTACAGCCGGCCGGCAGTTAGTTCCTGAGCACCACGATCCGGGGATGCTGTCCGGCCAGGCTGATCGGCACGCTGTCCACATGCGACAGTCCCGACGCGAGTGCGGCCCCGGCGTCGGTGGTCAGCACCACGGCCCGCCCGCCGGGGCGCAGGACCCGCCGCACCTGCGTCCAGAACAACTGCGGACGGCGGGCGAGCGACCCCCCGAACGGCACCTGCCGGTCCCACGGCGGATTGGTGACGACCAGGTCCACCGCACCGTCCGGCAGCGGCAACCGTCCGGCGTCCCCGACCACCCACGCGATGCCGGGTGTCTCCGGGCGCCCGGCGGCATTCCGCCGTGCGGCGTCCACAGCGGACGGATCGATGTCGCCGCCGAGTGCCGGGCCGGACGCCTCCAGCACGATGGTGCCGACACCGCAGCACGGATCCAGCAGGATCTCACCGGGCCGGCGGCCGGCCAGGCGCAGCATCGCGGCCGCCACCGGCGGATGCAGGCTGCCCGGCCGGGACCACTGCCGGTATGCCCGGCGGTGCAGCGGCCGGTCGGCGATCCGCAACGCCACCAGCGCACGGTCGTCGACCAGGGTCACCCGCCACGACAGCCCGCCCGGCGGCGGCGCGGCACCGGTGCGGCGGCTGTGATAGGGAAGCCCCAGTGCCGCCGCGACCGGCTCACCGACCGCGTCCTCGATGTCGTAGCGGGTGAAGTTGCGCCGGCCGAGGAACGACGCCGACACGTCCACACTCCGGGCCGCCGCCGGTGCGCCGCCGCACAGCCGCCGCTGGTCGAGCAGGTGCCGCACCGGCATCGCCGCCGCCGCTTTGCCCAGCATTTGCAGGTCGGCCCGCGCGCGGCCGATCCCCGCAGCGGTGGTGCCGACCAGGAACACGTCGTCGGCGCACCGCAGATCGAGCACCGCCGGGCCGGGCCGGTCGGCCTCGAACCACACCTCGCGGTGCTCCACGGCCGTCACCCGGCCCAGTTTCCCTACCTGTACCTCGTCGGCCAGCACCCGCTCGATGCCCCGCACCACCCGCGCCACCAGGCGCGCGGCGGTCACAGGGAAACAGCGGGGCCGGGACGAGGAACGGTCACCCGGCACACGCGTGCCGAAACCGCAAAGATCATGTGATCTTCTCCCACGTCGCGACTCGGGACGGCAGGAAGCCGCCCCGCATCACTGGCGAGGGGTCAACCGCAACCCGCCAGCGGTCGCGTCACACGAGGAAAAAGAACGTCATGGCGGGAACCTACCATCCCGCCACACCACGGCCGAGCCATTTTTGCCGGCCGGCCTCGGGCGCAGCCGAACCCTCAGTCGTGCCCGACCCGGGCCACCTCGGAGCCGGCCGCCGGCCCAGGCCGTCACCTGCGGCGGAGGCGGGCTGTCCGTCAGTAGGTGGGTGGAGCGACCACGACCCAGGGAGCCGTGCCGTGATCGAGACAGACATCCACGCCCGCATCAACGAGGCCCTCACCGGACGCAGGAACCAGCGGTCCTTCGTCGACCGGCTCTCCGGCGACTGGCAGGCGATGGTCGGCGGCCTCGACCGACTCGTCGAACTGCTGGAGGCCGCCGAACGGTCGGCCGGCGACAACTCGTCACTGCCGGAGCCCGCGCGGTTCCGCGGCGCACTCGACAACCTCCTGCGCGGCACCGGCAGCGACGGCACGCCGCGGCTCGCCCGGCTGCGGGAACGCATCGGCGACGCCGGACGGCAGATCGACGCCGCCGTGGCACGCGCACGGCGCGACACGGTGAACATCGGGGTCATCGGCGGCACCAAGGTCGGCAAGAGCACGCTGCTGCGGACCATCACGAACCTGCCGGACACGGTGGTGCCCTCCACCCGGTTCAACCCGACGACGGCCGCGGCCAGCAGCATCTACCACACGGACGGCACACCGTCGGCCACGCTGCTGCTGCACACGTGGGAGTCGTTCCGCGACCAGTACCTCGCGCCGCTGCATGAGCTCGCCGGCCTGGCCCCGGTGCCGCGGGACATCGACGGGTTCCGCCGGTTCCGCTATCCGCAGGCCGGCAGCGACGCCGCCGACGGCGCCAAGGCGGACGACTACCTGCGCAAGCTCGACGCCGCGCACCGGTCGCTGCCCAGCTACGAGCAGCTGCTGCTCGGCCCGGTGCGGACGATCACCGTCGACTTCGCCGCGTTGCGGCCGTACGTGGCCTACCCGCGGCAGGAGACCGGCGACCCGTACGAGGTGCAGCCCTACCACGCCGTGCGCAGCGTGCGGATCGAGCAGTCGTTCCTGGACGGCGCCGCGACCCGCCTCGGCCTCATCGACCTGCCGGGCGCCGGCGAGGCCGGACTCGACATCGACCGCCAGTTCCTGCGCCAGGTCAAGCACGAGATCGACCTGCTCGTCATGGTCAAGCGCGGCGACCGCAAGGGCGCTTCGTACCTCGCCGAGGACTCCTACACCCGCAACCTCGCCGACTCCGCGCGCGGCGGTGTGCCGCTCGACGACTACTACGTCGTCGCCGTCAACCGGGACCGGGCCAACGACCCGGAGGGCGCGTACTTCGCCAACACCGTCAAGAGCGTCACGGAGGTCTCCCGGGAGCGCAACATCCGGGTGCTGACCGCGGACGTCGCCGACCGCGACGAGGTGCTCGCCGAGCTGCTGCACCCGCTGCTGCGCCACCTCGCGACCCGCCTGGCGGAGATGGACCGGGCCGTGGTCCGCGAGGCGCTGACGGTCGCCGCCGGTGTCGCCACCGACGTCGCCGGCTATGCCGACGAGGCGCAGCGCTGCGCACGCGACCTGGCGCGCCTGCTGCCCAACCAGGACGACGAGTTCAGCATCCTGGCCGAGAAGCTGCGCAACGCCCTTGCCGTCGACCTCAACGCCCTGGTTCGCCGCTACGACGCGTACCAGTCCTCGGGCGACCCGGACACGGCGCTGACCAAGGCCATCGGGGCGGCGGTTACCGAGGCACGGGCCTGGGTGCGCGGCGGCCTCGGCCACGGCGATCGGAAGACCTGGCTCACCGAGATCGAGGGCCAGTACGTCCACGGCGACCTCGAGACGAAACAGGACGAGTACTACCGGGCCAAGACCGAGATCACCAAGATCTTCAGCCGGATCGACCCGTCGCTCGACGACGCCGTGCAGCGGCTGTGGGACGAGATCGCCGGACTGCTGCGGCACCGGCTCACCGAGGAACTGGTCCCGGCCGGCCCGCAGGCCCTGGAGCAGCTCCGCGTCACCGCGGAGGCGCGGCGGGCGCACGTCATCGGCGATGCGCTGCGCCGGCTGTGCGAGCTCAAGGAGGACTACGGCAGCGTGGTGCTGCGGGTGACCCAGCCGATCATCCGCGGCATCCACTGGGAGCAGGCGCAGCACGCGTCGGTACCGCTACCGCCACCGCCCGCGCAGGCACCCCAGCCGCCCGCGCCCGTGCAGCGGCCACCGCAGGCGGTGCCGGTCGCGCCGGTCGCGCCGCAACCCGCACCGCGGCCACCGGCGGCCACTGGCAGCCGGTGGGTC
The DNA here is from genome assembly GCF_025137375.1 of Dactylosporangium fulvum. Lineage (GTDB taxonomy): Bacteria > Actinomycetota > Actinomycetes > Mycobacteriales > Micromonosporaceae > Dactylosporangium > Dactylosporangium fulvum. The sequence continues at coordinate 557,816 of NZ_CP073720.1, forward strand.
GTCATGCCCGACGGCTCACGGAAACGGGTCTCGTCGATCATCACACCACCCGCCGCCGGCCGCCCCGATCCGAGCGACCCACGGATCCAGCAGGGCGCGGAAGGGCTGTACGACGAACTGGCCGCCGTCGTCGACCGGTGCATCACCGAGCTGGAGCAGGAGTTGCGCGCGGAGGCCCGGCTGATGACCCGCACGCTCGCCGCCGCGGCGGACCGGTTCTTCGACAGCATCATCCGCACCAACCGCAGCGAGAAGGACTACGAACACCTCTGCGAACCGAACCGGCGCTCCATCTGGCCGGACCGGTTCGGCGGCGGCGACGCCCGCCTCGCCGCCGACCTGTCGCTGGTCGAGGAGCAGGCCCGGACGACTGCCGAGCTGGCCGGGCTGGCCACCGGCCGGTCCACCGGGCTCCGGCTGCCGCACCCCGAGGTCTCCTGACATGGCCGGACCGCCGCTCACCGTCGCCGACCTCGGCCGGCTCGGTCCCGCGCTCGGCAGCGGCGGGCAGGCCGTCGTCTACGACGCCCCCGCCCTGCACCTGCAGAACGCCCCCGGCCAGCTCGTCTACAAGGAGTACAAGCCCGGCAAGGCACCCCGCCGCGGCGACGTGCTCAGCCTCATCACGCTCCGCGACCAGCTCGGTCCGGCCGACCGCGACCGCCTCGACGGCATCGCCACCTGGCCGCTGCGCGCCGTCACCGACGGACCCGACCTGCGCGGCGTGGTCCTGCCGCGCATCCCGGGCTCGTTCTTCCAGCCGGTCACCACACCCAGCGGCAAGCGGAAGACCTGGGTCCGCGAGGTACAGCACCTCTTCGTGGACCCCGACCGGTGCCAGCGGGTCGGCATGCCGGTGCCCAGTTGGGAACAGCGGCTGACCATCTGCCGCGACTTCGCCGCCGCCCTCGACTTCCTGCACGGGCCGGCGGTCGACGTGGTCTTCGGCGACATCAACGCCAAGAACGAGCTGTTCCGGCTCGACAAGGAACCCACCGTGATGTTCGTGGACTGCGACGCGGTCCGCAGACGCGGTGTGGTGACCGGAGAACCACAGCTCAACGCCCCCGACTGGGAGCCGCCGAACCGGACCTCGCTCAACCGTTCCACCGACCTCTACAAGCTGGCGCTGTTCGTGCTGCGCTGCCTGACCACCCCCGGCGACCAGGCCTCCACCAGGACCGATCCCGCCGAGGCGGCGGGCGTGCTCGACACGACCGGACGCGCGCTGCTCGACGCGGCGCTGCTCGGCCCGGCGGCGCAGCGGCCCGAGGCGGCCGACTGGCTGCACTACCTCAGCCGGCTGCTCGGCCGGCCGCTCGATCCGCCGCAGCTCGTCGACGTCGCGATCGACCGCACCGTCGTCCCGGCCGGCGAACCGGTCACGATCAGCTGGACGACGACCGACGCGGTGACCGTCGAGGTGATCGCACCAGGTCACGCCCCGGTGGTCGCCGACGCGCGGTCCGGCGCCGGAACGACGCAGGTCCGCCCGGCCCGCAGCGGCCAGCTGACCGTCACGGCCCGCAACGACCACGGCGCCGACTCCCGCCGGACCCCACCGGTGGCCGTCTACGACCTGCCCGACTGGTCGGCGCTGCCCGTACCGAGCCCGCAACTCCACCTCGACGCGGTCGCGCTGCCGCCGATGCCGGACCTCCGTGCGGCCCTCGCACTGCACCCGCCGCCGATTCCCGAATCGCCGTCCCACGTCACTGTCCCGACCGCAGCACCCGTATCCGGCCGGATGCCGGATGTCGACCTGAACTACGACGCCCCGATCGACCTGGTCTCGCTGATGCTGGCCGGTCCACCGACGATGGAGGTACGCCGATGAGGCCCGGTCTGGTCCTCGCCTGGGTGGGCGGGGCGCACCCGCCGCTGCTGCGCGAGTCGCCGAACGACGCCATGCGGTACAGCTCGATGGGCGCCGTGCTCGTCGGTACCGCCGGGATGGCCGCCCTGTCCGCGACATTCGCCCTGACCACGGCGGTGCGCCTGCCGGTCGGGCCGGCCGCCGTCGTCGGCGTCCTGTGGGGCCTGCTCATCCTGAGCCTCGACCGCATGCTCGTGATCAGCATGTCCCGGCAGAACGGGTTCTGGCGCGGCCTCGGCGCCGCGCTGCCCCGGCTGGGTCTCGCGTTGCTGATCGGCACCGTCATCTCCGTGCCGCTGGTGCTGCGCATCTTCGAGCCGGAGATCAACGCCGAGCTGAAGGTCATGCACGCCGAGCAGGGCGTGGAGAACCAGAAGAAGCTGGACGCGCAGTTCGCCGACATCGCCGGCAAGCAGCGGCGGGTCGACGAACTGCAGCGCATCGCCGGCGGCGCGGTCGTGCCCGAGGTCAGCAGCGACCCGGACGTCAAGGCCGCGCAGAAAGAGGTCGACGACGCCCAGAAGGCGTACGACACGGCGGCGGGCAACGCGCAGTGCGAACTCAACGGCACGTGCGGCACCGGCTCCAAGGGGGACGGGCCGGCCTATCAGGCCGCCAAGGCGGTGGCGGACCAGGCGCAGGAGCGCCTCAACCAGGCCAATGCCAAGCTGAAGCAGGTCACCGACGCGACGACCACTCGGCTCGGCAACAGCGCCGCTTCCCAGCAGAAGGCCGCCCAGGACGAACTGGCGACCGCGGCGCCGGACCTGGAGCGGCGCAAGGCCGACCAGATCGCGGCACAGCGGGCGCTCGACAACGCGGAGAACGAGAGCGAGGGCCTGCTCGCCCGGCTCGAGGCGCTGGAGCAGCTGTCGAACGGCCACCCGACGATGTGGACCGCCCACCTGGCGCTCATGGCCCTGTTCGCCTGCATCGAACTGCTCCCGGTCCTCGCGAAGCTGCTGTCCAAGAACACCTCCTCGAAGTACGACGACCTGGTCGAACAGCGCGAGCAGCACGCACTCGACGCGGACCTGCGCCGGCTGGCCGACCAGGACAAGATCGACGCCCTGGCCGCGGACGCCCGCCTGCAACTGGAGACCGACCGGCTCGAGCACCAGGTCGCCCGCGGCAAACGGGCCAACCAACTGCTGGCCGAGACGCAAGAGGAACTCGCGCGCAAGGCGATCGACACCTGGGCACAGATCGCCGAGCAGCGCACCGACGAGGAACTGGACCGCTGGTACCGGCAGCACAGCCGGGGCACAGCGCGGACCGTGCACGTCCCCGCCCAGCCGGCCGTCCAGCCGGCCGTCCAGCAGGCGACGCAGCCCACCGCCCAGATGCCGGTCAACGGCCACCACCTGCACAACCCGGCGGCACCCACCGCCGGGTCCTGACCCGAAGGACCCAAGGGAGAGGAAGCCCGACCATGGACCACTCCGGAGCGAAGCTCCTGCCGTTCTACCTCGTGATCGACGTGTCGCTGTCGATGGACGGCAGGAAGCTCGCCGCGGCCAACGACATCATGCCGCAGATCATCGACGCCCTCGCCGAGAACCCGATCCTGTCCGACAAGGTGCGGTTCGGCCTCATCGACTTCTCCGACGACGCGCAGGTCCGGCTGCCGCTGTGCGACCTGCTCGACCCGAACCTCAGCCTGCCCGGCCTGTCGGTGCGCGGCGGGACCAGCTACTCGGCGGCGTTCACCACGCTGCGCCACGAGATGGAGGCCAACATCGCCCAGCTCAAGGGCGACGGCTACGTGGTGCACCGCCCGGCGGTGTGGTTCATCAGCGACGGCGAGCCGACCGACTCCGACGCGGCGTGGCGCCGGGCGTTCGCCGACCTCACCACCGCCAAGGCATACCCGAACTTCATCCCGTGCGGTGTCGACCGGGCCGACCTCAAGGTCATGGGCTCGCTGATCCACCCGTCCAGCGGCAACAAGAAGATGGCGTTGTACATGATGGAGCCGGGCAACGACCCGGCCAAGGCGATCACCGGCATGGCCGAGATCCTCATCTCCAGCATGATCCAGTCCGGCTACAGCCTCACCAGCGGCGGTACCGGCACGATCCTGCCGTCGAAGTCGAGCCTGCCGGCGGGCGTCAAGCAGTACGACCCGGACGACTTCGTCTGATGAGCGAGAAGATCCTCCCCATCTACCTGCTGGTCGACCTGGGCGGGCCGGCCGGCGGGCCGAAGTCCGCCTCGGTCAACGCGTTCTACCAACGGTTCGTGGAGGACCTGAAGGCCGATCCGGACCTGGCGAAACGTGTGCGGCTGACCCTCGGCGGGTTCGGCGACAAGCTGACCCGTTACCTGCTCAGTGTGAAGGCCGACCTCCTCGGCAACGGTGTGCTCCCGGTCGGCGGCCCGCGTTCCTATGCGACCGCGTTCCACACGGTCGAACACTGGATCCGCGAGGACACCGCGCAGTTCCTCGCCGACGGCGCGGCCGTCGCTCACCCGCTGCTGCTCATCTTCACCGACGCGCCACCGGTCGCGGGCGACGAGTGGGAGGTCGAGTTCCGCGCACTGACGGTCCGGCATCCGAAGATCGTTGTCATGCCGATCAACCACTTCGACGGCCACCGCTGGTCCGGTGTGCTGCGTTACTCGGCGGACGGCAGCTTCGGCCGGGACCGGCAGGAGCCGGAGGATCCCGTGATCGCGGCGCGGGCGATCGTGCAGGAGCACGTGGCGTCGACGGTCCCGCGACCTCGTCCCACCCCGCCGGCCGAGGCTCCATCATGGCAGGGTGCGTTCACGCCGTACCGCGTCGGAGATCCGGGAAACGCGGCGCTGAAGGTGCGGCCGCGGCCCGGCCCGGCCGAATGGGACCGGCGCGACACTGTGCTCGACGGCGTCGTCATCGCCGGCGAGCCCGGCGGGCCCGAGGTGGAACTGCGCGCCGCCAGCGTGCGCGGCCTGGCACACCGCTACAACGGCACCGTGCGGCAGGACGAATACGCCTTCCGGTGCACCGAGGACGGCCGGCACCTCGTCCTGGCCGTGTCCGACGGCGTCTCGAACAGCAGGCTGTCACACAAGGCGGCGGCCCTCGTCTGCCGGACGGGAGCCGACCTCACGGCCACGGGCCTGGCCCTGAAACCACCGGCGGACCTGGACTGGGGCGGCCTCATGGTCGACCTGAGCCAAGGGATCGTCGACCTCGCCCGCCGGCTGCTCGACCCGCCGGCGTTGACCTACGGCGAGGTGGCCGTCCACATGGCGGCGACCGCGCTGTTCGGGGTGGTGGAACTGCACCCGGAACACGGCGACGACGTGCTGCTCGCGCACATCGGCTCGATCGGCGACTCCTCCGCCTGGGTGCTGCGCGGAGGCACCCGCTGGGAACCCCTGCAGGACGTCAAGAACAGCGACGCCGCCGTGGCGAGCACAACGACCAAAGCACTGCCGCTGCGGTCCGCCGACGTCGCCGTCCTGGTGCGGACCGTGTGGCTGCGGCGCGGCGACGCACTCGTGCTCATGAGCGACGGCGTCGGCGACCCGCTGCTGGACGGCACCGGCACGGTCGGGCAGTTCCTCGCCGAGTCCTGGCGGGTGCCGCCACCGCCCATCCAGTTCGCCGCACAGGTCGACTTCGCGCGCCGCTCCCACGACGACGACCGCACGGCCGTCGCGATCTGGGTCGTGTGACGACATGGAGGTCGTCACCGCCGGGCAACTGGGCAAGCTCGGCCCGCTCATCGGCAAGGGCGGGCAGGCCCACGTGTACGCCGCCCCGGGAATCCAGCTGCCCGACGCCCCGGGACCGCTGGTGTACAAGCAGTACAACCCGGGGCACAGCCCGGCGCAGGGCCTGCGCGGACTCGTCAGGTTTCGCAACAACCTCGACCGGGATCACCGGGACAGGCTGGACCGGTGCGCGGCCTGGCCGGTGCGGGTGGTGGAGGACGGCGGCCGGGTGCACGGAGTCCTGATGCGGCTCATCCCGGCCTCCTTCATGCACACCAGGATCCTGCCCGGCACCGGGACGCGGCAGACCGGCCCCCGCGAGGTACAGAACCTGATGGTGCCGCCGGAACGGGCCGGCCGGGTCGGGATGCCGGTGCCCGAACCGCAGGAACGCCTGGGCCTCTGCCGCGACCTGGCGGCGGCGCTGCACCTGTTGCACCGCAACAATCTCGTCTACGGCGACCTCAACGCCCGCAACGAGGTGTTCCGGCTCGGCGAGCATCCGACGGTGATGCTGGTCGACTGCGACGCGATCCGCAAGAGCGGCTCGGCCGCGGTGGTGCAGCAGCTCAACGCGCCCGACTGGGAGGCACCGGAGCGGTGGCTGACGATGTACACCGACCGGTACAAGTTCGGCCTGTTCGTCCTGCGCTGCTTCGCCACCGGCGAGCAGATCTCGACGACCCGGGACCCGCGCCGGGCCGACGCCCAGCTCGACGCGGACGGTCGCCGGCTCCTGCGGCTGGCGCTGGACGACGATCGCGACCGCCGACCGACGATGCAGGAATGGGGTTGGTACCTGCAGGGCCGGCTCACCGGCCGGCCGGTGGCCACCGGCGGCACGCCGGCACCGGTGCCGGCACAGCGAACCGCAGGGTCCGCGACGACCGGCTGGATCCGCGACAAGGGCACCGGAAAATGGGTCAGGCGATAGCCGCGCCGGCCGCGGTGTGCACGATCTGCGGCCGCCGGCCGGTGGGCGGCATGCGGGTGTCGCTGTGGGGCGAGGTCACCTGCGCCGTGCACCCGGTCGGGGCCCGGTGCATGTTCTGCGCCCACACGCACGCGACCCAGGCGCCGCCCGGGTGGCGGCCGTTCATCGGCGGGACGATGCGCTGCCCGCGCTGCCTCGTGGGCGCCGTGGAGACCCAGCCGGAAGCCCGGCTGCACCTGCCGGCGGTACGGCGGCAACTGGCGGACATCGGGCTGGAGCTGCCCGAGCGGGTGTTGGTCCGCGTTGTCAGCCCGGAGGAGGTCCACGCCACGGCCGGGCCCACCCCGGGGCTGACGACCGGCGTCCTGCTCGGGCTCACGGAACAGGTGATCGGTGGAAGGGAGGGACGCCGAGTGATCGGCATCAGCGTCGTGGCAGGCATGCCGCCGACCTACTTCGGTCGGGTGGTCGCCCACGAGATCGGCCACGCGTGGCTGGCGCTGCGCGGGCGGGAGCCGGTGGACGACGTCATCGAGGAGGGGGTGTGCGAACTGTTCGCCTACGCCTGGCTCAAGCGAAACGGCACCCAGCTGGCGTGGGCGCTGCGCGAACAATGCCATGCGAACCCCGATCCCGTGTACGGCGGCGGGTTCCGCACCGTGCACGCCGCGGTCCAGACCCACGGCATCTCCGTCGTCCTGGACCGTCTGCTGCGGACGGGGGCACTGCCATGACCTTCTGCACGCCCACCGGCCCGCCGCGCCGGCCCGCAGCACTGCGACGAACCTTGGAGGCAACGGTGACGGTCGACCACGACGGCATCGGACCGCTCGCCGCGGACACCCGATGGCGGCTGCTCCAGCTGTTCGCCGACGAACTGACCGCCGCTCGTGCCGCCGCCCTGTCCGCCGGAGCCGACCTCGGCAACCTCGCCGCCATCGTCGACGAACGGATCCGTACCGTCGACAACGACGGTCGCTGAGCCACACCACCGGTTCCTCCGGCATCTCCGGCCGTCTCGCCACCGGACTTCACCGCTTCGGGCCGACCTGTGACACCGGTAGGGATCGATCTGCCCGGCCACGGCTGACAGCCGCCGGGAGACACGAGACGATGGCGGCATGTCGGTGGATCTGACGGCCCCGTTCATCGGACGGCAGGGGGAGCTGCGACTGCTCCGGGGCCGGCTCGTCGCCGCCGGCGGCACGGGCGGATCGGCCGCGGTGGTGGTGGCCGCCGAAGCCGGTGTCGGCAAGAGCCGCCTCATCGGCGAGTTCACCGCCACGGCCACCCAGGAGCTCAAGGCCCACGTCCTGGCCGGATCCTGCGTCAACCTCGGCGGCACCAGCATCCCGTACGCCCCGCTCGTCGACGCGATCCGCCGGCTGGTCCGCGAGCGGGGCAGCCAGTACCTGTCCAAGTACGGCGGAGCGGCGTACACCGACCTGACCCGGCTCATCACCGGCCTGCCCGGCGTCGACTCCGGGCCGGACACCGGGCCGGTGGCGCAGCCCGACGCCCAGATGCGCGTCTTCGCCGCGGTGCTGCGCATGCTCGACCACCTGGGCGGCCACGCCCCCACCGTGCTCGTCTTCGAAGACCTGCACTGGGCCGACCCGGAGACGCTGGACCTCGTCTCCTACCTGGTGCAGGCGCAGACCGACGAGCGGCTGCTGCTCGTGCTCACGTTCCGGCCCAGCGACGCGCCCACCGGCAGCCCCTTACGCAAGCGGATGGCCGAGCCGGCATTCGCCCGGCGGGTGCACCGCATCGACCTCGCCCCGTTCGACCTCGACGAGTTCGGGCGGTTCCTCCGCGCCACGGTCGGCCACGACGTGGACGCCGAGATCGTCGAGCGGTACCACGAGCTCACCGCGGGCAACGCCTTCTTCGCCGAGGAACTGCTCGCCGGGCGGCAGCTGAGCGACCCGGCCGACGTCCCGCTGCCGGACTCGCTGCGCGAACTGATGCGGGAACGGCTCAACGTCCTCGACGAGCGCGGGACCGCCACGATGCAGGCCGCCGCGGCCGCCGGGCGCGAGGTCGGCTACGACCTGCTGGCCGCGGTGTCCGAGTTGCAGCCGCGCTCGCTGGACGACGCGCTGCGACAGTGCGTCGAGTACCAGATGCTGCGGGCCGAGAAGCTCGAACGGCTCTACGCGTTCCGGCACGCGCTGCTGCGCCAGGTCGCCTACGACGAGACCGGCCTCGGGGTGCGGCGGGAACTGCACCGCAAGCTGGCCGAGGCACTCATCGCCGACCCGGACCTGGGCCCCGCCGGTGAACTCACCCCGCTCCTGGCGCACCACTGGTACGAGGCGAGGGACTGGCCCGAGGCGATGAGCGCGGCGGCTACGGCCGCCCGGGAGGCCGAGCGCAACCGTGCCTTCCGGGTCGCCTACCGCCAGTACCAGCGGGTCCTCGAACTGTGGCCGAAGGTCCGCGACGCCGAGCGGCGGGTCGGGATGCCCTTCGACCGGTTGCTGGCCACGGCGGCGGAGGCCGCCCGCTGGGCCGGCGATCTCGATGCGGGACTCGAACTGCTCAACCGGGCATTGGCGCACGTCGCCGGGGCGGCGCAGCCGGTCCGCCGGGGCGAACTGCTGGAGCGTCTCGGCAGCTACCTGTGGGAGGCCGGCGAGATCGACGCGTCCACCGACGCATACCGGGAGGCCGACGCCCTGCTGCCCGAACAGCCGCCGACGGCCGTGAAAGCGCGGGTGATCGCCGCGCTGGCGACCGCCGAGGTCCGGGCCGGTGAGTACGTCGACGGGCGGGAACGGGCACTCAGCGCGGTCCGCCACGCACGGTCGGCCGGCGCCCGGGCCGAGGAAGGACGGGCCCTCAACACCGCCGGGGTCGCGCAGACCATGCTCGACGACCCCGAGGGCGTGATGAACCTCCGCTCGGCGGTCGCGATCGCGAAAGAGGTGGACCACCTCGAGGACCTGCATCGGGCGTACGGCAACCTCACCGTGGCGCTGGAACACGCCGGCCGGCTCGACGAGTCGATCGACGTGGCACGCCAGGAACTGGACCGGCTCAAGAGCCTGCGCCTGCCCAGGACGAAGGGCGCACGGGTGCTGGCGAACAACGCCAGCGCCGCCCTGGTGATGCTCGGCCGCTGGGACGAGGCGGAGCAACTGCTCAGCGCCGACGTGCGGGACCGCCCACCCCGCGAGATGCGGTACGCGCGGCTGACCCTGGCCGAGATCTTCGTGGCGCGCGGCCGGTTCGACGAGGCCGACGAGATGCTGGAACCACTGCTGACCGACGCGGCGGGCGCCGACCCGCGTTTCCTCAGCCCGCTGGCCGCCTGCCGTGCGGAGCTGGCCCTCTGGCGCGCAGACCCGGCCGCGGCCCGTCGGGCGGTGCAGGAGGGGCTCGCCGCCGTCCGCGGCACGCAGCACACGCTGTCGCTGCTGCGGCTGTGCGCCACCGGCCTGTGGGCCGCCGCCGACGAGGCATTGCGCCGTGCCGCTGGCGGTGCGGCGAGTGCGGACGGGCACCTCGCGGATCTCGGGCACCTGATCGACGGCGTCGCCGAGCCGGAAGCGGGCACCGAGCCCCATGCCTGGCGCGAGCAGTGCCGTGCCGAGCTGGCCCGGGCAGCGGACCGGGACGGCGCCGCGCAGTGGGCGGCGGTGGCGCAGGCGTGGCAGCAGTTGCGACGGCCGTATCAGGCCGCCTACGCCCACTGGCGCCGGGCCGAGGCGGCGGTCCGCGACGACCGGAAGGCGGACGCGGCCGACGGTGCCCGGGAGGCGCACCGGCTGGCGGGTGATCTCGGCGCGCAGCCGCTCACCGGAGCGGTCGAGGGCACGGCGCACCGCCACGGCCTGGACCTGACCGGCGAGCACACGTCGGATGTCCCGGCCGTGCCCAAGCCTCGGGCGCCGTTCGACCTCACCCCGCGGGAGGTCGAGGTCTTCCAGTTGCTCTGCGACGGCCTGACCAATCGCGGCATCGGCGCGGCCCTGGGCATGAGCGAGCGGACCGCCGGCGTCCACGTCTCCAATATCCTGAGAAAACTCGGAGTCGATAACCGGAACAAGGCGATTGCGGCGGCCCATCGGTTGCAGTTGTTCGGCGATTCGTAGGAGGGGGCCTCAGCGCATGCTCCCGTTCTCGGCAATACGCGAATGAACGTAGCGATCGCCTAGTGACGTCCGCCGCCGCGGCCAATACCGTCCGACGTGGAAATGCTCGATCCACCTTCAGGGGGCGACATGCCACGGAAAGCGTTGTTGATCGGCTCGCAGACGAATGGCCTTTCCGGTGTTGAGCACGACGTGGCGGCGATCGCCGAGGTGCTGGGCAAGCGCGATTTCACGATCACCAGGTGCGTCGCCGCGGACGCCACACGCGCCGGAATCTACGAGGCGTACGAGCAACTGATCGCCCAGGCCGGGCCGGACGACTCAGTCTTCGTCTACTACAGCGGTCACGGCGGCCGATCGCTGCCGACCCGGGCCGCGCGGGGCCGCCCGCCGGTGCAGTTCATCGTGCCGACCGACCTGGACAAGTCGGTCGAGGGCGACTTCCGCGGGATCACCGCCGTGGAACTGTCCATGCTGCTGGGCCGGCTGACCGAGAAGACGCACAACGTGGCGGTGATGCTCGACTGCTGCCACTCGGCCCACATGTCACGCAAGCCGGACTACCAGGTCAAAGCACTGCACTACCCGTTCGAGTGGCTCGACGACCACGTGACCGGCCAACTGCGCAGCGGTTCGCGCCGGGACCTGTGGCGGCCGCTCGGCAACGACCACGCGGTACGGATGGTCGCCTGCGCGCCCGAGCAGTCCGCCTTCGAGTACACGACCGCGACCGGCGCCCGGATGGGCATGTTCACCGAGGCGTTCACCAAAGCCCTGACCGAGGCCGGGGACCTGCCGGTGACCTGGGCGGCGCTGATGGACCGGGTGCGCCGCTCGGTGCTCGCCCTCACGCCCGAGCAGCGACCGGAGGCGGAAGGGCCGTCGTCGCGGCTGCTCTTCGACGTCGAGGTGGAGGACGCCGTCGGTGCGCTGCGGGTCGTCGGCGGCGCCAACCCGGAGCGGGTGACCCTGGAGGTCGCGCCGCTGCTGGGCGTCCAGGTCAGCGACGAGTTCACCATCATGCCGCCGGGCGCGGCGGAGGCCGACCAGGCGTCGGCGGTGGGCACGGCCGTGGTGGACCGCCTCGGCACGATGGCCGCGTACGCCCAGGCCACCCTGCACGACGGCTGGACGGAGGTACCGGTCGGCGCACGGGCGTTCCGCACCCGAACGATGGCGCCCAAGGTGCCGGTCTCGATCCCCGCGGACGACCCGCGCACCGCCGACCTGCTCAGCCAGCTCGGTCCGACGGCCCTGCTGCGGCCGGCGGAGCCCGACGAGCCGGCGGTCGCGGAGGTCACGATCGACGCCGACGGCGGCATGACGGTCCGCGACCGGGTCGGCCCGCTGCACCCGCCCCGCCCCGCCGGCATCCACCAGGCCACCCTCGTCCGGGGCGACCTGGTCCGGCTCGCCCGCGCGGCGCTGCTGCGGGAACTGCGCGACGACCCCCGCTTCAAGCTCGAGGACCCGGTCACCGTGGAGTGGGGGCGGGTGGTCGACGGCACCGAACAGCCGCTGCCCGCCTTCGGCGACGTGCTGCACACCGGCGAACGGGTGTTCGTCCGGGTCCGCAACGACGGCAACCGTCCGCTCTACGCGTCGCTGGTCGACATCGGCATCGGCGGGCGCATCACGCTGCTGACCAGGTTCAGCCCCGCCGGGGTCCGGCTCGAGCCGGGTCAGCAGTACGTCCTCGGCTACGACGAGGTGCTCGGCACGCTCGACGGTGTGGCCCTGGAATGGCCCGCAGGGGTGGACCTCACCGACGCCCGCCCGGAGAGCCTGCTCGTCCTCGTCGTCGACACCCCGCAGAACTTCGGGGTGCTCGATCAGGACGGCATCCATGCTCGCCGCGGCACCGCGGACAAGTCGGCGCTGGAGCAGCTTGTCCGTCAGATATCGGTCGGGGGCGTCCGCGACTTCGCCCCCGTCGGCGGGCCGCCGGTGCGCTACACCGTGCGGTTCATCGACTTCGACGTGACACCCGTGCCCGCGCCGAAAGCCGAGGAGGTGGTGTTCGAGATCGATGACCGGCCGGAGCGGTCGGTGCGGCTGTTCACGCCGCGCGGCGCCGCACCGCGGCGGGTCGCGGTGCGCCTCGGCGAACTCGTCGTGCACCGCAACCGGGCACTCCTCGGCGCCGACATCCGAGTCGACGCCGTGGTCACCACCGGCGGGACGCCGCCGGAGGCCGCCCGGCCGACCACCCCGGTGTACACGGCACAGACCGCCCGGTTCTCCAACGTCCGCGACGACTACCGGCTGCCGCTGGACAACCTGCTGGTCTACCTCGGCCCGGCCACGGACTTCCTGGACGTCGCCGTCTTCGTCTCCCGCGACACGAAGGACAGCCTGGCCCTGAGCGACCTCATGCGGCAGGAACTCGTCGACCAGGAGGTCCAGGCCGCCGGCGCCCAACTGGCCGGGCTGTTCCTGGCCGCGCCGCAGGCGGCGATCGCCGTCGCCGCCGTCGGCGCCGGGGCGGTCGTCGTCAACGTCGCCTACAAGCTGCTGCTCGGTGCGGTCGGCAAGAGCATCGGGCTGTACCGCACGTCACTGCTGGCCCACGAGGGGTTCGGCGTGGGGCGGCACCCGGCCGACGGGTCGCTGCGCCGAGCACAGGACTTCTCGTTCTCGTTCACCGTCGAGGCCGTCGACTGACGGCCTTCCCCTCAGAAATTTCCCCAGAAAGGAATCCGGAAATGAGCCGCAACCGCATCCTGATCGGTCAGTCCGAGTGGGCCATCGACGCCCAGCACCTGACCTCGGTCGTGGAGAGCGTCAAGTCCGCGATGGAGAGCGCCACCACGGCGCAGCTGACCCTGCTGGACAAGGAGAACCGCCCGGTCACCGTGTATCTCAACGGCCGGGTCGCCGAGACCGTCGTCGTGGACCTCGACCTGGACCGCGACTCGCGCCCCAGCGAGATCTCGTAGCGACCTCGGAGAGAAACCGCAGCGGCCCGGGCGACCGGTGGGGGCGCCCGGGCCACTGCGTGCGGGATGCGTACGGACGGTCAGGACTCGTCACCGGGGGTGGGCGCGGCCGGCTTGAGCAGACCGAGCCGCTGCGCCCGCAGCACGGTGGTGAGCCGGTCCGACGTGCCGAGCTTGCGGTAGACCCGCTCCTGATGCTTGGCGACGGTCCGCTGCGACAGGCACAGTCGCTGAGCGATCGTACGGGCGTTGAGCCCGTTGCCGAGCATGGTGAGGATCTCCCGCTCCCGCCGCGTCAGCCCGACCGCCGTGCCCGGCGCGTCCGGCACGGGCCGGTCGCCGAGGATCTGGGTGACGGCCGCGAACGGCTCCGCCCAGGCGGCAGCGATCATGCGCAGCGCCGCCACCTGCTGCGGCGGCATCCCGGCCGCCCGGCTCTCGATGAGCCTCGAGATCCGGCTCGCCCGGGACAGGTCCGGCACCCAGCGCCAGCGGCGGGCCTGCCAGGTGAGGGTGCCGTCGGCAAGACCGCTCATGACCAGCGCGCGCAGCAGCGCGGGGTCACCGTTGGACGCGGTGTGCAGCAGGCGCCGGGTGGCCGGCTCGACAGCGCTGGTCAACACGTGGTTCACCAGCTGGTCCAGGTTCGTGAACGGCGGTTCCGGCTCCGGCTCGGCTGTCGCTCGCGTAACGGTCATCGGCTTGCTCCCTCGTCGCTCGAAAGAGGTACGCAGCCAGGCTCTCGATCCAGCGAACCCGGCACATGTGTCGAACTACGTAGGGGCACAGATGATCTTCTTTAGACGCGGCGCGCCGGGCCGGTGTCGCAGCAACGTGCCAGACTATCGACCCCATTCCCGGAATGAAGTCGTCGTTCGTCGATCTGCGTAGGTCTCCGGACGCATCGGCGCCGATTTGTAGGTAATGACAACGGCTGCCGGCCGATACCCGATCAGCCGGCCCGCGCACCGACCGGTCGATGCCATGGAGCCGAACGCATTCGCTTGGCTTCCCGAGGTGGGATCTTTTGCGTAATGCTCTTTGCCGCCGCATGTGCCCTGGGGCAGGCTGGGCGTCAAATCACGCGGAAGGAATTGCAGGGTGCCCAGTTCGGCGGATCTGGTGCGGGACCTGGCCCGTCGCGGCGTGCTCGCGGACCGGGCGGTCGACGTGACCGGCAGCGAGTACGCACGGCTCACCGGCGGTGCGTACGACATCGTGTGGCAGCTCGTCTTCGAGCGGCACACCCGCGGCTTCGAGATCAAGCGCGGACATCCGATCTGTGCCTCCTCCGTCTCCGGGCTGCGCCCCGACTGCCTGGACCGGTTCCAGGACGACGTGGAGGCCGTCCTGGAGGACCTGTTGCGCAACGCGAAAGTGCCCATCCTCAACCTCGAGGGCTGGATCACGCGGCGGATCAACGCCGCGACGGTGGACGCCCACCGGCGCCGCCGCGGCGAGCGCGGCGCACTGCAGCGCCCGCGGCTGCCCCAGTGGCTGACGCGCGCCCTGCGGGACGATCCCTGGCTCACCCGGCTCGCCGTCGAACTGCTCATCTGGGTCGGCGTGCCGGTGGCGGCCGGTGCCGGCCTCTGGCCGCTCAACGCCTGGGCCGACCTGCGCGCGACCGTCACCGGCGATTTGACCGGCGACGAGACCACGATCGCGGCCGACGTCGAGACCGTCCTCACCGCGATGCGGCAGAGCCGTACCTGGTACACGAACTTCGTCGAGCGACCACTCGGCAGGAAGCAGGCCCCCGTGCTGTCGGCACCGCGCTCCGAGCCGGAGCCCAATCGCGACGAGACGGACCATCTCCCGCTGACCGAACGGCACGAGACCGACGACGCCCACCTGCACGACCTGGCCGCGGCCGCGGTACGGGCGATCGAGCGCCGCCTCGCCAACGGCGAGGACCCGAGAGACGCCGTGCGCGCCGTCGTGGTCCAGGTCTTCAGCGGCGGTACCGGCGCCGAGGACATGGACCGCACCCCCGGCACCACCCCCGGCGACGGCGAGCGGGTCCTCGCCCTGCTCGCCGACCCGGCCGTCATCGACCGGATCACCTCGGCGGCCCTCGAGATCGTCGACCCGCGCCCCACCAACTGAACCAGCCCGCACCCGGGAGGAGCGCGATGGACGAACACACGGTCGCCGAGACCACTGCGCGCTGCGCCGCCATCGTGGCCGCCCTGGCCACAGGCCTCGGCGGCGACTTCGACGCCGCCGCAGCCGACCTGCGCCGGCTCCCCGCCGACCGGCCCACGACCGGCGCACTCGCCGCCGCACTGGTCGTGGTGGCCCTGCGCTCACGCTCGTCCGCGGGCGCGCGGCGGGCACGGCACCTCGCCCACCTGCTCGGCCTCGCCGATCGCCACCCGCCCGCGGCGCCGGAGTGGCCCTGGCTGCGGGCGGTGGCCCGAACCTTCGCGGTCATGCGCACCGCAGCCGATGGTGCGCTCGTCGACACCCGCGCCGCATTGGCCGAGTTCGACGAGGCCTTCGGGGCCCTGGCGGTCGGCTACGGCGGCGACAGCAAGCAATTCGACCAGCTCCGGGCCATGCTGCGTACCGGACTGGATGTCATGCAGGCCGTCAACGCCGGTGATCAGGCGGCGCTGCGCCGGTTACCGGAGGAGATCGCGGCGATGCGGGCCACGTTGGCGAACGCGCCCGGAGAGGGGGTGTACGCCGACATGCTCGAGCACGCCTTCGGTTTCGTATCCGCACACCGTCGTGGGGACATGGCCACGGCGTGGGCCGCGCAGGAACGGCTCATGGCCTCGGCGCAACACCTGCCCGACGGTGACCTGCGCTCCGCGCTGGAGAACACCGGCGTGGTGACCGGCGCGATGCGTCCCGACGCGGACGGTGAGCTGCCCAAGGCTCGCCTCACCGACGAGCAGCTCGACGCGCTGCGCAACCGGCCGCAGGATCCCGGCGCCTCCGTGGCCGAACGGGCGTTCTTCGACACCTTCACCGGATCCGCCGAGCTCATCGGGGACCACGGGACGGACCCCGGCCGCATCGACGCCGCCGTGGCGAGCTTCCGCCGCTCGGCGGCGCAACTGCAACCCGAGGACCCGCAGCGGGTGTTCGTCCTCGTCTCGCTGGCACTGGGCCTGATCCAGCGCGTCGAGCTGACCGGCCGGGTCGGTGACCTGACCGAGGCGGCCGAAGTGCTCGACGAGGCCCGCCGCCTTGCCCGCGGCCCGGAGAACAAGGACTGGGCGCGGATCAACGACATGCTCGCCTGGGTGCACCGCCGCGGCGGCCGACCCGCCGGGTCCCGCCGCATCGCGCTGGAAGGCATGCGCCGCTACGCCTGGGACGCGCTGCTGCAGCGCGACGCGGCAGCCGCCGCAGTCGCCGCCCGGAACGCGGCCGGCCGCGCGGTCGACATCGCCCGGTCGTGCCTGGTGGACAACGATCCGGCCGCCGCCGTCCAAGCGCTCGACGCCGGCCGTGCACTCGTCCTCTTCGCCGCGACCGAGTTCCTCGACGTGCCGGCCCGGCTGGAACGGATCGGCCGGAGCGGCCTCGCCACCCGCTGGCGGCTGGCGGCGAACGGATCCGCGGGAAAGCCCGGCGACATCCCGACCGACCTGCGCGCCGACGTGCTGGCCGCGCTGTCGGCCGAACCGGACGCCGACGGCGGCCGTCCCGCCGGGCTGCTCGACCCGCCGAACCTGCCGGAGATCCGTGCCGCGCTGGCCGGCCTCGACGCCGACGCGCTCGTCTACCTGCTGCCCGCCACGACAGCGGCGACCGGCTGGGCGGTCATGGTCCCGGCCGACGGCCCGCCGAGCCTCATGGCGCTGCCGAACCTCGCCCTCGACGACGACATCGACGTCGAGCGGCTGCTCGCCAGCATGTCCACCCGCGACCTGGCCGCGCAGGACGTCAGCGCCGACACGATGACGGTCAGCCTCGACACCCTGTGCGACTGGGCCTGGCGCGCGGCCATCGGACCGCTCGTCGAGCGGTACCTCCCCGAGGTACCGGCGCCCAGGCACCGCCTGCCGCGCATCGTGCTCGTACCGCAGGGCAACCTCGCCCGCGTACCCTGGCAGGCGGCCCGCCGCGGCGACGGCACCTACGCGGTGCAGCTGGCGGCGTTCTCGCAGGCGGCATCCGCACGGATGCTCTGCCGGTCGGCGGCGGCCGCACCGGTGCCCGTGCTGCCGGTGGGACTCGTCGTCGGCGACCCCGACACCCGCGGCCGCGCACCGGAACTGTCCGCCGCCCGCGTCGAGGCCTACGCCGTACACCAGGCCTTCTATCCCGGAGCCAGATACATCGGCCGCCGCGCCGAC
This sequence comes from Dactylosporangium fulvum, assembly GCF_025137375.1. Classification (GTDB taxonomy): domain Bacteria; phylum Actinomycetota; class Actinomycetes; order Mycobacteriales; family Micromonosporaceae; genus Dactylosporangium; species Dactylosporangium fulvum. Next base: position 575,686 of record NZ_CP073720.1, read on the forward strand.
GGCTCGCCCAGCCGGTCCGGACGCGGCACCGCCGCCGAGGTCCGCGAATGGCTGACGACCACCCGACCGGCAGCCGGCGCGATGCTGCACCTGGCCTGCCACGGCATGATCCAGCCGGCCGACACCGACACCACCTCGTACCTGCTGCTGGCAACCGACGCCGACGGCGACCGGCTCACCGCGGAGGAACTGGTGACCGTGCTGGCCCGGGCACCGGAGCGGGCCATCGGCCTCGTGGTGCTCGCCGCCTGCCGGACCGGCGTCTCCGGTCGCGGCTACGACGAGGCGTTCAGCCTCGGCACCGCATTCCTCGCCGCCGGGGTCCGCTCGGTGCTGTCGACCCAGTGGAGCGTCCCGGACCGGGACACCTCCGTGCTGATGTACATGTTCCACCACTTCCGCATGGCCGAGCAGCGCCCGGTCTGGGACGCGCTGCGCCGCGCACAGCTCTGGATGCTCGACCCCGACCGGCGACCCCCGGCCGGGATGCCGCGCCCGCTCGTCCGTCAGTTGTCCGAAGCCGACCCGGCCCGCGTGGTGGCATGGGCCGGATTCGTCCACGGTGGACAGTGAGGGACCGGCGATGCGGATGAACACGCCGGACGACACCATCGAGAGGCTGCGCGCGCGGCTGGCCGGACTCACCGGACCGGCACGCTGCCGGCCGCTGCTGGAAGTGGCCCAGGCCCACGCCAGCCGTTACTGGCGGACCGGACTAGGCCAGCCGACCGGCGAGACCGACCTCGACGGCGCCATCGCGGCGCTGACCGAGGCGCGCGACCTCATGCAGCCCGACGACCCGTGGCGCCGCTTGGTCGCGTACGACCTCGGTCTGCACCGCGGCAGCCGGCACCTCGCACACGGCGGCCCGGACACCGACCGGGAGGCCGCCGTCATGCTGCTGGAGGAGGCACTCACCGCGGAACTGCCACCCGCCGGCGTCGCGTCAGCCCGGATCATGATCGCGCAGCTCAGCCTCAGCCGCGCCGTGGCCGGGCCCCGGTCGCCCGCCGACCTGGTGAGCCTCATGCCTTCCCCGGCACCGCTGCCGGGGAAGGCCCATGCCGACCGGGCCGTTGCCGAACTGCGTCTGGTGCTCGCCGGAGGTATCAGCGGCGAGATTTCCCGGGGCGTCGAGACGCTGCTCGCCCTCGCCGAGACGCTGCAGGAGTGGTACGGGACCCACGGTGCGGGCCTCGACATCGTGCGTGTGGCAACGCTCGCGACGAAGCTCCAGCAGACGCACGAGTCCATCCGGGCCGCCGGCGGCGGGGACGGAATCACTACCGCCCCCGGCGCAGTGCCGCAGCACAGCCTCTTCGACATCGACGCGTTCGCCCGGATGGATCCGCTCGACCAGCCGGTCACCGTCGTCCACAGCACCGAGGAGCCGGCGGACGAGGCACCCGAGCCGCCGCCGGGACAGCACGCGCCGGAACCGCCCGGCGTGGACGTCGACGCGCTGCGGTTCGCCCTGCTCGACGTGGTGACGCACCTGGTCCGTGGCATCCCCGGCGGGCAACCACCCGAGGACTCCAGCGCCGTGCACCTGGCGGTCTCCGCGCTGCTGGAGCCCAGCACCCCGGCACCGGCACCCGACCTCGTCGACGAGTTCGTGGCGATGGCGACGACCGTTGTCCACGGCGGCGGCCGCCCGGCACCTGCCGTCGCCGGCCTCGACCGGTTCGTGCTGGCCGTCGCGCTCCGACTGCGCGCTCGCCTCGACCGCGGCGGCTGGGCGGAGGACGAGCTCGACGGCGCCCCGGCGGCCGGGATCGAGGAGCTCGTCACCGCCGCCGAGTGCCTGCCCGCCGAGCATCCCGCGGCGGCCACGGTCATCGGCGCCCTCGGCGCGTTCCTGGACCCGTCCGATCCGCTCGGCCACGGCCTCACCGACGTCGCGGACCGGTTCGCCGTCCGGGCCCGAGCCCTTCCCGGCGACCCGGTCGCGGCGGCACTCCGCGCGTTGTGCCGGGCCGCGACAGCACCCAGGTCACGGTGCGGTGCCGCCGCCGAGACACTGGCGGAGCGGATCGACGCGGTGCCCGAGCACTACCCGTGGCGGCAGGTGCTCGCCGTGGCGGTCGACGCCGCACGACGCGATCCGGCCGCCCGCCGAGGCGCCGGCGTGCTCCTCGCGCAGGGGCGGGCCGCCGAAGCGTTCGCGGTGCTGGAAGCGGCGGCCGCGGAAGGGCCGGTGGCCTCGGTCGACGAGGTCGCGGCGGCAGTACGAGCTGTCGGCGCCGATGCCCTGGTCCACCAGCACCCGATCGGCGACCCGCAAGGTCGCGCCGGGGTCCTGCTGGTCACCGCCGACGGCCTGCGCGACCTGGGCACGCCGGACCCGGCGGCAGTCGTCGGCACCGTGCTGGCCGCCGTCGGCGACGGCCCACGGCGGCTGCTCGTCGCCGCGGCCGACGTGCCCGACCGCCTCCTGTGGGCCGAGGCAACCGCGCCGGAGCTCGTGGTGTCGTTCGTGTCGTCGGGGCGGCAGGTGGTGACGCTCACCGGGCGCAGACCACCGGCCGTCACCGACGCCGTGGTCTTCGTCGCGAACCCGCTGGGCGACCGCGACACCGCCACCGTCGAGGCGATGGTGCTACGCCGGATCTTCCACCCCCACTCGATCGGCCTCGGCCACACGGTGGAACAGATCGACGGCCCCGGCACCGCCGCCGACGTGCTCGCCCGGCTGCCCGGCACCTCGCTGCTGCACCTGGGCTGCGGCATCACCGACAGCCTCCAGCTCGCCGGACCGTCCCGCCTCACCCCGGAGGAGATCCGTGACGCCGGTTCGGGCGGACTGGTCGTCCTCCCCGCGGACAGCGCCGGGCAACCGGGCACGGAGGCACTCGCGGCGGCGTTCCTCGACGCCGGCATGACCGGGGTCGTCGGCTGGCTGCGCCCGGTGCCCGCACCGGCCGCGTCGGCGATGATGTTCATGCTGCACACCAAGCTCGTCGACGAGGGACTCGACCCGGCCGCGGCGGTGCACGCCGTCCGGCAGTGGACCCGCGACCCGCACCGGGCCGTGCCGCCGCACCTGCCGCCCGGGTGGAACGTCACCGGCGAACATTGGTCGGCCCTGTGCCACCTGGGGCGCTGAACTCCGCACCCCAGGTGCGTGAAGGCTGTTAGCCTCGAGGTGATATGGCCGATGAACTGTCACCGGAGCAGCGCGATCAGCTCGCCCGCCTCATCGAGGCGGAGTTCGCCGCGCTGCGGGAAGCGGCGCTTGCTGCCGGCGCGGCGCCGGAGTCGGTCACGGAGACCGTCGAGGAGCGCCGCCGGCTGATCGACGCCGAGGATCCGCCCGCCCAGGGAGCCTGACGGTCATTCCTGCTGCGCGTCGCGAGCCTCCGTCATCACGTCGCTCGACCCGTCCGGCGTCGCGCTCAAGCCATTCCGCATCGGCTCGCGGTGCGAGGCGGTCATGGGCGGGACGACACGGCCATCCGGTTCGCGGCCGCGTTCTATCAGGGCATTGCCTGTGCCCGATCCATTCGGCTGGCCCTGCGCTGGCAGCCTCTGGCGCCGATTTGGTGGCGGCACGGGGCTGCTGTAATGTTCCGTGCCGAGCGACGGGCGGGACACGCCGAAAACTCCGGAGACACGGAGTTGACGGGGTGATAACGACCGAGTAGAGTTACACGGCCAGCAGGGAACCGGGCGGATGGGTCGCTAAGCGATCGCCGGCCGACTTGCAGGGCCTCCCGACAAAGACTTCACTGATTTAGGTGTACGTCTGTGTGGGGAAGTTCGGGCGATGCAAATTGATCCGCGAGGATCGCCGATTTTGCGAAGTCGACCGAATCAAGTAAGGTTTGAAATGCCCCGGGCGGGCTGAGCCGGAAACGGTGAGGTTCGGCGGTGTGTGTTGGTTGTTTGAGAACTCAACAGGGTGCTTGTTAAGCCAGTGCCAATTGAAGTTATACCCCGTGGCACGGTCTGTCCTTTTGTGGATGGTCGTGTCTGGGATTCCTTTGGTGACAACATGTTTGTTGCCGGGTGATTGATTCACCGACAAGTTTTTGTTGGAGAGTTTGATCCTGGCTCAGGACGAACGCTGGCGGCGTGCTTAACACATGCAAGTCGAGCGGAAAGGCCCTTCGGGGTACTCGAGCGGCGAACGGGTGAGTAACACGTGAGTAACCTGCCCCAGGCTTTGGGATAACCCTCGGAAACGGGGGCTAATACCGAATATTCATGTCGTGTGGCATCACATGGTGTGGAAAGTTTTTCGGCTTGGGATGGGCTCGCGGCCTATCAGCTTGTTGGTGGGGTGATGGCCTACCAAGGCGACGACGGGTAGCCG